>NZ_JBIVBS010000003.1:288891-647336 GCF_044746205.1 Streptomyces sp. NPDC086549 | reverse complement strand
TGGGGGCCGGGCCCCCCGGGGGGGGGGGGGGCCCCCCCCCCCCCCCCCCGGGCCCCCCCCCCCCCCCGGGGGGGGGGGGGGGGCCCCCCCCCCCGGCCCCCCCGACGCGGTGGTTCAGCCGTTGCCGGCCGCACTTACGTCAGTCGGTCGGTCAGTCACTTCGCCGCCTCGGTGGCGTCGTCGGCGTCCGCCCTGGCCAGAACCGCCTCCAGGGTGGCGTACTCGGCCTCCTCGATGGCCACGATCGCGAAGGCGATGGCGTCGGCGGCGTACTCCTCGGCGTCGTCGGCGGCCTTCTGCAGCCGCTTCAGATCGCGTTCCTCCTTGCGCTCCTCGAACTTCCTGCGGGCCGAGTCCACATGCTCCTGCCAGGACGTCTGCACCTGGTGCCAGGCGCCGGTGACGTGTGCCTTCGTCTGCTCCCCGCCGGCCTTCAGCCGCTGGGCGCCCTGTTCGGCCTTGTCCTTCGCGTCGGCCACCGCGGCGGACAGCTTCTGCCGGTCCTCCGAGAGACTGGCCTCCACCGTCCGCTGGACGTCGCGGGCCTTCTCCGAGAGTTCGCCGAGCTTGCTCACCGGGGCGGCCGGGGTGGCCTGGCCGGCCGGGGGCGTCGGGTTCGACATGAGTGCATCCCTTCGTTGACGGACGTGCCGGGTTCGATGCGGTCAGGAAGTCAGTGGGACCCGACGAGCGGGCCTCCGGCCTGCGCGGCGCGACGGGTCCTCGCGGACAGCACGAGCAAGAAGGCGCCGTGCAGGACGCCGAAGGCGCCGAACACGGAGGCGAGCGTCACCGCCCCGCTGTCGGGCCGCGCGGCGAGCACGCATCCGAGGAAGATCGAGACGAGGCCGCTGAGCAGCCACGTCGCCCGCTCGCGCGCGCCCTCGCCGTGCCGGAACGAGAGGGCGACCTCCATGAAGCCGGTGACCAGTGCCAACGCCGCCACCCACACCGTCAGCACCAGAGCCGTGACGCCCGGCCACGCCAGGGCGATGAACAGAGGGGTGGCGGTCGACTTGGCCATGCCCATGCCCTTCTCGTGCCCTTCCCGCGGCGACGCGGCGGCGCAGCCCTCACCCTGTCGCGGTGCTGCTCCGCCCGCTTCCGTCAAACGACTCAATGCGCGGCCTACTCCCGCGGATGCGGCGTCGTACGCAGTCGATTGACGTAAGGGCGACAGCCGCCCGGCGCGTACGCTGCCAGCGGCATCGCGTGGCAGGCGAACGGAGGACAGGGCATGGGCTCTGCGATAAATGAGCCGCACATCCGGCTCCGGAACGAGCAGGCCGTCCTGGCGCGGATGCGCGGCACCCAGGACAGGATCGCGGACGCGATCACCACCTTCTCCGGGACCATGCACTTCGTCTACATCCACGCGGTGTGGTTCATGGTCTGGATCGGCTTCAACGAGGGTCTGTTCGGCCACTCGGCGGTCTGGGACCCGTACCCCTTCGGACTGCTCACGATGATCGTCAGCCTTGAGGCGATCTTTCTGTCGACCTTCGTGATGGTGAGCCAGAACCGCCAGGCGGCCCGTGAAAAGGTCCGCGCCGACCTGGACTTCGAGACCAACATCCGCTCGGAGGTGTGGTCGGCTCATATGGGACGTGCCCTCGGCGTCGACCCGGACGAGGTCGAACAGGAGGTGCAGGCGCTCCTCGCGCGGAACCGGGCGAAGATGAACGGCGCCGCCGAGGCCGGCGAGTAGGCGGCTTCGCCGGCGTACCGTTCCCGCGTCGGTCGGACGACCGAAGCGGTGACACCGGCCAGGCGGTGACGATGCCCTTCACCGGACCGAACCGTCTCCGGGAGGCAACGTCGTGATCCAACGCCACCGCCCTCTCCTCTCCTACTGGGACTGGCAGCAGCACGCTCTGTGCCGGGGCATGGACAGCTCCGTCTTCTTCTCCCCGCACGGTGAACACGGTCCCGGCAGGCGGGCGCGGGAGGAGAAGGCCCGGGCCGTCTGCCGCCACTGCCCCGTGATCGAGCTCTGTGCCTGGACCGCCATGAGCGGCCCTGAAACGTACGGCGTCTGGGGAGGCATGTCCGAGCGGGAACGCAGTCGGCTCCGGCGACCGGGACCGCGCAGGGTCGTTGCCTCCGAGGACGCCCTTGAGCGATTCTCTTCTGACGGGAGGGCGTGCGATGGCGGCGAACAGTGACAGTGCGGACGCCGAGCGGCAGCGGCTCGCGGATGCCGATGCGGGACGGGCGCCATGGCGGCGCTGGGGTCCCTACCTGAGCGAGCGGCAGTGGGGCACGGTACGGGAGGACTACAGCCAGGGAGGTGACGCCTGGTCGTACTTCGCCCATGACCAGGCCCGCTCCCGGGCCTACCGCTGGGGCGAGGACGGCATCGCCGGCGTCAGCGACGACAAACAGCGGCTGTGCTTCGCGCTCGCGCTCTGGAACGGCCGGGACCCGATCCTCAAGGAGCGGATGTTCGGCCTCACCAACACGGAGGGCAACCACGGCGAGGACGTCAAGGAGTATTACTTCCACCTCGACAACACGCCCACGCACTCGTACATGAAGTACCTCTACAAGTATCCGCAGAGCGCCTTCCCGTACGACGACCTGGTCGCCGCCAACCGGGCCAGGGGCCGCCGGGAGCCGGAGTACGAGCTGCTGGACACGGGTGTCTTCGACGAGGACCGCTACTTCGACGTGTTCGTCGAGTACGCCAAGGCCGGCCCCGAGGATCTGCTGATCGAGATCACGGCGCACAACCGGGGTCCCGACGAGGCCGGCCTCCATCTGCTGCCGACGCTCTGGTTCCGGCACACCTGGTCGTGGGCGGGCGGCACGGCCGTACCGGGCCTGCGGCTCACGCCGGGCGCGATCCGGGCCGACCACGAGGAACTCGGGGCGCGGTGGCTGTACTTCGCGGGTGACCCGGCGGCCCTCTTCACCGAGAACGACACCGACAACGAGCGCGTCTTCGGCTCCCCGAACGCCACCCCGTACGTCAAGGACGGCATCGACCGGTACGTCGTCCACGGCGAGACCGGCGCCGTCAACCCCGGGCACACCGGCACCAAGGCCTGCGTCCACCATGTGCTCACCGTGCCCGCGGGCGGGAGCACCACCGTCCGGCTGCGCCTGACCGACGGCCGGCTCGACGATCCCTGGGAGGGATTCGAGGAGGTGCTCCAGGCGCGACGGGCCGAGGCCGACACGTTCTACGAGGGCGTGGTCCCGGACGGGCTGGGCGAGGACGAGCGCCGCCTGGTGCGTCAGGCGCTGGCCGGGATGCTGTGGAGCAAGCAGTACTACTACCTCGACGTCGAGCGCTGGCTGGCCGAGCACGGCCTGGATCCGCTGGCCGCCGATCCCCGGATCCGCAACAGCGCCTGGTACCACATGGTCAACGACGAGGTCATGTCGATGCCGGACACCTGGGAGTACCCCTGGTTCGCGGCCTGGGACCTCGCCTTCCACACCATCGCCCTGTCCATGGTCGACATCGGCTTCGCCAAGTCCCAGCTGGAGTTGCTGCTGCGCCGCCTGTATCTGCACCCCAACGGCCAGATCCCGGCGTACGAGTGGAACTTCGGCGACGTCAACCCGCCCGTGCACGCCTGGGCCGTCCTGTTCGTCTACGAGCTGGAGAAGCACCGCACGGGCCGCGGCGACCGCGTCTTCCTGGAGAACGCCTTCCAGAAGCTGATGAAGAACTTCACCTGGTGGCTCAACCGCAAGGACGTCGAGGGCGACAACGTCTTCCAGGGAGGCTTCCTCGGTCTGGACAACATCGGCGTCTTCGACCGCAGCGCCCCGCTGCCGACCGGCGGTCACCTGGACCAGTCGGACGGCACCGCCTGGATGGCCCTGTACTGCCAGAACCTCCTGGAGACCGCCGTCGAACTGGCCGCCGAGAACCCCGTCTACCTGGAGCACGCGCAGACACTGTTCGAGCACTTCGCCTGGATCTCGGTCGCCATGAACCGCATCGGCAAGGACAACGCGTCCCTGTGGGACGAGGAGGACGGCTTCTTCTACGACGTCCTGCGGCTGCCCGACGGCGGAGCGGCCCGGCTGAAGGTCCGCTCCCTGGTCGGGCTCATTCCGCTCGCCGCGACCAGCGTGGTCGGCGCCTGGACCGATCGCCGCTTCCCCGAACTGGTCGAGGGCGCACGGGACTTCGTGCGACGGCACCCTGCTGTGGAGGCCCTCGTCTCCTCCGGCGACCCTCTCGGGTCCGGCACGGAGGGACGTCACCTGTTCGCGCTGTTCGGCGAGGAAAGGCTGCGCCGGATCCTGGCGCGGATGCTCGACGAGGAGGAGTTCCTCGGCCCGCACGGCATCCGCTCGTTGTCCCGCCACCACGCCGCGCACCCGTACACCTTCGAGGTGCACGGCGAGACCTACGGCGTCGGCTATCTGCCCGCCGAGTCCGACTCCGGCATGTTCGGCGGCAACTCCAACTGGCGTGGCCCGGTGTGGTTCCCGGTCAACATCCTCCTCGTGCGCGCCCTGCTGAACCTGCACGCGTACCACGGCGACACGTTCACCGTGGAGTTCCCGACCGGTTCGGGCAGACAGCTGAATCTCTACGAGGTCGCGCGCGAGATCTCCGGGCGGCTCACCTCCACCTTCCTGCGCGACGCGGACGGCCACCGCCCGGTGCACGGCGACCGGCCGAAGTTCGCCAAGGACCCGCACTGGAAGGACCTGATCCTGTTCTACGAGTACTTCCACGGCGACAACGGCGCCGGCCTCGGCGCCTCGCACCAGACCGGCTGGACCGGGCTGGCCGCGGTCACCGCCACGCTGTTCCGTGTCGTCGGCACCGGGGACTGGGGCGCCCTGCGGGAGGAGCCCCTGTCATGACCGTCATCTACGAGATCAACACCATGGTGTGGCTGGGCGAGTTGAGCACCCGGTACGGACGCCCCGTCACCCTGGGCGAGGTGCCCGGCGAGGTCTGGGACGAGGTCGCACGGCCGGGTGTCGACGCGGTCTGGCTGATGGGCGTGTGGGAGCGCAGCCCGGCCGGGCTGCGGATCGCCCTCGGCAACGAGGAGTTGCTCACCTCCTTCCGCCAGGCCCTGCCCGACCTGACCCCCGCCGACATCGCCGGGTCCCCTTACTGCGTACGGAACTACGTGGCCGACCGGAGCGTCGGCGGGCCGGAAGGACTGGCCCAGGCACGGGCCCGGCTGGCCGCACGGGGAGTGCGCCTGATCCTCGACTACGTCCCCAACCACGTGGCCCCCGACCACCCCTGGCTCACCGAGCGCCCGGGCTGCCTGGTCCGCGGCACGTCCGACGACCTGGCCCGCGCACCCGGGGCCTTCCTGGAGGCCGAGGGACAGGTCTACGCCCGCGGCCGGGACCCCTACTTCCCGCCGTGGCCGGACGTGGTCCAGCTGAACGCCTTCAGCGACGAACTGCGTACGGCGGCGGTGGAGACGCTGACGGCGATCGGCGACCAGGCGGACGGCGTGCGCTGCGACATGGCGATGCTGCTCATGAACGACGTGTTCGCGAAGACATGGGCAGACCTGGCGGGAACCGCCCCCGCGGAGGACTTCTGGTCGTACGTCATCCCGCGTGTCCGGGAGCACCACCCCGGGCTCCTCTTCGTCGCGGAAGCGTACTGGGACCTCGAATGGGCCCTTCAGCAGCAGGGTTTCGACCACTGCTACGACAAGCGGCTCTACGACCGCCTGGTCCACGAGGACGCCGAGTCCGTCCGCGCCCACCTCGGGGCCGGTCTCGGCTACCAGCGCCGGCTCGTGCGCTTCCTGGAGAACCACGACGAACCCCGGGCCGCCGCCGCGCTGCCCGACGGACGGGAGCGTGCGGCGGCCGTCGCCGTCGCCACCCTGCCGGGTGCGGTGCTCTGGCACGAGGGCCAGTTCGAGGGCCGTCGCGTGCGGCTGCCCGTGTTCCTCTCGCGCCGGCCGCAGGAACCGTTCGACGAGACCCTGCACGACTTCTACGGCCGCCTGGTGACCGCCACCGCCCCCGTACGCGAGGGCGACTGGCAGCTGCTGCCCTGCACGGGCTGGCCGGACAACAACACTCACCGCGATCTGCTGGCCTGGTCCTGGTCCGCCGGCCAGGACCGGTACGTCGTCGTGATCAACTACTCCGGCCGGCCCGCCGAGGGGCGGATTCCGCTGCCCTGGAGGGACCTTCACGGGCAGTCGTCCCGGCTGACCGGGCTGCTCGACGGCACCGCCTACGAACGGGAGGGCGACGAGCTGCTCGACCCGGGCCTGTTCGTCGCACTCGACGCCTGGTCCTGGCACCTGCTCTCGCTCGCCCCGCCGGCGCGGGACCCGTCGACGACGCGGGACCCGTCGACGGCGACTTGAGTCGGATGACTGACGTGCGTACTTCGCGACGGGAACGATACGAGTGACCTCTGCCGAGGCCCGCTGCCGGCCTCGGTCGAGTTCCGGCAGCCACCAGGACAGGAGGGCCCCGTGGCGCCGGAGTGCCTTCAGACGTAGTTCCGGCGTTGCACGTCGCCCAGGGCCACGGCGCCGATGGGGACGTTGAGCCAGTACGTGAGGAGCCGGTAGACGAGGACGGCCGACGTGGCCGGCCCGGCCGCCATGCCCAGCGCGGTCAGACCGGCGATGAGGCCGGCCTCCAGGGCGCCGAGACCGCCCGGCACGGGAGCCGCACTGGCGATCAGGCGGGCCGCCATGTACGCGGCGCCGACCTGGACGAAGGGCAGGCCGCCGCCGAACGCGTGGACGCTCAGCGCCATGCCGACGATCTGGATCAGGGGCAGGCCGAGCGCGCCGGTGACGCCCACGACGAGTTTGGCCGGCTGGGAAGCGATCCCGGCGACGGTCGATCCGGCCGCGCGCAGAAACGGCCACACCTTCTCGCTCAGGAAGCGCCGGCCGGGGCGGGTAAGGGCGAGCAGGCCTCCCGCGGCGAGGGTCAGGGCGATGGCCCACAGCACGTTGTCGCCCGCGGGCAGGTCCAGATGCACTCCGGCGTGGTCCCGCCCTGCCGAGGCGAAGAAGACTGCGGCGACCACGGTGTTGGAGACCGCACCGGCCAGGCTCTGCAGCCCGACGGAGGCCGTCGCGGCACCGGTCTCGATTCCCGTCTTCTGCAGGTAGCGCAGATTGAGGGCCATGCCGCCCACGTTGCCCGGGGTGATCCGGTTCAGGAAGGAGGCGGCGAACTCCACCCAGTACGTGGGACCGAACGGCAGCCTGTCCGGGATGGTGCCCCATTGCAGGCAGGTCGAGAACACCTGCGAGACGAAGGTCACGGGCAGCACCGCGAGCACCCACCACCAGTTGGCGTCGCGCAGCGCGTCGAGCGCCGCCGGAGCGTTGGCCAACCGCGGCAGTACCAGGTGCAGGACCAGGAACGCGCCCAGCAGACCGAGGACGCTCTTCCAGGTGAAGCGCGCGAGATGCGCCGGCCGGACCGCCGTTGCACCGCCGGCCGTTTCGACCTCGGCGGCGAGGTCATGCAGCAGGCTCGGACGGCCGCCGGCGCGCAGCGTCCGCCGCCGGGCACCCTCCCCTGCCGCCCGTGCGCGGTCCTGGTCGTACCGGGCGACCTCGTGCCGCGCGGGGCCGATGAGCGCGAGCGGCTGGAGGTAGGGCAGGGCGGTCGCCAGCAGGTCCGGTCCGAGGCCGGCGAGCGCGCAGGCGGTGGCGCGGTGGGGGCCGACGCGTATCGCGGTGGTGGCCAGCAGTTCGGCGATGTCGCTGCCGAGCACCTCGGGCGAGGCGTTGAGCTGGGCGCGCGCGAACGCGGTGAGCCGCGGCTCGCCACCCGGCTCGACGAGTACGTGCTCCGGGCGCAGTGCCCGATGGCCCAGCCGGTGCTCCTGGAGGCGGGCCACCGACGTCCAGGCCCCGATGAGGACCTGGTCGGTCATTTCCTCGTCCGGCAGTGCGGACAGCGCACGGGCGTCGTTCTCGACGGTCGCCACGAGCGCCCCGCCCCCGGCCACCGGATACGCCATCACGGGCTCGTCGACCCGGGCGCCGGTGCGGGCCGCGAAGACGAGCATGAGCAGTTCGTGCTCGGCCGTCCCGAGCGGTGACCGGTCGGTCGCGTCGGCCGGGTGGCGCAGCAGCGTCCGCCGGGCCAGCCGGTGGAACAGCTCGCGGTTGTGGTCCTCGGCGGCGAGCACCCGTACCGCCAGCGGGGAACCGACGGTGGTCTCGGCGCGGTAGACGGTCCCCTCGCCGGGGCGCTGCTGGTCCGAGGGCAGTTCGTGCAGGGCGGTGACCGGGATTCCGCTGGCGGCCAGCGCATCGGCGACCGCCTGTGCCGCCGGGCGGTCCGCCGGAGCCCCGCCCAGCAACAGCACGGCCGACGCCGCCGCGCCTCCCACGGCGAGTGCCGCGACGGCGTCCAGCGGCACGATCGCGGCGGCGGCGACGCTCAGCACGGCACACGCTGCGGTCAGCGACCACAGCACCCGCCGCCAGCGCGGCCCCAGCCACGGACCCGCGCCGACGACCGCCGCGGCGCAGGCCGCCAGGTAGACCGCCGACGGCCAGCCCGCGTGCACCAGACCGGCCCGGCCGGCCAGTACCTCCGGCCACGCGTCCGGCCTGCTGCGCGCCAACGCCAGGTGTGTGAGGGACCATGCGGCCAGTGCGCCCAGCACCGCCGCGGGCACGACCCGCAGGACCGGGTCGGTCCGCCGCCGGGTGACCCACAGCGCCAGGGCGGTCGCCGGCGCCAGGACCGCGAGCACCTGCACGGTTGCGACGAGTCCGTCCCGCAGCCCCGGCGGCAGGGCGGTCGCCGTGCTGAGCAGCCCCTGCTGGAGGGACCGGGTGAAATCCCGCGTCGCGACCGCCGGCAGCACCGTCGCCCCGAGCGAGGCGAGGGACACCAGCAGCCGCCACAGGTCGGCCGCCCGGCGGACCGGACGCGGCGGCGGGGCGTCGATCACCGGTTCCGGCGGGCCTTGCGACGCGCCGACGGCGTCCGGAGCGAGATGGCTGACCGCGTCCGCAGCGAGGTGGATGCGCCGGCCCTCGATCACGGCCGCCCGCCGGTCGGACCACCCATGCGCTCACCCATGCGCTCGCCCATGTCCGCAGAGCGTAGGCGGTGCCCTCGGGCGCGGCCAGTGTGCTGCGACCGCAGCGGTGCTGCCGAGCAGTGCCGGCAGCCCTCGACACCCGGACGAATCGGCACTGTTGTGACCATGTGGCCTCCTCGCTGCGCGGACAGCGCCGATGTTCTCGCGGGGGCACGGGCATGGGCATCCGTCACATGACTGCACCGCACCCTGCATGGTCTCAGCAGGACGCGGACACGGCCCGGTCCGCCCCATGGGATGAAGTAGCGAACGCAGTCGGATGACGCATCACCGCCAAGGTGGGCCGCCCTAGCGTTCAGGGTGGACAGCACGACTCGGGCAGGGCCGGGTGGCACCACCGGCATCCCTCGCTTCGTGTCAGGACCGAGGCGACACCCTCATCAAGTGGGAGATCATCATGCTCAGTTCGCCCAACGCACTGCTCTGGCGCGGTCTGCTCGCGGTTGCCGTCGGAGTGATCGCCGTAGTGTGGCCCGGCATCACCATCGGCGTGTGCGTCATCCTGTTCGCCGTCTACGCGTTCATGGGCGCGGCGACGGACACCATGCGCGCCTTCAGCAGCGACCGGGTGGGCCCGGTCTTCGGCTGGCTGCTCCTTGCCCTGCTGTCGGTCGTCGCCGGTGTGGTCGCGCTGGCCTGGCCCGGCATCACCGCGATGGCCCTCACGATCTGGATCGCCGCGTATGCCCTGGCGACGGGTGCCCTGGAGGTCGGCCTGGCCTTCCAGCGCGGGGAGAAGCCGGGTGAGCGGGCCCTGTTCATACTGACCGGCCTGGTGTCGATCGCTGGCCTTCGTCCTGTTCGTCCGGCCGGACATCGGCGCGGTCTCGCTGGCCACCGTCTTCGGGCTGTTCGGCATCGTCTACGGCATCGGGGCCGTCACCGCGTCCTTCGAGGAACGCCGTGTCCTGAAGGCCGTCGGCAGCGCACAGCCGGTGGGCGTCTGAGCCGGGCACTGTCCACGATCCCTCGACCACCGAAGCGCCCGCCCGGACACGGGTTCCAGTGGGCGCTTCGGTGAATCGCGGGATCGGCGTCGCCGCCGCCCCGGCAGCGGGCCCCGGCTCCGCGAGCCGGGTCGTCGGCGCCGCTCTCCTGCGCATCGGGCAGACCCGTGCTCACGAGGTGGCCGGCGGCTGCCCGGCACTCCCTACTCAAGCCTGGTGGTGAGCACAGGACTTGTGCCGGAGCTCTTCCCCGGGCCCTGGCCGCGACGGTGGCTGGTGATCACCCGGAGCGTGGCGAGCAGGGCGGTGGCGAAGAGGACGAGGAGCAGTTGGGAGGTGTGCGTTCCGGCGCTGTCCGCGGCGCGAGCGACGGGGTTGGGCAGGCCGAGACGGTCCAGCAGCCAGCCGAGGGCCGCGCCGGCGGTCAGCGCCGCGCACGCGCCGCGCAGTACGGAATGCCTGCGCAGCCGGGTGAGACAGATCAGGCTCGGCAGGGCGAGGAGCACGAGGAGGAGCTGCATGCATTCGATGCCGAGGTTGAATCCCGCGAGGCTGAGCGCCAGTTGGCCGCTGGAAAGGTTCATCTCGGCGAGAGTGAGCGAAAAGGCCAGTCCATGCCCGAGGCCGAAGACGCCGGCGACGGCGGCTTCACGCCCCGGGAAAATCGGGCGAATGGCGTGGGCGGCGCCGACAAGAATACTGAAGGCGATGAACGCCTCGACCGGCTGGGCCGGAATTCCGAGGCGGCCGAAAGCGCTCAGGGCGAGTGCGATGGAATGCCCGACGGTGAACGCAAGGGTGGTTCGGCCGATTCGCCCGATGGCGGTCCGGGTGCTCGTCAGCCCGCGCCAGCGGCTTCCGTCCGCCTGAAGTGGCGCGGGCAGCAGGAGAATGAGCAGGAACAGCAGATGATCGGTGCCTTCGAGAATGTGGTCGGCGCCGAGCAGGAACATGGCGTGGATCCCGCTCCAGACGCTTCCGCTCTCCAGGTCGACGGTGAGGGGGGCGACGGTCATGGTCCGCGTGTCGGTGCGGATGACGCCGACCTCGGTCGCGGTGTCCTGACCCGCGTCGCCCACTCGGCCGGTGGCCCAGTCCTGCCGGACGGAGACCATGACGGTGTGGGTGACGACCTGGTGGACGATGACGTCGTAGTCGAGGACGAACCGGCGCGGGTCCCCGCCGGGCGGAGGTGTGAGCGTGGCGCGGACGGTCAGTTCGCGGTAGGTGCCGGTGGAGGTCTGCTCCGCCCGGCCCAGAGCCATGTCGCCGAAGGTGACGGCCCACGCCTTGCCCTGGCGGGTGGTGGGGTGCAGATGCGCGGCCAGGTAGCGGCGGATCGCGGTGGTCCGCGCCGACAGCTGCTTCGTCGTGGTGGTGTCGTCCAGGGCGACACCGCTGGCCCGGGAGAAATCGCTGACCGGCAGCTTCAGTTCGGCGGCCACCGACGTCTCGTGCACGTCGAGCAGCAGCACCGAGTGCGGCATGGGATGCGCGGCAGCAGGCGGCGCTGCCAGAAGCAGCGCCGCCGTCACCGCCACCGCGACCCCGGCCACCATGCGCAGCGCATGTGACAGTGAGATCGGCAGGCGGCTCATCAGAACGAGAACTCTCCCCCGTAGTCGGTGTTGTGGTCCCGGTAGACGGTGTGGTAGTGGATCTGGTTCTGGTAGACCACACCGTCCTGGCAGACGAACTCGATCCACACGCCCGGCCCGTCGATGCGGACGTAGTCGCCCTGGGCGCTCAGGTCGGTGCTGCCGGAGTACGAGATGTAGGTATCGTCGAGCTCCGACTTGTAGGTACTCAGCACGGAAGCGGCTGTCGTGTCGTCCGCCACGTCGACCCACGGTTCCATGGCGTTGAGGACCAGCTCCTGCTGGTCGTCGGTGAGTTCGCTGCCCTTGAGGCCCTCCTTGGTCTCCGGGAAGTCTCCGTCGTCGTCCGGGCCGAGCAGCACGTCGCTGAACGAATCGGAGAGCTTCGCCTCCGACAGCTCGTCGTCGCTCAGACTGTCGACCATGGCCTTCATCCCGTCGTACATTCCGGACAGCGGGGCGTACGAGGTGCCGTCGTCGTCGGTCCAGCTGGTCGGCTCCACTCCGATGAAGAACGGGGTGGTGCCCTCGACCTCTCCGTCCTTGTAGGTGAGGTTGAGCGCGAGGTGGTGACCGCCGAAGTGCAGCTGCCACGTGCCGCTCGTGCTCGGGGTGCCGAGGAACGCCAGGTAGTAGTTGCCGCTGCCGTAGCCGCTGGCGGTCTCGCCGAGGTAGTCGTCGGCCTTGAGGATCTGGCTGATCTGGTCGTATCCGGTGTCGCTGCCGGTGCCCGCCGCCGCCTCCAGTACGGCCTTGGCCGCGGTCAGCTGCTCGTCGCTGAGGCTGCTGAGCTCGATCCCGACCCGGCAGGTGGAGCCGCACGGAAGGTTCGACCAGGCAGTGGCGTTCGCCTCGGTGAAGTCGAGGAGCACGTCCGCCTGCTGGTCGTCGTCCAGCGTGTCGAGGAACGCGTCGGCCGCGTCGACCACGTCCGAGACGGCGGAGGACGACGCGGTCGTGGTCGCCGATTCACCGGACGAGGAATCGCTCTGGACGGTCGCAGCGTTGGCACTGACGTAGATTCCGCCGAAGAGCAGGCTCGTCCCCGCGGCGAAAGCTATGCCCGCCCGCTTCCACCGGCTCTTCAACCTGCGGTGAGTGTTGTTCTCTGGCACCTTACCGGTCCCTTCAGGATAAGCTTCTCGGGACTTTCGGAAACAGTTCTCACGTATTCAGCCCTCGGGTCTGACCAACCCGGGCGAAATAGAGATCCCATCATCGGCAAATGAGGGTTTCACGAAGTCCGCGCCGTTGTTTTGACGAGATAAAGGCAACCAGTCGGCACTGTGCGACAGATCGAGAAACATTCAGGTTTTCCTATGCGATGCTGTGGCCGGGGCGCCGTCGGCTTCAGGTTCCCGGATTGAACTCACTTGCCCCGTCCGTCATGTGACGTAACGTCATATCCTCGTCCGCGTCCGCAGGGGGCGAGCCTCTTGCGTGACGGGCGCTCAGGCTCCCGGGCGGGCGGGTCCTCGACCTGGTCACAGGTCGTCCGGCCGCGGACCGGCGGGGCGCCGGCTACGGCCTGCTGATCCTCATCACCCCATCGGACCAGGGCAGTTACGACGAACCGGTCCGCGTCCGGGAGGCCCCGCTCGCGCACGACCTCGGCCTCTCACGCCGGGTCGTCCGCGCGGGCCTGCGGGTGTTGTCCGAGGAGGGCATGCTCGATCTGCTGCCCGGCGGTGCGACCGCGATCCCGGACGTCACCGCGAAGGATGTCCTCGACCTGTACGCCCTGCGCGCCAGCCTCGGCGCTCTTCTGATGCGCCGCATCGCCATGCTCGGCCGCGAGAACCTCGCGCCGGCCTCGGCCGCCCTGGCGGAGGTCCACGCGGCGGCCCGCGACAACGACCATCTGCGGATACGGGAAGTCGACCTTCGCTACCAGGACGCCCTCGCCCGTATCGCGGACCTCCCCCAGGCCGCCCACACCTTCGAGCGCCTCACCGCCCGGCTGCGGATGTTCGTCACGGTCCTGGACATGGACTACAGCCAGGCCTGCGACACCATCGCGGGCGAGGACGCCGCCGTGCACGACGCGTTGCGCAACGCGGACGGGAACGAGGCGGCGCGGCTGTGGCGGGTGAAGATCGAACGCTGCGTCCGCTACATGATCGCCCAGCTCTCCGAGGACGACGTGGCCCCGTACCTGTGGACCACGCTGGCGGGCAGGCCCCGCCTGCGACCGGGAGAGCCACGACGCGCGGCAGCGCACTGACAGACGCGGAGGATTCCGCGGAAGGCCGTCACGCCGACGAGACTTCTGCGAACGGCGCGCGGTGAACAGCGTGCGGAGTGCGGTGAACGGCGTGGGATGCGCAGCGTGCGGTCGTGCGATGAACGGCGTGGCAGCGCTCGGACCTGCGGCGAATCACGTGGCGGCGGGCGGGTGGCAGCGACCGGCAACCGGCATGCAGGCATGCAGGCATGCGGCTGAGAGTGTGGCGGCACGCGGCTTCCGGCACGCGGCTTCCGGCACGCCGCCCGCGGCTCGCGGCCTGCCGCTCAGATCACGCTGCGGATCGCCGCCTCGAACCCTTCCACGTGCCCCTCGGCCAGCGCCGCGGCCTTCTCCGCATCGCCGTCGATGATGGCGCGCAGCAGGGGCCCGTGCTCGTGCACATGACCCGCGAGGCCCGGCAGCCGGTCGAGGAACAGGCACCAGATCCGCGTGGCCAGGTTGTCGTACCGGATCAGCGTGTCTTCGAGATAGGGATTGCGGGTCGCGGCGTAGATGGCGCGGTGCAGGGTCATGTCGAGCCGGATCAGGTCGGCGCCGGCGTCGGACGCGTCCGCCAGCTGGGCCAGCAACCGGTTGAGGTCGGCGCGGTCGGCCTCGCCGGCGCGCTGCGCCGCCAGGCCCGCGGCGAGGGGCTCCAGCTGCCGGCGGACCTCTGAGATGTGCCCGAGGTCGGCGATCTGCACCTCAGTGGCGAACGTTCCGCGCCGGGGGTAGGCGACGATCAGACGCTCGTGTTCCAGGCGCTTGAGGGCCTCTCGGACCGGAGTGCGCCCGAAGCCGAGTTCGGCGGCGATCCGCTCGTCGTTGATGGGCTCTCCGGGGCGGATCTGGAGGGTCACCAGGCGGTCCGAGATGGCGCGATAGGCCTGATCGGCGAGCGTTCCAGCGCCCTGACCAGCTGCGCTCTGACCAGCGACGGTCGACGAAGTCACGCGAAACCCTCCCTTGACGCGAGCCGATCCGTCCTCTTAGCGTAGCGCAACAGCAGATTGATATATCAGTCGCCTTTCAGTCGGTCTCCAGGGAGTTCTCATGACTGCCCACGCCCCCGACCAGCAAGCGGCCCGTTCCGCGGTTCTCAGCGCTCAGCTCAACGACTTCGACCCCGAGATCGCCACGGCGATCAATGCGGAGTTGGCCCGGCAGCGCGGCACGCTGGAGATGATCGCGAGCGAGAACTTCGCGCCGCTCGCGGTCATGCAGGCCCAGGGCTCGGTCCTGACCAACAAGTACGCCGAGGGCTACCCCGGGCGCCGCTACTACGGCGGCTGCGAGCATGTCGACGCCATCGAGCAGATCGCGATCGACCGCATCAAGGAGCTGTTCGGAGCCGACGCCGCCAACGTGCAGCCGCACTCCGGCGCACAGGCCAACGCGGCCGTGATGGCCGCCCTGCTGCAGCCCGGCGACACGATCCTGGGGCTCGACCTGGCCCACGGCGGCCACCTCACCCACGGCATGCGGCTCAACTTCTCCGGACGCCTGTACAAGGTGGCGGCCTACCAGGTCGGCGAGGACGACCACCGCATCGACATGGACCAGGTCCGCAAGCTCGCACACGAGCACCGGCCGAAGCTGATCGTGGCCGGCTGGTCGGCCTACCCCCGCCACCTGGACTTCGCGGAGTTCCGCCGGATCGCGGACGAGGTCGACGCCTACCTGATGGTCGACATGGCACACTTCGCGGGCCTGGTCGCCGCCGGCCTGCACCCCTCCCCCGTACCGCACGCGCACGTGGTGACCACCACCACCCACAAGACGCTCGGCGGTCCCCGCGGCGGTGTGATCCTGTCCACCGCCGAACTCGCCAAGAAGATCAACTCCTCGGTCTTCCCGGGCCAGCAGGGCGGCCCCCTCGAACACGTCATCGCGGCCAAGGCGGTGGCCTTCAAGATGGCCGCCCGGCCGGAGTTCGCGGAGCGTCAGGCCCGCACCCTGGAAGGGGCGGCGATCCTGGCGGAGCGGCTGCTGGCCGAGGACACGAAGGCGGCCGGAATCAGCGTGCTGACCGGCGGCACCGACGTACACCTGGTCCTGGTGGACCTGCGCCACTCCGAACTCGACGGCAAGCAGGCCGAGGACCGGCTGCACCAGGTCGGCATCACCGTCAACCGCAACGCCGTCCCCTTCGACCCGCGTCCCCCGATGGTCAGCTCCGGTGTCCGCATCGGCACCCCGGCCCTGGCCGCCCGCGGCTTCGGGGCGGAGGAGTTCACGGAGGTCGCCGACATCGTCGCCACGGCCTTCCTGCCCGGCTTCGACGACCAGGTCGCCGCCGAGCTGCGCCGACGCGTCCAGGTCCTCACCGACCGCTTCCCGCTCTACCCCGACTCCCCCGCCGACCCGCGGCTCGTGGCCGAGGAGGCCGCTCAGTGATGCACCCGCGCGCCAACACCCCTGCCACGCCCGGCGGTTCGGCTCCGGCCACGCCCGGCGCCGACCTGCCCGACCACCCCGACTTCCTGTGGCGCAACCCCGACCCCAAGCGGTCGTACGACGTCGTCATCGTCGGCGGCGGCGGACACGGCCTGGCCACCGCCTACTACCTGGCCAAGAACCACGGCATCACCAATGTCGCCGTGCTGGAGAAGGGCTGGCTCGCGGGCGGCAACATGGCCCGCAACACCACGATCATCCGCTCCAACTACCTGTGGGACGAGAGCTCAGGCATCTACGAACACTCCCTCAAACTCTGGGAGACCCTCGAAGAGGACCTGGACTACCCGATCCTCTTCAGCCAGCGCGGCGTGCTCAACCTCGCCCACACTCTCCAGGACATCCGTGACAGCAAGCGCCGCGTCTACGCCAACCAGCTCAACGGCATCGACGCCGAGTGGCTGGAGCCGGACGAGGTCGCCAAGGTCTGTCCCATCGTCAACATCTCCCCCGACGTGCGCTATCCGGTGCTCGGCGCCACCTACCAGCCGCGCGCGGGCATCGCCAAGCACGACTACGTGGCCTGGGGCTTCGCCCGCAGGGCCGACGAGTACGGCATCGACCTGATCCAGGACTGCGAGGTCACCGGCCTCGACATCGTCGACGGCCGGGTGCGCGGCGTGCAGACCACACGCGGCCACATCGCCGCCGGGAAGGTCGCGCTCGCGGCGGCCGGGCACTCCTCCGTGCTGGCCGGCATGGCCGGTCTGCGGCTGCCGCTGCAGAGCCACCCGCTGCAAGCCCTGGTGTCCGAGCTGCTGGAGCCGGTGCACCCGACCGTGGTCATGTCGAACGCCGTGCATGTGTACGTCTCCCAGGCGCACAAGGGCGAGCTGGTCATGGGCGCCGGCATCGACAGCTACAACGGCTACGGACAGCGCGGCGCCTTCCACATCCTGGAGCGTCAGATGGCCGCCGCCCTGGAGCTGTTCCCCGTGTTCGCACGCGCCCACATGCTGCGCACCTGGGCCGGCATCGTCGACACCACTCCGGACGCCTCCCCCATCGTCGGCCTGACCCCCGTCGACGACCTCTACCTCAACTGCGGCTGGGGCACCGGCGGTTTCAAGGCCACACCGGGCGTCGGCTGGTGCTTCGCGCACACCGTCGCCACCGGCGAACCGCACCCCTACAACGCGCCCTTCACCCTCGACCGCTTCACCACCGGTGCCCTGGTCGACGAGCACGGCGCAGCCGCCGTCGCCCACTGACCACCGCCCCGGCCAAGGAGATCGACATGCAGCTCATAGCCTGCCCCTGGTGCGGTGAGCGCGAGGAAATCGAGTTCCACTACGGCGGTCAGGCGCACATCGCCTACCCCGACGATCCCTACGCGCTCGACGACGAGCAGTGGGCCCAGTACGTCTTCTTCCGCGACAACCCCAAGGGCCCGTTCGCCGAACGGTGGGTGCACTCGGCCGGCTGCCGGCGCTGGTTCAACGCCGTGCGCGACACCGTCACCCACGAGTTCCTCGCCGTCTACGAGACCGGTGCCGAGCGCCCTTCCATCCCGCCGAGCACCGCACCCGCCGTACCGCAGACGCGGGCGAGGGGCCAGGAGGCCACCCGATGAACACCCCGTTCCGCGCCCCCGGCCACGGTCACGTCGACCGCGACACCACCCTTTCCTTCACCTTCGACGGCATCGCCTGCACCGGGCACCCCGGCGACACCCTCTCCTCGGCCCTGCTGGCCAACGGCGTGCACCACGTGGCCAACAGCATCAAGTACGGCCGCCCGCGCGGTGTCCTGGCCGCCGGAGCCGAAGAGCCCAACGCGCTCGTCCAGATCGAGGCCCCCTTCCCCGAGCCCATGCTCACGGCCACCACGGTGGAGCTGTACGACGGTCTGGTCGCCCGGGGTCTGTCCGGCCAGGGCAGGCTGGCCGGCGAGCCGGACACCGCCCGCTACGACACCATGCACGCCCACTGCGACCTCCTGGTCGTCGGGGCGGGCCCGGCGGGACTGACCACCGCACTGGCAGCCGCCCGTGCCGGAGCCCGAGTGATCCTCGTAGACGAACTCCCGCGGCCGGGCGGGTCGTTGCTCGGCAGCCGGGAACTGATCGACGGCGCGCCGGCTCTCACGTGGGTCGACGAGGTCCTCACCGAACTCGCCGACAACCCCGACGTACGGATCCTCTCGCGCACCACCGCCTTCGGCCACTACGACGACGGACTCGTCCTGGCCCTGGAGAAGCGCACCGACCACCTCGGTGCCGCGGCGCCCGCCCATGTCTCCCGGCAGCGGATCTGGCGGATCCGCGCCCGGCAGGTCGTGTACGCCACCGGCGCCTACGAGCGTCCGGTCGCCTTCGACAACAACGACCGCCCCGGGATCATGCTGGCCGGCTCGGCCCGCACCTACCTCAACCGCTTCGGCGTCCTGCCCGGGCAGCGGGCCGTCGTCTTCACCACGAACGACAGCGCCTACCCGGCCGCCCTCGAACTGGCCGACGCGGGCGTGCGGATCGCCGCGGTGGTCGACGCACGCGAGGAGGTGCCGGAGCACTGGCGCGCCGCCTGCGCAGAACGCGGCATCGGCATCCGCGCGGGCCATGTCGTCACCGGCACCAGCGGCATCGAGCACGTGACCCGTGCCCATGTCGCCCCCTTCGACCAGGGAAACCTCGGCGAGCGGCAGGGCGTCGACTGCGATCTGCTGCTGGTCTCCGGCGGCTGGAACCCCGCGGTGGCCCTGTTCAGCCAGGCCCGCGGCACCCTGCGCTACGACGCGGGAATCGGCGCCTTCGTCCCCGCCGACGCGCCCGGCAACGTCCGTACGGCAGGGGCGGCCGGCGGTACGTTCACTCTCTCCGGCTGTCTCGCCGACGGCGTGGACGCCGCCTGGCAGGCGCTGTCGGCCCTCGGCAGGACCGGTCGGATGATCGCCCTGCCGTCGACCGCCCCGCTCCCGGACGGAGCGCCGACGCGGGTGCTCTGGCGGGTGCCGAGCCCCCAGGACGGTCACGACGGGCAGGAAGGCGCGTCGCAGTTCGTCGACCTCCAGCGCGACGCGACCGTCTCCGACGTACTGCGGGCGACCGGGGCGGGCCTGCGGTCGGTGGAGCACGTCAAGCGGTACACCACCATCGGCACCGCCCACGACCAGGGCCGTACCTCGGGCGTGATGACCTCGGGCATCGTCGCCGAGGCCCTCGGGGTGGACGTCGCCGACCTCGGCACCACCCGCTTCCGGCCGCCCGCCGTGCCGGTCTCCTTCGCCGCCCTCGCGGGCCGCAACCGCGGCGAGCTCTTCGACCCGGTCCGGGTGACCGCGATCCACCCCTGGCACGTCGAGCACGGCGCCCTGTTCGAGAACGTCGGCCAGTGGAAGCGCCCCTGGTACTACCCGCGGGCCGGGGAGACCATGGAGGAGGCCGTACTGCGCGAGTGCCGGGCCGCCCGTACCGGCGTGGCGATGATGGACGGCTCCACGCTCGGCAAGATCAATGTGCAGGGCCCGGACGCCGGCGTACTGCTGGACCGGCTGTACACGAACCTGATGAGCACCCTCAAGGCGGGCCGGGTCCGCTACGGCGTGATGTGCGGCGCGGACGGCATGGCCATCGACGACGGCACCGTGATCCGGGTGGCCGAGCAGGAGTTCCTGCTGACCACGACCACCGGCAACGCGGCCAAGATCCTCGAATGGATGGAGGAGTGGCTGCAGACGGAGTGGCCCGACCTGCGGGTGCACCTCACCTCCGTCACCGAGCACTGGGTGACGATCCCCCTGGTCGGCCCCCGCTCCCGGGACGTACTGGCCCTGGTGGCCCCGGGCCTGGACGTGAGCAACGACGCCTTCCCCTTCATGTCCTGGCAGGACACCACCGTCGCCGGGGTGGCGGCGCGGGTGTGCCGGATCAGCTTCTCCGGTGAGCTCGCCTACGAGATCAACGTGCCCGCCTGGTACGGCATCACGGTGTGGGAAGCCCTCCACGCGGCCGGCAGCGGGTTCGGCCTCACGACGTACGGCACCGAGACGATGCACGTGCTGCGCGCCGAGAAGGCCTACCCGATCATCGGGCAGGACACCGACGGCACCATCACCCCGCAGGACCTGGGCATGTCGTGGGTCGTGTCGAAGAAGAAGCCGGACTTCGTCGGCAAGCGGTCCTTCACCCGCGCGGAGAACCGGCGCGAGGACCGCAAGCAACTGGTGGGCCTGCTGCCGGCCGACGAGCACGTGCTGCTCCCCGAAGGCGCCCAGATCATCGCCACCAGCGACATCCCGGCACCCCCGGTACCCATGCTGGGCCACGTCACCTCCAGCTACCGCAGCGACGCCCTCCAGCGGACGTTCGCCCTGGCCCTGGTGCGCTCGGGAACCCGGCGCATCGGCGAGACCCTCTACGTCCCGCTGGACGGCCGGACCGTCCCGGTGACCGTGACCGACCCCGTGCTCTTCGACAAGGAGGGAGCTCGCCGTGACGGTTGAGACACCCACTCGCTTCAGCCCGCTCTCCGAGTGGCAGGACAAGTTCGCGCAGCTGCCGACCGGACTGCACGTGCGGGAACTGCCCCACCTGACCCAGCTCACCCTGCGGGTGCAGCCCGGCAGCGCCGCGGCGAAGGCCGTCGAGTCCTGCCTGGACATCACCCTGCCGGGCCCCCTGCGCGCCGAGTTGTCGGACGACGTCAAGGTCCTGTGGATGGGCCCGGACGAATGGCTGCTGGTCGCTTCGGACGGCCGGCAGGACGACCTCCTCGCACGGCTGCGCTCGGCCATCGGTGACGAGTTCGCCACCGTCACCGACGTCTCGGCGCAGCGCACCACGCTGGCCCTGTCCGGACACCTCGTGCGCGAGGTGCTGGCCCAGGGCTGCGCCGTCGACCTGGATCCGCGGGTGACTCCCGTCGGCTCCTGCCTGACCACGCTGCTGGCACAGGCACCGGTCACCCTCGTGGTGCGAGGTGAACGAGGAGAAGGGACCTCCGGTGTCTGGCTGCTCGTCCGCTCCTCGTTCGCCTCGTACCTGGCCGCCTGGCTGGTCGACGCCTGCACGGAATACCGCTGAGGAGCCTCGTATGGAGAACGAGTTCATCCTCACCCTCAGCTGCCCCGAGCGCCCCGGCATCCTGCACGCCGTGACGTCGTTCCTGCTCGGGCACGGCTGCGACATCACCGAGCACCAGCAGTTCGACGACGCCGACCACGGAATCGTGTTCCTGCGCACGAGTTTCGCCGCCCCCGGCACCGAGGTCACCCTGGACCGGCTGCGGGACACGTTCGCGCCCGTGGCCGCCGAGTTCGGGATGGACTGGCAGCTCAGGAACGCCGCGCTCAAGCCGCGGGTGCTGGTAATGGTGTCCAGATTCGACCACTGCCTGGCCGACCTGCTCTACCGGTGGCGCAGCGGCGCCCTGGACGCCGAGATCGTCCTGGTGGCCTCCAACCATCCCGACCTGGAGCCGCTGGCGACGGCCGAGGGCGTGCCGTTCGAGCACGTCCCCGTCACGGCCGGCACCAAGCCGCAGGCGGAAGCCCGGCTGCTCGCTCTGGTCGAGGAACACCACATCGACCTCGTCGTCCTCGCCCGCTACATGCAGGTGCTCTCCGACGACCTGTGCAAGCGGCTCGAAGGCAGGGCCATCAACATCCACCACTCCTTCCTGCCGAGCTTCGCCGGAGCCAAGCCGTACCACCAGGCCCACCGCCGCGGGGTGAAGCTCGTCGGCGCGACCGCCCACTACGTCACCGCCGATCTGGACGAGGGACCGATCATCGAGCAGGAGATCATCCGGGTCGACCACCGGGCCGGTGCCGACCGACTCGTCACCGTCGGCCGCGACGCCGAACGCCTGGCACTGGCCCGCGCCGTCAACTGGCACTGCCAGGGCCGCGTCCTGATCCACGGCAACCGGACCGTGGTCTTCAGCTGACCCCGACGCCCCGTCCCTCGGGGCTTCGCGAACGGCCGCAGGCATACGCACGAGGAAGGCGACCGGGCGGGCACGGCTCGCTCCGCCCGGTACTTCCGGCATTCCCGCCGGTGTCACGGACTCGGCGCCGCACCGCCGCGTCCGGCTGCCGGGTCGGCCGGAGGCAGGTGGCCGGCCCGGGCGAGAGTACACATCCGGGACCCGCGCTTCGCCGGTCCGCGGACCCATGTGTACGAGCAGATCCAGGCGGCGAAGCGCGGGGTCCCGCAGGACGTCACGAAGACAGGTACGCCTCCACCTCACCGAACTGGGCCGCGGGCCAGCCGTTGTTGGCGGTGACGTTCAGCCGCAGGTAGCGCAGGTTCGTGCCGGACGGCAGGGACACGGTCACGGTGTTGCCGGTCGCCGGGTCGAAGCGGTAGTCCCGCGAGGCGAGCACCGTCGAGTACGCCGAGCCGTCCGCGCTGCCCAGCACCGACATGGTCTGGGTACGGGCCTGCCAGACCGACGGCGGCGGCAGCTTCAGCACGAGTCGACGGACCGCGTAGGAGGAGCCGAGGTCGACCGTCCAGGACTGCGGGAAGGCGTTGTTGGCGGACTCCCAGTAGCTGTAGGCGTCGCCGTCCACCGCCTTGCCCGGCGTGTAGACGTCCTGCGAGCCGGTGGCGGTGGCCGGCCGGCCCTTGGCGAGGTTGCGGTTCGGGTCGGGGTCCGGGTTGCCCTGGCCGGGCTGGGGCCAGGTGGAGCAGTCCGACCAGGTGCTGCTCCAGCCGGAGTTGCCGCCGCCGTCGGTGAGCGTGAAGGAGCCCGAGTTCGCCGGGTAGGGGCAGTTGTAGATGCCCGCGGCGCCGACTCGGGTGGCGGTGACGTTGCGGAAGGCGGCGGCGCCCTGGGCCTCGGCCTGGACCACGACCGTCCCCGTGTTCTGCACGGTCGCTCCGGTCACGTTGACGTTGCGGACCGGATACCCCTGTCCGCCGCCGGAGACGAACTCGAAGGCGCTGTACGGGCTGTCGTTGATCGTCGTGTTGGTGATGTTGACGGTCGCGTTGATCGCGCTGTCGTAGGAGTCGACGCGCAGGGCGCCCATCGGATGGTTCCAGTTGGGGTTGATCGCGCCGGCGCGGACGAGGGTGTTGCCGTCGACCGTGATCGTGCCCGCGAGCGGGTTGAAGGGGTCGAGGAACTTCTGGTTGGAGATCGCGATACCGCTGCCGAGGGCGTTGGTGTCGGAGACCAGGTTGTTCCTCACCGTGATGTCGGTGCCGCCGTAGACGGCGATGCCGTTGGCGAGGTTGGGCTGCGAGATCGTGTTGTTCTCGAAGCTGGAGTTCGTGTCCGGCGAGTACAGCGACCACATGGCGAGCGCGTCGTCGCCCTGGTTGCGCAGGAAGTTGTTGCTGACGCGGACGCCCCGGGCGGTGCCGTTGAGGTTGAGGCCGTCGGCGGTGGTGTCGAGGATGCGGTTGTTCTCCACCACCAGGTTGTCGTTGTTGCCCATCAGCCACAGCCCGACCTTCATGTGCTGGATCCACATGCCGGAGACGGACGAGTTCGGGCCGAGGGAGCCGTTGACGAAGTTGTCCGGGCTGGAGTCGACGCGCTCGGTGACCTCGCCGATCACCGCGAAGTCCTTGATGTGCACGTTGCCGGAGGAGCCGGACTGGTCGATGAACCGCGAGGTGTGCATGACCGAGTACCAGCTGCCCGCACCCTGCAGGGTCACGTTCTGCACACCGCCCAGCGAGGAGGTGACGCGGTAGTCGCCCGGCGGGATCCACACCACCCCGCCCTGGGCCGCCGCGATGGCGTCCCGGAAGGCCTGGGTGGAGTCGCCGCTGCCGCTGGGGTCGGCGCCCTTGGAGACGACGGACACCGATCCGGCGGGCTGGGTGGCGGCCGCCGCGACCTGCTCGAAGTCCGCGACGTCGAGAGAGACTTGCGTGCCCGTCGACTCGAAGGCGATCTTGTCGCCCGCCTGGACGTTCTGCCCCAGCAGCAGCCGGGCGTTGTCGAAGAAGTGGTGGGTCTTCGCACCCGGGATCCAGCCGGTGTCGATGTAGGAGTACTTGGAGGTCACCGGGAGCGTCTTGGCGATCTTGGTGCCGTTGACGTACACGTTGAGCGAACCGGACTGACCGTCCGGGACGCTGTATGCAACATTCACGGCATTGGATGCACGCGGCACGGTGAACTCCACCCGCTGCCCGGAGGTCAGCCGTACGGCCTGCCGCCCGGAGGCCTCCGAGGCCAGGGTGCCCTGCGTGTAGTCGGGACCGATCTTCGTGCCGGTGGTGCTCGCCGACTCGGCCTCGACGGAGGTGAAGGGGAGTGTGGCACCCGAGGCCGCGTGGGCGGCGGGGGCCACGGCGACGAGCATGCCGGCGCCGAGGGCGACGACCGCCCCCACTGCTGACATGCGCCTGACATGTCTGGCGGTGCTGTTGTACATGTGCCGATCCCTTCGTTGTGGGGGTACGTGGGACAGCAAGAGGTGCGGATGCGGCTCAGGCGAGCAGCCAGGCCGCCGTGTCCTGCGGCAGCCGGCCCGCATCGTCCAGCGGGCCGCTGCCGAGCAGGAGCCGGGAGTGCGCGGGCAGTTCGGAGGGCACGGCGGCGAGGTTCACCACACAGATCACGCCCTGCGCGCGGGAGAAGGCGAGCACACCCTCGGGGGCGGGCAGCCAGGCCAGGGGGCCGTCACCGAAGACCGGGCGGGTGGCGATGGCCTTGCGGTAGAGGCTCAGCATGGAGTAGGCGTTCTGCTGCTGACGGTCGACCGCATACGATGTCCAGTCGGCCGGCTGCGGCAGCCACGGCTCCTCGCGCGAACCGAATCCCGCATACGGCGCGTCGGCCACCCACGGCAGCGGCACCCGGCAGCCGTCACGGCCCGGGTCGACACCATGCGATCGGAAGTACATCGGATCCTGTATGCGGTCGACCGGGATCTCGGCCTCCGGCAGCCCCAGTTCCTCCCCCTGATACAGGTACACCGCCCCGGGCAGCGCCAGCGACAGCAGCGCGGCCGCCCGTGCCCGGCGGGCGCCGAGCGCCAGGTCCGTCGGGGTGCCGAAGGCCTTGGTGGCGAAGTCGAAGCCGGTGTCCTCACGGCCGTAACGGGTGACCGTACGCGTCACGTCGTGGTTGCACAGCACCCAGGTGGCCGGGGCTCCGACGGGGGCGTGCTCGGCGAGGGTGCTGTCGATGGCGGCGCGCAGCCGTCCGGCGTCCCAGGGGCAGGACAGGAAGGAGAAGTTGAAGGCGGTGTGGAGTTCGTCGGGGCGCAGGTAGCGGGCGAAGCGTTCCGGGTCGGGAAGCCAGACCTCGCCGACGAACACGCCGTCGTAGGCGTCGGCGACGGCCCGCCAGGAGCGGTAGATGTCGTGGAGTTCGTCGCGGTCGACGAACGGGTGCGGCTCGGGTCGCGTGGCCAGGTCGGGCAGCTCCGGGTCCTTGGCGAGCAGGGCCGCCGAGTCGATGCGGACGCCGGCGACACCGCGTTCGAACCAGAAGCCCAGGATGTCCTCGTGCTCCTGACGGACGGCCGGGTGGGCCCAGTTGAGGTCTGGCTGCTCGGGGGTGAACAGGTGCAGGTACCAGTCGCCGTCGGGCAGGCGGGTCCACACCGGTTCGGTGGATCCGACGAACTGGGACGGCCAGTCGTTGGGCGGGAGTTCGCCGTCGGCCCCGCGTCCGGGCCGGAAGTGGAACAGCTCGCGCTCGGGGCTGCCGGGCCCGGCGGCGAGGGCCGCCCGGAACCAGGGGTGCTGGTCGGAGACGTGGTTGGGCACGATGTCGACGATGGTGCGGATGCCCAGCTCGCGCGCCTCGGAGATGAGTTTCTCGGCCTCGGCGAGGGTGCCGAAGGCCGGGTCGACGGCACGGTAGTCGGCGACGTCGTAGCCGCCGTCCTTCATGGGCGAGAGGTACCAGGGGTTGAACCACAGGGCGTCCACGCCGAGTTCGGCGAGATACGGCAGTCGCGCGCGGACTCCCGCGAGGTCCCCGGTGCCGTCGCCGTCGCCGTCCGCGAAGCTGCGGACGTACACCTGGTAGATGACGGCCGAACGCCACCAGTCGCGGTCGGTCCGGGCGGTGCGGGCAGGGGTGGGCTGTCCCACGGTGCGGGCCTTTCTGTGTCGGGTGGTTTCGGGGCCGGTTCAGCCCTTGGTGCTGCCCGCGCTGATCCCGGCGATGATGTGCCGCTGGAAGACGAGGAACAGCGCCACCATCGGGATGCTGGCGATCACCATCGCGGCGATGAGCACGGTGAGCTGGATGTTCTGCGACAGCTGGACCAGGGCCACGCTGATCGGCTGCTTGCCGGTGTCGGAGAAGATCATCAGCGGCCACAGGAAGTCCTGCCACACCGCGACCAGGGCGAAGATCGAGACGACGCCGAGCACTGGCCGGGACATGGGCAGGACGACCGACCACAGGATGCGCAGCCTGCCCGCGCCGTCGATCTCGGCGGCCTCCAGGACGTCGCGCGGCAGCTGGTCGAAGAACCGCTTCAGCAGGTACAGGTTGAAGGCGTTGGCGACGGCCGGCAGCCAGATGCCGAGCGGGTCGTTGAGCAGGCTGGTGTGGATCAGCGGGAGGTCGGCGGCGGTCAGGTACTTGGGGACGACCAGCGCCTGGGCCGGGACCATCAGGGTGGCGAGGATGCCGCCGAGGATCACCTTGCCGAAGGCGGGTTTCAGCCTGGACAGGGCGTAGGCGGCGGCCGTGCAGAACACCAGCTGGAACGCCCAGGCGCCGGCCGCCTGCACCACCGTGTTCCACAGGTGCTGCGGCAGCTGCATCAGGTCCCAGGCGTCGGTGTAGCCGCTGGTGTGCCAGTGGTTCGGGATCAGCGTCGGCGGGGTCCGGGCGACCTCGTCCGGGGACTTCATCGCGCCGGTCACCATCCAGTAGACCGGGAAGAGGAAGGCGAGAGCGAAGAGCAGGACGACGCCGGTGAACACGCTCCAGTAGAGGACTTTGCCGCGGGGCCGGGCGAGCGTGGCCGGGGAGATCAGGGTCCGGGTGCTCATGCGTCCCCCTCGGAGCGGGTGAGCCGCAGGTAGACGGCGGAGAAGGCGCCGAGCAGGACGAGGAGCATCACGCTGAGCGCGCAGGCACCGCCGAAGTCGTTGTAGAGGAAGGCGTACTTGTAGATGAGGTAGAGGACGGTGACCGTGGCGTTCTCCGGTCCCCCGCCGGTGATGACGAAGGGTTCGGTGAACACCTGCATGGTGGCGATGATCTGAAGGAGCATCAGCATCAGGATGACGAACCGGGTCTGCGGGACCGTCACGTGCCGGATGCGCTGGAGCAGGTTCGCGCCGTCGAGTTCGGCGGCCTCGTACAGCTCGCCGGGGATGGACTGCAGGGCGGCCAGGTAGATGAGGACGGTGCCGCCCATGTTGGCCCAGGTCGCCACGATCACCAGGGAGACCAGTGCGGTGTCGGCGCCGTTGGACCAGTTCGAGGTGGGCAGGTGCCAAAAGCGCAGCGCCTCGTTGGCGAGGCCGGCTCCGGGGTCGTAGAACCACTTCCACAGCAGGGCGCTGACCACGGGCGGGATCATCACCGGCAGGTAGACGACGACCCGGAAGAAGGCCTTCGCGTGCCGCAGTTCGTTGAGGACGAGGGCGAGGACGAAGGGGACGGCGAAGCCGATCAGCAGGGCCAGCAGGGTGAAGGTGAGGGTGTTGCGCCAGGCCGCGGTGAACTCGGGGTCGTGCCAGACGCGCGTGAAGTTGGCGGTGCCGACCCATTCGGGCGGGGATCCGGGCGTGTACTTCTGGAAGGCGATGACGACCGCGCGGATCGCCGGGTACCAGGAGAACAGGGCGAAGCAGATCAGGCCGCCGAGGAGGAACCCGTAGGCGCGGGCCTGGTCGGCCAGGCGGCGCCGCCCCCGGTCCCCTGCCGGGGGCGGCGCCTGGACCGGGTGGACGGCGGCCTCCTCGACCGGGCGCCGCTCGGCCGTCTTCGTCATGGCGGTCAGCTCCGGGCCAGAATGCTGTCGACCTTGCCGGACGCGTCCTTCAGGAGCTGGTCGATGTCCGCGTCCTTCTTGGTGAGGACGGCGGAGACGACGCCGTCGAGGACGGAGTAGATCTGCTGGGCGTCCGGCGGCTCGATCTTCATCTGGAGCTGCTGGTTGCCGTCGAGGAAGGCCTGGTAGTTCTCCACCGGGACATTGGCGTTGGCCTTCTTGACCTGCTGGTCCTTGGCGTCGGCGGCGCCGGTGAACAGGCGCGGCTCGGGCAGGCCCACGGGCGCGTCCTGCTTCTTGGCGCGGGCGTAGTCGCCGAGGAAGCCGGATCCGGGGGTGAGGAACATGTGGTCGAGCCACTTCAGGCCGGCCCGGATCTGGGCGGGCGTGTCCTTCTTGCTGAACATGTAGCCGTCGCCGCCGATGAGGGTGCCCTTGCCGCCGGGCATGGGGGCGAGGGCGAGGTCCTTGTAGTTGCCGCCCTTCTCCTTGACCAGGATCGGGATGTTGTCCGGGGCGGAGAGGTACATGCCGAGTTTGCCGGCGCCCATCATCTGCTGGACGTCGTTGATGATGAGGAGCTGCTTGCTGCCCATCGAGTTGTCCGTCCAGCGCATGTCGTGCAGGTTCTGCAGGACGGCGTGGCCCTCGGGGGTGTCGATGGTCGCCTTCTTGCCGTCCGGCCCGACGACATCGCCGCCCTGCGAGTAGAGCTCGGCGGTGAAGTGCCAGCCGCCCTGGTTCTGCGCGCTGTAGTCGGCGTATCCGACGGTGCCGTTGCCGAGGGCGGCGATCTTCTTGGCGTCGGCGCGGACCTCGTCCCAGGTCGCCGGGGGCTTGTCGGGGTCGAGGCCGGCCTTCTCGAAGAGTGTGCGGTTGTAGATCAACCCCATGCTGTATCCAGTACGCGGTATGCCGTAGACCTTTCCGTCCACGGTGTAGATGTCCCGCAGCTGCTTCTGGATGGTGTCGTAGCTCTTCAGGTCCTTGAGGTACGGCGTGAGATCGGCCGCCTGGTTGATGCCGACGACATGCCGGGCGTCGGTGAAGTACGTGTAGAAGACGTCCTCCATCTGCCCGCCGGCGAGCTTGGCGTCGAAGGTCTTCGGGTCCTGGCAGGGGAAGGCGTCGTGCGCGACGACGTCGATGTCCGGGTTCTGCTTCTCGAAGGAGGCGATGTCCTCCTCGAAGAACTGCCGGTCGACCTTGGCGCTCTTGGGCGGCTCGCAGTTGACCGTGATGCGGGTCTTGCCGCTCGCCGCGTCGTCGTCGCCCGACCCGCAGGCGGACGCGGCGAGGGCGAGGGAGGAACAGACGCCGATCGCGGCGAGGGAACGGCGGAACCCGGTGCTTCTCATCGGTGGACCCCTCAAGGCAGGAGCGGTGGGCGCCGCACACTCAAGCACCGCCGACACCTGTCCGCAAGATGTCGCGCAGAATCTGTAATTATTCGACAGGGGATTGGATCTCAGGGACGGGGGGCTTGCGCGGTCGAGCCCCGCACCACCAGTTCCGGCTCGAACAGCAGCTCCTCGGCCGCTACGACGGTGCCTCCGATCCGGGTGTTCAGCAGTTCCACGGCCGCCCTGCCCATGGCCTCGATGGGCTGGCGGACGGTGGTGAGCGGGGGCTCGGTGCAGTTCATGAACGCGGAGTCGTCGTAGCCGACGACGGAGATCTGCGAGGGGACGCCGAGTCCCTTGCGCCGGGCGGCCCTGATCGCACCGAGCGCGAGCGGGTCGCTCGCGCAGATGATGCCCGTGACGCCCCGGTCGATCAGCCGCGAGGCCGCCGCGTGACCGCCCTCGATGGAGAACATGGCCCGCGCGACGAACTCCTCGGGCAGCTCCCCTGCGATCGCCCGGGCCGCGGCCAGCTTCCGCGCGGACGGCACGTGGTCGCCGGGACCCAGCACGAGCCCGATGCGCTCGTGGCCGAGCGAGGCCAGGTGCCGCCAGGCCTGCTCCACCGCCACCGCGTCGTCACAGGACACGCCGGGGAAGCCGAGGTGCCCGATGGACGCGTTGACCAGCACCACCGGGATGTTGCGGTCGGCGAGCAGCCGGTAGTGGTCGTGCGGCGCGTCGGCCTGGGCGTACAGGCCGCCGGCGAAGACGACGCCGGAGACCTGTTGTTGCAGCAGCAGCGCCACGTAGTCCGCCTCGGAGACCCCGCCCTTGGTCTGGGTGCACAGCACCGGGGTGAGCCCGAGCTGGGCCAGCGCGCCGCCGATCACCTCGGCGAACGCCGGGAAGATGGGGTTCTGCAGCTCGGGCAGCACGAGGCCCACGAGCCGGGCGCGTTCACCGCGCAGCTGCGTGGGCCGTTCGTAGCCGAGGACGTCGAGAGCGGACAGCACCGCCTGCCGGGTGGCTTCGGAGACTCCGGGCTTGCCGTTGAGCACCCGGCTGACCGTGGCCTCACTGACCCCGACCTTCTTCGCCACTTCCGCAAGTCGTCGCGTCATGCGCGCAAGAGTAGCGCAAGGTGCGCAAGCCCTTTGCGTAGGTGGTCCGGGTCCTCCTACACCCGGCTGCCGGTCGCGGTGTCCGCCGACAGCCGCTGGGCGACGTAGATCGGGACCACGGACAGCAGAACGAGCACGGCCGCCACCACGTTCACCACCGGCGCCTGCTGGGGGCGGGTCATGTTGTCGAAGATCCAGATGGGCAGCGTCTGGATGCCGGGCCCGGCGGTGAAGGTGGTCACCACGATCTCGTCGAAGGAGAGCGCGAAGGAGAGCAGCGCGCCCGCGAGCAGTGCCGAGCGCACCAGCGGGAAGGTGACGTCGGCGAAGGCGCGGAAGGTGTTCGCGCCGAGGTCCATCGCCGCCTCCTCGTACGAGCCGGAGGTGCGGCGCAGCCGGGCGACGACGTTGTTGAAGACGATCACGATGCAGAAGGTGGCGTGGCCGACGACCACGGTGAACAGGCCGAGGCCCACCCCGAGCGGCTCCAGGACCGTGCCGAACGCCGAGTTGAGCGCGATGCCCGTGACGATGCCGGGCAGCGCGATCGGCAGGACGACCACGAAGGAGAGCGCGTCACGGCCGAAGAAGCGGTGCCGGACCACCGCGAAGGCGATGAGCGTGCCGAGGACGAGGGCGATGGCGGTGGCGCCGAGGCCCGCCTTGACGGAGGTCCACAGGGCGCTGCGCGCGCCGGAGTTGTGCCAGGCCACCGACCACCAGTGGGTGGTCAGTCCGGGCGGCGGCCAGCTCGCGCTCCGGTCCGGGTTCAGCGAGTTGACGAGGACCAGCAGCAGCGGCACGTAGACGACCGCGAAGCCGAACCCGGCGGCGATGCGCAGCGCGATGCGCGCGGGACGCGAGAGCTGCATGACGAGAACACCCCTCTAGAGGCTGCTGAGCGCGCCCGTGCGGCGCATCGCCAGCAGATAGAGCACGATCACGACGACGGGGACCGTGCCGAGCGCGGCGGCCATGGGCAGGTTGAGTTCGATGTTGGAGTAGACGAGGTTGCCGATGAGCTGGGTCTTGCCTCCGACGATCTGCACGGTGATGTAGTCGCCGAGGCTGAGCGAGAAGGTGAAGACCGATCCGGCGGCGACGGAGGGCAGCACCATCGGGAGCACGACGGAGCGGAAGGTGCGGCCGGGGCGGCCGCCCAGGTCGGCGGAGGCGTCGAGCAGGTTGGCGGGCAGCTGCTCCAGTGCCGTGTGGATCGGCAGGATCATGTACGGCAGCCACAGGTACGTCAGTGTCAGCACGGCGGCCGGGAGTCCGAAGCCCGGGCCGCTCAGGCCGAACGGCGCCAGTATCCAGTCGGCGAGTCCGCCCTGGGACAGGATCAGCCGCCAGGCGTACACCTTGACCAGGTAGCTGGCCCACAGCGGGGTGAGGATCGCGACCACGAGCAGCGGGCGCCACTTCGGCCGGGCCACCCGCGCGGTGTAGAAGGCGACCGGGAAGGCGATCAGCGCGCACAGGACGGTGACCGCGAGGGCCACGCCGATGCTGCGCAGGATCACCTGCCGGTAGACGGGGGTGGTGAACAGCTCGTGGAAGTTGTCGGTCGACCAGACCTTCACGACCTCGGAGGTGAAGGAGTTCGTCGTCCAGAACGCGGAGACGAACAGCACGGTCAGCGAGCCGAGATAGAGCATGACCAGCCACAGCAGCGGGGCGGTCAGCAGCAGGGCGAGCCGGAGCCGCGGGCGGCGGTGCAGCAGTCCGGCGAGCCGCCGGACGGTGCCCCTGGAGGGCTGCCCGGCGGTCTGCGCGACGACGGTCATGTGGTTCAGCCCTTGATCTCGGTCCAGGCCTGGACCCACTTGGCGTACGGCACGCACTTGACGTCGGTGCGGCCGTCCAGGCACTGCTCGATGGGCGTGTTCCAGAAGGCGATGTTCTTCCAGTAGGCGGTGTCGGCCGCGTGGTAGGTGGTGCAGAAGTTCTTGTCGCTGGTCTCGGCGCAGGCCTTGGCGTTGGACGGCGCCTCACCGAAGTACTCGGCGACCTGGGCGTTGACCTTCGGCGAGATGATCCAGTCCAGCCACTTGTATGCACAATTCGGATGCTTGGCCTTTGCATACAGCATCCAGGTGTCCGACCAGCCGGTGGAACCCTCCTTGGGCACGAAGGCCTTGACCTTGGCGCCCTCGCCCGCCGCGAGGTTGGCGATGACCTGCCAGGTGGTGCCGACCACGGAGTCGCCGCTCTTGAAGGCGGAGATCTCCTTGAGGTAGTCGCTCCAGTACTCGCCGATGTTCGCGTTCTGCTTCTTCAGCAGGGCCACGGCGGCGTCGAACTGCTTCTGGTCGAGCGCGTACGGGTCCTTGATCCCCAGCTCCGGCTTGGTGGCCTTGAGATAGAGGGCCGCGTCGGCGATGTAGATCGGGGAGTCGTAGGCCGTGACGTGGCCCTGGTTCTTCGAGGCGTCGTCGAAGACCGCGGACCAGGACGTGGGGGCGGGGGTGACCTTCTCGGTGTTGTACATCAGCAGGTTGGCGCCGCGGCCGTGCGGGATGCCGTACGCCTTGCCCTTGACCGAGTTCCAGGCCTGCAGCTTCAGGTCGCCGTAGACGTCCTTGTAGTTCGGTACGAGGGCGGTGTTGACGGGGGCGGCGTCGCCGGAGGCGATCAGGCGCAGGGACGCGTCGCCGGAGGCGGAGACGGCGTCGTACTCCCCCGTCTTCATCAGCTTGACCATCTCGTCGGAGCTGGCGGCGACCTTGGAGTGGACCTGGCAGCCGGTCTGCTTCTCGAAGTCGCCGACCCAGTTCGCCTTGGGGTCGTTGGAGCCGTCCTCGACGTAGCCGGCCCAGGCGATCAGGTTGACCTGGCCCTCGGCCTTGCCGAGCTTCGTCTGGGCCTTGAGGTCGGGGGGGTTGAGGCCGGTGGCCGAGGAGCCGCCGCCGGAGCCGGAGGATCCGCAGGCGGTGGCGGCGAGCAGCAGCACCGCGGCGGCCGCTGCCTGGAGGGTTCGGGTGTGGCGCACGGGGTTCTCCATGGGTGAGGAGGGGTTCAGCGGGCGGCGTCGGGGACCTGGACCGTGTGGCGGCGGTGCCACTGGAGGCGGACCCGGGAGCCGCGGTAGGCGGCGACGTCCTCGGCGGAGGTCTCGAGGTTCTGCTGGAGGGCGGTGAGGCGGCCGCCGGCGTCGAGGTCGACCAGGAATCGGGTGGCGTCACCCAGGTAGACGACCTCGGCGACGGTGCCGACGGCGGTGGCGTGCTCGGGCTCGTCCGCAGGCGCGGACTCCTTCAGGACACGGATCTTCTCGGGCCGGATGCTGTAGGTGCCCAGGCTGCCGACGACGCGTTGGGCGGACTCGCCCACCAGAAGGTTCGAGGTGCCCACGAAGGACGCGACGAAGGGGGTGGCCGGGCGTTCGTAGATCTCGGCGGGGGTGCCGACCTGTTCGATGACGCCCTGGTGGAAGACGGCTATGCGGTCGCTCATCGTCAGGGCCTCCTCCTGGTCGTGGGTGACGAAGACGAAGGTGATGCCGACCTCGCGCTGGAGCGCCTTGAGCTCGACCTGCATCTGCTCGCGCAGCTTGAGGTCGAGGGCGCCGAGGGGTTCGTCGAGCAGCAGGACGCGGGGGCGGCCGACCAGGGCGCGGGCGAGGGCGACGCGCTGGCGCTGGCCGCCGGAGAGCTGGGAGGGGCGGCGCTTGCCGTACCCGTCCAGGCGTACCTCGGCCAGCGCCTTGCGTGCGCGGACCAGGCGCTCCGCCTTGGGCACTTTGCGGACCTTGAGGCCGTAGGCGACGTTCTGCTCGACCGTCATGTGCGGGAAGAGGGCGTAGTCCTGGAAGACGGTGTGCACGTCCCGCTCGAAGGGGGCGAGGCCGGTCACCTCCTGTCCGGCCAGTTCGATCCGGCCGCCGGTGGGGGTCTCGAAGCCGGCGATCATGCGCAGGACGGTGGTCTTGCCGGATCCGGACGGGCCGAGCATCGAGAAGAACTCGCCGTCCCGGATGTCCAGGTCGACCCCCGCGACGGCGGCCGTGTCCCCGAACGACTTCCGCAGTCCTTCGAGCCGGATCGCAATTCCCTCCATGGACGGGAACCTTTCTGGCGCTCTTGATCGTTGAAGGGAAACATATGAAGTCATAGTTCAAATCTCAAGGCTCCCTTAGGGTAAAACTTGAGTCAACGTGCAAGGTGGTGACCGTGAAGCAACCGACCGACGGCGGGGCCCGCAGAGCCGTGTTCGCGCCGGTCGACAACCAGGCGCGGGTGGACGCGGTCGTCCGCAGGCTCGGTGACGCCATAGAGCTGGGGCTGCTCGCCGACGGCGAGCAGCTGCCCGGGGAGAGCGAGCTGGCCGGGCAGCTGGGCGTGTCCACGGTGACCCTGCGGGAGGCGCTCATGGCGCTGCGCCAGCAGGGCCTGGTCACCACCCGCCGGGGACGCGGCGGGGGCAGCTTCGTCTCCCTGCCCGAGGTCCCGGGCGAGGAGCGGCTCAAGGCCCGGCTGCGCGGCTGGAGCACCGAGGAACTCCGCGACCTCGGCGACCACTGGGCCGCTCTGTCGGGCGCCGCGGCCCGGCTCGCCGCGCAGCGCACGGAGCCGGACGATCTCGTGCAACTGCGCCGTACGGCCGAGGAGCTGGCGCGGGCCGAGGACGCGCCGGCACGCAGCCGCATGTACGGCCGGTTCCACGTGGAGCTGGCGGCCGCCGCGCAGTCCGCCCGGCTCACCCGCGAACAGGTGGCCCTGCAGACGGAGGTGGGGGCGCTGCTGTGCCTCGTGTTCGGGGACGACGAATATCGTGAAGAAGCCGCCGACCGTCACCGCTCCGTGATCTCGGCCGTGCAAGATGGGGCCCACGCCTCGGCCGGCACGCTGGCCGAAAGGTGTGTACAGGAGTCGACGGCGCGGCTGATCGCCGTGCGCCTCACCCTGTAGGACCCGCCGACGGCAGGACCCGTCGACGGTCCCCGTCCGCTGGAGGGCGCCATGAGCAGGAGCTCCCGTCCCGGCGCCGCCACGCTCGACGCGTCGGCCGAGGAGCGCGTGGCGTCCCGGGTGGGCGAGGCGCTGGAGGCGGTCTTCGACGCCGTGGCCGAGACCCGGGCCGAGACTGCCGCGCTGCTGGCCCGGGTGCGCGAGCAGGGCCGCCGGCCCGCCTCCGTCGATCTGGCCGCGCTGCGTCCGGGGCTGCATCTGCGGCTGACCCGGCAGGAGTTGGTCTCGGGAGCCGGTTTCGTCGCGGCACCGGGTCTGCTGACTGACGTACCCGCGTGGCTGGAGTGGTGGCAGACGGACTCCGAGGGGGACGTACGACCGCTGCTGCTCGATCTCGACCCGAACCAGTCGGCCTACTCGGACTACACGCACTGGGACTGGTTCGCCCTGCCCCGCGACACCGGGCGGCGGGCCGTGGCCGGGCCGTACGTCGACTACCTCTGCTCCGACGAGTACAGCCTCACCCTGTCTGCGCCGGTCACGGTGGCGGGCCGTTTCGTGGGCGTGGCCGCGGCCGACGTGTATCTGCGGCACTTCGAGACGGCCGCGCTGCCCCTGCTGCGGGAGCTGCCCGGCCCGGCCCACCTGGTGAACGCCCGCGGCCGGGTGGCCGCCTCGGCGGACCCCTCGCACCTCGCCGGTTCCCTCACCCGGGGGCCGGACTTCGGGGCCGTGCTGGAGCGGGCGCGCGCCACCACGTTCGCGGGGACACGGCTGGTCCCGTGCCGGAGCGTGCCGCTGGTGCTGGTCGTGGCCGCCGGGTGAGGCGGGGCGCATGCCCGGGGACTCCCCGAAGTCGGCCGAATACCGTCACACGGACCGGGCGTGCCGCCGGGAGCCGTGACCCCCGGGACGGGGTGGGCGCGGGTGCCGCCCGGCGCCGTCGGCGACCTGAACGCCGACGGTGCCGGGTCAGGCGTCCGGGGCCGGTACGACGGTCAGGTGGGTGGGGGTGCCGGGGGTGCGGCGGGGGCGGCGCGGGGCCGCGGAGGGGCGGCGGGGGTCGCGCAGGACCAGGGTGAGGCGCGTGTAGCCCATCGCCTGGAGCATCCTGGGGGTGTCGCCGACGATGCGGCACTCGGTGGCGCCCCAGCGCGGGTCGGGGTGGATCAGGGGGCGGACGGCACCGTCGTGCTCCATGGCCTCGTCGCCCACCGCTCGGATCCAGTGCGGCAGTCCGTGCCGGTAGGCGGCCTCCATGATGGGGTCCTGGGCGATCTCCCGGCGGACGGCCTGCAGCTCGGGGTCGTGGCCGTACCGCTCCAGGGCCGCCTTGAAGTGCGCGAGCATCGGCAGGCACCAGCGTGCCTCGTGCTCCCCGAGAACCGTTCCCGCGTCGGGGTGGAACAGGACGAACCGGAGAAGGTTGTCCCACGGCATGGCCGTGGGGTGCGGCCCGACACCGCGGAAGAGCGCCTCGAACGCACCGTTGGCCAGCACCACGTCCCAGCGGTGGTCGAAGACGACGGACGGGAACGCGACGGCCTCCAGAAGCGCGGCGTGGTCCTGGAGATACGCCTGGGCCTCAAGACCCTCGGGGACGGGCCGCGGCGCCGGCCGCTGCCCACCTGCCTGATATGCCATCGGGAGGTCACCCCTCTTGCCTATGCGGCCTTCACGCGGCGTTGTGATCCTGCTGCCCCGACAAGAGTCATGTCAACTATCGTGGCATTTCATGCCTGTTGACGGCTGAAATTGGCCACAGTTGTGGCGAGACCTGGATGTGAGTTCGAAGCACCCGCTACTCTCCGGGAAGTTCACGGCAATCGCTTGTGAGAAGCCACTGAAGCCCATGAGAGACGTAGGAGTTCTGTCGGTGACGGATGGCTACGTGGATCCGGGTGCCACGGCGACCGCCCAGCTGCCGGCCGTCGTCGCCCGCGTCGCCGCGCTCGCCGACCGGCTCGGCGTACCGCACACCGAGGTCTTCCACGTCGGACGGCTCTCGGTCGCCTGCGGCGTCCCCGAGCCCGTGGTCAGGGCCCTGCTGAGCGGCCGCCCCGCGGGCGAGCCCGATGTGCAGGCCAGGTTCCTGCAACGCCTCGACCTGCTGCGCCGCACCCGGCTCAAGCCGAACGGGCGCCGGTACACCCAGCAGGAGATAGCCGACGGCGCGGGCATGTCCCGGCAGCAGGCCGGCGCCCTCATCAACGGCGACCGGCGCCCCACCATGGAGCACGGCGACGCCATCCAGCGCTTCTTCCGCGTGCACGCCGGATTCCTCACGGCGGAGGACCCCGAGGCCCTCGCGGGCGTCCTGCAGCGCACCGAGCAGGAGCTCCTGCAGAAGCTCGCCGACCGGGAGCGGGCGGCGGCCGAGGCCGCGGAGGACCCGCTGGAGCGACTGCTGCAGGACCACGGCGTGCGAGGGATCGCCTGGCGCGCCGCGCAGCTGCCCACCGACCAGCACCGGGACAAGGTCGCGGAGTGGCTGGACATGCTCCTGGAGAACGTCAAGCGGCCCGAGTCGTGATCCGGGGGAGAACTGTGGGCATCGGCAGGGACATGCGCAAGCTGTGCGGCGAACTGGTCGGAGAGCTGACGCTGCCCGCGCCGGCCCGGCCGGACGACCTGTACACCGCACTGTGCGACGCGATGAGCCGCCGCCGCGGCCGTCCCGTCCAGTTCCGTACGGCCGTCTTCCCGCCCGGGACGGCCAGCGGGCTGTGGCTCGACATGACCGACCAGGACCTCATCGTCGTCGAGGAACGCACCGCGCCCGACCACCAGTTGGTGATCCTCGGCCACGAGCTGTGGCACATGACGGCCGACCACACCGGCCACCACGTCGAAGGCGTCGCCGTCGCCACCCGGCTGCTGGGCGACGACATGGACCGGGATGCCCTCCACGCGACCGTCCAGAGGGCGGCCGCCCGTACCCGCTTCGACCTCGACGAGGAGCGGGACGCCGAGACCTTCGGGCTGCTGCTCGCCAGCAAGTGCCGCCCCTGGCTCGCCGGTTCGGCTCTGCGCGGCCCGGTCCAGCGGGACCATCTGGCGGGCCGCATCGAAGCCTCGCTGGGCTATCTGGGCCCCCAGGGCTGAACATCACCCCGGGCACACCGGCTGAACCCCGGCACCCCTGCCACACCGGCAAACGGCAAGGGCCGTCCAAGAGCACCTTTCCCGACGCGTCGGCCGCGAGAGAGCCGAAGGGGGCGCGCCGGTGTCGAGAGCCCGAACGCGCGCAGGCCCGAAGGGCTGAGCACGATCGGGCCCTCGACACCGGCTGAAAGCGCCCCGAAGGCGACCGAGCAAATGTCACGTCGCACTGCGTTCGCTAGCCTCGCGCAGGTCGCGTTCCAGTTCACGGGTGCGGGCGGTGTCGGGGTGGCCCGCGGGACGGCCGGCGAGGAGGAGTTCGCTCCAGTGGTCGCGGCTCCAGTCGGCGGGTGCGGTGGTGGACGTGAACTCCTCGACCAGGGCGAGGAATCGGGCCGGGTCGGAGTGGAAGGGGAAGTGGCCCGCGCCCTCGAAGATCTCCAGCCGGCTGCCCGGCATCGCCTCGTGGGCGCCGTACGCGTGCCGTACCGGCACGACGCTGTCCCGGTCGCCCCACAGCAGCATGGTCGGCATGCCCTGGGTGAGATAACAGCGGTCGAGCATGGTGACCACCTGGCCGCGCCAGTCGACCACGGCCCTCAGGGTGCGGATGAAGGCGTTGCGCGAGGTCTCGTCCGGCAAGGCGTCGACGAGGGTGAGCAGTTCCGGGGCGTCCTGGCCGAGGTCCGTGTCCAGCAGCCGCATCAGTCGGACCGCGAGGCCGACCTGTGTGCGCATGCCGGGCAGCCGGAGCGTGGACAGCATGAGGTGGGCGCCGGGCAGTGACACCAGTCTCAGCACCGGGATGACCTCGCGGCCGACGCCGCCCGCGCTGACCAGGACGAGCCGCTCGGTGCGTTCCGGGAACTGGTAGGCGAACTGCATCGCCACTCCCCCGCCGAGCGAGTGCCCGACCAGGGTCGCGGACTCGATGCCGAGCGCGGTGAGCAGATCGCGCACCCCGTTGGCGTACGCGGCCACCGAGTAGTCGGCCCGTGGCTTGTCCGAGGCCCCGTGGCCGAGCAGGTCGGGGGCGATCACGGTGTGGCTGCGGGCGAGCTGGGGGATCAGTTCCGCCCAGGTCGCCGAGGAGTCCCCGATGCCGTGGACGAGGACCAGCGCCGGGCCGTCGCCCGCCATGCGGAAGGCACGGCGGTAGCCGTGCACGACGCGGTACTGCAGTTCGAGTTCTCCGTCGCCCACCGGACGCAGCCGTGCGGCGCGCGCGGGGCGCCGTCGCGAGACGTCGACCACGTCTCAGCCTCCCGTCGCCGTGAACCGCGTCCGCAGCTGCGCATGCGCGGCCCGAAATCCGTTCCCTCCAGCGTAGAGAGGCATTCCCCCACGGGATTTCGGTGAGGTTTCGCCTCCGCTAAGCGGGCGAACCGGCACGTGACCCAACGGCGTTGTCAGTGGTGGACGGCAAGCTGGAGGTACGCGTCCCGCGGGCGCGCGACCGTGACACCGAACCGGGGAGAGCCGACCGATGCCCACCGCCGTACTGACCGACCACGAGCGCACCGCCGTACAGGCCTACCTGCGACTGCTTCATACGGTGCGCGCGGCCTTCGACGGCCCGCCGGACGGCGGCGGGCCGGTCGTCGTGCCGCCCGCCGTGCTCGCCGAGGCGGAGCGGGCCCTGGCCGACGCGGGACTCGCGGGCAACGAGGAGGAGTTCTTCAGGCTGCTGCACCTGTGGTGTCCGCAGCCCTGAGACCGGGCCTCGGCAGACCGGCACTCAGGAGTGGGGCCCTCAGGAGCGGGGCCCTGAGTGGGGCACGGCGACGGCGGTGGTCACGACGCCGCGCTGGGCGCTCCACCGGCCCTCGAACCGCTGGACGCGGTGACCGCCCACCCAGGGGCCGGGGACGAGGAGTTCGGCGCGCAGACCGCCGTGCGGCCGCTCGCCGGGGTCCGCGAAGACCTCGATGTCGGCCTCCGCGAAATCCAGCCACCGCCCGGTGAGGGGGAACCACGCCTTGTAGACGGACTCCTTGGCGCTGAACAGGATCCGGTCCCAGTGGATGCCGGGGCGCTCCTCGGCGAGCCGGCGCAGACGCTCGTTCTCCGTGGGCAGGAAGACGTAGGAGACGACGTCCTGCGGGAGCGGTTCGTCCGGTTCGGCGTCGATGCCGAGGGAGGCCAGGTCGGCGGCGCGGACCAGGGCGGCGGCGCAGTAGCCCTCGCTGTGGGTCATGCTGCCGACCAGCCCGTCCGGCCAGCGCGGGGCCCCGCTCTCGCCGGTCACGATGGGCTGCGGGGGGACACCGAGCTTCTCCATGGCCTGCCGGGCGCAGGCGCGCACGGACGAGAACTCGCGGCGGCGCTTGGCCACCGCGCGGGCCATGAGCGCCTCCTCCTCGGGATAGAGCGGGGCGTCCTGGATCGCGTCGTCACCGTGCAGTTCCACGGCCACGACCGAGTCCGGGAGCAGCTCCTCGATCACCGGATCCGACCTCCATCGGCAGTATGCGGCGCAGCCTTCCCGGGGGTTCGGGACGCTTGCGCCACTCGCGGGGATATCCCACGGACACCTCTTCGAAGCGGACGTCGTCGAGCCATGTGGTCCGCGGGATATGGAGATGACCGTAGACCATCGTGGCGACCCGGAATCGGCGGTGCCAGTCGGCGGTGAGGCCGGTGCCGCACCACATGGCGAACTCGGGGTGCCACAGGACGTCGGTCGGATGCCGGTCGAGGGGGTAGTGGTTGATCAGTACGGTGGGCAGGCCGTCCGGAATCTCGGCGAGCCTGCGTTCCGTCGCGGCGACCCGGGCGCGGCACCAGGCCTCGCGGGTGGGGTAGGGGTCGGGGTGCAGCAGATACTCGTCGTTGCAGACGATGCCGGTGCCGTGCGCGTACGCGAGGCCCTCCTCCTTGGTCGCGCATCCGGCCGGCAGGAACGAGTAGTCGTACAGGAGGAACAGCGGCGCGACGACCACCGGGCCGCCGGGGCCGCCCCAGACGGGGTAGGGGTCCTCGGGGGTGGTCACACCCAGGTCCCGGCACATCTCGACCAGATGGTCGTACCGGGGGACGCCGCGCAGCGTGACGGAGTCCCTCGGGTGGGTCCACAGCTCGTGGTTGCCCGGGACCCACAGGACCTTGCGGAAGCGGGCCGTGAAGGTCTCCAGGACCCAGCGGATGTCGGCCACGGTCTCCGCGACGTCACCGGCGACGATCAGCCAGTCGTCGTCCGTCCCGGGGCGCATCTGCTCGACGAGCGCACGGTTCTCGGCGTACCCGATGTGCAGGTCGCTGATGGCCAGCAACTGCCCGGCACCACCGGCCGTCGACTCCACCCGTCACCCCTTTCGATCACCCGATGAACACGAGAACACATTCACCGTCACCGGACAAGGGGAAAGCAGGACGGCCGGACGGCGGGTGTCCGAAGGGGGTCGGCCGGGAGGAGCGGCCGCCCGAGCGAGCAGGCGGGAAGTTGTTCGACAGAAGCCGGAAATCCGTAACATGCGCGTTGCACGCCGAGGCTCTTGAAAGCCGTATGATCGCCCCAACACCACCGCCACGGACGTCCCTTCGCGCAGGGCGGTTTGGTGTCCCTCCAACCACCCCAGCCCGGGCACGGGCCGCTCCGCCCTGCCCGAAAACCCCGAAAGGCGGCCTGCATGCTCTCTCGCGTACGCGTCTGGCTCAACCGCACGTACGCGGAGAACGTGTTCTTCATGGATCAGCTGCGGAGAAATCCCAGCGACCGGGCGGTCGAGATCCATGCCACGCACGGGGATGCGGACTCCCCCGTCCTCGCCGCCGCCGACACCGCCGACCTGGAGCCGGAGGGCCTGTCCCCGGCCGCGTACGTCGAATACGCCCTGGACCAGTGCGCACGACGCGGCATCGACGTGTTCGTGCCCCGGCTGCACCAGGCGGCCGTCGTGGCGCACCGCGCCGACTTCGAGGCGGTCGGTACGGCTCTGCTGGCGCCGACACCGGAGGGGGTGGCCGTCTTCGAGGACAAGGCGACCGCCTACGAGGCGGTCCGCTCGGTCGGCGTCCCGGTGCCGCCCTGGTGGCGGGTCCGGACGGCCGGCGAACTCGTCGCAGCCGTCGAGGAGTTGGAGGCGGACGGCCACAAGGCCTGCTTCAAGCCGGCCGCCGGCGCCGGCGGGGTCGGCTTCCGCGTCATCACGCGAGCCCCCTTCTCGCTCTTCCACCTCAACGGTTTCCCGGGCCCCTATGTCCAGCTGGACCTGGTGGTGGAGGCGCTCGAGCGGGCCGATCAGCCCGTGGACTGGCTGGTGATGCCGCGCCTGGAACAGCCGGAGGTGTCCGTCGACTGCCTCACCGGTCCCGACAACCGGGTCCGGCTGGCCGTGGGCCGTACCAAGTACGGCCGCCGTCGCGGCTTCACGCTGCACGAGCAGTGGCTGGAGCCGGCGCGGCTGATCGCGGAGGGCTTCGGACTGCACTACCTGTCCAACATCCAGTTCCGGATGTACGGCGACCGGCCGGTGCTGCTCGACGTCAACACGCGCCCGGCGGGCGGCCTGCACCAGCTGTCCCTGTGCGGCGTCAACGCTCCCTGGGCGGCGGTGCAGCTGGCGCTCGGCGAGGACCCGGGCGAGATCGAACCGCCGTTCCTGGGCCAGGACTACACGGTGGTGTCCGGACCGCGTCCGCTGCGTCCCGTGACGCTTCCGCAGCAGCGGACGGACGAGGCCGAGCCCCTGCTCCCGGCGGTGCCCGCTCCCGCCCCCGTCCTCGAACCCGCCGCGGAAGCGACGGCCGAGGCCACCGCCACGGCCACGGCCACCGCCACCGCCGTCGCGCCCGCCTAGGCCGCACTCACACCCCACACCGGTCTGGACCAATCATGGCGCAGCCCCTTGACACCGTGATTGGTCCATACCAACTTGGTTGCGCACCCCTTCCGCACATCCGTGCACTCCCGAACACCCCCATTCCTCCAGGGAGATCGCGTGCGCAACACACTCGGACGTTTCAGACACCGCCTGCTCGCCCTGGCCGGCTCCGCGGCCCTCGCGCTCGCCGGAGCCGTCGCCCTGCCCGGTACGGCCCAGGCGGCCAACATCCTCACCAACCCCGGCTTCGAGTCGGGCAGCCTCTCCCCCTGGACCTGCACCGGCAACCTCGGCTCGGTCGTCTCCTCCCCCGTGCACGGCGGCTCCAAGGCCCTTGCGGGGGCGGTGAGTTCGAGCGACAACGCGCAGTGCACCCAGACCGTCGCGGTCCAGCCCAGCACCACCTACACGCTCAGCGGCTGGGTGCGCGGCTCCTACGTCTACCTCGGGGTGAACGGCGGTGCCTCGAACTGGACGACGTCCCCGTCGGCGTACAGCCAGCTGTCGGTGTCCTTCACGACCGGCGCCTCGCAGACCAGCGCCACCATCTACGTCCACGGCTGGTACGCGCAGGGCACGTACTACGCCGACGACATCAGCCTGGACGGCCCGGGCGGCGGCGGAGGCGGCGACACCCAGGCGCCGACCGCGCCCACGGGCCTGACCTCGACGGGCAAGACCTCGTCCAGCGTGTCGCTGAAGTGGAACGCCGCCACGGACAACGTCGGTGTCACCGCCTACGACATCTACAGCGGCTCCAGTCAGGTGCTCAGCGTCTCCGGTACGACCGCCACGGTCAGCGGGCTGTCGCCGAGCACGCCGTACACCTTCACCGTGAAGGCGCGGGACGCGGCCGGGAACACCTCCGCGGCCTCGGGCTCCGTCTCCGTCACGACGGACGCGGGCAGCGGCGGAGGCACCGGTTTCAAACAGGCCGCACCGTACCTGTACGAGGGCTGGGGAGACCCGCCGAGCCCGACCACGGTGATGAGCGCGACCGGAATCAAGTGGTTCACGATGGCCTTCGTGCTCGACTCGGGCGGCTGCACTCCCGCCTGGGACGGCAGCCGGGCGCTGACCGGCGGCGCCGACCAGAGCGCGATCAACCAGATCCGTTCCGCGGGCGGTGACATCGTCCCGTCGTTCGGCGGCTGGCAGGGCAGCAAGCTCGGCGCCAACTGCTCATCCGCGAGCGCGCTCGCCGGGGCGATCCAGAAGGTCGTCGACGCCTATGGCCTCAAGGCCGTCGACATGGACATCGAGAACAGCGACGAGTTCGAGAACGAGGCTGTCCAGGCGAAGATCCTCACCGCCCTGAAGACGGTCAAGGCCAACAACCCGGGCCTGAAGACCATCGTCACCTTCGGCACCTCGACGACCGGCCCGACCTACTACGGCAACCGGCTCATCGAGCAGGCCCAGTCGCTCGGCGCCGACATCGACGTCTTCACGATCATGCCGTTCGACTTCGGCGGCGGCTCCGACATGTACGGCAACACCGTCAATGCCGCCGAAGGTCTGAAGGCCAAGCTCAAGTCGGCCTTCGGGTGGGACGACGCCACCGCGTACTCCCACATCGGCATCTCCGGCATGAACGGCCTGTCCGACCAGCAGGAGACGACGACCCCGGCGATCTGGACCCAGATCCGCGACTGGGCCAACTCCCACCACATCGCCCGCCTCGCCTTCTGGTCCGTCAACCGCGACCGGCCCTGTGCGGGTGGCGGCGTGGTGAGCAACTGCTCCGGCATCAGCCAGAACAACTGGCAGTTCACCTCGATCACGTCCGGGTTCACCGGCTGAGCGCACCACCACGCACCACCGCGCACCACCTCTGACGTCCCCCCGGATCCTGGGCCGGGGGGACTTCTTCCCTCTCCCGGGACCTCCGGAGATTTTTCCTGGAGATTTTTTCGCGCCGGGGTGTATCAGGGGCCGCCCCGCCGGCTCATAACGGTGAAGCACCACGGGGGAAGTACGGGGGAACAACGGGGGAAGCACCACGGGGGAAGTACACGGGGGAACGGGGGAAGCACCGCGGGGGAACGGGGGATCGGGCCGGTCGGCCGCTGTCACGGGGAGCGACCGGCCGGCCCGAATGAACCCACCGCCGTGAAGCGCCGTCAGAAGCGGCCCGCCCCCCGGTAGAGCTCCAGTTCGCCCTCCAGCTCCACGGCGAGCACCGTGGCATGCGGGTCCAGGTCGGCCGCGGCGGGCGGATCGATCCACAGCACGCCCGGCGCCTCGTGCAGACCGCCGACGACCCGGTGACCGAGCTCCCTGCCGCTGCCCAGCACGGTCACCCGCCGCACCCCGGTCCGCAGCCCACGCACGCCGAACGGGGCGCGCGGGGCGTCGAACAGGGTCAGATACAGCGTGCGGCCGTCCGGTGAGAGGGTGCTCGGGCCGTGGTGATGGCCGGCCGGCAGCCCCCGTACGGTCCCGAGGCCGACCTTCAGTCCCTCGGCGCGCAGGGCGTCGGCGTACGGGGTGATGAAGTCGCGGCCCAGGCCGAGTTCGCCGTGGGCCGTGTCCCAGAGGGCGACACCGTCGTGGTGACGGCTGGTCAGGACGGCGTACCTGGCGCCGGCCCGGGCGAACAGCTTCGCCCAGGCCCCCGGGTCGTACCGGGACGCGGTGAAACGGCCGAGCTGGGACATGTACCGGTCGTGCGGCACGATGTCGTCGTAGAACGACCAGGACTCCTGGACGCCGTCGACCGCGTAGATCCCCCAGTGGACGAAGATCCCCAACTTGGCGTCGGTGAACCAGGGTTGCACGGGCATGGTTCAGCTCTCCCGGGCGCGCCGCAGACGCAGGGTCAGGATCTGGAAGGGCCGCAGCCCGACGACGACCGCGCCGTCCGCCACCTCCGCCTCCGCCAGCGGGCGCTCCAGCAGATCGGTGACCTGGGCGCCGGCGAGTGGGAAACCGGTGCGCAGCACTCCGCTCGCGCGGCCGCCACGGGACTCGTAGAGCCGTACGACGACGTCGCCCGAGCCGTCGTCGGCGAGCTTGACCGCCTCGACGGTCAGGCCCTCGCCGTCGGCGGACACGACGGGTCCGGGCGCGCCCGCCGCATCCGCCACGCGCAGCGGCAGGTTGAGGGCGTAGCCCTCGGCGACCGCGTCCTCGATGCCGGCGCCCGGCAGCAGGGAGTAGGTGAAGCGGTGCCGGCCCTGGTCGGTCTCGGGGTCGGGGACGCGCGGGGCGCGGACCAGGCTGAGGCGGACCGTGGTGGTCGTGCCTCCGTCCTCGCGGACCGTGCGGGAGACGTCGTGGCCGTAGGTCGAGTCGTTGACGACCGCCACGCCGTAGCCGGGTTCGCCGATGTGCACCCAGCGGTGGCCGGAGACCTCGAAACGGGCCGCCTCCCAGCTGGTGTTGGTGTGGGTGGGGCGCTGGACGTGGCCGAACTGGATCTCCGCGGAGGAGTGCGCGGCCCGGACGTCCACCGGGAAGCCCGCCTTGAGGATCTTCTCGGCCTCGTGCCAGTCGATCTCGGTCTCGAAGTCGATGCGGGAGCTGCCGGCCCGGACGGTGATCGTCTGGGTGATCGTCGAGCCCTTGCCGAAGGAGCGGGTGACGCGGATCGCGCCGACCAGCGGGTGGTTCTCGACGACGGCGACCGAGTCGGGCTCCAGGAGGTCCGTGTACCGGTTCTTGTAGTGCTTGTCGATGTCCCAGGCGTCCCAGTAGTTGGGCAGGTCCGTGTGGAGGCGCAGCAGGTTGCCCTTGTCCGCGAGGACCTCGCGGTTCGCCCGCAGATCGTATACGGACGACAGTGTGCCGTCTTCCGCCACCTGTACACGGACCAGCCCGTTGTCGAGGACATGCCCGGACACCGTCACGGGCTGCGGGGGCTCGGCGCCGGTGAGGGGTGCGCTGCCGCTCGCGGGCACCTGGACGTACACCGGGGTGCCGTCCGCCGTGCGGACCACCTCGGCGCGGTCGTACGGGCCGGTGTTGAAGACGCGCGTGGCGCCGCCGCCGAGCGCGGCCACGGCCTCGGCGGTGAGCTCCTCCAGCTCCCCCGCCACCCGGGCGTACTCGGCCTCGGCCTCGCGGTGCACCCAGGCGATCGACGACCCGGGCAGGATGTCGTGGAACTGGTGCAGCAGCACCGTCTTCCACAGGCGGTCGAGCCGCTCGTACGGGTACGCGTAGCCCGGCGCGTGCAGCGCGGCCGTCGTCGCCCACAACTCGGCCTCGCGCAGCCGGTGTTCGGAGCGGCGGTTGCCCTGCTTGGTGCGCGCCTGGGTGGTGTAGGTGGCCCGGTGCAGCTCCAGGTACAGCTCGCCGGCCCACACCGGGGCGTCCGGGTACTCCGCGAGGGCCTTGGCGAAGAACGCGTCGGGGTGTTCGATCTCGACCCGCGCGGAGCCCTCCAGGTCCTTGAGGCGGCGGGCCCGTTCCATGATCTCGCGGGTGGGGCCGCCTCCGCCGTCGCCCCAGCCGAAGGGGGCCAGCGACCGTGTGGCGCCGCCCTTCTCGCTGTAGTTGCGCACCGCGCGGGACATCTCCACGCCGCTGAAGCGGGCGTTGTAGGTGTCGATCGGCGGGAAGTGGGTGAAGATGCGGGTGCCGTCGATGCCCTCCCACCAGAAGGTGTGGTGGGGGAACTTGTTGGTCTGGTTCCAGGAGATCTTCTGGGTGAGGAACCACTCGTTGCCGGCGAGCTTGGCGAGCTGCGGATAGGCGGCGTTGTAGCCGAAGGAGTCGGGCAGCCAGACCCCCTTGGTCTCGATGCCGAAGTGCTCGATGAAGAAACGCTTGCCGTGGATGAGCTGGCGGGCGACGGCCTCGCCGCCGGGCAGGTTGCCGTCGGCCTCGACCCACATACCGCCGACCGGCGCCCACTGGCCCTTCTTCACGGATTCCTGGATACGGGCCCAGACGTGCGGGTAGTTGTCGCGCACCCACTCGTACTGCTGGGCCTGCGAGCAGGCGAAGACGAACTCCTCGTACTCGTCGGCCAGGGACGTGACGTTGGAGAAGGTGCGGGACGTCTTGCGCTTGGTCTCGCGGATCGGCCACAGCCAGGCGGAGTCGATGTGCGCGTGGCCGACTCCGGAGACGATGTGCGCGCTGGCGTGCGCGGGCTTCGACAGGACCGGCTTCAGGGCGGCGCGCACCCCGGCCGCGGAGCCCGAGATGTCGTCCAGGTCCAGCAGGTCCATCGCCCGGTCGAGCGCGTGCATGATCTCGTGCCGGCGCGGGTCGTGCTCACCGAGCTCCAGCATCAGCTCGCGCAGCACCTGGACGTCGAGGTCGAGGTGCCAGACCTCCTCGTCGAGGACGGCGATGTCGGCACGGCGGAATGTATACAGTGGACGGTCGCCTGCTGTCAGTACATCGCCCAACAGCGTCGGGCCGGCGAAGTCGTTGGCCAGGATGTCCGGGTTGGAGGCGGCCTCCACCAGGTAGTGGATCTCCTCGCCGCCCGCGGCCGGGTTGGCGATCGGCACGTACTGGTTGAGCGGGTTGACGGCCTTCAGCGGGGTGCCGTCCGTGCGGTGGACGAGGGCCTCGGCCTGGTTGCCGGGCCAGTCGCCCACGAAGCCGAGGTCGATGACGGCCTCGACGCGCCTGCCCGCGTACGCGGCGGGCACCTGTCCGCGCATCCGGAACCAGGTCGTCCCCCACGGCGGGCCCCACGGGGTGTCCATCGAGAAGGGCTCGTACGGGGCCGCCGCCGCCTCCTCGAAGGGCACCGGCTCCCCCGGGGCCTGCCAGGCCTCCACCTCGAAGGGGACGGCGGCCGCGTAGATCGCGGGCTTGATGCGCTGATTGTGGAGGCGCTCGACGCGCTCCTCGATCCGGCGGCGTTCGTCGTGCATGGAAGTCTCCAGGAAGCGGGGGTGAAAGCGCTTACTTAAGATAAGCCAGGCCGGGATGGACGGCGGTGTAGCCCCCGACGAGCCGACGGGCGACGTTCACGGAGTCGACCAGCGGATGCAGCGCGAAGGCCTTCACGGCGCTCGCGCGGGAGCCGGACTCGGCGGCGGCGAGCACCTCGCGCTCGACCGCCTTGACCGCGCACACCAGGCCCGTCGCGTGGCCGGGCAGCGGGTCGACGGCGACCGGGTGGGCGCCGTTGGCGTCGACCAGGCAGGGGACCTCGATGACGGCGTCACGGTCGAGCACGGAGAGGGTGCTCGCGTTGCGCACGTTCAGGATCAGCGTGGTGCGTTCGTCGCGGGCGATGGCCCGCATCAGGGCGAGGGCCACCTTCTCGTAGCCGCCCGAGAGGTCGTCGGCGTCGCGCTCGCCGACGCCGGCCGTCTCCCGGTTCTCGGCCATGTAGGTGGCCTCGCGCTCGGCGCGGGTGCGGTCCCAGGCGGCGAGGGCCGCGGCGCCGGGGTCGCGCATCTCCTGGTAGAAGCGGGCCTGCTGGTCGCGCAGGAAGGCGCCGCGGGTCTTCTCGGCCTGCTGGTAGGCGCTGACGGCCTCCCGGTTGAAGTAGTAGTAGTGCAGGTACTCGTTGGGGATCGCGCCCAGGGACCGCAGCCAGTCGGTACCGAAGAGCTTGCCCTCCTCGAAGGAGCCGAGCAGGTCGGGGTCGGCGAGCAGGCGCGGGAGTTCGTCGCGGCCGGCGACCCGCAGGCCGCGCACCCAGCCGAGGTGATTGAGACCGACGTAGTCGATCCACGCCTCACCCGGGTTCGCGCCGAGCACCCGGGCGATACGGCGGCCGAGGCCGACCGGCGAGTCGCAGATGCCGATGACGCGGTCGCCGAGATGACGGGACATGGCCTCGGTGACGAGGCCCGCGGGGTTGGTGAAGTTGATGACCCAGGCGTCGGGAGCCAGGCGGGCCACCCGCCGGGCGATGTCGACGGCGACCGGAACCGTCCGCAGACCGTAGGCGATGCCGCCCGCGCCGACGGTCTCCTGGCCGAGGACGCCCTCCGCCAGCGCCACCCGCTCGTCGTTCGCCCGGCCTTCCAGGCCACCGACGCGGATCGCGGAGAACACGAAGTCGGCGCCGCGCAGTGCCTCGTCGAGGTCGGTCGTGGCGGTCACGCGGGGGGCGTCGACCGCGGTCGACGCCTGTTCAGCCAGTACACGGGCGACTGCATACAGTCGACTGTCGTCCAGATCATGCAGAACGACTTCAGTGACCCGCCCCTCGCCACGGTCCGACAGCAGCGCCCCGTACACGAGCGGCACACGGAATCCTCCGCCGCCCAGAATCGTCAGCTTCACGACTGCACCTTTCCCGCCAGGACCACCTCGACGCCCGCCTCCTCCAGGCAGGAGCGGGTCGCCGGGTCGACCGGCGCGTTCGTCACCACCACGTCCAGGTCCTCGGGACCGCAGACCTTCGCCATCCCCGTACCCGGGAACTTCGCCGAGTCGGCGAGCAGGACGACCGTGTCACTGGCCTTGATCATGGCCCGCTTGACCGGCACCTCCACGACCGTCGTGTCCATCACCTGCCCGCCGGGGCGCACTCCGCTGGTGCCGAGGAAGAGCCAGTCGGCGTGCAGCTGGCGCAGGTTGTCCTCGGTGAGGAAGCCGACCAGGGAGCGGTACTCGCGGCGGAGCATGCCGCCGAGCAGCACCAGCTCGATGCCCTCGTCGTCGGCGAGCTCCTCGTAGACCACCAGGTTGCTGGTGATCACGGTGAGGCGGCGGCCGTGCAGCTGGCGGGCCAGCCGGTAGGCGGTGGTACCGATGTCGAGCAGTACCGACTGGCCGTCCCTGACCATCGCCGCCGCGCGCGCCGCTATGGCGTCCTTCTCGGGCACCCGCACCTCGGCGACCTCGGCGAAGGGCTGGTCCCCCTCCTCCGCGACCGCGCCGCCGTGCACCCGCGTGAGCAGGCCGTCCTCCTCCAGTTTGAGCAGGTCGCGCCTGATCGTGGCCGGGCTCACGCCGAGCTGTCCGGAGAGGTCGGTGACGGCCGCGGGACCGCCGGAGCGCAGGGCCCGCAGGATGAGTTGATGTCGTCGTTCTGCCAGCACGCCATGAACACTACTCGTCATCTTCAATCAAATCCATGCTCAGTTCTGCTCGGGTATTGACCAATGTCGAGGAGCGGCGCACGATTCCGGTCACCGAAATGAAGAGTTCTGACGAGCTCTCCAGAACGAGAGGACGTATCCGTGGACGACGACCGGCCCGACGTGGTGCTGACCGGGCTGCTCTTCTACGACCTCGTCCTCACGGGGCTGGGCAAGGCGCCCACACCCGGCGAGGAGATCTGGACGGGCGGCATGGGCTGCGGCCCCGGCGGCATCGCCAACCTGGCGGTGGCAGCGTCCCGGTTCGGCCTCAGGACCTCGCTGGCCACGGTCTTCGGCGACGACTTCTACGGCGCGTACTGCCGTGACGTCCTCGCCGGCCAGGAGCACGTCGACGTCTCCCTCTCCCGCACCGCCGACGGCTGGCCCACCCCGGTCACCGTCTCCCTGGCCCAGGGCGGGGACAGGGCCCTGGTCACCCACGGCCAGGAACCGCCGTACTCGCAGGACGCGTTGATGGGCGACCCGCCCGAGGCGCGCACGGCCCTCGTGCACCTCGAGGCCGAACCGCGCGAGTGGATCGCCAAGGCCGCCGCGAACGGCACGCACATCTACGCCGACGTCGGCTGGGACCCCGCCCAGCGGTGGTCCACCGACCTGCTCGACCAGCTGGCCCTGTGCCACGCCTTCCTCCCCAACGAGACCGAGGCGATGGCCTACACGCGCACCGACAGCGCGGTGGCGGCCCTCGGCGCGCTCTGCGAGCTCGTGCCGGTGGCCGTGGTCACCCGCGGCGGTGCCGGGGCCGTCGCCGTGGACCAGACGACCGGCGAGTACGCGGAGGTGCCGGCGCTTGACATCGATGTCCTCGACGCCACGGGCGCCGGTGACGTCTTCGGGGCGAGCTTCGTCGCGGCCTCGCTCGGCGGGTGGCCGCTGACGGAGCGGCTGCGGTTCGCGGTGCTCGCGGCCGGACTGTCCGTACGGCACCACGGCGGGGCACTGGCGGCCCCCGGCTGGTACGGCGTGGACCGCTGGTGGCGCTCGCTGACCGACCCCGGACTGCGGCGGGCGTACGGCTTCCTCGCGGACCGCATCCCGGCGCAAGTGGGCCCGCCGGTGACGTACGCCCCCGTCACCCCGCCCGCACGGCAGCACTGACACCCCGTACGTAAGTCCCGAACAGATCCGAAAGGCGGTGGGAGCTGTGCGGCTCTCACGAAGAGGCCTGCTGCGCGCGGGCCTGGCCCCGGCGGCCGCCACGGCGCTCGGCGGCCTGGCGGCCGGCTGTGCCGTTCCGACCGGCTCGACCGGCCGGAACATGGTCCTGTGGTACTGGGACGGCGGCCTCGGCGACACGGTCGTCGAGAAGGCCAGGGCCCGCTACGACAGCACGGTCGACCTGCAGGCCATCAAGATCGGCGGCTACTACCGGTCCAAACTGATCACGACGATGACCGGCCGCGCCCGCATCCCCGACATCGCGGGCCTCAAGGGCGAGGACATGGCGTCCTACCTGCCCAACGCCGGCCAGTTCGTGGACCTGCGGACGCTGGGCGCGGACAAGTACCGCAGCCGGTACCTGTCGTGGAAGTGGGACCAGGGCATCGCCGACGACGGCACGATGGTCGGCTTCCCCATCGACTGCGGCCCGGTCGCGCACTTCTACCAGTACGACGTCTTCCGCAGGGCCGGGCTGCCGTACGAACCCGCCGACGTGTCCCGGGAGCTGAACACCTGGGAGAGGTTCTTCGCCGCGGGCGAGCGGCTCAAGAAGCGGATCCCGGGGACCTCCCTGCTCACCGACGTCAACAGCGTCTTCGAGAACGCGGTGCAGCAGGGCGGCAAGCGGTACGTCGACAAGGACCGCCGCTTCATCGGCGACCAGGAGCATGTGCGCGCCGCCTGGGCGCTGGCCGTGGAGGCGAAACGGCGGGGGATCGTCTCGGACTTCGTCAACGGCACTCCGGACCAGCTGTCGGCCATCCAGGACGGCAAGCTGCCCAGCCAGCTCAACGCCTCCTGGGCCACCAACGACATCAAGAGCGGTGTGCCGAAGACCAAGGGCAGGTGGAGGGTGGCCCAGATGCCCGTGCGGCCCTCGAACAACGGCGGCTCGTTCCTGTCGATCACCAAGGCGTGCCGGGAGCCCGAGCGGGCCTTCCAGATCATCACCTGGATACTGGATGCAGCCAACCAGGCCCAGGGATTCGTGGACGCGGGCCTCTTCCCCTCCACTCCCGCCTCCTACGGCCTCAAGCAGCTGCGGGAGCCCGACCCGTTCTTCGGCGGCCAGGTCACGATGGACGTCTTCGGGCCCGCCGCACAGAAGATCGCCGTCGCCTACAACAGCCCGTTCGACGTGGCGCTCGGACAGCCCCTCAAGGACGAGATCAAGAACGTCGGCGTCCTGGGCAAGGACCCGAAGAAGGCCTGGAGCGACGCCATGAGCACATGCCGGCGCATAGCGGACCACCTGGGGGTGAGCCACTGATGGCCACCGTCCCCGCACTGGACAGACCCCCGGCGGCACCGGCGGACACGCCCGCCGCGCGGCCCGCAAACGGTGTGCGCAGGTACTGGCACCTCTACGCCGCCATCTCGCCCTTCTACCTTCTCTTCCTCGCCTTCGGCCTGATCCCCGTCGGCTTCTCCCTGTACGTCTCCCTGCACCGCTGGGACGGCCTCGGCCCGATGGAGTGGGCGGGCCTGTCGCAGTACCAGTACCTGCTGGACGACAGCGAGTTCTGGAACTCGGTCGGGAACACGATCGTCATCTGGGCGCTGGCCACCTTCCCCATGATCTTCCTGGCGATGGTGACGGCCGTGCTGCTCAACTCGGCGGTCCGCTTCAAGAACGTCTACCGCTTCGCCTACTTCCTGCCGAACGTCACCTCGGTGGTGGCGGTCGCGATCATCTTCGGCTCGGTGTTCTCCACCAACTTCGGCCTGGTGAACGCACTGTTGCAGGCTGTCGGCCTCGACCAGGTGGCCTGGCTGAACACACCATGGGGCATCAAGATCGCCATCGCCACGCTGATGACCTGGCAGTGGACCGGCTACAACGCGATCATCTTCCTCGCGGGACTGCAGACAATCCCCGGTGAACTGTATGAGGCGGCCCGTATGGACGGTGCCGGTCCCGTGCAGACCTTCTTCCGGATCACACTGCCGATGATGCGGCCGGTGCTGCTCTTCGTGCTCGTGGTGTCGACCGTCACCGGTCTGCAGAGCTTCTCCGAACCGCAGGTGCTGCTGCAGACGACCGCCAACGACTCGACGTTCTCGGGCGGTCCGGGCCACGCCGGCCGGACGATGGTCCTCTACTTCTTCCAGCAGACCTTCGACAACAACGACTTCGGCTACGGCGCCGCCGTGGCGTGGGGCGTCTTCCTCGTCGTCATCCTCTTCTCGATCATCAACTGGCGCCTGGTGCAGCGCCGGGGCGAAGACTAGGGAGGCCCGCACACCATGGCATCCATCAAGGGAACCCGCGGCAGAGGGATCGCGCTGCACGCCGTCCTCGTCGTCGGGCTGCTGCTCTCGGCCTTCCCGTTCTACTGGGCCGTCATCATGTCGACCCACGCCTCGTCGGAGATCTTCTCCTACCCGCCGAAGCTGCTGCCCGGCACGCACTTCCTGGAGAACGTCCGCCACCTCTTCGACAACATCGACTTCTTCGGCTCGATGTTCAACTCGCTGCTGGTCGCGGGATCGGTGACGTTCCTGGTCCTGTTCTTCGACTCGCTGGCGGCCTTCGTCTTCGCCAAGTTCGAGTTCCCGGGCCGCAGAGTGCTGTTCGCGCTGCTGATGGTCATCTTCATGGTGCCGGCGCAGCTCGCGGCCATCCCGCAGTTCGTGATCATGGCGAAGCTCGGCTGGATCGGCTCGATGACCTCGCTGATCGTCCCGGCGGCAGCCAACGCGTTCGGCATCTTCTGGATGCGCCAGTACATGAGGGGCGCCATCCACGACGAACTCCTCGACGCCTCACGGATCGACGGGGCGAGCTTCCTGCGCCAGTACTGGCACGTGGCGCTCCCGGTCGTCCGTCCGGGCCTCGCCTTCCTCGGCATCTTCACCTTCATGGGGCAGTGGAACGACTACGCCTGGCCCCTGATCGCCCTCACCAACCCGGACAACGTGACCCTCCAGGTCGCACTGTCCCAGCTCAACGGCACCCACGGCACGACCGACTACGGCATGGTGATGACCGGTGCCCTGCTGGCCCGATCCACTGATCGCTCTCCGCCCCTGGGAGGCACCCGAGGTGACCTCCTGGGGGCGGTTGCCGATGAGCGCCGTCGACCGTCGGCCGGGTGCCGTCCGTCTGGACGGCGACTGGCGCTTCCAACTGCTGCCGGCGCCTGACGCGCCGGTCACCGGTGGATGGTCGACCGCATACGTTCCCGGTGTATGGACCATGCAGGACACGGACGACCTGCCGCAGTACACGAACTTTCGTATGCCGTATGCAGAATTCCCTCCACAGTCGCCCGCGGACAACCCGACCGGGGTCTACGAGCGCGAGGTGGACATACCGGCCGACTGGGCCGGCCGGCGGATCGTGCTCCAGATCGGGGCCGCCGAGAGCGTGCTCCTCGTGCATGTCGACGGACGGCCCGTCGGCGTCTCCAAGGACTCCCATCTGGCCGCCGAGTTCGATCTGTCGGACGTCGTGCGCCCCGGCGAGCGGGCCGTCGTCCGGCTGACGGTGATCAAGTGGTCGGACGCCTCGCACATCGAGGACCAGGACCAGTGGTGGCACGGCGGGATCACGCGCTCGGTGCTGTTGTACGCGACGGACCCGCTGTATCTGGCCGACGTCGGCGTGCGGGCCCGGCGGGACGGCGGGCTGCGCGTGGACTGCCGGGTGCGGGACGCGGGCGGTGCGCTGCCCGGGGGGTGGTACGTCAGCGGCGAGCTGGACGGACGGTTCCTGGCGCAGGACGCGGAGTTCGACCGGGTCAACGCCGAGGAGGAACGGGTCTCCGGCTTCCTCGGCGAGGCGCGTCTGACGGCCGTGGTGGCCGAGGTGCGCACCTGGAACGCCGAGACGCCCGAGCTGTACGGCCTGACCGTGCGCCTGCACCGCGCGGACGGAACGGTCGCCGACACCTCGTACCACCGTGTCGGCTTCCGTGACGTCGAGATCGCGGGCCGGGACCTGCTGGTCAACGGCGAGCGCGTGTTCATCAGGGGCGTGAACCGGCACGACTTCCATCCGCTGACGGGCCGGACGGTGTCGTACGACGACATGCGCGCGGATCTGGTGCTGCTGAAGCGGTTCGGCTTCAACGCGATCCGCACCGCGCACTATCCGAGCGATCCGGCGCTCTACGACCTCGCCGACGAGCTCGGCTTCTACGTCGTCGACGAGGCGGACATCGAATCCCACGACCACGCCCACGAGATCGCCGACGACCCGCGCTATCTGGGGGCGTTCGTGGACCGTGTCTCGCGCATGGTGCTGCGGGACAGGAACCACCCCTCGGTGATCGTCTGGTCGCTGGGCAACGAGTCCGACTACGGCGCGGGCCATGACGCGGCGGCGGGCTGGGTGCGCCGGTACGACCCGTCCCGGCCCCTCCAGTACGAGGGGGCGGCCAAGCGGGGCTGGGCGGACCCGGAACTCGCCTCCGACATCGCCTGCCCGATGTACGCGCCGGTCGAGGACTGTGTGGCGCACGCGCTGTCCGGGGAGCAGACCAAGCCGCTCATCCAGTGCGAGTACTCCCACGCCATGGGCAACAGCAACGGCACGCTGGCCGACCATTGGGCCGCCATCGAGGCCACCCCGGGTCTTCAGGGCGGGTTCATCTGGGAGTTCTGGGACCACGGAATTCTTCAGCGCGTGAGCGACGGAAGACCGGCCGGACGCGCGGGCGCCGGGCTGTATGACAACGGTGTCGCCGGGCCCGGCCATCGCTGGGCGTACGGCGGCGACTTCGGCGAGACGATCCACGACGGCGCGTTCGTCGCGGACGGTGTCGTCTTCCCGGACCGCACCCCGAAGCCCGTCCTGTACGAGCACCGGGAGATCGCGGCGCCGCTGCGCATCGCGTGTTTCAGGCACGAGGGGGTCGTCCTCTCCAACCACCAGCACTTCCGGCGCCTGGACTGGCTGTCCGGCGCGTGGGAGCTGTCCCTGGCGGACGGCCGTACGCTGAGCGCGCCCGCCGAGCTCCCCGATCTGCGGCCGGGTGAGACGGCGGCCGTGCCGCTGCCCTTCGCGGTGCCTCACGACGGCGGCGAGGCCTGGCTGACCCTGCGGGTGACGACGGCCGAGGACCTGCCGTGGGCGCCGCGCGGGACCGAGGTGTGCGTGCCGCAGATCCGGCTGCGCGGCCCGGCCGTGGCGCGGGACGTTCCCGTGGACCGGCCGGTCGAGGTCGACGGCGAGGGCCTCCTGCTCCATCCGCTGCTGACGGCGGCCCCGACGCTGTCGCTGTGGCGGGCGCCCACCGACAACGACGAGCTGGGCGGCATGGCGCTGCGCTGGCGGGCCTGGGGGCTCGACTCGCTCGTGCGCAAGGTCGTGTCGGTACGGCGCGACGGCGGCCGGGTGACGGTGGCCGCCGAGTACGCCGGCACGGTCGGGGTCGTACGGCACCGGCAGGTGTTCACCCCCGTCGAGGGCGGCGTCCGGGTCGACGAGGAGGCCGAGCTGCCATGGGGGTCCCCCCTGCTCGAGCGGAGCCGAGAGCTTGGGGGAGTGTTCGACGATGTGGCGCGGGTCGGCACGGTCTTCGGGACGACGCCGGGCCTCGGCCTGCTGGAGTGGTTCGGGCAGGGGCCCTGGGAGTCGTATCCGGACCGGAGTGCGGGGGCGCCGGTCGGTCATCACCGCGTCCCCGTGGACGAGTTGTTCACGCCGTATCTGCGTCCGCAGGAGAGCGGCGGCCGGCACGGGGTGCGGCGTTTCACGCTGTCGGCGCCGGACGCCACCGGCATCGCGGTGGTGCTGGACGAGCCGCGCCAGGTGTCCGTCACCCGCCACCGCGCCGAGGACCTGACCGCCGCGTCGCACCACGACGAGCTGGTGCCGCGCCCCGGGTGCGTCGTGCACATCGACGCGGCGCACCGGGGCCTGGGCACGGCCTCGTGCGGGCCCGACACCTCACCCCGGTACCGCATCGCGCCGGGTGTCCACCGCTGGAGCTGGACCCTGCGCGTTCTCTGAATCCTGCCCGGTCCCACCACTCTCACGGAGCACACGTGTGTACGTCGCATGACCACAGCCAGGGCGAGGCCGCGCAGGCGGGCGCCGGCAGACGCGGTTTCCTCAGGGCCACGGCGCTGCTCGGGGCCGCTGCCACCGCCGCGGCCACCGCGGGGATCGCGCTGCCGGCCGTCGCCGAGGCGGCCGGGGAGAGCGGCCGGCATCCCGACCCCGACAGCCGCCGGTTCACCCTTGCGGTGATGCCCGACACCCAGTACCTCTTCGACGGCCCCAGCATCGACAGGAAGCCGGTCGAGGCGTCCCTGCGTTACCTGCTGGAGCACGGCAGGGACGAGAACATCGTCTTTCTGTCCCACCTCGGCGACCTCACCCAGAACGGCACCCGGGACGAAGTCGCCGCGATCGGTGAGGCGTTCGGGATCCTCGACCGGCGGGGTGTCGGCTACAGCGTCCTGGCCGGCAACCACGACGTGCGGTCGTCGACGGACGACCAGCGCGGTGCGACACCGTACCTGGATGTGTTCGGGCCGGAGCGCTTCCGGGGCAAGCCGACGTTCGGGGGCGCCTCCCCGGACGGCTACCACACCTTTCACCTGTTCAGGGCCGCCGGGCGCGTGTGGATGGTGCTGGCGCTGGACTGGCGGCTGTCCGCGCAGGGGTACGCCTGGGCGAAGGACGTCCTCGCCGCCCACCCGAAGACGCCCGTCGTCCTCACCACGCACGAACTGGTCGTCGGGGACGACACGTTGTCGGCCTACGGGCAGCAGCTGTGGGACCGGCTGATCGAGGACCACGACCAGATCTTCCTCACCCTCAACGGACACTACTGGCCCGCGGGCCGGGCGGTCCGCAAGAACGCGGCGGGCAACGAGGTCCACCTCCACCTGACGAACTATCAGAACCGTTACTTCGGAGGCGCGGCGATGATCCGCCTCTACCACTTCGACCTCGACCGCAAGGTCATCGACGTCGAGACGGTCTCCCCGTGGATCCTGGGCCGGGCCGCGCAGGGGCTCAACGAGCTGGAGCGGCAGGAGATCGAGCTGAGCGGCGACGCGGACCGCTTCTCGGTCGGGATCGACTTCGAGGAACGCTTCTCGGGCTTCGACCCGGTGCCCGCGCGTCCGGCGCGCCCCGCGTCGAAGATGCTGATACCCGGCACGGTGGCCTACTGGCGGTTCGAGTCGGCGCCCTCCGGCACCGTCCGTGATCTCTCCGGGCGCGGCAACGACCTCACCGTCGTCCCGGTCGGCGGCGGCACGCTGGGCTGGTCGCCGGACCACCACCCGGACCAGCCCGGCCACGGCAGCCTGGAGTTCCAGGGCTACAAGTCCCCGCTGAAGGGCGCCTTTCTGCGCACGGTCGACGCGGCTCCCCTCAACTCGGCGACCTTCCGCGGCGGTTACACCATCGAGGCGTTCTACCGCCTGCCCGCCGACTGGGACGCCGGCCACAACGCCTGGTCCGGCCTGGTGAGCCGCACCGGCCGCAACGGCTCCGTCGGCCAGGTCACGGACGACCCGGACGAGCCGCTCGCCACGCTGTCCATCTCCGACGGGCCGGGCCCGCAGTGGGCGGTCCATCCGCTCGACCAGCAGCAGCTGGCCACCAACTGGGGGGACGAGACCGCCCGCGAGACCTGGTGGCACCTCGCCGTCGTGAACGACGGACGGCACACGGTCCTGTACGTCCAGGGCTGCCCCGTGGCCCGCAACCCGCACGCCCCCGCCGTCGGCATAGCCTCGGCCGGGCTGCCGTGGCTGCTCGGCGGCTACGAGTACGCGGGGAAGATCGACCAGATCCTGTACGGACGGCTCGGCGACGTCCGGATCGTCTCCCGGGCGCTGCCCGTCACCTCCTTCATGACCCACTGACCCACTGCCCCACTACCCCCCTTTCCCGAGGACCACGAGGACCACGAGGAGCACCATGACCGAGCAGCAGCTGCCCGTCTGGGCCGACCCGGCGGTCTCCCCCGCCGATCTCGACGCCCAGGGCGTGTCGAGACGCCAACTCCTGTGCCGTGCGGGTCTGTTCGGCGCCGCGTTCGCCCTCGGCGGGGCGGCCGCCCCGGCCGTCGCCGCCACCGGCCGGGGCTTCGGCGGCGACGACCCGCGCCTCGCCTACCTCGTGGGCGACCACCACGTCCACTCCGTCTACAGCCATGACGCGAAGTACACGTTCTCCCAGCAGGCCCAGGCCGCCGCCACGTACGGCCTGGACTGGATGGTGTTCAACGAGCACTCCAACTTCGGTCACGCCTCCTACGGCGCCGAGCTGGAGCACCAGGAGATCCTCGAGGCCCGCGCCGAGAACCCGCGCCAGCTGATCTTCCAGGGCCTGGAGTGGTACATCCCGGCCGCCGAGCACTGCACGGTCTTCGCCGCCCCCGGCCCGAACGAGGTCGGCCTGCTCACCCAGTTCGAGCTCGCCTACGACGGCAAGCTCCTCGGCTACACCGACGGCGCCCCCGACAACGCGAACACGGCCCGCAACGAGGCCCACGCGGTCAAGGCCGTCCAGTGGCTGGCCGAACAGCGCCGCACCGGGTACGTCGACGACGTCCTCGTCCTCGCCAACCACCCGCTGCGCCTGGGCATCGACTCCCCGCACGAGATGCGCAACTGGCGCGACGCCGCCCCCGAGATCATGATCGGCATGGAGGGCGCACCCGGCGCCCAGGGCGCTGCCATCCCCGGCTGGCGCGGCTCGACGTCGATCCGCGGCGAGTACGAGAACAAGCCGTCCGCCAACTCCTTCGCCGGCTACCCGGCGGACGCCTATCTCACCTACGGCGGCTTCGACTGGGCGACCGCGACCGTCGGCGGGCTGTGGGACTCGATGCTGGCCGAGGGACGGCTGTTCTCGGTCACCACCAACTCCGACAACCACCGGACCGTCTTCGACACCTGGAAGAACGGCGACTGGCCGGCCGGGCAGAACTTCGACAACACCGGCAGGCTGCCCGACCCGGTGAACACCGACACCCCGCAGCCGGGCAGCGACTTCTGGCCGGGCGAGTTCAGCCGCACCCACGTCGGCGTGACCCGCTACGGCTACCGCGCGGTGATGGCGGGCCTGCGCGCAGGACGTGTCTGGCTCGACCACGGGCATCTGCTCGACGGGCTCGACGTGCGCCTGAAGCGGGACTGCGACCTCGGGCGGGGCGTCACGCTGGGCGGCCGGCTGCGGGTCCGCAAGGGCGACAGGATCACGCTGTACGTGACGGTGACGACCGCCTCCCGCGCCAACCCCCGGGGAATCCTGCCCCGGTTGGCTCATGTGGACGTCATCCGGGGCGCCGTGCGCGGCCCGGTCACGGACCGCGACAGCTGGCGGGCGCCGGACACCAAGGTCGTACAGACCAAGGACGTGTCCGGCCGCACGGGCACGTACACCCTGCGCATCCCGCTGATAGCCGGCGACGAGTCCTTCTACGTCCGGCTGCGCGGCAGCGACGGCAACCGGCACGGGGCCGGGTATCTGGGCGCGTCGGTCGACCCGCACGGCCCGATCCCCCACGAGCCCGGAAACGGTGACCCGTGGGCCGACACATGGTTCTATGCCAATCCCGTCTTCGTGGACGTGGAAGGCCGTTGATGAAGCGTCAGCCGCTCGCCTCACCACCCTGACCGCCGCCCTCGGGCAGATCGCCCTGGACCGGCCGGTGCGCGATGGAGTGCCGAGTCCCCGCGCCGTGGGGCTCCGGCGCGGGGACGTTCGCGGGCGGGCGGACTCCGCCGCGGGGATCAGCAGTTGCCCTTCGTCTCCGTTCCGTCGAACCGGTCCCCGAGCCACTTCACGACGTCACCGATCGACTGCGCGTCGCCGGTGAGGTGGTCGCCGAGGTACGGCGTCCACTGGGTGGTGATCCCGGCGGCGCAGTACGCGCGGCGCGTGCTCTGGCCGGTCTCGGCGGGGATCACCTCGTCGGCCAGGCCGCGGTACTGCAGGACCGGGAAGCCGATCTCGTAGCGGGCCCCCGATCCCGGTGTGCCCACGCCGGCTCCGAGCCTGTTCTGGTCGACGACCTCGCTCCAGGTGCTGCCGTCCGTCCCGCGCAGGGCGTAGAGCTGGTCGAGGGTCAGCCCGTCCTCGGTGTACTGCTCGACCCGGGCGCCCGCGAACCGGGTGACCGTGCCGACGGCGCACAGCGACTCGGCGTCCTGGACGGCCTTGCGGCCGCTGTCGTTGAGGATGTCGTCGAACGGCATGTCCGGATGGGTGACGGACAGACCGATGAACGCGTCCATCAGGAACCCGGCGAAGAACTTCCCGTCGAGGTTGGCCGCCACCTGCTTGAGGTCGGCGGGGATCCCGCCGGAGGCGGAGCCGACGACGTCGAGTTCGGGGGCGTACGACCGGGCGAGCTGGGCCGCCCACAGGCTGCCGGAGCCGCCCTCGGAGTAGCCCCAGATCCCCACCGGCGCGTCGGGGCTCACCCCGCTGCCGGGCACCCGGGAGGCCGCGCGGGCCATGTCCAGGGTGGCGTGGCCGGCCTCGGCGCCGACGGCGTACGGGTGGACCTGGCCGTCCATGTACCCCTGGCCGTCCGTCGCGGCGACGGCGTAACCGGCGTTGAGCAGCGCCGCGATGTTCGGGCCCTCGTAGGCGTCCTGGTACTGGCCCGCGAGCTGCTTGGAGAACGCGCACTGCGGTCCGATGCCGAGGGTGCCGGGCACGAACGCGACCAGCGGCCGCTGCCCCGGTCCGGTCCACGGCTTCTTCGGTACGACGACGGTGCCGGCGACGCCGACCCGCCTGCCCCGCCCGTCGGTGGAGCCGTACTGCACCTTCCACGCGTCGGACGGGGGGCCGCCGACCACCATGGGCAGGGAGTCGACCCGGCGGCAGGCGACGACGTCGCCCGGTGCGGCGGTGGCGTGGTCCGGGGGCCGGTATATGTCGGCGTCCGCCGCGGCGCACGCCTGCGGCGTTCCGGCCGCCGCGGTCACCGTCGGCACCGTCAGCAGTCCACCGAGCAGGCCCGCGGCGGCGAGCAGTGCGGCTCTCCTCGGCAGTGGCTTCCTCGACCTGTATGACATCACCTCAGAGCGTCCCTTCTGTGGGGTGAAGAGAGGTACGTGAAGCTGAGCAGGCCGTGAGGTTACGGAACCGTAGGTAAGCACTGATAGTTAAAGGACGACGAGCCGGAGGAGGCAGTGCTGTGCGCCGATGACTAGCGCCCGACCGCGGCAGGCGAAGGAAACGGAGGGGGCCCCGTCTCCGCCGCTGGTCGGAAACGGGGCCCCGCAGGGGGCGGGAGGCCGGGTCAGCCGGGCAGTGCGGCCAGCAGCCGGCGGTCGCGGGGTGCCGGTTTGCGGTCGAGGCGGGCGTCCAGAAGGCGGCGGGCCGCGCCGCAGCGGCCGGCCGACACCAGGGCGTACAGCAGCGTCTCCTCGACGACCTCGCGCTGGGCCGCGCTGCCGCCGACCCTGCGCAGCAGGGGCAGCAGCGCGTCGAGACCGCGGGCCGCCTCCCGGAACCGCTCCTCCAGGAGCGCCTCCAGGGCCTCGCACAGCGGGGCGACGACCTCACGCTGCACCGGATCGGCGCCCGCCGCGTGGTCGCGCAGCCGGCGCAGGGCGGGCAGGTCGCCGGCGGCGGTCAGCGCCACCGCAGCGTGCAGGGCGGTGAACGCGGTCGCCGGCCGCTCCAGCACCTCGCGTCCGACCGAGTCCAGCACGTCCGCCGCGGGCAGTTCGCCCTGCCAGCTGTCGCTGAGCCGCGCCCGCCACAGCAGCGACCCCGAGTCGACCAGGGCCCGTACGCCGGTGACCCGGCCGGGCGCGAGCTGCGCGAACCAGCGCCTGCGGACCGCGTCCGGGTCGTCGAGGGCCAGTTCGTGCAGGGCGATGTGCCAGGAGAAGTGGGCCCGGTGGACCGTGCCGCGGCCCCGCCCGGACACCCAGCGGTCCAGCCAGTCGCGGCCCGCCTCGTGCGCGCCGGACTCGTAGTGCACATGTGCCAGGGCGTGCACGGCGTGCCCGGAGGCGGGCTCGGCGGCCAGCGCCCGGTGGGCGAGTTCGCCCGCCTCGTGCAGCCGGCCCTGTCCCTGGCGCAGGAAGGCGAGCAGCGAGGTGTGGAACCAGTGGCCGTCGTACGACGGTGACGTCAGTTCGAGCAGGCGCAGCGCGTCGTCGTCGTGCAGGTCGCTCACCCCGGAGAAGGCGATGGTGGGCACGGCGGCGGCGAGCGCGAGCGCGTCCCCGGGGTACGTCCGCAGGTGGCGTACGAGGGTCTCGTCCCCGTCGTCGCAGGTGATCCGGCGGGTGACCACGTCCACGAAGGAGCGCTCGCGCTCGTCGGCCCGCTCGCGCGCCGAGCGCTGTGCGTCGGCGAGGGCGCGGGGCACGTCGACGGGGGCCGCGCACTCGTGGCCCAGCAGGGCGAGGGCGGCGTGGCCGAGGGCGAAGCCGGGGTCGAGGGCGACCGCGCGGGCGAAGGCGTCCTCGGCTCCGGAGCGGACCTTGAGGACCCGGTCGAGTCCGGTGCGGTGGGCGGCGGCCGCCTCGGCGTGGGTGGACAGGGCGAGGCCGTGCCCGTCGACGGGGCGGCGGCCGGTGCGGGGCCTTCGGGTGAGGGGCGCCAGCAGCTGCTGGGCCAACTCGGCTGCCTGGACGCGGATTTCGGGGACGGCGGTGGTCTCCCACAGTTCGCCGCGGCGCGGGGCGCCGAGCGTGAACAGCGGGAGCCCGGTGCGGCCGCGGGCGTCGAGGAGGCGGCCGTCACGGGTGGCGGCGCCCATGCCCAGCGGGCCGTGCACGGCGGCGCCAGACGCGAGCAGCGAGCGCCACAGCGGGTCGTCGAGGTGCCGTCCGGGGCCGGTGCAGTCGATCACCCAGCCGACGTGCAGTGTGCGGCCGCCCGAGAGCTCGACCGCGAGGGTGCCGTCGTCGTGGGCGCCGGCGCGTACGACCGTACCGGTGTGGACGTGGAGGCGGCGGGCGGTGCGGGCCCGGGAGACGTGCTCGGCGGTGGCGGGCGCCATGCGGTGGCGGTGGGTGTTCCACAGGGCGCCCTCGCGGGCCAGGAACTCCTCCTGCTCCTCGGGGGTGAGGCTGCGCCACAGCCGCACGGTGTGCGGGCGCAGGCTGTCCAGGCCGGGGCGCCAGTCGCCGTGGGTGCGCACGGAGCGGCTGAGGTGCCGGTAGACCGCGCGGCGCAGCCTGCCCAGGGAGGTGTCGTCGAGGTCCTCCGGTGCGGGCATCACCCCGGCCGGGCCGAGCGTGTGCGGCTGGGGCAGCAGGCCGCTGCGGGACAGGGCGTGCACGGTGCGGCCGGGGCGGTCGAGGGTCAGGGCGAGGTCGACGGCGGTCAGGCCGGTGCCGACGAGCAGCACGTCGTCGGCGGCGTCCCGCGGGCCGTCCAGGGCGCCCGGCGTCCACGGCGCGCCGACGAAGCGGAGCGAGGTGCGCAGGGCGGGCGGGGCCCAGCCGGCGGTCGGGGCGGCGGGGCCGGTGGCGAGGACGGCGGCGTCCGCGGCCAGGCGCTCCCCGTCGGCGAGGCGCAGCTCCACCCGGCCGTCGGGGGTGCCGGTGCAGCCCTCGGCGCGGGTGCGCAGCCGGCGCACGGCGGCCGTGCCGTGGGAGCGGACGACGGCCTGGCCGAGGGTGTCGGCGAGGTAGGCGCCGTAGCGGTACCGGGTGGCGAAGTCGGCGCCGGTGACCTGTGGTTCGCCGTGCCGGCACAGCCAGCGGGTGAAGTGGCCGGGGTCGTCGGGGTAGGCGCTCATGTTGCCCGCGGGCACGTTCAGGCGGTGGCGCGGGTCGGGGGTGGCGTACGCGGTGCCACGGCCCGCCTCCGGGGCCGGGTCGATCAGGACGACGTCGAGGGGAGTCCGGCGGCGGGTCGCCGTCTCGCAGAGCTGGACGGCGGTCAGGGCGCCCGCCGCGCCGGCTCCGACGATGGCCACAGTGTGCCGCTTGCGGACTTCGGTCACGGATACCTCCGAAAAAGCCGTACGGGGCGCGGGACATCACCGGAGACTCAGGACGCCGGTCGGCTGTTCATACCTCGTTCACAGGGGGATCGGCAGGGGCAGCCACGCTTTTTGGCCGTTTCGGCCGCGGGTCCTCACCCGGATCGGTCCTCACCGGATCGGTCCTCACCGGATCGGTCCTCACCGGAATCTCAGGGAGCGGCCCTCGGATTCAAAGGATCACTACAGACAAGTGGCGCAGGATGCCCAGACACAGATGGACAACTCGGAAAGGCGTGTCGTGGGCGTCTCGCACATATCGAACCGGTCGGGGCGGCAGCCGCGGCGGTGGTCCCGGCGCGGGATCCTCGCCGCTCTCGGGGCGGTGCCGACCGCGGCCCTCGCCGGCTGCGGTTCGTCCACGGACGCGCCTGCGGCCACGGACGGCAAGGGCACCACGGCGTCCGCCGGGGCGGTCACGACCAAGAGGGCGACGATCGCGGTCACGCCCGCCTCCGGCACCAGGAAGGCCGAATTCACCAGCCCCGTCGAGGTCACCGTCACCGACGGCACGCTGGCCTCGGTCACCGTCACCGGCAACGACGGCTCCGCCCTGCCGGGCTCCTACAACGACGCCCGCACGAAGTGGACGTCGGCGAAGAACCCGTACTCGGGCACGAAGTACACCGTGACGGCGAAGGCGAAGGGCGCCGCCGAGGAGACCGTGACGACGTTCACCACCAGGTCGCCGGGCGCGACGTTCGTCGGCTACTTCACGCCCGAGGCTGACTCCACCTCCGGCGTCGGCATGCCGGTGTCGGTCGTCTTCACGCACGCCGTCAAGGACCGGGCCGCCGTCCAGAAGGCGATCACGGTGACCGCGGAGCCCGCCGTCGAGGTGGTCGGCCACTGGTTCAGCGACACCCGGCTGGACTTCCGTCCGCAGACCTACTGGGCGGCCGGGACGAAGATCACGCTCAGTCTGCGGCTGAAGGACGTCGAGGGATCGGATGGTCTATACGGTGTGCAGTCGAAGGACGTCACCTTCCACATCGGCCGCGAGCAGATCAGCACGGTCGACCTGGCGGCGAAGGAGATGACCGTCGAGCGGGACGGCAGGGCCATCGCCACCTACCCGGTGAGCGGCGGCAGCTCCCAGCACACCACCTGGTCCGGGATCATGGTGATCAGCGAGCGGTTCCAGCAGACGCGCATGGAGTCGTCCACGGTCGGGCTCGGCGACGAGTACGACATCTCCGACGTGCCGCACGCCCAGCGCCTGACCACCTCGGGCACCTTCGTCCACGGCAACTACTGGGCCTCCACCTCGGTGTTCGGACACCAGAACACCAGCCACGGCTGCGTCGGCCTGCACGACGCCAAGGGCGCGAACGACAGTTCCGTGGCGGGTTACAAGTTCTACGAGAGCTCGATGCTCGGCGACGTGGTGATCGTGAAGAACTCGGGGGAGAAGACCGTGGAGCCGTCGAACGGCCTGAACGGCTGGAACCTGTCCTGGGCCGACTGGAAGGCGGGCAGCGCCCTTTAGCACGTGGGCGGCTTCACCGGATGAACTCCACCGGGAAGCAAGGACTTTCTTTGATTCAAGCCTTGACGGCCGAAGGAGCGGGGAGCACATTGGGCCCACCCTGAGAGCGCTCTCAGAAGTGGCTCTCGGAGGTCACCCGCGCATCTCCCCGTACCCGAGAGGCACCCCCATGAGTGAAACCTCCGGCATACCCAGACGGCGGCGGGCCCTCGTCGCCGTTCTCGCCACGATCGGTCTGGCGGCCGCCGCGGCCACGGCCGCCACCCTGCCGGCCAGCGCCTCCGCACCCACACCCCCGTCGGGCTGGACGCAGGTCTTCCTGGACGACTTCAACGGCTCGGCGGGCACCGGCGTCAACACCTCGAACTGGCAGTACGACACCGGGACTTCGTATCCCGGCGGCCCCGCGAACTGGGGCACCGGCGAGGTCGAGACGATGACGGCCGGCACGAACAACGTCTCGCTCGACGGCAACGGCAACCTGCGCATCACCCCGGTGCGCGACTCGGCCGGCAACTGGACATCGGGCCGCATCGAGACCACCCGCACCGACTTCCAGCCCCCGGCCGGCGGCAAGCTGCGCGTCGAGGCCCGCCTGCAGATGCCGAACGTCACCGGCACCGCGGCCGAGGGGTACTGGCCCGCGTTCTGGATGCTGGGCGCCCCCTACCGCGGCAACTACCAGAACTGGCCGGGCGTCGGCGAGCTGGACGTCATGGAGAACGTCCAGGGCCTGAACAAGGTATGGGCCACCATGCACTGCGGCACCAACCCCGGCGGCCCCTGCAACGAGACCACCGGCATCGGCAACTCCGTCGCCTGCCCGAACACCACCTGCCAGTCGGGCTTCCACACTTACACGATGGAGTGGGACCGCTCGGTGAGCCCGGAGGCGATCCGCTTCTACGTCGACGGCGTCAACTACCACACGGTCACGGCGAGCCAGGTCGACGCGACGACCTGGGCCAACGCCACCAACCACGGCTTCTTCGTCATCCTCAACGTGGCGATGGGCGGCGCCTTCCCCGACGCGCTGGGCGGCGGCCTGGACAGCGGCACCGAGTCCGGGCACCCGATGGTCGTCGACTACGTACAGGTCCTGCAGTCCGCCGGGAGCGGTACCACGACCCCGCCCTCCGGCAACCGGGACGCCTACAGCGCCATCCAGGCCGAGTCGTACGACAGCCAGTCCGGCGTGAGCACCGAGACCACGACGGACACCGGCGGCGGACAGGACATCGGCTATGTCGCGGGCGGCGACTGGGCCCTGTACAAGGGCGTGAACTTCGGCTCCACGGCGGCCACCCAGTTCTACGCCCGGGTGGCGAGCGGCGCCGGCTCCGGCGTGAGCGGACTGGTCGAGGTGCGCCTCGACAGCCGTTCCAACTCTCCCATCGGCAGCTTCGCGCTGGCCAACACGGGCGGCTGGCAGTCCTGGACGACGGTCCCGGCCAACATCAGTGCCGTCACCGGCACCCATGACGTGTATCTGACCTTCACCAGCGGTCAGCCGGCGGACTTCGTGAACGTGAACTGGTTCGACTTCGGTCACTGACACGGGCGTTCGGCACACCCGGCGGCGCCGGGCGGCTCGGCCTTCACACAGAGGTCGGCCCCCGGCGCCGCCGCCGTGCAACTGTCATGCAGTTGCCGTACAGCCGCCGTACAGCCGCCCGGAGCGTGCGCCGATCCGTACGCCTAGCGCCACTTCGGGCTGAGGGCGATCTCCCGGAGCTGTTCGACGGTGAGCGCCGGGGTCTTGCGGGTCGCGGCGTCGTGCTGGGTGGCGGAGTTGAAGGCGCTGATCACGACACGCCGGCCGTCGGTCCGCATGGTGTCGACCGTCCACATCACGACGCCCTCCCCGCCCTTCTCGCCCGGTCCCTGGTGGACGGCGACCCGGGTGCCGTCGGCCAGGGTCTCGGAGCCGTCACCGAAGAGGTCGCGCTCGACGTCCCGCATGTCGGCCTGCACATTGACCTGGACGAGGCTCCTGCCCTTGCCGTCGTCGACGACGGCGTAGGCGGCGTCGGTGTCGTCGGCGCTCTTGGCCACCACGTGCAGCCCCTTGGGCAGCAGCCCGAGGAGAGTGGTGCGCGCTCCGGTGATCGCGGCGGGTGCACTCGCTGCGGCGGTCGGCTTCTCGGGCCTCTGCGGGATGGAATCGGCGTATCCGCGCCACGCCTCGGCCGTGGCGAGCCGCTTCAGCTCGGCCTTGGTCAGCGGCGGCTCGGACCGGGTGACGGGCGCGTCCTTCTCGGCGGCGGCGTTCCACTCGCTCACGGAGACGTGCTGGCCCGCCGGGGTGACCAGTTCGGCGTTCCACCACTTGGTGTCCACGCGCCGGTCGGGATACTCGTACCCCTGGAGGAGCATGAGCGTCGACCCGTCGGGGAGCCGGCTGGTGGAGCAGTGGTCGTACTCGGTGAACGTCTTGTCCGGGCAGGTCGTGGCCTGACGCGCCTCGTCGCTGCCCGGCTCGACCCGGGTCAGGCTGACACCGACGGCCCCCGCGCCCTTGCCGTCGTCGAAGACGAGGTGCGCGTACGGCGCCGCCGGGGACTCCTCCGTGCCCCGCGCCTCCTGGCCGCTGGTCTCCCCCTTGGGCAGCAGATGCTCCAGCGTGCGGATGAGTTCGTCACCGGTGACGGGAGCGACGGTCGGGGTGCCGGTGCCCTTCGGCTTCGCGGCCACGGAGGAGTGCCCCGGATCGTGGGAGGCGCTCGGCGGCAGGAGCAGTGCCCCGCCCACGCCGATGAGCGTGAGCCCGGCCGCCCCGCCCACGACCGCGGCCCGGCGCCGCAGCCGCAGCCGCCGCCCGCGGACCCGGCCCGCGGCGGTGAGCGCGGCCCGGTCGGTGTCGAAGGCGCCGCCGGTCTCGTGCAGGGCGGCGGAGAGCCGCTCCTCGAAAGGGTCGCTGTGCTGTTCACCAGACATGGCGGACCACCGTTTCCCGGGGGTTGAAGTGATGCGACGGAAAGGAACGAAATGGGGTGGGAAGAAGTGGAAAGGACGGGTAACGGAAAAGAGCGGGAACGGACGGGGTGCCGTCAGGGCCGCGCGTACTCGGCGAGATCCTCGCCCAGCAGTTCCCGCAGCCGCCCGAGAGCCCGCACGCACCGCGTCCGCACGGCCGCCGAACTGGCGTTCATCGCGTCGGCGGTCTCCTCGATGGAGCGGTCCTCCCAGTAGCGCAGGACGACCACGGCCCGGTCCTTGGCGGGCAGCCGGGCGAGCGCCTGCAGCAGGGTCAGCCGCAGGGGCGTGTCACCGGTGGAGTACGGCACGTCCGGCAGCGCGTCGGTCGCCCGCTCGGTACTGCTGCGACGTCGCTGATGGGCGAGGAAGGTCCGGGTGAGGACGGTCTGCGCATAGCCGGCCGGATTGCCGACCCGCGACACCCTCCCCCACCGGACGTACAGCCGCCCGAGCGTCTCCTGCACCAGGTCCTCCGCGAGATGCGTGTCACCCGCGGTGAGCAGACACGCGGACCGGTACAGATGCCCGGAGCGCGCCGCCGCGAACTCGGCGTACTCGTCCGCGCGGACCCGTCCCATACGTGGTTCCCCCTGTCACCGTGCCACCCGATCCGTTCTCACTTCACTGATGCGCCGGGCCCCCGGAAATGTTTCACAGCCGACGGGTAGGTTTCCGTGGGAGAGGACGAAGCACGGGGAACCGGGGGAACCATGACGAGTCAGCCGCCGTACGGCCACCAGCAGCCACCGGGTTTCGGCCCCCCGCCGCCGCAGTACGCCCCGGCGCCGCCGCAGTACCCACAACCGCCGCAGCACCCGCAGCCGCCGGTGCCGGCGATGCCGGCGATGCCGGCGATGCCGCCCCAACCGGCGTCGGCGGGCCCGGAGTTCCTGGCCGTCGACCGCCACAACTCGATCGTGGTCGACATGGAGGGCGTCACCTTCGAGGACCACGGCTTCACCGCCGAGTTCCCCTGGCAGGAGGTCCGCAGCGTCCACTACAGGGCCAGCCCCTCGGGCAAGGCCCTGATGACGGCCGTCGTCCACCTCGACGGCAGGGTCTACGAGTGCGTCGTGACGGCGAAGCCGTGCGAGCTGCTGGGGCAGTGGTTCGCGCAACTGGCGGCGGTGCTGGGCTACTACCGCCCGATGGGGTACTGACGCCCATCGGGAACTGACACCCCACCGGGGACCGACACCCCACCGGGAACCGACAACGGTCCCAGGTCACTACCGCAGCTCCGCGCGGAACGTCACCGGCGTCTGCCCGGTGTGCAGATGGAAGAACTTCGAGAAGTTCGCCGCGTCGGGGAAGCCGACCGCCGCGCCCACCCGGCCGATCGGCATGTCCGTGTGGGCGAGCAGGCGCTTGGCCTCCAGGATCACGCGCTTGTCGATGAAGCCCTTCGGCGTCTCGCCGGTCGCTGCGCGGACCGCGCGGACGAGGGTGCGGCGGGAGTAGCCGAGGGCGTCGGCGTAGGCGCTGACGCTGTGGTTGGTGGCGAAGCCCTTCTCGACCGCGTCGCGGAAGAGGGTGAACGTCGTGCCGGCCTGCTGCCGGGCCGCCTCCGCGGAGCTGGACGCGAGATGCGCGAGGCGGATCAGGAAGGCGGTGAGGGAGTGGCGCAGGACCGCCGTGTGCAGGGTCAGCGGGAGGGTCGCGGTGTCCTCGTACTCGCGTTGCAGCTGGTCGAGGGCCGCGCGCAGGCCGGTGAGCCGCGCCGGGCCGGGGTGCAGCAGGGGCGGCAGGTCGTAGCGGTAGAGGCCGGTGGCCTCCACGGTGGCGCGGGGCAGGAAACCGGGCTGCATGGTCAGGGCGGTTCCGCGGTACTCGTCGGTGTCCGAGAAGCGGTGGACCTGTCCGGGGCGGATCCACAGCAGATCGCCGGCCGTGGCCTCGTACTCGGCGAAGTCGATCATGTGCCGTACCGGGCCGTCGTCGAACAGCATGACCACGTGGAAGTCGATGCGGTGGACGCGCTGGAGGGGGGCGTCCGCGTGCCAGCTGCGCCCGGCGCCCATCGGCCCGGCCTGCATGCCGACCCCGCAGACACTCAGGTCGACCGGGAAGGGGAAGGTTCTGATCCCGTCGCCGTCGCCGCCGTCGGCGCCTTGGACTGTTCTGTCCGCCATGTCCTTCTCGTGCCGCCCCTGTCGTGCCGCCGGTGTCCCACTTTCACCACAGGCTGACACACCTCGACCTTCCCTCGTAAAAGTCAGACTTTTACTTTTGAACGCGTCCCGCCAGCAATCCCGCTTCGATCGAGGATTTCTTGAAGATGAGCACGCAGACCTCCGACGGCTTCGAGTGGACCGACCTCGACCGGCGTGCCGTGGACACCGCCCGCCTCCTAGCGGCCGATGCCGTACAGCGGGCCGGGAACGGCCACCCCGGGACCGCGATGAGCCTGGCCCCCGCCGCGTACACGATCTTTCAGAAGGTGATGCGCCACGACCCGGCCGACCCGGAGTGGACCGGCCGTGACCGTTTCGTCCTGTCCCCCGGGCACACCTCGCTGACCCTGTACACCCAGCTCTTCCTCGCAGGGTACGAGCTGGAGCTGGACGACCTGAAGGCGTTCCGGACCCATGGTTCCAGGACGCCCGGCCACCCCGAGTACGGGCACACCGCGGGCGTGGAGACCACCACGGGACCGCTCGGCCAGGGCCTCGCGAACGCCGTCGGCATGGCGATGGCCGCCCGCTACGAGCGCGGTCTCTTCGACCCGGACGCCCCCGAGGGCGCCTCCCCCTTCGACCACACGATCTGGGCGATCGTCTCCGACGGCGACCTGGAGGAGGGCGTCTCCGCCGAGGCCTCCTCCCTCGCCGGCCACCAGAGGCTCGGCAACCTCGTCCTCCTCTACGACGACAACCACATCTCCATCGAGGGCGACACCGCGACGGCCTTCTCCGAGGACGTGCTCAAGCGCTACGAGGCGTACGGCTGGCACGTGCAGCGCATCGCGCCCGCCGGCAGCGGCGACATCGATGTCCACGCGCTGTACGCGGCCCTGAAGGCGGCGCAGGCCGAGACCGGGCGCCCCTCCATCGTCGCGATGCGCACGATCATCGCCTGGCCCGCCCCGAACGCGCAGAACACCGAGGCCTCCCACGGCTCCGCGCTCGGCGCCGAGGAGATCGCCGCCACCAAGCGCGTGCTCGGCTTCGACCCGGACAGGAGCTTCGAGGTCGCCGACGAGGTCCTGGCCCACACCCGCCGGGCCCTGGACCGGGGCGCCGAGGCGCACGCCGCCTGGGACAAGCGGATCGCCGGGTGGCGCGCCGCGGATGCCGGGCGCGCGCGGCTCTTCGACCGAATCGTCGCCGGTCAGCTGCCCGAGGGCTGGGAGGAGGCGCTGCCGGTCTTCGAGGAGGGCAGGTCGGTTGCCACCCGCGCCGCCTCCGGCAAGGTGCTCCAGTCGCTCGGCGCGGTCGTCCCCGAACTGTGGGGCGGCTCCGCCGACCTGGCGGGCTCCAACAACACGACCATCGACGCCGCGTCGTCCTTCCTGCCGAAGGGCAACCCGCTGCCTCAGGCCGATCCGTACGGCCGCACGATCCACTTCGGCATCCGCGAGTTCTCCATGGCCGCGGCGATGAACGGCATCGCCCTGCACGGCAACACCCGCGTCTACGGCGGCACCTTCCTGGTGTTCTCCGACTACATGCGCAACGCGGTCCGCATGTCGGCCCTGATGCAGCTGCCGGTCACCTACGTCTGGACGCACGACTCCGTCGGCCTCGGCGAGGACGGCCCCACCCACCAGCCGGTCGAGCACCTGGCCTCGCTGCGTGCCGTCCCGGGCCTGAACATCGTCCGCCCGGCGGACGCCAACGAGACCGCGGTCGCCTGGGCCGAGATCATGAGGAGGCACGCCACGCACCCCGCCCCGCACGGGCTCGCACTGACCCGTCAGGGCGTGCCGACCTACGCGCCGGACCCGGACGCGGCCAGGGGCGGCTACGTCCTGCGCGAATCGTCGACCGAGACCCCCGAGGTGATCGTCATCGCCACCGGTTCCGAGGTGCAGCTGGCCGTCGCCGCCCGTGAGCGGCTGGAGGCCGAGGGAATCGGCACCCGGGTGGTGTCGATGCCGTCCGTGGAGTGGTTCGAGGAGCAGCCGCGCGAGTGGCGCGAGAAGGTCCTGCCGCCGTCCGTGAAGGCCCGGGTCGCCGTCGAGGCCGGCATCGGCCTGACGTGGTACCGCTTCGTGGGCGACGCGGGACGCATCGTCTCCCTCGAACACTTCGGCGCCTCCGCCGATGCCGGGACCCTGTTCGCCGAGTACGGCTTCACCCCCGAGAACGTCGCCGCCGCAGCCCGGGAATCCCTGGCCGCCGCCCGCGGTTGATCCGATCGCCAGAAAGAAGATGATCACTGTGACCGAAGCAGCCGCGACCGCGGGAGCACTCAAGCGCCTGTCCGACGAGGGCGTTTCCATCTGGCTGGACGACCTGTCGCGAGGGCGGATCGACTCCGGCAACCTCGCCGAACTCGTCCGGAACAGGAATGTCGTCGGCGTCACCACCAACCCGTCGATCTTCCAGGCCGCCATCGGCTCCGGCGAGGGCTACGAGGAGCAGCTGACCGACCTCGCCGTGCGCGGTGTCACGGTCGACGAGGCCGTGCGGATGATGACGACCGCCGACGTGCGTGCGGCCGCCGATATTCTGCATTCTGTATACACCGCTGCCGATGGCCGCGACGGCCACGTCTCCATCGAGGTCGACCCGCGCCTGGCGCACGACACGGCGGCGACGGTCGCCGAGGCCAGGCAGCTCGCCTGGCTGGTCGACCGCCCCAATGTCATGATCAAGATCCCGGCGACGAAGGCCGGTCTGCCCGCCATCACCGAGGTCGTCGGCCAGGGCATCAGCGTCAACGTCACGCTGATCTTCTCCCTGGAGCGCTACCGCGAGGTCATGGACGCCTACCTCGCCGGCCTGGAGAAGGCCCGTGCGAAGGGCCTGGACCTGTCCACGATCCACTCCGTCGCCTCCTTCTTCGTCTCCCGCGTCGACAGTGAGATCGACAAGCGGCTGACCGCCCTCGGCACGCAGGAGGCCCTCTCCCTCAAGGGCAGGGCCGCGCTCGCCAACGCGCGGCTGGCGTACGAGGCGTACGAGGACGTGTTCGCGGGGCCGCGCTGGCTCGCCCTCTTGGGCGACGGAGCCGACAGGCAGCGTCCGCTGTGGGCATCCACCGGTGTGAAGGATCCTGCATACAAGGACACGATGTACGTGGAGGAGCTGGTCGCCCCCGGCACGGTCAACACCATGCCGGAGGCCACCTTGAACGCCACCGCCGACCACGGCGACATCACCGGCGACACGGTGACCGGCGGCTACGAGCGGGCCCGCGCCGACCTCGCGGCCGTCGAGCGGCTCGGCATCTCCTACGACGAGGTCGTGCAGCAACTGGAGGACGAGGGCGTCGCCAAGTTCGAGGCGGCCTGGCGGGAACTGCTGGACGCCGTCGCGAAGTCCCTCGACAACAAGGGAGTTGACGCGTCATGACCGACAACGCAGCCAAGGAGACGGCGCGGGTGAGCGTCCCCGCCGTCCCGGCCGCCGACTGGACGAACCCCCTGCGCGACGCGCGCGACCGACGGCTCCCCCGCATCGCGGGCCCGTCCGGCCTGGTCATCTTCGGCGTCACGGGCGACCTGTCCCGCAAGAAGCTGATGCCGGCCGTGTACGACCTGGCCAACCGCGGCCTGCTGCCGCCGGGCTTCTCCCTCGTCGGCTTCGCCCGCCGGGACTGGGAGGACCAGGACTTCGCGCAGGTGGTGCACGACGCGGTGCGCGAGCACGCGCGCACCCCGTTCCGCGAGGAGGTCTGGCAGCAGCTCGCCGAGGGCATGCGGTTCATCCCCGGCGACTTCGACGACGACACGGCGTTCAAGCAGCTGCGCGACGCCGTCGAGGAGCTGGACGCCTCCCGGGGCACCGGCGGCAACTTCGCCTTCTACCTCTCCGTGCCGCCGAAGTTCTTCCCCAAGGTCGTGCAGCAGCTGAAGAAGCACGGCCTGGCCAGTCCGCCGGAGGGCGCCTGGCGGCGCGCGGTCATCGAAAAGCCGTTCGGCCACGATCTGATGTCCGCGCGGGACCTCAACACGGTCGTGCACGACGTGTTCGAGCCCGACCAGGTGTTCCGCATCGACCACTACCTCGGCAAGGAGACCGTCCAGAACATCCTGGCGCTCCGCTTCGCCAACCAGATGTACGAGCCGGTCTGGAACCGCAGTTACGTCGACCACGTACAGATCACCATGGCCGAGGACATCGGCATCGGCGGCCGCGCCGGCTACTACGACGGCATCGGCTCGGCCCGTGACGTCATCCAGAACCACCTCCTGCAACTGATGGCGCTCACCGCGATGGAGGAGCCCATCGCCTTCGACGCGGAGGCGCTGCTCACCGAGAAGCTGAAGGTGCTCAAGTCGGTGCGGCTGCCTCAGGACCTGGGCGCGCACACCGTGCGCGGGCAGTACGCGACGGGCTGGCAGGGCGGCGAGAAGGTGCCCGGCTATCTCCAGGAGGAGGGCATCGACCCGAAGTCGAAGACCGACACCTACGCGGCGGTCAAGCTGGGCATCGACAACCGCCGCTGGGCAGGGGTCCCCTTCTACCTGCGCACCGGCAAGCGGCTCGGCCGCCGGGTCACCGAGATCGCGGTGGTCTTCAAGCGGGCCCCGCACTCCCCGTTCGACTCGACGGCCACCGAGGAGCTCGGGCAGAACGCGATCGTCATCCGCGTCCAGCCCGACGAGGGCATGACCGTGCGGTTCGGCTCGAAGGTGCCGGGCACCTCGATGGAGATCCGGGACGTGACGATGGACTTCGCCTACGGCGAGTCGTTCACGGAGTCCAGCCCGGAGGCGTACGAGCGGCTCATCCTGGACGTACTCCTCGGTGACGCCAATCTGTTCCCCCGTCACCAGGAAGTGGAAGAGTCCTGGAAGATCCTCGACCCGATCGAGGAGCACTGGGCCACGCACGGCAGGCCGGCGCAGTACGCGTCGGGCAGCTGGGGGCCCGAGGAAGCCGACGAGATGCTCGCACGAGACGGACGGAGCTGGCGCAGGCCATGAAGATCGACCTGACCGACACCACGGCAAGCAAGATCAACAAGGCGCTGGTGCAGGGCCGCCGTGCCATCGGCACCCCGGCCGTGGGAATGGTCCTGACGATGGTCATCGTCACGGACGAGGAGAACGCCTACGACTCGATCAAGGCGGCGGAGGAGGCCTCGCACGAGCACCCCTCGCGCACCCTGGTCGTCATCAAGCGGCACGCCCGCACCCCGCGCGAGCGCACGCAGTCGCGGCTCGACGCCGAGGTCCGGGTGGGCTCCGAGGCGGGCACCGGCGAGACGGTCGTGCTGCGGACCTACGGCGAGGTCTCCGACCACGCCGACTCCGTGGTGCTGCCGCTGCTGCTGCCGGACGCGCCGGTCGTCGTGTGGTGGCCGGCGGACGCGCCCGAGGTGCCCGCCAAGGACCCGCTGGGCGCGCTGGCGCAGCGCCGGATCACCGACCTGTACGCCGTCGAGCACCCGCTGGAGGCCCTCGACGCCCGCGCCCGCGCCTACACCCCCGGCGACACCGACCTCGCCTGGACCCGTCTGACCCCGTGGCGCTCGATGCTGGCGGCGGCCCTGGACCAGGCCCGGGTGCCGGTGATCTCGGCCGCCGTGGAGAGCGAGGCCGACAACCCGGCCGCCGAACTGCTCGCCCGCTGGCTGGAGGTGCGGCTGAAGGTGAAGGTCGACCGGGTGGTCACCGCGGGACCGGTGGTCACGGCCGTGCGCCTGGGCACCGCGAACGGCGAGATCGTCATCGACCGGCCCGAGGGCCCGCTGGCCACACTGACCCTGCCGGACCAGCCGCCGCGCACCCTCGCCCTGAAGGTCCGCGCCACCTCCGAACTCATCGCCGAGGAACTGCGCCGCCTCGACGCCGACGAGATGTACGCCGTCGCCCTGCGCGGCGAGGGCACCAAGGAGCACGCCTGACATGTCTGACTCCCGGTCGGATACCCCCAAGCTCACCCGGCGCCCCGAGTGGACGGCTCTCGCCGACCACCGCGCCCAGTGGCACACGCGGCTGCGGGAGCTGTTCGCGGCGGACCCCGCGCGCGCAGAGCGGTACGTCGTACGGGTGGGCGACCTGATCGTCGACTACAGCAAGCACCTGATCACCGACGAGACGCTGGCCCTGCTGCAGGAACTGGCCGTCGCCACCGACGTGTCCGGGCTGCGCGAAGCCATGTTCCGCGGCGAGCGGATCAACGTCACCGAGGACCGCGCCGTCCTGCACACCGCGCTGCGTGCGCCCAGGGACGCGGTCGTCGAGGTCGACGGGGAGAACGTCGTGCCCGGCGTCCACGCCGTGCTGGACCGGATGGCCCGCTTCGCGGACCGGATCCGCTCCGGCGAGTGGACCGGCCACACCGGCAAGCGGATCCGCAACGTCGTCAACATCGGCATCGGCGGCTCCGACCTGGGCCCGGCCATGGCGTACGAGGCGCTGCGCCCGTACACGGCACGGGAGTTGACGTTCCGCTTCGTGTCGAACGTGGACGGCGCGGACCTGCACGAGGCCCTGCGGGACCTGGACCCGGACGAGACCCTGTTCATCGTCGCGTCCAAGACCTTCACCACCATCGAGACGATCACCAACGCCACCTCCGCCCGCTCCTGGCTGCTCGCCGGTCTGGACGGCGAGGAGAAGGCGGTGGCGAAGCACTTCGTGGCCCTGTCGACGAACGCCGGGAAGGTCGCCGGGTTCGGCATCGACCCGGAGAACATGTTCGAGTTCTGGGACTGGGTCGGCGGCCGCTACTCGTACGACTCCGCGATCGGCCTCTCGCTGATGACCGCCATCGGCCCGGACCGGTTCCGGGAGATGCTCGACGGCTTCCGCCTGGTCGACGAGCACTTCCGCACCGCGCCCGCCGAGGCCAACGCCCCGCTGATCCTCGGCCTGCTGGGCATCTGGTACGGCGACTTCTTCGACGCCCAGTCGCACGCGGTGCTGCCGTACTCGCACTATCTCTCCAGGTTCACCGCCTACTTGCAGCAGCTGGACATGGAGTCCAACGGCAAGTCGGTGGACCGGGACGGCAACCCGGTCGAATGGCAGACCGGTCCGGTGGTGTGGGGCACGCCCGGCACCAACGGGCAGCACGCCTACTACCAGCTCATCCACCAGGGCACGAAGCTGATCCCCGCGGATTTCGTCGGCTTCGCGCGGCCCGTCGCCGGGCTCAGCGGTGAACCGGCGGGCCAGCACGACCTGTTGATGGCCAACTTCTTCGCCCAGACGCAGGCCCTCGCCTTCGGCAGGACCGCGGACGAGGTACGGGCCGACGGCGTGCCCGAGGAACAGGTCCCGCACCGCACCTTCCGCGGCAACCACCCCACCACCACGATCCTGGCGACCGAGCTCACCCCGTCGGTCCTCGGCCAGCTGATCGCGCTCTACGAGCACAAGGTGTTCGTCCAGGGCGCGGTCTGGAACATCGACTCCTTCGACCAGTGGGGAGTCGAGCTCGGCAAGGTCCTCGCCCGGCGGGTCGAGCCCGCCCTCACCGAGGGCGCCGACGTTCCCGGGCTGGACCCGTCCACCAAGGCTCTCGTCGCCGCCTACCGCACGCTCAAGAACGAAGCCCAGGAAGAAGTGAACTGATCATGCAGCTCGGACTCATCGGCCTCGGCAAGATGGGCGGCAACATGCGCGAGCGGATCCGCCGCGCCGGCCACACCGTCCTCGGCTACGACCGCAACCCCCAGCTCTCCGACGTCGCCGACCTCGCCGAACTGGCCGCCAGGCTGGACGCCCCCCGCACGATCTGGGTGATGGTCCCGGCCGGCATCGCCACCCAGTCCGTCATCGACGAGCTGTCGGAACTGCTGGAGCCCGGCGACACCGTCGTCGACGGCGGCAACTCCCGCTGGACCGACGACGAGAAGCACGCCGCGGAGCTCGGCGCCAAGGGCATCGGCTTCGTCGACGCGGGCGTCTCCGGCGGCGTCTGGGGCCTGCAGAACGGCTACGCGCTGATGGTCGGCGGCGACAAGGAGCACGTCGACCGCCTCCAGCCGGTCTTCGAGGCGCTCAAGCCCGAGGGCCCGTACGGCTACGTCCACGCGGGCAAGGTCGGCGCCGGGCACTTCTCCAAGATGGTCCACAACGGCATCGAGTACGCGATGATGCAGGCCTACGCCGAGGGCTGGGAGCTCCTGGAGAAGGTCGACTCGGTGACCGACGTCCGTGACGTCTTCCGCTCCTGGCAGGAGGGCACCGTCATCCGCTCCTGGCTGCTCGACCTCGCGGTCAACGCCCTGGACGAGGACGAGCACCTGGAGCAGCTGAAGGGCTTCGCGCAGGACTCCGGCGAGGGCCGGTGGACCGTCGAGGCGGCCGTGGACCACGCGGTCCCGCTGCCCGCGATCACCGCCTCCCTCTTCGCCCGGTTCGCCTCCCGCCAGGACGACTCCCCGCAGATGAAGATGATCGCCGCCCTGCGCAACCAGTTCGGCGGCCATGCCGTCGAGTCCGCGAAGGAGTGACCGGTGGGCGACCTGCTGCTGGTCCGCCACGGTGAGACGGAGTGGAGCGTGTCGGGCCGGCACACCAGCTGGACCGACCTGCCCCTCACCCACCACGGCGAGGAACAGGCCAAGTCCCTCGCCGCGTTCCTGACCGGCCGGACCTTCGCGCTCGAACTGACCAGCCCGCTCACCCGCGCGATACGCACGGCCGAACTCGCGGGCCTGAGCGGGGCCGTGCCCGACCCCGGCCTGCAGGAGTGGGACTACGGCGCCTACGAGGGCGTCACCACCGCCGTCATCCACCGCACCCGCCCCGACTGGGACCTGTGGCGGCACGGCGTGCCGCCCGGCCCGGACGGCCACCCCGGCGAGTCACCGGCCGAGATCGGCCGGCGCGCCGACCGGGTGCTGTCCCGGGTCGACGCCGCCCTCGCCACCGGCACCGGCGACGTGGTCCTCGTGGCCCACGCGCACTTCCTGCGTGTCCTGGCCGCCCGCCGGCTGGGCCTGCCGCCCGCGGACGGACGCCTGTTCCAGCTCGCGACGGGCACGCTGAGCCGTCTGTCGACGGAGCACGGGCGGTCCGTGATCGCGGAGTGGAACACCAGACCCTGACGGCTCCTGCGACAGGGCCCGGCCCCCTTCGAAGACAGTGGTGTCGGAGGCGGTGGCCGGGCGCCATGGGCGGCGGACGGCCGCCGCCGCGCGGAAGCGGGGGTGGCCGTCCGCACGTCACCGGTGGCCGGCGCGATGTGCCGGGCGAGGGCGCCGCCGCTCCGCTAGCGCTTCGGAACGCCGTACGCCCGTTCGACGTGCAGCCGCAGGACCAGCCGGTGGTCGCGGACCATGGCGGCCCGGTACTCGTCCCAGTCGGGGTGCTCGCCCAGGACGTCGCGGTAGAGACGGACGAGCTCCTGCACCGTCTCGTCGTACGGGTCCCGCGCGACCGGCGAGAGGTCGGCCGTGCCCTCGGCGACCGTGTACGCCCATCGGTCACCGCTGGTGACGTGGTACGAGGCGCGGGGGTCGCGGCGCAGATTGCGGGTCTTGGCGCGGTCGTCCGTGACCGAGACGCGGATGATCCGTCCGTCGGGGTCGTACGCGTGGCTCACGTTGGAGAGCTGGGGGCGGCCGTCGCGCTTGAGGGTGACCAGCACCCCGCCGTGGCCCTCGGAGAGCAGCTTCAGCAGTGCGTCCTGCGTCACATCCTGAGTCATGTCCGGCTCAACCGGGCGGGGCGGGCCGCGCATTCCCTCGCCGACACCGCCCTCCGCTGATAGACACTGTCTACCACGCCCTGGTAGACAGTGTCTATGAGTGAGTCCGATACGAGTCTGCGCACCCGGCTGGTCGACGTCGGCGTGGAACTGGTGGCCGCCGAGGGCGCCCAGGCACTGACCCTGCGGGAGATCGCCCGCCGTGCGGGGGTCTCGCACGGCGCGCCGCGCCGCTACTTCCCCACCCATCTGGAGCTGCTGTCGGCCATCGCGCGCCGCGGCTTCGGCGCGCTGGCCGACCGGGCGGCCGCGGCGCCCGGCGACGCCGCGGCCGGGCCACGCGCGCAGCTGACGGCACTGGCCGGGGTCTACCTGCGGTTCGCGCTGGACAACCCCGGGATGTACGAGCTGATGTTCCGTCACGATCTCCTGGAGAGCGGCCACCTGGGCCTGCGGGACACCAGCCTGCCGCTCTTCGGGCGGCTGACGGATCTGGTCGGCAGGGTCCGGCCCGACGCGGACGCCCGCCTCGTCGCGGGCGCGTTGTGGGCGAACCTGCACGGCATCGCCCAGCTGTGGTGCTGGGGAAGCCTCCAACTCGCGACCGGGGCCGAGGACTTCACCCCTGTGCTGCGCTCCGCCCTGGACGCGCACCTCGGACCGGAGGACGGGCGGTGAACCAGCGGCTCACGCTGGTGAGCAGCGTCGTGGGCGCCGTCGTCGTCGCCCTGGACGGTACGGTCCTCACCGTCGCGCAGCCCACCCTGCAACGGGACCTGCACGCGTCGTTCACCCAGGTCCAGTGGACCAGCACCGCCTATCTCATCGCGGTGGCGAGCCTGTTGGTGTTCGCCGGGCGGCTCGGCGACCGGTACGGGCACCGGCGGGTGTTCGGCTGGGGCATGCTCGGGTTCGGGGCGGCGTCGGCGGGCGTCGGCCTCGCGCCCGGCGTCGGCTGGGTGATCGGACTGCGGGTGGTTCAGGGGGTGTTCGGGGCGCTGCTGCAACCGGCCACGCTCGGGATGCTGCGTGCCTCGTTCCCGCCGGACCGGCTCGCGATGCCCCTCGCCGTGCGTACCGCCGCGATCGGTCTCGCCGCCGCCGCGGGTCCGGTCGTGGGCGGGGCGCTGGTGACCGGGCCGGGCTGGCGGGCCGTGTTCTTCCTGGGCGTGGTGCCCGCGGCCGGCTTCGGCGTGCTCGCCCTCGCCGTGCGCGGCCCGGACCGCGCCGGCGCCGCAGACACCGCACTGGACGTGCCCGGCGCCCTGCTCCTCGCCGTGACGCTCGCCGCTCTGGTCGACTCACTGGTCGCGCCGCACCCGTGGGGCCTGGCCCTGTCCGCGCTCACCGGCGTCCTCTTCGTCCGGCACGAACGCCGCACCGCGAGCCCGCTGCTGCCACCGGAGGTGACCGGCTCGGCGTCCGTCGGCGCGGCGCTGGGCGTCCTGGTCGCCGCGTCGGCGTCGCTGTTCGGCACGCTGTTCACCAGCACCTACGTGCTGCAGGGCGCCCTCGGCCTCGACCCGTTCCAGAGCGCCCTGCGCAGCCTGCCGCTGGCGGTGCTGATGGTGGTGACCGCGCCCTGCTGCGCCGTACTGCTGCGGCGGGCCGGCGCCCGCCGTACGACGGGAGCGGCGATGGCGGTCCTCGCGCTCGGTGTCCTGCTGCTGTCCCGGGCCTCGGGCACCCTCGCCCTGGCCTGCGGATTCGCGCTGCTGGGCGCCGGGTTCGGCACGGTGATGGTGGCCGCGACCCACGTCGTCGTACGGCAGGCGGACGCCGGGTCGGCCGGAGTCGCGGGCGGACTGCAGCAGACCGCCCTCAACATCGGGCCCACGCTGGGCGTGGCCGCGGCGACCGCGCTCATGGGATCGGGCACCGCGCCGACGCTGACCGTGCTGGCCGCCGTGGCCGCGCTCGGGGCGACGGCGGCCCGCGCGCTCCCCGCCCGCTCCGTCGCGTCGATCACACAACACCCCGATGAGCGGGCCCGTTCGCGGGTTCCTGCGCGACGATGAGGTCTGATGGGGTCCGAGCAGTCCCGGCGGGGTGAGCCGGACCGCATCGCGTACGACGCGACCGGAGGAGAGCGATGGCACAGCTGCGACAGGAAGTCGACCCGGACGAGGCGGGGCTGGACGCGAAGGCCCTCGACCGCCTCGACCAGCACTTCGCGCACTACGTCGACGAGGGGCGCCTGCCCGGCTACCTGGTGTCCGTGGCCCGCGGCGGCCGCGTCGCCCACCTCACCACGCACGGCCGGCGCGACATCGCGGCCGGGCTGCCGGTCGAGGCGGACACCCTGTGGCGGATCTACTCCATGACCAAGCCGGTCACCGCGGTAGCGGTGCTGCTGCTGATGGAGGAGGGCAGGCTGTCGCCCAACGACCCGGTCGACCGCCACCTCCCGGCGTTCGCCGAACCGCGGGTGTACGAGAGCGGGTCGGGGGCCGGGGTGCGGACCCGCCCGGCGGACGGACCGATCCTGATCCGGCACCTGCTCACCCACACCGCGGGCCTGACCTTCGCCTTCTACCACTCCCACCCCGTCGACGCCCTCTACCGCGACGCCCGCCTGGACTCCTCGGTGCCGCCGGGCGCGGACCTCGCCGAGACGATCGACGTGTACGCGAGCCTGCCGCTGCAGTTCGAGCCCGGGACGCAGTGGAACTACTCGGTCGCCTCCAATGTGCTCGGCCGGGTCGTCGAGGTGGTGTCCGGGCAGCCGCTGGACGAGTTCTGCGCCGAGCGGATCTTCCGTCCCCTGGGCATGACGGACGCCGGCTTCCACCTCACGCCCGAACAGGCGCAGCGGCTGGGCGAGTTGTACGGCGAGACGGACGACGGCGGCATCACCCCGATCCCCGGGCTCCCGCTGCGCGGCCGGCCCCGCTTCCTGTCGGGCAGCGGCGGCATGGCGGCCACGGCGCACGACTACCACCGCTTCATGGAGATGCTCCGCCGCGGCGGCGAACTGGACGGCACCCGCCTGCTGTCCCCCGCCTCGGTCGCCCTGATGACCCGCAGCCACCTCCCCGGCGGCGCCGACCTGCGCACCTTCGGCGCCCTCCCCCACCAGGAGCCGGGCAACGAGGGGGTCGGCTTCGGCTTCAACGTCTCCGTCGTGATCGACCCGTCCCGCACGCTCGCCCCCACGGGCCTCGGCGCCTACGGCTGGAGCGGGGTCGCGACCACCACGTTCTGGGTCGACCCGAGCCGTGATCTGACCGTGCAGTTCATGACCCAGGTCCGGCCGAAGACACTGAAGGTGTTCCCGGAGCTGAAGCGGCTGGTGCACGAGGCGATCGTGGACTGAGACCCGCGGCCCGCCGCGAGTGGGGCCCGGTCACACCAGGTTGGACTCCGGGCGCGGGGCGTCGGCCGCGAAACGGCCGGCGCTCAGCGGGCCGACGTCCAGGAAGGGTGCGCGGCCGAGATACAGATCGCGGACGACCTCGCCGACGGCGGGACCCTGCAAAAAGCCGTGGCCGGAGAAGCCCGTCGCGTACAGGAAGCGGGAGACCGAAGTGGCCTCGCCGATCAGGGCGTTGTGGTCGGGGGTGTTCTCGTACAGGCCCGCCCAGCCGCCGGTGCGGCGCAGGTCGAGCAGGGCGGGCGCGCGCCGCTCCATCGCCGCGTACAGGCGGGGGATCCAGCGGTCGTGGGTGTCGGTGGCGAAGCCGGGTTTCTCGTCGGGGTCGGACATGCCGAGGAGGAGGCCGGGGCCCTCGGCGTGGAAGTAGAGGCTCGTCGTGAAATCGATCGTCATGGGGAGGCCGGCGGGAAGTCCCGGGACCGGTTCGGTGACGGCGATCTGACGGCGCAGCGGCTGCACCGGCAGGTCGACGCCGGCCATCGCGCCGACCGCCCGGGACCAGGCTCCGGCGGCGCAGATCACCGTGCCGGTGGCGATCCGGCCCAGGGTGGTGGCCACGGCCGTGATGGCGGTGCCGTGCCGTTCGATGCCGGTGACCTCGGTGTGGCGCAGGATCCGGGCGCCGTGGGCGCGGGCGGCGGCCGCGTAGCCGTGGACGACGGACTCGGGGGTGCAGTGGCCGTCGTCCGGCGAGAAGGCGGCGGCGAGCAGGCCGTCGGTGGTGATGAGCGGGGACAGGCGCCGGGCCTCCTTCGGGGTGATCAGGCGGCTGGGCACGCCGAGGGAGTTCTGCAGCCCCACACCCGCCTCGAAGGAGGCCACCTCCTCGGGCGTGGACAGCAGGAAGAGGTAGCCGACGCGGTGCAGCCCGATGTCGTACCCGGTCTCCTCCCGGAACCGCCCGAAAGCCTCCAGACTCCTCGCCCCGAGCAGGATGTTGAGCTCGTCGGAGAACTGCGCCCGCACACCGCCCGCCGCCTTCGAGGTGGAACCGGCGGCGAGTTCGTCCCGCTCGGCCAGCACGACGTCCCGTACGCCGGCGCGTGCCAGGTGGTAGGCGATGCTGGTGCCCATCACCCCGCCGCCGACGACCACGACCGAGGCCTGGAGATTCACGTGTGTGCCTCCTTCGCCGCGCGGATCACGGCCCGGGCCGCCGCGGCGTCCTGGATGCCGGGACCGACGCTGTTGCGGACGCTGCTGTGGTGGACGACGCCGTCGGGCGAGGCGCGGGCGCCGCGCCGTCCGGTGAGCACCTCGCCCGGCGGGACCGGGTCCGGGTCCGGGTCCTGGTCCGCGGGCAGTCCCTCGCGCGGGGTGTCTACGACGGCGGCGACGGCCCGCCGTACGGCCTCGGTGCCGGCCTCGCGCCGGGCCGGCTCGCACGAGCCCGCACCGACCACCGTGCACCCCGGTGCCGGCCACTCACCACGCACCACGGGGGTCGTGCCGAGGGTGCGGGCGGCGAGCGGCGACGCCCCGGCCACGGCCTCCCCGGCGATGCCGGCCGCGTGCACCGGTAAGTCCGGTCCGGCCGCCAGGGTCCGGGCGGCGCGGGCGCGGAGTGCCGGGTCGGGGCTCCACAGCCGTACGGTCCTCGGCTCCCGCACCCGGGCGATCACCCGCGCGTGCGCGACGGCCCGGGTGCCGGAGCCCGGGACGCCCGGCTCCGCGCCCGCGGGGACGGCCGGCGCGCCGACGGCCACGGCGCTGCCCGCGGCCGTGCGCGGCGTGGTCACGGCGGTGCCGTCCAGGACGGCGGCGAGCTCGCCGGTCACCGGGCCGAGGGCGGCGACGACCGCCTGCACGGTGGGCGGCCGGGCCGCCGCGTCCAGGTGCGGCAGCCGTATCACCTGCTCGCCGGAGAGGAAGCGGACGAAGTCGGTCATCCCCTCATCCTGTCCGGGCCGTCGCCCTGCGAATCAGGACCAGTGGGCGACGGCGTCCAGATGGGGCAGGTTGTGGTCCAGGCGCTCCCGCTTGGTCCGCAGATAGGTGATGTTGTTCTCGCACGGCTCGATCAGCAGCGGGACCGTCTCGGCGACCTCTATGCCGTGCTGGAGCAGCGATTCGCGCTTGCGCGGGTTGTTGGACATCAGACGTACGGAGCGAACCCCGAGGTCGCGCAGGATCCCGGCGGCGACGCCGTAGTCGCGGGCGTCGACCGGCAGGCCCAGGGCGAGGTTCGCCTCCACCGTGTCCAGGCCCTCCGCCTGCAGGGCCATCGCGCGCAGCTTGGCGAGCAGACCGATGCCGCGGCCCTCGTGACCCCTCAAGTAGACGACGATGCCACTGCCTTCGGCGACGACCGCGCGCAGCGCCGAGGCCAGCTGGTCGCCGCACTCGCAGTGCTGGGAGCCGAAGGCGTCACCGGTCAGGCACTCCGAGTGCAGCCGGGTGAGGACGTCCTCGGTGCCGATCTCGCCGTAGACCAGGGCCACTTGCTCGTCACCGCGGTCGTGGTCCAGGTAGCCGATCGCCTGGAAATTCCCGTACACGGTGGGCAGCGGTGCATTCACGACGCGTTCCACGCCCGAACGCCGTGGGGTCTTCTTGCCGAGTACGCCGATGTTTTCTGTCATGATCTGATTCCTAAGCAGAGACGAAAGGCCGTGTGGAAATGAGTGGTTCGGGCGCGCGTACAGCGGCATACGGTGTGTTGCCGGCGGACACTACGGAAGAGGTACGGACCAGGGCGGCTGGCGTCTCAACACAGGTCGCGGTCCTTCCCGTCGGGAGCTTCGAACAGCACGGCCCCTTCCTTCCGCTGGCGACGGACACGCTCGTCGCCTGTACCGTCGCGCGGGAGATCGCCGCAGCGTACCCGGTGCACCTCCTTCCTCCCGTGACGATCGCCTGCTCGCACGAGCACGCGGCCTGGCCGGGGACCGTCAGCATCTCCTCCGTGACCCTTCATGCGGTGGTACGGGACATCGCCGCGTCGCTGCGCCGGTCGGGCGTCGACGCGCTCGTCGTGGTCAACGGCCACGGCGGGAACTACGTCCTGGGCAACGTCGTCCAGGAGTCCTCCGCGCGCGGGGAGCGGATGGCGCTGTTCCCGGCCCCGGAGGACTGGGAGGCGGCGCGGGAGCGGGCCGGGGTGGAGACCTCGCTGCTCACCGACATGCACGCGGGGGAAATCGAGACCTCGATTCTGCTGCACGCTCATCCCGAATTCGTCCGCCCTGGATATGAGTCCGCCGATTTCACCGCGGACGACCGCCGCCATCTGCTCACCGTGGGAATGTCCGCCTATACCGAGTCGGGTGTCATCGGCCGTCCTTCGCTGGGATCGGCGGAAAAGGGGAAGGAACTGCTGGCGAGCCTCGTCGAATCCTTCGGCGCGTACGTCGCGCTGCTCACCTCGCCGGTTTTGGCGGGCGCGCCCGCGAACTCGGCGGCGGGGGAAGGGAATTCGGCGGCCGGCGCCGGGAATTCGGCGGGCGGGCCCGGGTAGGTCCCGTCGGCTGCCGGCTCCGTCGCGGCGGCCTTGGCCCGCAGCCCCGCGTACCAGCGGGCGACGAGGACGACGGCGCCCGGCAGACTCGCCGCGAAGCTGAGCACGCCGTACACGACGGCGACGGTCACTCCGCTGCTCGCGCCCAGCCCGGCGGCACCGAACGCCCAGGCGGTGACGCCCTCCCGGGGGCCGAAGCCGCCGACGTTCAGCGGCAGGCCCATGGCGAGCAGGGCGAGGATCGCGATGGGGATCAGCGCCAGGACGGAGGCGCCGGACCCCGCGACCCGGCCGGCGACGACGAACATCCCGATGTGCCCGGTCAGGACGACGGCCGAGGAGAGCGCGACGCCCGGCCAGTTGCCGCGGGCCAGCAGGGCGCGCTGCGCCTCGCCGAGGGTGCGGCGCAGCGCGCCGCCGCGGCGGGAGGGCGCGCGGTTCATGCGGACGGCGAGGACGACGGCGAGCGCGCCCGTCGCGGCGAACGCCACCACCGGGGCGAGGTCGCGGGCCTCGTTCAGGACCGGGGACGGCAGGGTGAGCAGTGCCACGCTCCCGAACACGGCCAGGGCGACCTGTCCGGCGACCCGCTCCAGGACGACCGCCCGTACCGCGCGGCCCATGTCACCGGCGCTCTGCCCGTGCCGGACCGCCCGGTGCACGTCGCCGAGGACGCCACCGGGCAGGGCCGCGTTGAGGAACAGCGCGCGGTAGTAGTCGGCCACGGCGGCCCCGAGCGGCAGCCGGATCCCCAGCCCCCGGGCCACCAGCTGCCAGCGCCAGGCGCTGAACACCGTGGTGACCACCCCGATACCGACGGCCAGCAGCAGCGTCGTCGCGTCGATCCGGCGCAGCCCGTCCAGGAAGACGCCGGTGCCCAGCCGCCACAGCAGCGCGGCGAGGATGGCGGCTCCGGCGACGGTGCCGAAGTGGGTGCGCAGGGCGGGGGTGTTGACGCGGGCGAGGAGGAGGCGGGCGTTGCCGCGCCGGTCCTCGGCGCGCGGGGTGCCGGCCGGGGCCGTGTGCGTGGCTGCCTCCTGGGCAAGGGCGGGCGGGGCTCCGGCACCGGGCGCCCGCACGGGGGCGGGGAGGGGGCCGTGCGGTCGCGTGCCGGTGGGAGCGGGAGCCGGCCCGGCGTCGGTCCGGTGCCCGCGGGCGCGTGCCGGTGCCGTGGGCGTCGTGCGTGCGCGGTGGACGGCTCGGGTCGTCCGGGGCTTCGCCTCGGCGCCCGCCGCCTGCGCGCTCATGAGGCCCCGCCCGTCGGCCGGGCCAGTGCCAGCAGGTCGCTGTGGTGGACGACCACGCTGAGCTCACCGGCCTCACAGGCGGCCAGCCGCTGCTGGAGGTAGCGGTCGGCGCGCTCGCGCAGTTCGGGGCGCTGTTCGACGGCCGCGCCCACCCAGCCGCGCAGCCACTGGGCGGTCAGCGCGGACTCGGCCGGGCCCAGCCGCCAGGCGCTGGGATTCACCTTGACCGTGGCGCCGCGCTCGCTGAAGGCCTCGCAGGCCGCGGTGACGGCGTCCGGGCCGAGGAGGCCCCCGCGGCGCTGGTGGGCGTTGAACGCCTCGGCGATCTCGGCGTCCAGTGGGTCCGAGGGGGTGAGGTCGACGCGTCCGGCGACCGAGAGGGTCAGCAGCGCCGGGCAGCCGGCCCCGGCGCAGGCGTCAGCAAGGGTGTCGATCTCCTCGCGGGTGAGGACGTCGAGCAGCGCCGAGGCCGTCACCAGGGACGCGCCGGTCAGCGCGTCCGGGGTCAGCCGGGCCACGTCGCCGCGCCGCGTCTCCACGGTGATCCGGCTGCCGTCGGCGGCGGCACGGGGGGAGGCCACGGCGGCGAAGTGCAGGAGGTAGGGGTCGCGGTCGTGCAGGACCCAGTGCTGGGCGCCGTCCAGCCGGGGCGCGAGCCAGCGGCCCATCGAGCCGGTGCCGCAGCCCAGGTCGTGCACGGCAAGGCCGCCCGACGCCCGGCCGGGCAGGTTGGCGAGCCGGATGCGCAGCGGGTCGAGCAGGTCGAGCGAGCGGGCGGCCGCGTCGGCGCCTTCCCGCAGCTCCAGCCATTCGGGCGCGTACCGGGGCGGTTCCTCGGACGCGCCCTCGCGCAGCCGTACGGTGGCCCGCTCCCCGGGGCGCGCGACGGGCCCGGCGCCGGCGATCACGTCCGACCCGCCCGCCGTGTCGTCGGGCGGCGTCGCGTCGGCAGGCATCTCGTCCCTCGGTCCCGGCTGTGCCCAAATCCCGTCGGTGGGCGTGGTGGTCGTGGTCTCGCTCATGCCGCGCTCCGGGGTTCGTCGGGGAGCCTCAGCAGGACTCCGGCCAGGCTGCGGGCCGTGGTGGCCCAGCCGTCGAGTGCCGCGCGGCGGCCGCGGGCGGCGGCCTTGAGCCGGCGGCGTACGTCGGCCTCGCCGAACCAGCCGCGCAGTTCGGCGGCGAGCGCGGCGGGGTCCTCCGGCGGGACGAGGATGCCGGGCACGCCGCCGTCGGGGGCGCGGCCGACCGCCTCGGGCAGCCCGCCGACGTCGGTGGCGAGGACCGGGATGCCGCGGGCGAGGGCTTCGGTGACCGCCATGCCGTAGGTCTCGGCGTAGGAGGTGAGGACCATCAGGTCGGCGGCGGCGTAGCTGGCGTCGAGGTCGGCGCCGGAGCGCGGGCCCGCGAGGTGCAGGCGGTCCGTCAGACCGTACTTGGCGATCAGGGAACGGAGGTGGGCGACGTACTCCGGGTCCTGCCCGAGCCCGCCCACGCACGTGCAGCTCCACGGCAGGTCCCGGACCGCGGCGAGGGCCTCCACCAGCCGGTGCTGTCCCTTGCGCGGGCTCACCGTGGCCACGCACAGCAGGTGCGAGACGCCGTCGGTGCCGGCGGCGAGGGGCGCGATGTCGGCGCCGGGAGCGGCGACGTGCACCCGCTCGGGGGCGAGGCCGTGGTGGGATACGAGGCGGCGGACCGCCCAGTCGCTGGTGGCCACCACGGCCGGCACGGCCCGGAGCACCGCGCGCTCCCGGGCGTCCAGGTCCGCGGCGACCGCCGGGTCGAGGCCCGTCTCGTCGCCCAGCGGCAGGTGCACAAGGACGGCGAGGCGCAGGCGTTCGGCCTCGGGGACGACGATCTCGGGGACGCCGCAGGCGACCAGCCCGTCCAGCAGGACGACCGTGCCGTCGGGCAGTTCCCCCAGCGTGCGGGCGAGTTCGTCGCGGGCGGCCGCACCGGGCCGGGGCCAGGCCCCGTCCACGGCGTGCTTGGTGACCTGCCAGCCGAAGCCCGGCAGGTCGAGGCAGAGGCGCCGGTCGTAGGCGTTGCCGCCGCTCGGGTTCGCCGCGTCGTCGACGCCGCCCGGCATGACGAAGTGCACGGTGCGCAGGGACATGGGGATGATCCCGACGTTCGCGGGGACGGCCGCGCGCTGCGCGGGCAGGTAGGTCAGGGCCGGCGCCCGGTCGACGGTCGTGTCGGTCACAGGGCACGCTCGTAACTCGCCCAGGCGACGTGCGACTCGTGGAGGGTGACCGTGAGGCCCGCCAGGCCCTTGGCGCCCTCGCCCAGGGCGCCCTTCTCGATCCGCTCGGCGAGCCGGTCGGCGATGACCTTGGCAAGGAACTCGGTGGAGGTGTTGACGCCGGCGAAGTCGGGCTCGTTGTCGAGGTTTCTGTAGTTCAGCTCGCTGACGACGGCGCCCAGTTCCTGCGTGGCCAGTCCGATGTCGACGACGATGTTGTCGTCGTCCAGCTGCTCACGGCGAAACGTTGCGTCCACGAGGAACGTGGCGCCGTGCAGTCGCTGCGCGGGCCCGAACACCTCGCCGCGGAAGCTGTGGGCGATCATGATGTGATCGCGTACGGTGATGCTGAACAACGGACGACCCTCCAGGTGCGGCACGTCTGGCCCCTCCGGCCCCTTGCTGGCGGGGATGCCGTGTAGTACGGCTCTTCGCTTCCCCGCGTTCAGCCCCCTCTCACTTCTTTTCTCAGGTCAGGCCCATTTGCCGTCCGGGATTCAACGGCCCCGTCAGGCCGTGTCCTCGGGGCCGGCGTACCTGACCCGGTGGCAGAGGGCCGGGATCTCGCCCGAGGCGAGCCTCGGCATCACCTCCGGGAGCTCCTCGAACGCGCTGTCACCGGTGACCAGGGCGTCCAGCGCCGGGTCGGCGAGCAGATCGAGGGCGAGGGCGAGCCGGTCGGCGTAGCTGCGGCTGGAGCGGCGGGCCGGGGAGACGGTGCCGACCTGGCTGCTGCGAACGGTGAGCCGCCGGGAGTGGAAGGCCTCGCCGAGCGGGAGGGCGACGCGCCGGTCGCCGTACCAGCTCAGTTCGAGGACCGTGCCCTCGGCGCGGAGCAGTTCGAGGGAGCGGGCGAGGCCCTGCTCGGTGGCGCTGGCATGGACGACCAGGTCGCAGTCGCCGAGCGCGTCCTCGGGCGGGGCGAAGCCGATGCCGAGGGCCTCGGCGGTCTTGGCGCGCGCCGGGTCGGCGTCGACCAACTGCAGCCGCACTCCGGGGAAGCGGGCCAGCAGGGCGGCCACCGAACAGCCGACCATTCCCCCGCCGACCACCGCGATCCGGTCGCCGACCAGCGGCGCCGCGTCCCACAGGGCGTTCACGGCGGTCTCGACGGTGCCGGCCAGGACGGCCCGCTCGGCGGGCACGGAGTCCGGCAGCACGGTCACCGCGCTCACCGGAACGACGTAACGGCTCTGGTGCGGATACAGACAGAAGACCGTACGGCCGACCAGCGCATCCGGTCCCTCCTCCACGACCCCGACGTTGAGGTAGCCGTACTTCACCGGCCCGGGGAAGTCACCCTCCTGGAACGGCGCCCGCATCGCGGAGTGCTGGCTGGCCGGGACACCGCCGCGGAAGACGAGCGTCTCCGTGCCGCGGCTCACCCCGGAGTACAGCGAGCGCACCAGCACCTCGCCCTCGGCGGGCCCCTCGAGGGTGACGTCACGGATCTCTCCGAGACCCGGCGAGCGCAGCCAGAACGCACGCGCGGAGCGGTTCATCGGCATCCTCCTGAACGATCGGGAAGTTGTTCACGTACCGAGATGTGCACAGGCCGCGCACAGTACGCGGCGGTGATCGACTCTGTCACTCGGCCGGAGGACGTGCGGTGGCCCTGAACAACACTTACGAAGCCAGGCTGGTCCAGCAGGAGCCCGCTGTGGGAGCGGGCATCCAGCTCCTGTTGCTGGCCCTGCTCGGCTCGGCGATCGGCATGGGGCCGGCCGGCTGGCTGACGGGACTTGCCTTCGCGATCGCGACGTGGGCGGTCCTGTCCCGGGCACTGCACCGCTCCCAACTGCGCTCCTTCGGCCCGGCGAACCGGGTCACCCTCGGCCGGGCGACGCTGGTCGGCGGGGTGACGGCGCTGGTCGCGGACTCCTTCGAGAGCTCGCCCCCGGTCACGCTGCTGGTCGCGCTGACGGCGGTGGCCCTGATCCTGGACGGCGTCGACGGCAAGGTCGCCCGCCGCACCGGCACGTCGACCGCGCTGGGCGCCCGGTTCGACATGGAGGTCGACGCGTTCCTGATCCTGGTGCTGAGCGTGTACGTGTCGACGCAGCTCGGGCCGTGGGTGCTGCTGATGGGCGGTATGCGGTACGCGTTCGTCGCCGCGGCCCGCGTCGCGCCCTGGCTGAACGCGCCGCTGCCGCCGTCCTTCGCCCGCAAGACGGTCGCCGCGACCCAGGGCGTCTGCCTGCTGCTGGCGGGCTCCGAACTGCTGCCGCACGTCGCCAACCTGGCCGTGGCGATGCTGGCGCTGGGTTCGCTGCTGTGGTCGTTCGGGCGGGACGTGCTGTGGCTGTGGCGGACGTCGCGGACGTCCCGGGTCATCGAGGAGGCACCCGCCAGGGAGATGCTGGAACTCGTCACGCAGTGACGCTCCTGCTTGCTCCTGCCTTGCTTGCTCCTGCTTGCGCGAAGGGCCCGGATCGGCAACCGATCCGGGCCCTTCGCGTTGCGCGTGCGGCCGTTACGAGCGAGCGGACCGTCCGCGTACGATCGCGAAGGCCGCGGCCGCCAGCCCCAGGACGCCGACGATCAGCCCGGCGATGCCGAGGCCGCGGGCGGTGGAGTCACTGGAGTCCGAGGCGGCTTGCGAGGAACCGCTCTTGGTGTCGCCGTCCTTCGTGGCCGACGTGGTGGAAGTCTCGCTGTCGCCGGCCGTGAGCTTGAGCACCGGTGCGGGGTTCTCCGACTCCTCCTCCCCGCCCTGCTCGATCCAGCGGGCGACCTTGCCGTCGGAGTAGGTCTGGAGGGTCTTGAAGGACAGCTCGTCGGCGTCCCCCGGCAGCTGCCCGAAGGCGACGTCGAAGTCCTCGTACTCGCCGGCCCCGATCTTGCCGCCGGTCCAGGTGATCTCGGAGACGGCCTCGCTGATGGTCCCGTCGTCGGTCTTGACCGGCGTCTTGAGCTTGGTGGTGGTCACCTTGGCGGTCCAGCCGTCCCGCGGGTGGACGAGCACTCCGAGGACGGGGTGGTCGGTGGGCAGGAAGACCTGGACCTTGGTGGTGCTCGCGCTGTCCTCCTCGTTGGGCACCCGGAAGGTCAGCAGGCCGTCCGTGGCTCCCTTGGCGTAGCTCTCGGGGTGGACGGTCACGTGCGCCGAGGCGATACCCGCGGCGGCGAGGACTCCGGCGGCGGCGAGGGCGGTGACGGTCGCGGCGCGGCGCAGGGTGGTTCGGTTCCTGGACATGGCAGACATGGCAGACATGGGTGAGTGGATCTCCGTACGTACTGAAGAGCGTGATGGGGGGTCAGATGGTGTACGGGATCAAGGCAGGCGGTCCGCGGCGCCGCACCGCGTGCCGCAACAGGAGCTGCCGCAGCGGGCCGGCCTCGGCGTGCGCCCGCCCGGGGCCGCCGGCAGGCGCGGGTAGCGGAACAGGAGCGCCCCGCCGCCAGGACACCACGAGCAGGGGCACGAACGCGGCCGCCCGGCGCAGCAACGACCACAGGGCGGCCTCCCCGCGCCGCAGCCACCAGGAGGCGACGAGTGCTGCGAGGAGGTGGGCGGCCGTGGCGGGCGTGGACATCTCGCGGGCGTGTGCCAGGGCGGCCGCGGCAAGCCCGAAGAGGCTGTGCGCAGGGCCCACGGCGACTTCGGCATGACCGTCCATGGACACCGTCCGCGTGCCGCGCGCGGATCCGGCCGCGTGCGGATGGGCGACGTCGAAGGCGATGTGCAGACCCGCCTGAGTGGCGAGCATGGCCGCCCCGATCCCCGGCAGGGACCGCTCCCGCCCGCCGAGCAGCCACCCGGCGAGGAAGACACCGAGGAACCCGGCGCCGTCCGCCCACACCGGCGGCATGTCACCGGTGGCGAACCGGTGCCCGGCGGCAGCCAGCAGCACGCACACGGCGGCGAACACCGCGGCGCGCAGGCTCCGTACCGCCGGGGATGCGCTCATGGTCGGGGATCCTCCCACGGAGAAGGTATACGTGAGGCGAGGGTCCCTTTGTTCAGGGCGGATGCACAGGGGAGGGCGTGTCGGGGGGGCGGTACGGCGCCGGCCCGTCACACCGTCACTCGAACCGCCCCGCCGCCTGTCCCCACGCCCGGCCTACACGAAGACCCAGCTCCGTTCGACCTTGGCCAGTTTCACGAAGCGCCCCTTCTGTGCCACCCACGGGTACGGGGTGCGCAGACGGGTCAGGTCGTCCATGGAGACAACCATGGCGTCGAGCTGCTGTGCCACGCTCAGAACGGCCTGGGGCGAGGAAGACGGAACGGTCACGACCAGTCCTTCCTCGATCGCCTTGTCGAGGACGGATTGCTCGTCGTACTCGACGGCGTCGACCAGGTCGGTCCCGATGACGGTCACGACATGCCGGTCGTTGAAGCGACGCCTGATCTCCGCCAGTGCTGAACCCAGCAACCGCATGCTCGGGGCGCGCGGGGAGGCAGGGGTGCGTCCGGCCGTCATGATGCCCCGGCCGTCGACCACCAGGACGGGAGTGTCGCCGCCTCCGGTCTCCTCCGCCTCGTTCTCCTCCCGGAGCGGCGGCGTCTCCACGTGAGGTGAGGGCGCCGGGACGGCGGCGGCACTGCGGGCTCTTCGATACGTCGCAGGAGCCGCTCCAACTCCCTGCCGAGTCCTTGCGCGATGGGTGTGCCGTCGGGACCGAAGCAGTCCAGTTCCTCGTCGAGGATGACGGTGCCCGCGTGACGGGACTTGGCGTGGATCTTGAGGATGCCGCTGCGGTCGTAGTGGTAATCGACGTCGAACACGTTGCTCGACGGCTCGGCGTTGGGCTGGGGAACCGGCAGCTCGAGTCGGGCCAGCGGAAACGTCCGTTCGTCGTCCGCGGCGCGCTGTCCGTCCCCCTCGACGATCTCGAGGATCACCTTCGAGGCCCCGCGGACGGCGGGCATGGCGCTTCGGGTTCCGCGTGCGGGCAAGGTCGAGTATCTGGGGATCAAGGTGGCGAAGCCACGCCGTCCGCCCGCCTCGAAGGACAAGCCGAGGTCGTGACTCGTGGCCACCGAGATCGTCGTCTCCGGGATAAGTCCGTCGATCTCGGCCGCCGTGATGGCAGCGCCCCTGGCCACCGCCGTCATCGGCTTGCACAGCCGGGGGTCGACCACCTCTCTGCCCAGAGCCCGTTCGACTTCGCGCCGTACCAGCGGGATCTGCGAAGTGCCACCGATCATCAACACGGCGTCCAGGTCGTCCGCGGTGAGGCCCACATCCTGCAGACACTCCTCCAAGGGGACCAGCGCACGGCGCACCAAGGGCTGCACGGCCTCCTCGAACTCCTCCCGGTTGATCACCACCGGTGCGAGGCCACCCAGAGGCTCGAAGAGCACCTGGTCCGTCCCAGGCTGGGACAGCACAATCTTCGTCAGTTCGACGTGCCGTCTCCAGCGGCGGGCTTCCTGCCGGGTCAGTCTGCCCGAATGGCTGCCCAGTTTGGACATCACCAGTTTCACGAGTTCCTCGTCGAACTCCAGGCCGCCGAGCGCGGTGATGCCGCGCGACGCCATCTCGTCGAAGATGCCGTCGTAATGCTCGAGCACGGTGACGTCGATCGTGCCGCCGCCCCAGTCGAAGACCAGGAACCTGCCTTCGCCGGGAAAGTCGTGGGCGTAGCTGATGGCTGCGGCCGTCGGTTCGTTGATGAGTGCCTTGACCTTGATGCCCGCGAGCCGTGCCGCGGCCCGGGTCCGGTAGCGCGCGGCCCCGGTGGCGTTCGCCGGGACCGTGACGACCGCTTCTTCCATCTCCCGCAGGTTCCGGCGCACGCCGGCCCTCATCTGGTCGAAGAGGGCAGCGGCCACGGCAGTGCTGCGGAACGGTTCGTCGCCCAGCCAGACCTCGTGCTCCTCCGGGACGCTGCCTGCGGGTGCGAGATCGTCCTCGTCCATGGCTCGCGGCCGCGAGGCGAGCATCCGTTTGACCGCGTCCTGCGGCTCAGCCGTCTCGCACTTGGCGGACCAGCCGAAGCACAGCGTGCGCTGGATGTCCCGCAGCGAGACCACGGACGGGAACAGTTCGTCGAAGCCGGGCCGGTTCCATTCCGCGGGCAGGGCCGCGGAGTCCACCCGGATCACCTCAGTGCCGCTGCCCGTCCAGCGCGCGACGACGGAATTGCTCGTACCGAAGTCGATACCGAAGGTCATTCCCTCTCCCCTCCCTCGGATCCGGTGACGGTGTCAACGGGTACGCGCCTCATCTCACCCCGCTGAATGACGCGGCCGGAGCGGGTGTCCGTGTAGGCGGGAGCCAGAACCTCGTACCTGGTGCTGCCCGCGTGCTCCGCCGGGTTGACCAGGTTGAAGCAGTCGGGGTCCGGTTCGGTGACGCGGGTCAGGCCGGAACGGCGCATCTCCTCCTCCACACGCAGTCTGACGGCGCTGATGTGTCCTGCCGTCTGAGCCGTGCGGTCGATCAGGGCCAGTTGGGCCAGATGCTCCTCGTGCACCCGCGTTGCGTTGAGGACAGCCGTGCGCAGCGCCTCGTCCACGGCGGCCTGGACCGCCTGCTGGACGAGTGTGCCCATCTTCCCCGCGGTCGACTGCGCTCCCGCGATCGCCGCGTCGAGTTCGGCCGTGAGCCTCCGGCCGACCTCCTGGGCGGCGCTGGCGCCCGCCTTCATCGCCGCCCGGTCCACCTTTGCCGCGATCTTGTCGCTGAGGACGCGGAACATCACCTCGGGGTCCGACCGGGGGTCCACCAGTGGTGCGGCTTCGACGGTCGCGGCCGACCGGTCTTCGACGCGTTCGTCGTGGGCCCGGCCTCGCGTGCGTTCCGTCGGCTTCTTCCCCGAAGCGGTGTCTTGGTTGCGGGCGGCCCGCTGTTCCCCGTCGTACGGCCGAGCGCGCCGCGTACCGCTATTGACCGGCTTGGGGCGCACCCCTTCGAACTCCGGAATACGCCGAGGCTCGGCGGCGGGCTTGTGCGGCTTCTTCTGCGGGGGCATCAGTGGTCGTTCCTCAGTCTCGCGGCACAGCGGCCGATGATCTCCTGTGCCGCCTGGTCGGCGGTCCAGGACTTTTCCTGCTCGGTGCTGGGAGGGGTACGGCGCGCCAGCAGGCGGGGCCCGGGGTGGAGCAGTTCGCCCCGGGCATCGGGCACCCACAGAAACTGCTCGTCCAGGGGCAGTTCGTAGAGCGCCTCCCCCTCATCGCCCAGGCGTCGCGCCGTCTCGATGCGCCGGATGCGGTCCTTGGCGCCATTGATGTACTCGAGCTGCTCCGGCGGCACTTGCCGGCGCAGGTCTCGCCAGCCCTGCCCCCACTCGCTGGAGCCGTGTTCGACGCAGAGAGTGAAGTAGGGGTTGAGGACGTCGTGCGGCTTGCTCTTGAACCGCAATGCCTGGAGCAGTTCGCTGAGCGCGTGCATCCGGCGCCGCTGCTCCCCGTCCACTCCCCCTCGCCGTCTGCCCCCACGCTTGAGGATGTCCTCGAGAAGACCGACTCCCTTGTCGAGCCGGTCCCGGTCGCCCGGACGCGCGTGCAGATAGGCCAGGTATGCCTGCACCGCCCGCGCCTCCCGGTCGGCGGCGCCGGCGACTCCTCGGGATTCCGGATTCCGCAAGGCCGCGGCCTGCTGCAGGGTCGCCCGTACCACACGGTCCGTGTCCTGCAGTTCGCAGGCCATGGCCCAGTGCACGTCGTCCAGGAGCCGGTACAGCCGCCGGGTGCCGGCCCAGTGGTGAAAGGCCGTAGCGCCGTAGACGAGACGCCCGTCGGGAAGGCAGTCCTCCAGCAGTCCGAACAGCGAGCGATCGTGGCCGAGACGGGTGTCCACCCCTCCGCCCTGCCGGATGCGCCGCAGGGACAGCACCAGGTCGGCGAGGTCGTGGGGCAGTTCCTCACACTCGGCCGACTGGATGGTGTCCAGTACGGAGGTCTCACCGCTGAGCAGTGCCGAGCGCAGGCTCCACTCATCGTGGCGTCCGTCGACGGGTTCGACCGTGCCGCCCGCGGTCAGGATGCGGCGGCACGCCTCGCCCTGCCAGTCGAGAGCCTCGATGTCGCCGTCGTCGAGACGTGCGGGGTCGAGGCGTGCTCGCACGTACCGGACACGCTCCGTCTGCTCCGGCCAGGTGTGCGGCGCATCGTTCACGCGAAGGCCGCCTACGTGGCTTCGTAAGCGAGTTCAGCCAGGGAGAGTGCCTGCTTCAGAGTCTCGGCATCGCGGATCTGGATGCTCACTCTGTACTGGCGGTGACCTGTGGTGAGCGGATAGGCGTCAGGGGCCACCTCTTCGATCGCCTCGCCATGTTGCAGACGGAAGTTGATCACCCCCGTCGAGGCGAAGGCGTAGGCGAAGCCGCCGTACTGGCTGCCCTTGCGGCGGAGCCGGAGGTAGCCGGAGTAGTCGAGCGGATCACCTTCCTGCCACGTCTTGCGCTTGATGCCGTGGACCCCGACGCTCGCCCAGGAGCCGGCTTCCGCCAAGAAGTCGATGAACTGCTGGGCGGCGGGATTGAAGGCGAGCTGTGCCTTCACGGTGTCCTGGCCCTCCTCCGCGACCCCTGGCACCTCACCCTCGATGAGCCATCCGAAATCCACCTCGTCGTCGCTATCGGGATGCACTGTCACCAAGGGTTTCCGGCCAGAAGCGCCAGCCATGCCGGACTGATGCTGGACGAGGTGGCGAACCAACTCGGATGCGTCCAGCTCTTCCGGTGTGCCTTCGAAGCAAACATAGGTGAGCTTCACGAAGTCCCCCCTGATTGTCGTGCCAACTGCGCTGGTGACGACACGCTACTGAAGTCAGCCGGGCTCTGGCGGCCGTACGACGGATCGCGACATCCCTGTCCGTGAAGAACGCGTATGGAGTCGGCGGGGCAACGGAACCATGCCTGAGGGAGGCCGAAAACGATCAGGGTCAACCTGGTTCTGCACTAGCGTGTGCCTTGCTGCGCACCTTCCCGGAGGGTACGTCGGCGGCGTTCAGCGCCGGTCCTCTGCCGTGGCTGGCGAGTGGTTTCCATCGCGTATTGCTCGCGGTGTGAGTGCGGATGCCCGGTAGGGCGATCCCTGCCATTCCCAGCTCACGCCAAGGAGTGGTTGCATGAACCCCGTTGAGTACAAGCCTGCGCGTCGTATCTGGCTTCGCAAGATGCTGGTCGACGTCGCCGTAGGAGTCGTTGCCAATCTTGTGGTAGCGGCTCTGACCGCGGCAGCGAGCCTGCTCTTCTGACGCAGGCATGTGGCGGGCCCGAGGAGCCCGCCACTCCGCATTCTCAGCGGCGCACGTCAGAACAGCCTTGGCTCAGGCGGTTTCTGGCCGCCCGGATCCTGCCGTCTTCTGCGGGACCGTCGCCCTCGCCGGGGCCTGGGCAGATGCGGGACGCGTGCTTCCTGTGGAAGGTTCTCCCAAGTGGGGCGCAGCCCGTGGATCTCGACTTCGCCCACGAGTTCCTTCAGATAGGTCCGAGTCTCCTCATCCGTTGAGTAGAGCACCGTGGCACGGCTCGCCCTTGTCATCAGTACGTGATAGGCGTGACGGACGAGCCGAGCGAATTCCTGGTCGTCGACGCTCCCGGCCTTCACCTTCGGGTCGAACGATCCGCGCACGGCGACGCGCTTGACTCCCGAGTCCGAGTCCGCGCGCTCCTTGCCTCGACGGAACACCCACCGATCGCCCCGCCGCACCATGTCGTCACCCATGATCACGCCGCACCAGTCCCACTCGAGACCCTGCGCCGTGTACACACAACCGATCTGATTCAGCCCGTTCTCGTGTACGGACCAGATCTTCGACGGTGGTGCGTCGTTCTCACAGAAGCTTTCGCTGTCCGCGTTCCACGGACGGTGCCAATCACCGATGCGCACGTCCGCCTCAAGTCGCTTCTCATCGCCCAAAGGTTTCGTCCAAGGCCAGCAATAGCCTGCCACCATGCGCGCGGAGGCGCCTGCAAGAGCTTCGGTACGAATGATCTGTTCGAGATCCTCCGGGCTGTCCGCCACCTCGATGTGCATCAAACCGTCCGGCCGCCACTTCCACGGCCGGGCGTCCGACACACCCAGCACGTCGCGGACCCAACGGATGTAGGAATCACTCCCGCCGCAACGGAACTGTTCGCGGAGGCCGTATCGTGCCAAGTGAGCGTTGTGCCGTCGCGCCGCGTCCTTGATGACGCCGACGGTACCGACTTCGTTCGGCCGCACGGACTGACCTTCGTCCAGGAAGAACACCGTCAGGCGAGACGCATGGAGAAGCTCGTCCACCTGGGGTTGCTTTCCCTGCTGCTCGGGTTTCCAGAAGCGGCTGGTCGAGCGGTCCCGCAAGCGGTGCGCCTCATCGCAGATGAGCACGTCCAGAGGCGGATCCGGTGGGGTGACGAAGCTGCTGAAGTAGGTGAATGTCTCCCTGAACTCCCGGTCCCCGTAACCCACATGTTCCTGGATCGCGCCGTTGAAGGCACGGCTGCCGCTGGCGTATTTGACCGTCCTGCCCTGTGCTTCCAGCTCCGCCTTGATCTGAAGACCGATCGCGCTCTTGCCGGTCCCGGCGCCGCCTGTCACCAGGAAGACGACGCGGCGCTCATCGGGCACCAGGGCTGGATACCGCGGATCGGGCAGGACCTTGGCAGCTGTCTCCAGGATCTGATCGGCCACTTCCTTCTGGCGCCCGCGCAGCGTGAACACCGTGTCCTCTCCGCGCGACCAGATCATGGCGTCGAGCAGAGGTGTGTTGCGCAGGCCCATGCCGCGTAGGAGCATTTCAGCAGCGGAGGCGCTGCCATCCTCTGCAAAGTTCCTCCGGAGGTCGGCGATCAGCCTGTCGCGCCCGTCGTTCGTGTATATACGGGCGTAAGCGCCCGTTGGCGCATCCACGTCCATCAAAGGCCGCACGGATGCATCAGTGGCGTTGTGCAAGTAGGCGAAACCACCGCACTCGAAGTCGAGTCCGCGCAGCGGGCCTCTGCCGCTCGTGAACGCTTCGTAGTACTGGCGCAGTTGCAGGGCAGGGTGCTTCTTGTTGTCCATTCCCGGTACTTGCACCAGCTCCGCTGTGGCCTGTTCCACCCTGGTCACCGTCGACCAGCGTTTCAGCTCCACGAGTTGCACCGACAAGGTGCGCTCTCTCGGATGCTGGCCCACGAGAACGACATCGATGAGCCTTGGGTCACCCGGGCGCTCGCTCTCGTCGACCGTGGCGGCGCATTCGACGATCATCTCCACATTGCCACGACCTGCCGCAACCAGATCGTTGGCAAGACTCACCAAGCTCTCCGCCCAGGCGGAGCGCTCGCTGTCCGATGCGTCCTTGCCACGGAAGTGTTTCCATCTGGCGGCCAGATGGGGCACCATGCGGCGTCTTGAGTCCAGAGTGAGCAGATCCTGCGCCGCCAACTTCAGCAGGAGCATGGACACGAGATGGTTCCCCCAAAGCACGAGTGACTCGTGCGGGTGGGGGCGTGTCCTTGAGGAAGCCCGTCGGGCCGCAACCGGTACGGCGATCTTAGGAATCGTTGCGCCCAGTTGAAAAACGGCGCGCCTGATGTCGGCGTGAACTGCAGGTATCGTGGCCGAATCACTCAGGCCATGCTTGGCATTTCGCACTGAAGGTCATGGCTCCCGGCAATCCGGACGCATCCTTCACCAAAGTCGCTAAAAAGGAAGAATTGATGGGCTATCCGTTTTGATCCACCCTGACGACTCCTGTGGGCCTGGTCGTCCGATCACGCCATGGCAGGCTCACGCTCCGGCTGGCTGCCCGCCAGCTCCCGCAGCTTGTTCCGTGTCTCCGGATCCGTCGAGTACACGATCGTGCCGATCATGCCCCGGGTCAGCAGCACCTTGTAGGTGTTTCGGATCAGGCGGTCCACGTCGGCGTCGGAGGTCGACTTCTTGAAGACCGGGTCCTTGGACTGCGTGCGGTCCGTGATCCAGCGGTCTCCGCGCCAGACAAGGTCGGGGCCGATGATCACGCCGGACCAGTCGTACTCGAAGCCCTGTGCGGTGTAGACGCAGCCGATCTGGCCGAAGCCGGCCGGGTCGGTGGCCCACAGGGCGGACGGCGGTGCCCCGGAGATCGAGCGCTCGCCGCGCAGGTTCCAGGGGCGGGCCCAGTGGCCGATTACCACGTCGGCAGGAAGGGGATCGCCGGGCTTGGGTTCCGGGGACCAGGGCCAGCAGTAGCCGGCCGACATGCGGGCGCCGTAGCCCTGGGCCCGGCGGGCCTCCAGGAACGCCTCCATCTCACCGGGGCTGTCGGCGACCAGCAGCTTCATGCGGTCGTCGGGTTCCCAGACCACCGGCCCACCGGACTGCAGGCCGAGGAGGCGCACCACCCACCGCAGATACGCGTCGCTGCCGCCGCAGCGGAACTGGCTCTCCAGCGGTACGACATGGCACTCGAGGCCCTGGGCCGCCGCGGCCGCCTTGATGTCTTCCACCGTGCCCATCTCGCCGGGGCGGACGACCTGGTGTTCGTCGAGGAGGAAGACGGGGACGCGGGCGACATCGATGAGTTCGTCGACCTGCCGCTTGCTGGTGCGGTGGGCCGCGGGTGTGTAGCGGTTGGCGGAGGTTTCGCGGATGCGGTGGGCCTCGTCGCAGATCAGAACGTCAAGGGAGTTCTGCTCGGCCGTCATGAAACTGTTGAAATACTTGAAGAGGTCCTGCACCTCGCGTTTGCGAGTGCCCGCCACCTTGCGCATCGTCTTGGTGAACGACTGAGAGCCCGTGGCGTGCAGGGCCGGGACTCCCTGCCGATACAGTTCGCCGAGCAGGGAGAGTGCGATGACGCTCTTGCCAGTGCCGGGGCCGCCGGTGACGACCACGACCTCCTTGTGGTTGGACTGCTTGGCCTTGCGTACCGCGTTGAGCACCATGCGGTACGCCACCTGCTGCTCGTCCAGGAGCACGAACTGCTCTCGCTCGCGCACCTCCTGGGCCGCGACGGACATCAGCTGCTTCGACGGGACCGTCCTGCCTGACTGGAGTTCGTCTGCCGCGTGGGCGCCGGGCACCTTCGCGCTGAGTTTGGCGCGGAGGTAGTCGATGAACTCGCCGCGCCGCTCACCGGTGAACATCTGCCCGCCGTCGTCGAGTTCGATCGCCCGGAGACCGCCCACGCCGAACTCCGTGGCGTTGTGCAGATAGGCCACGCCACTGACCCTGCCCGGGTGCTCGGCCACCGCGCCGTTGAAGTTGACCAGATATTCGCAGTAGCGGCGTACCTGCTCTATCGGGTTGAGGACCGGATGCGCGTAGGCGTCGATCCGGCACAGCGCCGGGTCATCCTCGTCCGGCTCGGCCTGGCTCCACTGCTTCAGCTCGACGACGACGTACGACGGCTCACCCGTGGCCGGGTGCACTCCGGCGAGGACCGCGTCGGCGCGCTTGCTGTTCAGCGGCAGCGCGTACTCCAGCATCACCTCGACATCGGCAAGGCCTGCGTCGTTGATCGCGGCAGCCAGGGCAGGGATGCTCCGTTCCCAGGAGCGGACCTCGGCGGCGCCGGGTCGGTAGCCGTGCATGTGGACGAACTGCTCGGTGAGGTGGAGGTAGAGCGAACTGTCGAGCGCTCTCGCGGCGATCGTTTGCGCGGACTCGCGGAACAGCAAGAGCTTCCCCCAGGCAGCACGAACTGACTCGTGCGGGTGGGGGCATGTCCTTCGAGACTCCGCCGAGGCGGAGCGGAAGCCCGTCGGGCCGCTATGACGATGTGATCAAGCGTACCTGGCCCCTGGTCGGGGCGGCAGGGGCGGATGCCGGAGGGATCGGGCGCCCGTAGGCCCCCATCCCTCCGGCCCCTTGCCGCCGGGTCCTCTCACCCCTTCTGCTCCACCCGGATCATCCCTTCTGCTCCACCCGAACCCAGTCCACCTCCGCCCGCACTCCCCCACCAGCAACCCGATCCACACTCGACTGCGGCAGACCCCAGTAAGGACTCGTCACCTTGTTCCAGCCGACCGGGTAGGCGCCGCCGAGGGCGAGGTTGAGGATCACGTACTGGTTGTGGTCGTAGACCCACTGGCCGCGGGTGGATTCGAGCTTGTTGCGGGTGATCTCCTGGACCACGTGGTCGTCGACGGAGAAGCGCATCAGCGTCGGTGTCCACTCCACCGCATAGGTGTGCCACTGGTCGGCCGAGCCGCCGTTCGGGTAGGTCTGGCGGGCGCCGATGTTGCCGTCGGCGGAGTAGCCGGGGCCGTGGAGGGAGGTGCTCGTCCAGTCGGGGTAGCCGATGTTCTCCATGATGTCGGTCTCGCCGGAGGCGGGCCAGGACACGGACGGGTCGTCGACGTTGCTGCCGAGCAGCCAGAAGGCGGGCCAGAAGCCGTCGCCGACGGGGAGTTTCATGCGGGCGCTGACCCTGCCGTTCGTGAAGTCGAAGTGGGTGTGGGTGTCGATGCGGCCGGAGGTGAAGTCGTAGGTGCCGCCGCCCACCTGTGTGCAGCCCTTGCAGTACTTCGCGCCGAGGATCAGACTGCCGTTCTCCGTGCGGACGTTGTCCGTCGAGTCGACGTACGCCTGTGACTCGCCGTTGACCGGGCCCATGTCCGTGCCGGTGCGTACGACCCGCCACTTGGAGCGGTCGAGCGAAGCTCCGGTGAAGTCGTCGAAGAACGTCGTGCGGTACGTGCCCTGTTGGTCCGCCGGCAGGGCGGGGTAGGCCGCCGACGCGCTGCCGCCGGTGCCCCAGACCTGGAACTCGTAGAGGGAGTAGCCGAACTGGGCCGTGTAGGGCGCCGGGTTGTAGAAGGAGCGGCGCTCCTTGCCGAGCATGCGGACGTAGCGGCCGGTCGCCGGGGTCGGAAGGGCCACCGTGTCGTGCAGGCCCGTCGCCTCCGACGGGGACTTGACGTTCGCTCGGCGGGCGGCGACCTCGGCGGCCGAGGACTGGTAGACCGTGCGCCAGGTGCGGTTGTCGTCGGAGACCTGGAGCTGGTAGTCGACGGCGTACGCCGCCTCCCAGTACAGGTCCACCGAGGAGATCGTGGACGTGGCGCCCAGGTCCACGGAGATCCAGCGGTCGGCGTTCCAGTCGCTCGACCAGCGGGTCGTGTCGTCCTTGAGGTTCGCGGGCCAGCCGCCGTCCGTGGCGAACGCCGGTGAGTTTCCGGCGTGTTGGTAGTAGTTCGAGTACGCGGGGTGGTTCAGGGCGAGGTTGGTGCGGGTCGTGGAGGCGGGGGCCGGTTCGCCGCCGTACACCCTGAAGGACCAGAGCGAGTAGCCGTAGGGGGTGGCTCGTTCGATGCCGCGCAGGCGGATGTAGCGGCCGGTGACCTCCTGCGGGTAGGTGTGCGCGGTGACCGAGCCGCCGGTGCCGTCGGTCTCGGTGTAGAAGGGGGTCCAGTCGGTGCCGTTGCGGGACGCCTCCAGGACGTACCGCTTGCCGTACGCCGCCTCCCAGTCCAGGACCACCCGGTCGACGCGGATCGTCGTGCCGAGGTCGAGGCGGATCCAGGCGTCGTCCGCGAAGTTGCTGGACCAGCGGGTCGCGCCGTCCGAGTCGAAGGCCAGGCCCGGTGTGGTGCCGGCGTTCTCGCTGCCGGAGGCGGTGACCGCGGCCGGGTTCGCGGCGTAGGCGGTGGCCGCACGGTCGGTGTCCCAGGCCGCGGCCACGGGGGCGGAGGGGGCGGCCGGGGCTGCGAGCGCCGGGCTCGCACCGAGGAACGCCAGCGTCGCGAGCGCGCTCAGGAGCGTGTGTGAAGTGCGGGTGCGGGTGCGGGTGCGGGTGCGGGATGCCATGCGGCTCTCCTCGGGGAGGTGGGGGTGTGCATGGATGGTGCGCAGGAATGGCGTGCGCATGTCATTCCAGGGCTTCAGTTGCTCTGTGGGCCCCTCGCGGTGGGCGCGAGCTCCCGCACTCGCGCCCACCGGGGACCCCCTCAGGCGGCCTTGTGTGCGCGGCCGCGATGGCTGCGCACGATCTCCGCGTACCGGTGCCCGGTTCCCTTGATCGTGCGGACCTGCGTGCGGTAGTCGACGTGGACCAGGCCGAAGCGCTTGTCGTAGCCGTACGCCCACTCGAAGTTGTCCAGCAGCGACCAGGCGAAGTAGCCGGCCAGCGGGGCACCCTTGCGGGCCGCCGAGGCGCAGGCAGCGAGGTGGCTCACCAGGTACTCCTGGCGCTCGGGGTCGTCGACGGTGCCGTCGGGGCGGACGACGTCCGGGTAGGCGGAGCCGTTCTCCGTGACGTAGATCTTCCGCGCGCCGTACTCGTCGGTGAGGCGGAGCAGCAGCGTCTCGATGCCGCTCGCGTCGATCTCCCAGTCCATGCCGGTACGGGGGACTCCGGGGCGGCGTACGGAGCGGACGCGGGGGGCAGGGCCACCTGGGTCGTCCGCCACGTACGCCGGGAAGTAGTAGTTGAGGCCGAGCCAGTCCAGCGGGGCGGCGATCATCGCCAGGTCGCCTTCCTGCTCCGGGAGTTCGACGCCGTACACCTCGCGCATGTCCGCCGGGAAGCCGCGGCCGTGGACCGGGTCCAGCCACCAGCGGTTGACGTGGCCGTCGTGGCGTCGGGCGGCCGCCACGTCCTCGGGGCGGTCACTGGCCGCGAACACCGTGGAGAGGTTGTTGACGATGCCGACCTTGGCGGTCGGCGCGGCCGCGCGGATCGCCTGGGTGGCCAGGCCGTGGCCGAGCAGGAGGTGGTAGGAGGCGCGGACGGCGGCCGTCAGGTCGGTCAGGCCCGGGGCCATCTTGCCTTCCAGGTGGCCGATCCAGGCCGAGCAGGAGGGCTCGTTGAGGGTGGCCCAGAGCCGCACGCGGTCGCCGAGGCGTTCGGCGACGGCCGAGGCGTAGTCGGCGAACGCGAGGGCGGTCGCCCGCTCCGGCCAGCCGCCGCGGTCCTGGAGCGCCTGGGGCAGGTCCCAGTGGTAGAGGGTGACGGAGGGGGTGATGCCCGCCTCCAGCAGGGCGTCGATCAGCTCGTCGTAGAAGGCGAGGCCCTTGGGGTTCACCGGGCCGTCCCCGCCGGGCAGCACGCGCGGCCAGGCGATCGACAACCGGTAGGCGTTGGTGCCGAGTCGGCGCATGAGCGCGATGTCCTCGCGCCAGCGGTGGTAGTGGTCGCAGGCGACGTCGCCGTGGTCGTCGCCCGCGATCCTTCCTGGGGTGTGCGAGAAGGTGTCCCAGATCGACGGGGAGCGGCCGTCCTCGGCGACGGCCCCCTCGATCTGGTACGCCGCTGTGGCCGTGCCCCACAGGAAGTCGTGCGGGAGTGCGGCGAGGTCGATGCGTTCGGACACGTAAGTCCCTTCAAAACGGGGCGGGTTCACTTGACGGCGCCCGCCGTCAGTCCCGCGACGAGATAGCGCTGCAGCAGCAGGAAGCCGGCGACCACGGGCACGCTCACGACCAGCGACGCGGCCATGATCTGGTTCCAGTAGACGTTGTTGAGCGTGGAGTAGCCCTGGAGGCCGACCGCGAGGGTGCGGGTCGTGTCGTTGGTCATGACGGAGGCGAACAGGACCTCGCCCCAGGCGGTCATGAAGGCGTACACGGCGACCGCGACGATGCCGGGAATGGCGGCCGGCACGACGATCCGCAGGAGCGCGCCGAGCGGTCCGCAGCCGTCGACCAGCGCCGCCTCGTCGAGGTCCTTCGGCACCGAGTCGAAGTACCCGATCAGCATCCAGATCGAGAACGGGAGGGAGAAGGTGAGGTACGTCAGGATCAGGCCGCCGCGCGAGCCGAACAGGGCGATCCCGGTGGCGTTTCCGATGTTGACGTACAGGAGGAACAGGGGCAGGAGGAAGAGGATGCCGGGGAACATCTGCGTCGACAGCACGGTGACCGTGAAGACGCGCTTGCCGCGGAAGGTGTAGCGGCTGACGGCGTACGCGGCGAACACCGCGATCACCACCGAGCAGACGGTCGCCGAGCCCGCCACGACCAGCGAGTTCACGAAGTACGTCGCGAGCGGGACGGTCGACCAGATGTCGATGTACGGGCGGATCGTCAGGCCGCTGGGCAGCCAGCGGAACTTGCCCGTGACGTCGGCGAGGGGCTTCAGGGAGCTGGAGACCATGACATACACCGGCACCAGGACGAAGCCGGTGAGCAGGGTGAGGAAGATCCGGCGGGTCCAGAGGAAGGACCGGGGCGGAGCCATCGGCGAGCGGGGGGCCGTGGGGGTGCTAGACATCGGCCGTCTTCCTTCCCCGGGAGGTCAGCAGGAGGTAGACGCCCGTGACGACGAGCAGGAACAGGAGCAGCAGGACGGACATCGCGGAGCCGGTGCCGAAGTTCCAGGTGACGAACGAGGCCTGGTAGATGTGGACGGAGATGAGGTCCGCGGCCTCGGGGGCGGACCTGCCGAACAGGACGTACGGCGTGTTGAAGTCGTTGAACGTCCACAGGAACAGGACCAGGACCAGCACCTGGTTGACCGGGCGCAGCGACGGCAGGGTGATGCGGCGGATCTGCTGCCACATCCCGGCGCCGTCCAGCGCGGCCGCCTCGTACAGCTCGCGCGGGATGTTCTGCAGTCCCGCCATGACGATGAGGAAGGCGAACGGCCAGCCCTTCCACACGTGCACGATCAGCAGCGCCCAGAAGCTGTTGTCGCCGATGAGCCAGAAGGACGGCTTGCCGGTGAGGTGCAGCTGGTCGTGCAGGACGTGGTTCACCAGGCCGTTGTCGTGCTGGAACATGAACACCCAGGTGATGACGGCCGCGTAGACGGGCAGCGCGTACGGCACCAGGAACAGTGCCCTGAGCAGGCCGCGGCCGCGGAACGTGTCCTGCATGCAGATCGCGGCGGCCGTGCCGATCAGCCAGCACAGGCCGACCGACAGCAGGGTGAAGCCGACCGTGACGAAGAAGGAGTGCAGCAGTGCCTCGCCGACCGGGGCGTCGAAGTCCACCGACATCCGGTAGTTGTCGAGGCCGGACCAGGGGGCGCTGCCCCAGTCGCGGATGTAGAACTGCGTGAGTTCCTTGAAGCTCATCACCACGCCGATCACCATCGGCACCAGGTGGACGAGGAGTTCGAGGAGCAGGGCGGGCAGGAGGAGCAGGTAGGGCAGAAAGGCGCGGCGGATCCGCCCGGTGCGGCGCGGGTCGCGCGCCGCACCGGGGGAGTTCGTCCGCACCGTCTTCCCGACCTCGGTGGCGGTCGTCATGGTGCCGGTGCTCACTTCGCGGGCATCTGCTGCTGGGCCTTCTGGAGCGCCGCCTTGACCGAGTCGGTGGTCACCGGGCGTCCGGCGGCGGCGTCGGCGAACAGGCCCTTCACGGCCGTACCGACCGTGGTCTCGAACTGCGACTCCGCGGCGACCTGCGGCAGCGCGGTTGCGCTGGTGGCGAGGGTCTGCTTCAGGACGGCGTTGGCCGGGGTGGTGAACGCGGCGTCCGACTGGGCGGCCTTGACCGGCGGGATGGTGGTGTAGGCGGTGTTGAGGATCTTCTGTTCCGCGTCGCTGGTCATGAACTTCACGAACTCGGTGGCGCCGTCGAGGTTGTGGGTGTTCTTGAAGACGGCGAGGTTGATGCCGGCCACCATGGAGTTGACCTGGGCGCCGGTGCCGGGGGTGCCGGACTGCACGGGGACGGGGGCGATGCCGTAGGCGTCGTCGCTCATGCCCTGCGACTTGAGGTTGGAGGACGCGGACTGCCACAGCAGCATCGCCAGCTTGCCCTTGGCGAAGTCGCTGACGGACTGGTTCTGCGCGTACTCGGCGTCTCCGGTCGGGATGACCTTGTCCTTGGCCATCAGGTCGACGTACTGCTTGACCGCGCCGACCACGCCGTCGTTCGTGAAGTCCGGCTTGCCGTCGGCGGTGAAGAAGTCGGCGCCGTGCTGCTTGGCGAAGACGAAGGTGTGGTGGATGTTCTCCGCCAGGTTCGCGCCCTCGGCACCGAGGACCGACTTGCCCTTGGCGGATATCTTCTTGCCGTCGGCGACCAGCTCGTCCCAGGTGGCCGGGGGCTTGGCGATGCCCGCGTCGGCGAAGATCTTCTTGTTGTAGTAGAGCGCGTACGCCATCGAGTACAGCGGCACGGCCGCCGGGTCCTTGCCCTGGGCGCCGGTGGAGCCGAGCGCCGAGTCGACGAAACGGTCCTTGCCGCCGATCTTGCCGAAGTTCTTCGCGTCCCACGGCAGCAGGGCTCCGGTGGCCTGCAGGGAGGCGCTCCAGGTGTTGCCGATGTTCAGCACGTCGGGGCCCTGGCCGGAGGTGGTCGCGGTGAGGATGCGGTTGAGCAGGTCGGACCAGGGCACGACCTCCAGCTTCACCTTGATGCCCGTCTGCTTCTCGAACTTGGTGAGTTCGGGCTGGAGGACCTTCTTGTCGACCTCGATGCTCGCGCCCTGGTTCGACGCCCAGTACGTGAGCGTCTTCGGCGAGTCGTTGGACCCGCCGCCGGTCGACGAGCCTCCGCCGCAGGCCGTGGCCGCGAGTGCGAGAGACAGAGTGACGGCGCCTACGGCCGCGGCTCGGATGCTGCGCATGGCTCCTGGTGTCCCCTTCCGGGATTGCCATCATGGCTTAATTTAGGACGTGAGTTAAACCTCGGAAGGCGGCTCCGTCAAGGGTTTGGACAGAGCACGACGAACTCTCGTCATACCCCTTGACGGCTCCGTTCACCACATGAAGCATTCCCCGGCGAGAGAGCGCTCCCTGAACTCCCCACCGTTCGCTTCCTGAATGAAGAGAGCCGCCCCATGAATGAGGAGAGCCGCCCCATGACGCCCCACTCCCCCGCGTCGCGGGGTCCGTCCGTCGGCCGCAGAAGTGTCCTCGGCGCCGCGGGCGCGGCCGCCGTCGCCTCGGCCGTGGCGGGAGGGGCCGCGCCCGCGTCGGCCGCCCCGTCCCGCGGGCGCCCTCGCGCCCTGCCCGGCGGTGGTGACCTCGGCCCGAACGTCCTCGTCTTCGACCCGTCGACCCCGGACATCCAGGCCCGCCTCGACGAGGTGTTCCGCCAGCAGGAGTCGGCCCAGTTCGGCACCGGCCGCTACGCCCTGCTGTTCAGGCCCGGCACCTATCACGGCCTCAACGCCCAGCTCGGCTTCTACACCTCGATCGCCGGCCTCGGCCTGTCCCCCGACGACACGACCATCAACGGGGACGTGACGGTCGACGCGGGCTGGTTCAACGGCAACGCGACACAGAACTTCTGGCGTTCGGCGGAGAACCTGGCCCTGGTGCCGGCGAACGGCACCAACCGATGGGCGGTCGCCCAGGCGGCCCCCTTCCGCCGTATGCACGTCCGCGGCGGGCTCAACCTCTCCCCCACCGGCTACGGCTGGGCCAGCGGCGGCTACATCGCGGACAGCCGCATCGACGGCCAGGTCGGACCGTACTCGCAGCAGCAGTGGTACACCCGCGACAGCGCGGTCGGCAGCTGGCTCAACGGCGTGTGGAACATGGTGTTCTCCGGCGTCGAGGGCGCCCCCGCGCAGAGCTTCCCGAACCCGCCGTACACCACGCTCGACACCACTCCCGTCTCCCGCGAGAAGCCCTTCCTCCACGTCAGCGGGAGCGAGTTCCGCGTCTTCCTGCCGGAGAAGCGCACGAACGCGCGCGGGACCACCTGGGGCAACGGAACCCCGAGGGGTACGTCCCTGCCGCTGTCGCAGTTCTACGTCGCCCGGCCGGGCGTCACCGCCGCGACCCTCAACCAGGCCCTGGCGCAAGGACTTCACCTGCTGCTCACCCCGGGTATCTACCACGTCGACCGGCCGATCCAGGTGAACCGCCCCGGCACCGTCGTCCTGGGCCTGGGGTACGCGACCATCGTGCCCGACAACGGCGTCACCGCCCTGAGGGTCGCCGACGTGGACGGTGTGCGCCTGGCGGGCCTCCTGATCGACGCGGGCCCGGTCAACTCCCCGACTCTGCTGGAGGTCGGGCCGGCGGGCGCGTCCCGGGACCACTTGGCCAACCCCACCACCGTGCAGGACGTGTTCGTACGCATCGGCGGCGCGGGCGCGGGCAGGGCCACCACCAGCATGGTGATCAACAGCCGGCACACGATCGTCGACCACACCTGGGTGTGGCGCGCCGACCACGGCACCGGCGTCGGCTGGGAGACCAACCGGGCCGACTACGGCGTCGTCGTCAACGGCCACGACGTCCTGGCGACCGGCCTGTTCGTCGAGCACTTCAACAAGTACGACGTGCAGTGGTACGGCCAGCGGGGCCGCACGATCTTCTTCCAGAACGAGAAGGCCTACGACGCCCCGAACCAGGCCGCGATCCAGAACGGCCCGGTGAAGGGCTACGCCGCCTACAAGGTCGGCGACGGCGTCACCGCGCACGAGGGATGGGGCCTGGGCAGCTACTGCTACTACAACGCCGACCCCACCATCGTGCAGCACAGCGGCTTCGCCGCCCCGAACCGGCCCGGGGTGCGCTTCCACGGCCTGCTGGTGATCTCGCTCGGCGGGAACGGGCAGTACGAGCACGTGATCAACGAGACCGGGGCGCCGACGTCGGGGACGTCGACGGTGCCGTCCACGGTGATGTCGTACCCGTGAGCCGGGGGCGGCCCCGCCCTGGCGAGGGGCGGGGCCGCCGTATCGGTCTGCGTAGCGGTCACCGTGGCGGTCGCCGTGGCGGTCGCCGTATCGGTCGCCGTGGCGGCCCGGTCTCCGCAGCGGTCACCGCGTCGGCCGCCGCAGCGGTCACCGCGTCGGCCGCCGTAGTGGTCACCGCGTCGGCGTTCCGGTCGGCGCCGGCGCGTAGCCGGTCGGGCGGGCCGTGAAGGTGCCGCGGCCCTGGGTCCGGCTGCGCAACCGGGTCGCGTAGCCGAAGAGTTCGGCCAGTGGCACGGTGGCCGTCACGACCGCAGCGCCGCCGCGAGCGGTCGAGCCCGAGACCCGGCCGCGGCGCGCGGCCAGGTCGCCGAGCACGCCGCCGACCGCGTCCTCGGGCACGGTGACCGTGACCTCGGCGACCGGCTCCAGGAGGACCATCTCGCAGGCGCGCAGGGCCTCCCGGAGCCCGAGCCGGCCCGCCGTGCGGAAGGCGGTGTCCGAGGAGTCCTTCACATGGGTCGCCCCGTCGGTGAGGGTGACGCGCAGCCCGGTCACCGGATGCCCGCCGAGCGGACCCTCGGCCAGGGCGTCCCGGCAGCCGGCCTCGACCGCGCGGACGTACTCCTGCGGGACCCGCCCGCCGACGACCGCCGAGCGGAACTCGAAGCCCTGCGTGCCGGCTCCGCCGACGTCCCACGGCTCGACGTCCAGGACGACATGGGCGAACTGCCCTGCCCCGCCGTCCTGTTTGACGTGCCGGAAGACCAGCCCGGACACGCCACGCTCGACGGTCTCGCGGTAGGCCACCCTCGGGCGGCCGACGCCGACGTCCGGTCCGCCGTCGCGGCGGATCTTCTCCACCGCGACCTCCAGGTGCAGTTCGCCCATGCCGGACAGCACGGTCTGGCCGGTCTCGGCGTCGGTCCGCACCACCAGCGACGGGTCCTCCTCGGCCAGCCGGGCCAGCGCCTGCGCCAGCCGGCCGGTGTCGGTGCTCCTGCGAGCCTCGACCGCCACGGACACCACCGGGTCGGCGGCCGTCGACGGTTCCAGGACGAGCGGGACGTCCGGGGCGCACAGGGTCGAGCCGGCGCGGGCCGACCTGAGTCCGACCAGGGCGACGATGTCCCCGGCGACCGCCCGGTCCAGCCGTTCGTGCCGGTCGGCCATGACCCGCAGGATCCGCGCGACGCGCTCGGCGCGCCCGGTGCCCGGGTCCCACACGGTGTCTCCCTTCTCGATGGCGCCCGAGTAGACGCGTACGTAGGTCAGCCGTCCGGTGGCGGTCGCGTTCACCTTGAACGCCAGCGCCGCGAACGGGGCTTCGGGGTCGGCGGCCCGCCGCTGCTCGGCACCGTCGTGCATACCGCGTACGGCGGGCACGTCCAGCGGTGAGGGCAGGTAGGCGACGACCGCGTCCAGGAGCGGTTCGATGCCGCGGTTGCGGTAGGCCGAGCCGCACAGCACGACCACGCCGTCGCCGGTGCGGGTCAGATCGCGCAGGGCGGAGACGAGGGTCGGCGTGGACACGGACGACTGCATACGAAATTCATCCGCGGGCGACTGTGTACGGAATGCGTCGGCGGACGACTGCATACGAGATTCGCCGACGGGTGACCGCATACGAGATTTGCCGACGGGTGACTGCATACAGAATTCCTCCAGCGCCGCCGGATGCAGTTCGGCCACCGCCTCCTCCAGCAGTCGGCGGCGCCGCCACGCCTCCTCGCGCAGTTCCTCCGGCACCGGCCCCTCCTCGGCGACGCCGTCGCCGTCGGACCAGACCAGCGACCGCATGCCCAGCAGGTCGACCACGCCGGTGAACCCGTTCTCCGTCCCGATGGGCAGCTGCACGACGAGCGGCGCCGGGTGGAGCCGTCGCCGGATCGACTCGACAGCCGCGTCCAGGTCGGCGCCCGCGCGGTCCAGCTTGTTGACGAAGGCGATCCGCGGTACGCCGTGCCGGTCGGCCTGCCGCCACACCGACTCGCTCTGCGGCTCGACCCCGGCGACGGCGTCGAACACCGCGACCGCGCCGTCGAGCACGCGCAGCGAACGCTCGACCTCGTCGGCGAAGTCGACGTGGCCGGGGGTGTCGATCAGGTTGATCCGGTGTCCGTTCCAGGCGCAGCTCACGGCGGCGGCGAAAATGGTGATCCCACGGTCGCGCTCCTGGGGGTCGAAGTCGGTGACGGTCGTGCCGTCGTGGACCTCACCGCGTTTGTGCGTGGTCCCGGTCGCATACAGGATCCGCTCGGTGAGGGTGGTCTTGCCGGCGTCGACGTGGGCGAGGATGCCGAGGTTGCGGACGACGGTCTGAGCAGTGGTGCGCACGGCCCGGTGCCTTTCGGGTATGGGGCTGGAAAAGGGCGGCGCGATTGCCCGTGCGGACGTCGAGACGTCAACACGACGTCGATGACCTGACGTTCCGCCGGCAGGCGGGCTCGAGTCCCGCGCCGGTGGGGTCAGTCGTGCGTCACGGGTGTCCGGTACCGGCCGCGCAGCGGGCACCGGGCGGACGAGGACACGAGGATCACCTCGTACCGGGCGCGGGAAGCGGCCACAGCGGTGCGGTCTCGCACGGCCCTGCTCCCCTCACTCGTCCCACTGGTCGTCACGGCACACGGCGCACGGCCGGCTGGTGGCGGCGCGCGGTGCGTCGTGGCGAGTGTAGGAAGGCCGGCACGGCCCGGTCACCCGGTTTTTCCGACCGGCCGGACAAGGGTGCCGGCGCCATGCGTCGACCCGGCCGGAGTGCCGGTGGAAACGGAGTTCAGCTCGCCGGAAGGTCGCCGACATGCTCCGGAAAGAATGCCGAGAATATTCGAACAAGGGGTAAATGGATCGGAAACAAAGACAAAAGGGGGCAGGCGGTATTCATACCTGCGAGCGAGGTCACCCCCTTGGCCACGAGCGGTGTCATGGCCGACGCCGACGGGCTCCTGTCCGACCATAACGCCCTTTGTTCCGGAGTGGCGGTGGCCACCGGACTCGGCGATCCGATGGGCCCGCGAAACCCTCCGGACGACGACCGAATACCCGCCTGCCTGAGGCGTTGCGCCATCGATCGGAAACTCGGCGGCGCGATGGCGGGGCGTCATGCGATGCGGCGCCGGCGGTCGTACGCCTCCACGGCACCGCGCGTCGACGCCGAACCGGCGCCGCGGATTCACGCCCGGGCCTCGATTCCGGATTCCGTGACGGCCGTGTTCGAAGAGAATTTCATGTATCGGCCATGACGGAACAAGGAATCGGGGAACATCCCGGCCGTTCCATGTCGCGGTGGACGAGGAAATCCGGGTTTCGAGAGCGGTCGTGTCGTGCCGCTGCGGGAACTTGTTCCGGAAATCGCGGACGGCGTGCCGCCGTTCGTACACCGGATCGTCGTCCATCTCGCCGTCCATCTCGCCGTCCATCTCGCCGTACCGCACGCGACCGCGCCGCGACACAGGCGGCCCCCAGCATCAAGGGCCAGTCCCTCGCCTTCACCACGACGCTTCCCGCCCGGGGTGTTGGCGAGCCCCTCAGGGCAGCCGACGCCGTGCCGCACGAGGCCGCACTGCCGCAGTTCCTGCCGAGTGAGCGTGCGGAAGGCCGGTCCGGCCGACCGGGACGCGGGACGAATGCGACGGCATACTCACCAAGCACGGGCAGCCGGCACAGTTCGGCACCTACCGGGAGATCCGCGTGACGACCGGACAGGACGCGGGATTCCTGGAGAGCTTCCCGGACATTCCCGTCCAGTCCTATTTCTCCGGTGCGGATCCGGCCGCGTCATCAGCGCGTTGGCCCGACATTTTCCGGACATTCATCTGGCCGGTATCGACAACTCGGGGGCGGCCGCGAAGCGCTTTCGGGAGTGATGTGCCGGACCGGCGCGGTTCATCGAGGGGGACCTCATCGACTCCGGTGTCTGGCCGAAAAGCGCGGTCGGCCTCACACTGCCGGGCAACGTCGCGCTCAACTCCTTCACGTCCCCCTCCGAGTCGCGGCCCCGCAGGTCATGTGGTCGTCGTGGTGTTCCAGGAGTCGTTTCCGGAACGTTTTGTCCACCTGCGCGAAAGGTGTGACGCCGTTCCATTCGAGGACCGGCGGGGCGTACGGCCGCTCATCCGGCGCGGCGCCGACTTCGCGCTGGAGACGCGGAAGTCGCGGCACGACTACTTCATCGGGACGTGTGAAGGGGATGCGTACCCGTTCCCCGGTGTTCCAGGCATTCATGAAGAACGCGTGTGGACTTCTCGTGAAGTCCGGGCAATGGCCGAGAAACCGGGACTCGCTTACCAGGGACAAGTCACCGGGGAAGTCACTGGCGATGGTGCGCACGGATGGCCGGTCGACGCCCTTGCGCCATGCGAGCAGTCCTAATCTGTTCCATAGGTTTTGAAGTGAACGCGGCAAGCGGATGGATTGGACTCGATTGGACACGCAGAAGACGCGGAAGACGACGTTCTCGCCGCTGCGCAGGCGCATGCTGGTCCCCGCTCCTGCCCTGGTTCTGATCGCGGGAACTCTCTTCTCACGCGTCGGCGACTCGTTCGCCTCCCTCGGCATGGTGCTGGACGCGGCGGACAAGGGCGTCCGCTTCGGCGTGACCGAGGTACTCCTGGCCGAGCTCCTGCCCACGGTGGTCGCCGCGCCCTTCATCGGGTCGCTGGTGGACCGGGTCAGCGCCCGCTCGGTGTGGCGGTGGGCGCTGGTGGTCCAGGCGCTGTCCCTGGGCGGCGCCGCCGCGGTGGACGGCTTCCATCTGCGAGTGGGTCTCATCGCCCTGTCGGGGCTGGCCGGTGTGGCGTCGGTGACCGCGGGTTTCAAGGTCCTGCCCGTCGTCGCGGGCGAGGAGCACACGGGCCGGGCGAACAGCCTGCTCACCGCCGGGCTGTCGGCGGCGGGGCTGCTCGGTCCTGCGCTGGCGGGCCTCCTGCACTCCGTACGGGGCACCTCCTTCCTGCTCGGCGCGGACGCGGTCTCGTTCCTCGTGCTCGTCTGGTGCACCGCGCTCGCCGTCCCCCGCGCCGTGGACGTGACGATCGGCCGCCGGCCCGCCACGAAGCTGTCCGACGGGTACCGGGCACTGCGGCACGCGCCGGTCGTCGGCGCGATGCTGCCCACGCTGGCCGCGGCGATGCTGGCCACCAGCGTCGAGGGGGTCGCGGGCGTCTACTACCTGCGTGACGTCGCCGACGGCAACGACACCCTCTTCGGCCTGTTCCTGGCGACCTGGGCGCTGGGCGCCATCCCGGGCGCACTGCTCGCGGGCCGCGCGGGATGGTCGGGCCGGCACACCGCGCTCATCCTGGGCGGGGTGCTCGGCATCTCGCTGGGGCTGATGTGCGCCGGCCTGCTCCCCATGGCCGCGGCGATCTTCCCGCTCTTCCTGCTCGGCGGCTTCGGCAACGGCGTGTGCAACGTCGGTCTGCGCAATGCGGTGCACACCAATGTCCCCGCCGAGGTGCACGGCAGCGCCTGGGCCTGCTACCAGGCCCTGTCCCGCAGTTGCATCGGCCTCGGCTATCTGCTGGGCACCCCCAACGGTCTGGTCTCCAGCCGCGGCCAGGTGATCCTCTCCGGCGCGGTTCCCCTGGTCTTCGTGGTGTGGTCGATGCTGCGCACGGTCCGCCGCAGACAGCCGGCCGTGGGAGAGGTCTCCGGGTAGGGAGTGAGGAGACTGTCCGTCAGCGGCCCTTGACGGCGCCGGCGGGTGAGCGGTTCACGAGGAGGAGACGGGGGTTCGGCTCGACCGGTGGCGGCGATGGGATCCGCTGTCCGCCGTCTTCGTGGTGCCGGTGGTGGCCGTGGTGGCCGTGGTGTCGGCCGATGCCGCGGACCGGGGCTTCGCCGACTGCCGCACCGCGCGCAGCCCGCGCGCCCATACCGACCGCCCCATCGCGAACGGTGGCCCGCTGCACCCGTCGCCCGCACCGATCGCCGATCCCGACGAGACGACTCGCCCCGGCACACGCCGGCTCCGTCACGCACCACACCCGAGGCATCGCGGTGTGTGAGGGACAACCGCCGAAGACAGGGTGCGCGGCACCCTGGAAGAGGAGGTGTGACGGCGGAGAGGAGGCGTGATGCGAACCAGCGACGAGATCTATCACCAGGTCCGCTGGGACCCGCGGTTCGACCCGGCCCGGTTCGTGCTGGGGATCAGCCAGCGCGGGGGTGCCCTCAAACGCGTCGCGCTGCCTTCCTTCGTGCCCGGGGGCGACATCCCGTGGCACCGGGTGGTGTTCATCGAGGCGGACGGCGAGGTGCTCTGGGACCGGGCGACAGGGGTGGACCGCATCGACACGTCGGGCGCCGGCCGGGTGCGTAACCCGCAAGCGGACCCGAGCTCCGGCCCGGGAGAACCCGTCGGCGTCCTCGGCCTGTCCACGACGGCCCGCACAGCGGTGGCCTGGATCCCGCCCGCGGAGCTGTGGCCGCCCATCCAGGACATCCGCCGGGACTACGATCCGCAGATCCACCGCTGGCCGCCGCACGTCAATGTGCTCTTCCCCTTCGTGCCGGAGTCCGATTTCGAGCGGGCCGCCTCGCTGCTCGCCGCGGCGACGGCCGAGACGCCGGTCTTCACCGCCCTGCTGGACGGGGTGCGGACATTCCAGCACAGGGCGTACTCCACCGTGTGGCTCGACCCGACGGCGGCCGGCAAGGCGCCGTGGGCGGACCTGCACCGCGTACTGCGGCAGCGGTTCCCGCGCTGTCATGGGACCGCCAAGGACTTCACCCCGCATCTGTCCCTGGGCCGGACCCGGGATCCACGGAGAGTCAGCGCCGACTGCGTCACCCGGCTCGAAGCCATGACGGCGACAGTCTGGGAACTCGTCCTGCTCTCGCGCAGGGGTCACGGGCCGATGCGGCCACGGGCCACGATCGCCCTGCGCACGGGCGACGTCCGCCGGCTGCCCGCACCCGGCCTCGAAGCGCCTGGTCCGGAGGACACGGCATGGCTCTGCGAGATCTCCGACAGGTGAGGCCATGGCCAGGTGGGACGAAACGCCGCCGGGGATTCAGGTCGCATGGGCGCAGCGTCCGAGCCGCCGCTGACGAGCATGCCGTGATCGCGTCTCCGTCCCACCGGCCCACCACTGGCCCGTGCTCGCCGAGCAGTCGGCGCGGCCGCCGATGCCGGCCACACCAGCCCCGGCGATCTCCCACCTCCGCAGCCAGGAGATCTCCCTGACCTGCGATCCCGCTGCCAGGACCCTGACCGCGGACATGCCCCGGACAGAAAGGATCACCACCAGCCGACCCGAAGCCTGCGCCACGACCCCGGTTCCGGGTGCGCTCCGGCGTCGAGGCGGCCTGGTGGCGGGCCAGGCGCCGGTCACGTCGAGGCCCCTCGCCTGCGTATCGCTGTACAGCCTGCACCGATCGGCGAGAGCAGATCGACCACGCGCCATCCGGCCGTCGAGCAGAGCCTCGGCGACGGTCTCGCATCGCGTGGAATCCGCCACAATTACCTCCCTTAAGAGGGATGTATGCATAAAAGTAGTTCTTTGAAGCCGGTTGCACTCCTCCGGCGACCAGCTCCAGGGATTCGACGACCAGCGGCATGGGAGAAACGTTTGATCACAGTACGTAAGCGACACACCGGACTGATGGCTACGGCCGGCGTACTCGGCGGCGTACTCGCACTCACGGTCCTCGGCGGTACCAGCAACGCCGCCACCAGCGGCAACGACACCGGGAACCAGCCGAAATCGCAGGCGCAGGTGAATCAGGCGGGTGCCCAGGACGCTTCCGACGCCCGAATAAAGATCACGCCCGGGCAGGGCGCCTACAGTGTCGGGATCAACGGCCCCGTCAAAGTCACCGTCAGCAACGGCAAGCTCACCAAGGTGACCATGACCGCCGTCGCGACCGGTGCCCAGATTCCGGGCACCCTGTCCGCGGACGGCACGTCCTGGAAGCCGGACGGCCGGCTGGAGCGGGCCACCCGATATCAGGTCGCCGCAGAGGCCGAGGACGCCAAGGGCCGCTCCGCCACCGGGAACGCCACGATCACCACGGTCTCCCCGGCCGGCGACTTCATCGGGCACCTCTCCCCCGAGGACGGCTCGACCGTCGGCGTGGGCATGCCGGTGACGGTCAACTTCGACAGGGCGATCAGCCACAAGGCCGCCGTGGAATCGGAGATCCAGGTCAGCTCCAGCAGCGGCCAGCGGGTCGTCGGTCACTGGCTCGACGACGGCCGCCTGGACTTCCGCCCCGAGAACTACTGGCAGTCCGGCTCCACCGTCACCGTCAAGCTCACCCTCCACGGCGTCCAGAAGACGGTCACGTTCAAGATCGGCCGGAGCCAGATCAGCACCGTCGACGCCAGGACGAAGCAGATGACCGTCGTACGGGACGGCAAGACGATCAAGACCATCCCGATCTCGTCCGGCAGCCCCGAGCACCCGACGCACAACGGTCAGATGGTCATCTCCGAGAAGTTCGGGCAGATCCATATGAACGGTGCGACCGTCGGCCTCACGGAGAAGGACGGCAAGCCCTCGTACGACATCAGGGCCGTACCCCACGCCATGCGCCTGACCGACTCGGGCACGTTCATCCACGGCAACTACTGGGGTGCCGACTCGGTCTTCGGCAAGGTCAACACCAGCCACGGCTGCGTGGGTCTGAAGGACGTCAGGGGCGGCGGCGACGACAAGCAGCCCGCCGCGTGGTTCTTCGACAACTCGGTGATCGGTGACGTCGTGATCGTCAAGAACTCCGAGGACAAGACCATGCTGGCCCCGGACAACGGCCTCAGCGACTGGAACATGCCGTGGAACGAGTGGGTCTCGGGCAGCACGTCCGGCTGACACCACGTCACTCCACGCATATGAACCTGAATCCCTTCCGCCAGGCGGCGGCCGACACCATGTCGGCCGCCGCCTGCGGCATCAGGGCGCTCGAACAGCCCTCGTCCCGGAATCACGCGACCCGAAGGCCCCAGGAACGACGAAAAACCGGTGAGCCATATGACTCGACCGGCAATTCGTGAACGTATCGCGGACGATCTAGTGAACGTCCCATGTGTATGCGTATGCGTGTCCGAGGGGGGACTTGAACCCCCACGCCCGATAAAGGGCACTAGCACCTCAAGCTAGCGCGTCTGCCATTCCGCCACCCGGACCAGGTGTCTGTCGCCTTGCCGGGACTGCTCCCCGCGACGACATGGACAACAATACCAAGGTTTCGGAGTGCGTTTCACCTGCGTATTCGCCGGTGAGCCACATCACCGCACGTGGCCGTACGGCTACGGCGACGTGACCAGGGACCGCAGGGCGCGGACGAGTGTCGCGGCCGTCTCCTCGTCGAGCGGAGCGAGGAAGCGGCGCTCCGCGCTGCGGCGCGCCGCCTCGCCCTCCCGCAGGCAGTCCCGGCCGGCGGGCGTGAGCTCGACGATGTTGCGGCGGCGGTCCTGCGGGCTGCGCCGCCGCTCCACCAAGCCACGGTCCTCCAGGGAATCGAGCAGCGACACCATCGTCGTGCGGTCCACGCCGAGCCGCCCGGCCACCTCGACCTGCGACAACGGATCGTCACCGGAGAGCACCACCAGCACCGCCAGCTCATGGCCGTCCACGCCGTACGGCGCGAGCGCCTCCGCCGACGCGCGGGCGAGCCCGGCCTGGGCGTGCTTGAGGAGGTAGCCGAGCCGGAATTCCAGGGGGGTGGGCCGCTGCTCACTGTCCATGGCCGAAACTGTAGCGAGAACTGATCGTCAGTAGCACTGATGATTGAGTACACTGACGGTCATGACGACTGTGCGCTTCGGCATCAAGACCACTCCCATGCACGTGCCGTACGAGGACATCCGCCGCGTCTGGCTGGAGGCCGACGCGGTGCCGGAGATAGCGGACGCCTGGCTCTGGGACCACCTGCTCCCGGTGGCCGGGCCGAAGAACGGCCAGGTGCACGAGGGATGGACGCTGCTCAGCGCGCTCGCCGCACAGACCGAGCGGCTGCGCCTGGGGCTGCTGGTGACCAGCAACCGGATCCGCCCGCCGGCCCTGCTCGGCAAGATGGCCTCCACGGTGGACGTGATCTCGGGCGGCCGGCTCGTCCTGGGCCTCGGGGTCGGCGGCACACACCAGCCACCGGGCGCCGGCGGGATCCCGGGCGAGAATCCGGCGGTCGCGGAGTACGAGGCGTACGGCCTCACGCTCGTCCCGCCCGCCGAGGGCATCGCGCGGCTCACGGAGACCGTCGAGATCCTCAAGCTGATGTGGACACAGGACGTCTTCGACTACACCGGCCGCCACTACCGCCTCAAGGGCACCCGGAACGAGCCCCGTCCGGTGCAGCGCCCCGGCCCTCCGCTGCTCGTCGGCGGCTGGGGCACCCGGCTGCTGCGGCTGGTCGCCGCGCACGCCGACATCTGGAACGTGCCCGGACCTCCGCACAACACCGTCGACTTCGTCGCCGGGCGCGCCCGGGTGCTGGACGCGCACTGCGCCGAGCTGGGGCGCGATCCGGCGGAGATCACCCGCTCGGTTCAGCTCCTGGTGTCGTACGACGACCCGGCGGCGACCCGTGAGACGGTCGCCGCGCTCGTCGGCGCCGGGATGAACCACATCGTGCTCAGCCTGCCGCGTCCGTATCCGCGGGGCGTGGCGCGCTGGCTGGCGGAGGAGATCATCACCCGGTGGCGCCCGTCCGGGACCGCCGCCACCGGGGCCGGGCTCACGGCATGAGCTGGTAGTCGGGGAAGTTTCCGGGCAGCCGCTCCCCCGCCTGGCCCTGCGTCACCGCGCGCACCAGAAGCTCGCCGCCCACGAACGCGCCGCGCCAGGAGGCGCCGAAGCCGCCGAACAGCTCGTCGCGGTCGCCGCGTGAACGGGGCTTGCCGTGACCGACCTTGAACGCGCGGATCTGCGGGGCCAGCCGGTCATAGGCGGCCCGGTCGTCCGTGGAGAGGGTGGCGACCAGGGCACCGTTGGAGGCGTTCATCGCGGCGAGCAGCTCCGCCTCCGTGTCGACCAGGACGATGGTGTCGACCGGACCGAACGGCTCCGCGTGGTGCAGCGGGGAGGAGCGGGGCGGGCCGAGGAGCGTGACCGGCTGGACGTACGCCGAGGTGTCCTGGCCGGGCAGGAAGCGGGCGTCGGACAGAGCGCCGCGATGCAGCGGGACGGCGCCGCGGTCGATGGCTTCGCTGACCTGGTCGTGCAGCTCCTTGGCCTTGGCCGCGTTGATCACCGGGCCGAAGTCCAGCTCGGGCGGGAGGTCGTCGGGGTGCCCGACGGCCAGCGGGTGGCCGACCTTGATCCTGCGCACCGCGGGGAGATAGGCCGCCAGGAACTCGTCGAAGAGCGCACGCTGGACGACGAAGCGCGGATACGCCGTGCAGCGCTGCTTGCCGTAGTCGAACAGTTTGGGGATCACGGCCGTGAGCGCGTCCCAGTCGGAGAAGTTCCAGATGCCCCAGGTGTTGAGTCCCTCCTGTTCCAGTACGTGCCGCTTGCCGAGGTCGGCGACGGCGGTGGCCACCGCGGCGCCGGTGTCGCGGCCGCCGACGAAGGAGACGCAGCCGATCTCGGGCGCGCGGACCAGCGCCTCCGACAGCTCGCCGCCGCTGCCGCTGACGAGGGTGACCGGGATGCCCTCGCGGGCGGCGAGGGCGCAGGCCAGGGTGAGGCAGGCGACACCGCCGTCGGTCGGGGTCTTGGCGATGACCGCGTTGCCCGCCAGTGCCTGCACCAGCATGGCGTGAACGAGCACGCTCATCGGGTAGTTCCAGCTCGCGATGTTGGACACCGGCCCGTCCAGCGGGGACCGGCCGTCGACCATCGGCTCGATACCGTCGACGTACCAGCGCACGCCGTCGATCGCCCGGTCGACATCGGCCTGGGCGAGCCGCCACGGCTTGCCGATCTCCCAGACGAGCAGCAGCGAGAGCAGTTCGCGATGCTCGGTCAGGGCGTCGAGGGTGGCCGCGACCCGGGCCCGGCGCTCCTCCAGGGGGACGTGCCGCCAGGCGCGGTGCTGGTCCAGCGAGGCCCGTACGGCCTGCTGCGCGGTGGCTCGGTCGAGCCGCGGCGCGCCCGCGATCGGGCTGCCGTCGACCGGGGTGGTCGCGGGCAGCGCCCGGCCGTCGGTCTGCCAGGCGGCACCGAAGAGGTTGAGGACGCGGTCGTCCCGGAAGGCCTCGGGGGCGACGGCCAGACAGCGCTGCCAGGCGTCGCTCCAGGCGGTGCCGGGCTTCAGCATGAGGGTGGGGCGGGATGTGGTGAGCGTGGGTGCCATTCGTCTGCTCCGCTCTCGGGGCGGCGATCGGGGCTGGGATCGGGGCGAGGTGTGGCCAGAGTCGTCCCCGGCACCTGAGTGCGCTTCGACGCGGACTCGGGCGGGGTCCGGCGGAGTCGTCACGTCCGGGGCGCGCGGTGTCCGGGTGCGCCCCGGTGTCCGGGCGCGCGGCGACCGGGCGCGCGGCGACCGGGCGCGTAGGTGTGGGCCCGGGGCGGTCCGGGGTGACGTCACGCCCTCGATGGGCGTGACTGCGGTGATCAACGGAGTCGGCTGCGGGGGCGTGGGCCGGCGGTCGGCGCGTGGGGGTACGACGGCGCGTAGGCATCCGCCGGAGTGCTGCGGGCACTGGCGGGCCGCGTCTCGACGGCCGCGGCGACGACCGCCCCGCTGCTGCGGCAACCGGGCCGGAACGCGGACGAGGCCAAGGCCAAGGCGTCGCGGTGGGCTGACGGTCGGACAACTCCGCCCGGTCCGCCCCTCGTCGGGGGCGGATCAGCGGATTCTGCCCTCTGGGATCAGGACTTGCCCCGGCCGTGGTACGACTGCCGGGTGCGCTCCGTGTGTTCGCGCATCAGCCGGGTGGCGAGCTGCTCGTCGCGGTCGGCGATGGCGGCGATCAGCTCCCGGTGTTCGGTCCAGGACTGGCCGCCGCGCAGGCGGGCCACCGGCGTGTAGTACCACTGCACCCGGCGGTCCACCTGAGCGGCGAGCTCGGCGAGGACCGTGTTGCCGGCCAGCTCCATGATCTTGGCGTGGAAAGCGGCGTTCAGGGCCACGGCACGGTTCACGTCGCTGGAGGCGACGGCCTTCAGCCCCTGGGCCACCAGCTCGTCGAGGGCGTCGATGCCTGCCTCGTCCGCGTTCGCGGCGGCGAGCCGGGCCGCTTCGGCCTCCAGGAGCGCACGGACCGTGAGGAGCTGGTCGGCCTCGTCCTCGGTCGGCTCGTGCACGAACGCACCCTGCGCGGGCCGCAGATCGACCCAGCCCTCGGTGTTGAGCCGCTGGAGTGCCTCTCGTACCGGCTGCCGGGAGACGCCCAGATGCCCGGCGAGTTCGCTCTCGACGAGGTGCTGGCCGGGTTGCAGCGCGCGGGTGGTGATGAGTTCGAGCAGGGCCTCGTAGACGCGGTCGCGCAGCGGGCCGGGGCGCTCGAGCTTGGGCACTGCCCCCTGCGGCAGTCCGGTCGACAACATTCGCGGTCCCCCTCCTCGGCAGGGCCGTGCACAGCGGACGGAAAGCTCACGTTCACTGGAAGCCCAGCACCGTCGATTGTCTTTCGTCTACAGTCTACGGTGCACAAGGGCCTGGCAGAGCGGGAGTTGGCGCGTCACAGCGCGGTCGGAGCGAGCGGCGCCACCGCTGACGCACCCGCGCAACCCTAGGGGCAGCGGACGACCTGACCGGCGTACGACAGGTTCCCGCCGAAGCCGAACAGCAGCACCGGGTCGCCGCCGGAGACCTCGCCCCGCTCGACGAGCTTGGACAGGGCGAGGGGAATGCTGGCGGCCGAGGTGTTGCCCGAATCGGTGACATCGCGTGCCACCACGGCGTTGACGGCGCCGATCCTCTGCGCAAGGGGTTCGATGATGCGCAGGTTGGCCTGGTGCAACACGACCGCGGCGAGGTCCTCCGGTGCGATGCCGGCCTTCTCGCAGGTACGGCGGGCGATGGGCGGCAGCTGGGTGGTCGCCCAGCGGTAGACGCTCTGCCCTTCCTGCGCGAACCGCGGTGGCGTTCCCTCGATCCGCACCGCGTGCCCCATCTCCGGCACCGACCCCCACAGCACGGGCCCGATCCCGGGCTCCTCGCCCGGCGCGCAGGCCTCGACGACGGCGGCCCCGGCCCCGTCGCCGACGAGGACGCAGGTGGTGCGGTCGTTCCAGTCGGTCACGTCGGACATCTTGTCGGCGCCGATGACGAGGGCGCGGGTCGCCGCCCCCGCGCGGACGGTGTGGTCCGCGGTGGCCAGCGCGTGGGTGAATCCCGCGCAGACGACGTTGATGTCCATCGCGGCGGGCTGCGGAACTCCGAGGCGGGCCGCGACGCGGGCGGCGGTGTTCGGGGAGCGGTCGATCGCCGTGGAGGTGGCGACCAGGACCAGATCGATGTCGCCGGGCGTGAGGCCGGCGGACGCGAGGGCCTTGGCGGCGGCGTGCGCGGCCAGTTCGTCGACCGGCTCGTCGGGGCCGGCGATGTGCCGTGTCCGGATGCCCACGCGGCTGCGGATCCATGCGTCACTGGTGTCGACCATGCCCGCCAGGTCCTCGTTGGTGAGCACCTGGGCGGGCTGGTAATGGCCGACGGCGGCGATGCGCGAGCCGTTCATCTGGGGTCCCCTTGTTGCCGGTGGGTAGCGGGATCCACCAGTCTTGTCAGTGACTCGCGGGTACGACGGCACGTGATGCCACAGGATTCGGGCGCCCTCGTTGTCGGCTTCCGTCAGGCCCTCGGACGCCCGACCATTCACCCCGTGAACAGCTGCGTCGCCTTCTGTACGAGTTCGTAGAGCCCGTACGCGAGCGGCGCCCCCACCCACAACCAGGCGACGGCGATCAGGCCGACGGGGGTCCCCTCACCCGAGCGAAGCCGGGAGTGGGGGTGGCTAGGCGGACTGCTGTCGCTGGACATCGGCGGCCTCCCTGGGGGCGGGGACGTGGTGGCGGGAGTGGACGGGCCGGACGAGTTCGTTGGCGACGAGGCCGACGACGAGCAGCCCGATCATGATGGAGAACGAGAGCCCGTACAGGGCCGAGCCGTGCTTGCCGGCCGCCTCCTGCCGGTCGGCGATCCAGTTCACGATCAGCGGCCCGAGGACGCCGGCCGTGGACCAGGCGGTGAGCAGCCGGCCGTGGATCGCGCCGACCTGGTACGTGCCGAAGAGATCCTTCAGATAGGCGGGGATCGTGGCGAAGCCGCCGCCGTAGAAGGAGAGGATCACCAGTGCGCACAGGACGAACAGCGGCTTGGAGGAGTCGCCGAACAGAGCGATGAGCAGGTACATCAGCGCGCCGGCGCCCAGGTAGAGGCGGTAGATGTTCTTGCGTCCGATCAGGTCGGAGGTCGACGACCAGCCGATGCGGCCCGCCATGTTGGCCGCCGACAGCAGCGCGACGAAACCGGCGGCCGCGGACGCCGACACCGGCGTGGAGGTGTCGGCGAAGAAGTCCGTGATCATCGGGGCGGCCTTCTCCAGGATGCCGATGCCGGCGGTCACGTTCATGCACAGGACGACCCACAGGCACCAGAACTGCGGGGTGCGCACCGCGCTGCGGGCCGACACCTGCGCACCCGCGTGGGCCCTCGGCCCGCCGGCGGCCGGTCCTTCTGCGCGCGGCACCCGCACCAGCAGCACGCCGAGCGACATGAAGACCGCATACGAAAGCCCGAGGACGAGGAACGCGAGCGCGATCCCGGAGTGGTCGGAGCCGAAGGACTCCAGCATCTGTGCCGACCAGGGCGAGGCGATCAGCGCGCCGCCGCCGAAGCCCATGATGGCGATGCCGGTGGCCATGCCGGGCCGGTCCGGGAACCACTTGATCAGGGTGGAGACCGGCGAGATGTAGCCGATGCCGAGGCCGATCCCGCCGACGAAGCCGTAGCCGAGGACGATCAGCCAGTACTGCTCCGTCTGCGCGCCGAGCGCGGAGATCAGGAAGCCGGAGGAGAAGCAGACGAGGGCGACGGTCATCGCCCAGCGCGGTCCGTTGCGTTCGACGAGCGTGCCGCCGAACGCGGCCGACAGGCCCAGCATCACGATCGCCAGCTGGAAGGGGAGCGCGCTGTCGGTGCCGTCGAGGTGGAGTGCGGATTCGAGGGGCGGCTTGAACACGCTCCAGGCGTACGCCTGACCGATGGAGAGGTGGACGGAGAGCGCGGCGGGCGGGACGAGCCAGCGGCTCCATCCCGGCGGCGCGACAGGGGGGCTGCTCATGATCCCGAACGGTAGGTCGGGGCAAGGGAGTTGAGAAGCAACCGGGTCGACCGTATGCGGTGAGCGGTATCCAGAATGCGCCGAACGGTCGACGTGCGCGACCCTCGCCGCCCCACCCTCCATATTGTAGACAGTATTTCGTCGACAGAATTCGGTCGTCCTTGGATCGCCCCTTCGGATCCCTCCCTCCGGGGGCGCTGTCCGCCCGGCCTGCGCTTACTGCGGAGCGGGCGGCAACCTCACCCTCCATGTGCAGGACAATGAGGTCGAGAGGGTCACCTCTGCATCAAGGGCCGTTTCGGCTACCAGCACGTACAGAACCGGGGCTGATCAGGACATGGGACGAGTCACGGAACGACGCAAGGTGATCCGCATCCGCGACGGGGCGGTCTCCACCCGGCCCGACACGCTCGTCGCCGAGGAGCCCCTGGAGATCAGGCTCAACGGCAAGTCCCTCGCTATCACCATGCGCACACCGGGCGACGATTTCGCACTGGCCGCGGGATTCCTGGTGAGCGAGGGTGTACTGGCGACCGCATCCGATCTGCAGAATATTGTCTACTGCGCGGGCGCGACGGTCGACGGCTCGAACACCTACAACGTGGTGGACGTGCGGACCACGCCGGGCGTCACGCTCCCCGACTTCACGCTGGAGCGGAACGTCTACACGACCTCGTCGTGCGGGCTGTGCGGCAAGGCGAGCCTGGACGCGGTCCGTACGACGGCCCGCTGGCCGATGGACGACACTCCCCCGGTACACGTCGAGCCCGCCCTGCTCGCGGCCCTCCCCGACCGGCTGCGGGCGGCCCAGCGGGTGTTCGACCGGACCGGGGGGCTGCACGGGGCGGCGCTGTTCTCCGAGGACGGGGAGCTGCTCGACGTGCGGGAGGACGTGGGCCGGCACAACGCGGTCGACAAGCTGGTCGGCCGGGCCCTGCAGAACGGGGACCTGCCCCTGTCCCGCACGATCCTGCTGGTGTCGGGCAGGGCCTCCTTCGAGCTGGCGCAGAAGGCCGTGATGGCGGGCATCCCGGTGCTGGCGGCGGTCTCCGCGCCCTCCTCCCTGGCCGTGGACCTGGCCGCCGAGACCGGCCTGACGCTGGTGGGCTTCCTGCGGGGCAGTTCCATGAACGTGTACGCGGGCGAGCACCGGCTTGCCCTGCGGGCCGCGGCCGCCCAGCCCTGACCGGCCCCCGCGACACGGCGGCGGGGCCCCGACCGGCGGGGAGCGCCCTCTGCGCCGCTGGGCCCCGCCTCAGTCCCGTTCGCGCGCGAACCGGGCGAACGCGGTGACCAGGGGTGAGCGGCGCCCCTTCTCCCAGGCCAGGAGGACCTCGTCCGGCTCGGCGTCGCGCACGGGCACGTAGGTGATGTCCGAGCGGGAGTACTGCTCGGCGACCGAGGCCGGCACGAGCGTGATGCCCGTGCCGGCCGCCACGCACTCGAACTTCTCCTCGATGGTGCGGATCGGCAGGTCGTCGGGGCGCGGATCGGAGTAGCGCAGCCACTGCTCGCCCTCCAGGTCGGCTAGGGCGAGTTCCTGCTTGCCCGCGAGGCGGTGGTCCGCGGGCAGCATCGCCATCCGGGCCTCGCCGTAGAGCGGCACGAGGATCAGCCCCTCCTCACGGACCGGCCGGCGGACGTAGGCGAGGTCGACGGTCCCGTCCAGGATCAGCCGCTCCTGGTCGTCCCACTCCACGCGGCGCGCCTTGACCTCCACGTCCGGGTGCGCGGCACCGAAGGCGCGCACGGCGCGGGTGACCACAACTCCCGCCCGGAATCCGACGACGAGGCGGTGCGGGCCGCGCGCGGCCCTGAGCACCCGGCGCCGGGTGGCGTCCGCGTTCGCCAGCAGCCGGCGCGCGTCGTCGAGGAGTTGCCGTCCGGCCGCGGTCAACGTGACCCCGTGGCTGTCGCGTTCGAAGAGGACGGCGTCCAGGTCCTTCTCCAGGGCACGGATCTGGCGGCTCAGCACGGGCTGGGCGATGTGCAGGTTCTCGGCGGCCCTGCCGAAGTGCAGTTGCTCGGCCACCGCCGTGAAGTAGCGGACCTTGCGCAGGTCGAGGTCCATGGCCGCCCCTTCTCTCGCTCCGGTGGCGATGCCTTCAGGGTATCGCCGCCGCCGGAAGAGGTCTTGGACGGCGGGGCGAGGGCGGCCGCAGGCTGGAAGCACGTCGGACGACCGGGTCCGCGCGGATGTGAAAGCGGACGTGGAAGGGGAATCGGCATGAGCCTGCTGCGGGAACAGCGGATCGTCGTGATCGGCGGTACGTCGGGCATCGGACTCGCGGTGGCGGAGGCGGCCGCGGCGGAGGGTGCGCAGGTGGTGGTGGCCTCCCGGCGGAGGCAGAGCGTGGACGCCGCGCTGGAGCGGCTGCCGCGGGGCGCCGAGGGGCACGTCCTGGACGTCACCGACGAGGAGTCGGTGCGCGCCTTCTTCGAGTGCGTCGGGGCCTTCGACCACCTGGTGTACACGGCCGGTGAGTCGCTGCTGCTGGAGAGCATCGCGGAGTCGGACCTGGCGCGGGCCCGGCGCTTCCTGGACACCCGGTTCTGGGGTGCCTACACCGCGGTGAGGCAGGGTGCGCCCGCGATCCGGAAGGGCGGATCCGTGGTGCTGACCACCGGTACCGCGGGGCGCCGGCCGATGCCCGGCACGACCGTCGCCGCGAGTCTGTGCGGCGCCATGGAGTCGCTCACCCGGGCGCTGGCCCTGGAGCTGGCTCCGCTGCGGGTCAACGTGGTCTCCCCCGGCGTGGTCCGCACCGAGTTGTGGCGGGAGCTTCCGGAGGAGGACCGCAACGGGCTGTTCGAGTCCTCGGCCGCATCGCTGCCCGTCGGGCGGGTGGGCGAGCCGGCGGATGTGGCCGAGGCGTACCTGTATCTGATGCGCGGCGGCTACAGCACCGGCTCGGTCGTTGTCGTGGACGGCGGCGGGATGCTGGTCTGAGCCGTCAGCCGCTCGTGAAGCGCACCTGCGCGGCGGGTACGACGGTTCCCAGCCGCGGAAAGTCCAACCGTACGGACGCCGCGTGTTCCGCCGCCGTGAACGCGGCCATGGCGTCCTCGACGAAGACGAGTTCGTAGCCGAGGTCGTGGGCGGCGCGGGCGGTGGACTCGACGCCGAGGTTGGTGGCGATGCCGCCGAACACCAGGGTGGTGACACCGCGTTCACGCAGCCGCGCATCGAGGTCCGTTCCCTGGAAGGCACCGATGGTCCGCTTCACGATCTCCACGTCGCCGTCCTTGCGCAGACCTGCGGCGAGTGAGCTGCCGGGGGGCTGTTCGGCGACGCCGGGCCGTTCGACACGAATCAGGACGACGTGTGCCCCGGCCGAACGGAAGGCGTCCGCCAGTTCCCCGGCGGTGACGAGGACTTCGGCGCCCTTGCGGGGCTCCAGGGGCAGCGCGACGATGCGGTCCATCAGGTCGACGAGGACGAGTGCGGTGCGTGCCGGGTCGAGTGCGAGGAGTGCGGTCATGACGGAACGTTAGCCGCCGTCAGCCGTCCGTACCGGAAATCCGGATCAACATGCCCGTGAACTGGTCGCGTTCGGCCGCCGACAGCGGGGCGAGCAGGGTGTCGTTGGCCTCGCGGGCCGCCTTCTCGCAGCGCTCCAGGAGGCGGCCGCCCTCCTCGGTGAGCGACACGGCGTTCTTGCGACGGTCCTTCGGGTCCGGCTCGCGCACGACGAGTCCCGCGCTCTGCAGGTCGTTGAGGATGCCGACCAGGTCCTTGGGGTCGAGTGCCACACCGCGGCCGAGGTCGGCCTGGGCGACGGGGGCGAGGTCGCGGACGGCGGAGAGCACCACGTGGTGCCACATCTTCATGCCCTCGGCGGCGAGGGCGTCGGCCACCAGGGCACGGCCGCGCGCGGCGGCGCGGCCGAGGATCCAGCTGGGCAGGGAGCGGATCGCGGGGAGGGGTGCTTCGGCCATGGTGACAGCCTAGCGAAAAGTCATTGGACTCCCCAATGAATACGGGATACCGTTGGAACTCCCAACGATTTTCTGGAGGTGCGATGCGTCGCGTCCGGTACGAGTCCACGGGCGGTCCCCTGTTCCTGGAGGAGGTTCCCGTTCCCGCCCCCGGCCCCGGCGAGCTCCTCGTGCGCTGCGAGGCGGTCGGCGTCACCCTCCCCGTCGTCCGCAAGGTCACCGAGGCCGCCGAGCCGGTCCCGCTGGGCGGCGAGATCGCCGGGGAAGTGGTGGCGGCCGGCGAGGGCGTGACACGCTTCCGGACCGGCGACCGTGTGACGGGGCTGTGCTTCGGGCACGGTTACGCCGACTTCGCGCCCCTGCACGAGGCCATGGCCTCCCCCGTTCCCGGCGGCGCCTCGGCCGTGGACGCGGTCGCGCTGGTCCGCAGCGGTCTGGTCGCCCTCGGGGCCCTGGAGGCCGCGCGGCCCGCACCGGGCGAGGCCGCCCTGGTCACGGCCGCGGCGAGCGGCGTCGGACACCTCGCCGTGCAACTGGCGCGGCTGCGGGGCGCGAAACGGGTGACAGGCGCCGTCTCCGGCCCGGCCAAGGCGGAGTTCGTCCGTTCCCTCGGCGCCGACGACGTCATCCTGTATGACGACGACAGTTGGGGGCATCCCGTCGACTTCATACTGGATGCAGTCGGCGGTGAACTGCTCACCCCGGCCGTCGCCGCGCTCGCCCCGGGCGGCCGGCTGGTGGCGTACAGCTCGGGCGGCGGGACGATCCAGGCGTACGACCTGCTGGTGGGCGCCAAGTCGGTCATCGGGTTCCAGATGGCGCTGATCGCCCGCGGGCAGCCGGAGCTGTACGAGCGGTGGCGGCGGGAGCTGTGGCGGCTGTTCGCCGACGGGTCCCTGAAGCCCGCCGTGCACGGGGAGTTCGCGCTGGCGGACGCGGCGCGGGCACACGAGGTCATCGAGTCGCGGAGCAACCTCGGCAAGGTGGTTCTCCGCCCCTGAAGGCACGGAGAACCCTGAAGTGGCTGCACGCTTCTTGTGAGGCGACCGGGCCCCAACTAACGTCTGTGAAGCGCACGTCGGACATGGGATGTCCAGATGTCATGACGCATGAAGGGCAGGTCGCACCATGCCGTCAAGAGTCCGCGCACGACTGAGAACCACCCTGGCCGCCGCCCTCGCGGCGGCCGCGCTGTCGGTGCTGCCGAACCCGGCGCACGCCCAACCGGCCGCCGGTAACGGCGAGTTCGAGCAGCAGATCCTCTTCAAGGCGTCCCAGGACCCCGGCTACGCCTGTTTCCGCATCCCGGCGATCGTGAAGACGGCCGACGGCACGCTCCTCGCGTTCGCCGAGGGCCGGGTCCTCAACTGCGGCGACGCGGCCGACATCGACATCGTGGTCAAGCGCTCCACCGACGGCGGCCGCACCTGGGGCCCGCTGCGGGTGGTCACCGAGGGGGCGGGCGACACCCACGGCAATCCGGCGCCGATCGTGGACCGCGAGACCGGCCGCATCCTGCTGGCCGAGACGTACAACACGGGCCGTACGGACTCCGCCGGCTGCTCCGTGCCCTGCGATCGCACCCCGCACCTGCAGTACAGCGACGACGACGGCCTGACCTGGTCCCAGCCACGCGACCTGAGCCCCGAGATCCTGCCCGCGGACTGGAACTCCTGGTACGCGACCGGCCCCGTGCACGGCCTCCAGCTCACCCGCGGCAAAGACGCCGGCCGGCTGGTCTTCGGCGTCAACACCGAGACCTGGGACGGCAGCCGGGTCACCGCGAATCACGCGGCGCTGATCGTCAGCGACGACGGCGGCGACCACTGGCGGACCGGCGCCACCGACACCTGGCCCATCGCCGACGACCGCACCTTCCGGCAGAAGCCGTCCGAACTGACCCTCACCGAGCGCGGTGACGGCTCCCTTCTGGTCAGCGGACGCGAACAGGACGGCATCGACCTCGGTCACCGCACCCAGACGGTCAGCCGCGACGGCGGCGACAGCTTCGCCGCCCCCTTCCGTGACCTCCCGGACCTCTACACTCCCCAGGTCCAGGGCTCGACGCTGCGCCTGGGCAACCGCATCCTGCTGTCCTGTCCCGGCGACCCCGACCGCCGCCGGACCATGATGATCCGCTCCTCCTACGACGGCGGACGCACCTGGGACAGCGTGGACCGCGGCACGGTCGTCACGACGGACTGGTCCGGCTACTCCGACATGGTGCGCGTCGACCACGACACCGTGGGCCTGATGTACGAGGGCGGGGCGGTCGACGCACGCGACGAGATCCGCTTCGCCCGCTTCACCGAGGACTGGCTCCAGCCCCGCCGCGGCCCCGACCCCACCACCCGCGACCTCGCCCCGCACGCCCCGCGCGCGGCCGTGCTCGGCGGCGCCGCGGAAACGGACGGCGTGTCCGGCGGCGCCCTGGAGTTCGACGGGGTCGACGACGCCGTACGCCTGCCGTACAGCGACCGGCTCCCGCTCGGCAGCAAGGACTTCACCGCGTCCCTGTGGTTCCGCTACACCGCGGCGACCGGGGAGCAGCCGCTGCTGTGGATGGGCGGCATCGGCTCCACGCAGCCGCAGGTGTGGCTGCGCGGCGAACCGGACAGCAACCGGGTGCGGGCCCTGATGACCGTACGCGAGGGCGCGTCGACCGTACGCACGGCGTCGCTGTGGACCGCCGGCGCGTACAACGACGGGCAGTGGCATCATCTGGCGCTGCGCCGGGGTGGCGGCCAACTGTCGCTGTTCGTCGACGGTATACAGTCTTCCGTCGCCGATGTGGCGGGGTCGGTGAGCCGCAACTCCCCGTTCGGCGTCCACATCGGCCAGCGCATGGACAGCCGGGCCTTCTTCACCGGGGCCGTCGACGACGTCCACGTCTGGGACCGCGCGCTGAGCGACGACGAGCTGTCCGACCCGCAGGCGCTGCGGTCGGCCAAGGACACCGTGCTGTGGCTCCCCATGGACCATGTGAGCGGCGGCCGCTGAGCGCTCCGCCGGAAGTCCGGTGCGTCATCCGCGGGTCCGTCGTGGCTGGTCGCGCCCACGCGGCGGACCCGCATATCGATACAGCCCCGCGCCCCGTCAGGGCGCCGGCGAACCGCACCGGACTTCACCGGACCCGCTTGGCGTCCCGGGCGTGCACCCACCCGGTCGGCCGGCGACGACGGCCGCCTCGGCGGGCGTCAACGGGAACGTGGACCTGTGCCGACCGCGGTTCGTGACCCTGCGTCCGGCGCGGCCGGCGCGGGCGGCGTCGTGACCTCCGGGTCGCGTGCCCGGCGCTTGGCGATGACCGCGCACACCATGAGCTGCATCTGGTGGAACAGCATCAGTGGCAGGACGGCCAGGGAGGCGTGCGCGCCGAACAGGACGCTCGCCATGGGCAGTCCGGAGGCCAGGGACTTCTTCGACCCGGCGAACTGGATGGCGATCCGGTCCCCGCGGCCGAAGCGCAGCGCCTTGGCGCCGTACCAGGTCAGGGTGAGCATCACGGCGAGCAGCGCGGCCTCGACGGCGAGCAGTCCGGCCAGCCGGGCGGGGCTCACCTGGTGCCAGATGCCCTGGACCATGCCCTCGCTGAACGCGGTGTAGACGACGAGCAGGATCGAGCCGCGGTCGACCAGCCCGAGGACCTTCTTGTGGCGGGCGGTGAAGCCGCCGATCCATGGGCGCAGCAGTTGTCCGGCGAGGAACGGCACCAGCAGCTGCAGCACGATCTTCACCAGCGAGTCGGTGGAGAAGCCGCCGCCGCTGTTGCCGAGCAGCGCCGCCGCGAGGAGCGGGGTGAGCACGATGCCGACCAGGGAGGAGAAGGAGCCGGCGCAGATGGCGGCGGGCACGTTGCCGCGGGCGATCGAGGTGAACGCGATCGACGACTGGATCGTCGACGGGACGAGGGTGAGGAAGAGCAGCCCCTGGTAGAGCGGGTGGGTCAGGAGCAGCGGCACTAGTGGGCGGGCGGCCAGGCCGAGCAGCGGGAAGACGACGAAGGTGCAGGCCAGGACGGTTATGTGGAGCCGCCAGTGCCTGAGCCCGTCCAGTGCCTCACGGGTGGACAGCCGGACGCCGTAGAGGAAGAACAGGAAGGCGATGGCGGCCGTGGACGCGCCGGACGCCACGTCGGCGGCCGTGCCGTGGGCCGGGAAGAGCGCCGCGAGGCCCACCGTCGCGAGCAGCAGCAGGATGTACGGGTCGATCGGCAGCCGACTCGGCCGGCGCAGGCGTTTCACAGTGCTCCACTTGCTGTTCGTCGGATCGCTGTTCGTCGGGGGTGTCGTATCCGGATGCCCGGATGCCCGGGTCCCGGGTGTCCGGGTGTCCGGGCCGCGGGGTCCCCTCCATGGTCCCCCCTGCGACGGCGATCGGGAATCCGGTACACCACGCTGACTGTCATCACGTTCCGCGATAACCTGGGAGCGTGTACGACCCCTCGCACCTGCGGACATTCCTGGCGGTCGCGCAGACGCTCAGCTTCACGCAGGCGGCCCGGCGGCTCGGGCTGCGCCAGTCCACGGTGAGCCAGCACGTGCGGCGCCTGGAGGACGCCACCGGGCGTCAGCTGTTCTCCCGCGACACCCACTCCGTGGAACTGACCGAGGACGGCGAGGCCATGCTCGGTTTCGCCCGGCGGATCCTGGAGGTGCACGAGCAGGCGACGGCGTTCTTCACGGGCACCCGGGTGCGCGGCCGGCTGCGTTTCGGCGCGTCCGAGGACTTCGTCCTGACCCGGCTGCCGGAGATCCTGGAGGGTTTCCGGTACGACCACCCGGAGGTCGATCTCGAACTGACGGTCGAACTGTCGGGCACGCTGCACGAGCAGCTGACCGCCGGGAAGCTGGACCTGGTGCTGGCCAAGCGCCGGCCCGAGGATCCGCGCGGTGAGCCCGTCTGGCACGACGACCTGGTGTGGATCGGCGCGCAGCGGCTCCGCCTGGATCCCGACCGTCCGGTGCCGCTGATCGTGTTTCCGCCGCCGGGCATCACCCGGGCCCTGGCCCTGGAGGCGCTGGAGCGGCAGGGCCGGCCGTGGCGCGTCGTGTGTACGAGCGGCAGCCTCAACGGGCTGATCGCGGCGGCGCGGGCGGGACTGGGGGTGATGGCGCACTCGCGGGGGCTGATCCCGCCCGGGCTGGTCCGGGTGTCCGAGCGGGCGGGGCTTCCGGAGCTGGGCAAGGTCGACTTCGTGCTGGTCCACGGGCAGCGCCGGGCGTCCACGCAGGGGGCGGCGGACGCGCTGGCGGCGGCGATTCTGGGCGGGGGGAACCGGCTCGTGTCTACAGGGCGGCCGCCCAGAGTTCGTCGAAGCGCCTGACCCGCTCGCGGACCCGCTCGGGCTGGAAGTTCAGGGTCGTGGTGGCATTGACGCCGGCCAGGTCGAACACCACCTCGTACGACAGCTCGCCGTCGAAGACGACGAAGTCGTTCGTCGCGCCGATCCGCATGGACGGCGGCACGTCGGACAGGGCCAGTACGCGCACCTCGATGCCCAGAGCCCGCTGATCCTCGAACTGACGTTCTAGCGCCGTATCGACGTCGGCGGGCTGGGCAACCATGAACAGGCGCCGGACGCGCACCGCGCGCGTCTGGATGGCCTCCCGCTGTGCGTACAGGTAGCGCAGTCCGGTCTCGCTGTCCCAGAAGTGGTGGTCCATCGACGCGCTGATGCCGTCGATGCTCATGCGGGCGCACTGCGTGAGCGTCACGATCCACTCGTGGTCCTCGGCGTCGCGGTCGACGACGTGGCGGCTCATGCTCTCCAGGAGCGAGGTCAGCTTCCGCACTTCCGCCTGCGCGAACGCGCGGACGAGCACCGGCACTTCGGAGTCCACGTTGGTCGCGCTGTTCACCAGCCGGACGACCCCGTCGGCACGGAGTGCGGACATCTCGACCTGATCGAAGAGCTCGGTGGCCCGGCTGATCCTGGCGAAACTCTCGCCGACCAGATCCGCGGTCTCCTGCCGATTCCTGTTCAGTTCACCGCTCAGGCCGTCCACCCGCTGCGCAAAATCGATCATGAACTGAATGATCAGAGCGGCTCCTCCCACGAGGACGGCGAGGTTGATCCGCCATGCCACGGGCTGATCCGAGACGCCGGCGACGAGGTAGACGGCACCGCCGACGATCACGGTGACCAGTCCTCTCGTCATCAGCACCAGCCTGCTACTGCCCATCCCGCCTCCCTGGTTCCCCTGGCTCCCCTAGCTCCCCTTGCCCCACAACTCTTCGAAGCGGGCGATCCTCTTGTCCACGTCCCGCCGCATCAGCACGAGTTTCGTGCTCGCGATCATCGGGTTCACCGGCTCCGCGTCGGTTCCGCGCCCGCCGTGCAGGTCGGGACTCACCTCGTAGCTGATCGCCCCGTCGAACACGACGAAGTTGTGCACCGGGTAGATCCTCAGATTCTGAGGCAGCGTGGAAACCGACACTATCCTCACCTCGATGTCCATCGACTCCTGCTGCTCACGCAGCTTTCGCAGGTCATGGTCGATGTGGTCGGGAGACTCGACGATGATGAGCCGCCGGATGCTCACGCCTCTGTGGCTGATCGCGTCACGCTGGGCCATGAGGTAGCGGCGGCCGAGGTCGGTCTTCCAGAAGTCGAGGTCCTCGTGGGTGCTCGCGGCGACCATGGTCTCCTCGACCCTGTCGACGAGCGTCAGCAGCCAGTTGCGGTCCTCGCCCTCGTAGTCGACGTGAGCACCCCCCAACTGGCCCATGAGATCCGCCACTCGCTTCAGCTCGGCGTCGACGAACTCCTTGAGGATGCCCCCCGGCGCGGGTTCCAGGGCGGCGACGTTGCGCACCAACCGTTCGACCTCCGCGGACCGCTGGGTGTCGTCGTCGAGTCTGCCCAGGAACTCGAAGATGTCCCCGAAGCGCACGAACCCGTCCGTCACCCGTCTCTCGACGGCCGACGCGTGCTCCTCCAGCCTCGTCCCCAGAACCTTCGTCCCCTTCTCGAAGTCCCTCATGAACTGCACCATCAGGGCGGACGCCCCGATGAGCAGGGACAGCGTGATCTTTGCGACCTCGGAGGCCTCGAAGAGATTGGTGATCACATAGCTGCCGATGCCGAGGACACCCGTGATGCCGACCTTCAGCAGCACCGACTGCGCCCTGTCGGACTCCGCCATCTCATCCCCCGCTTCCGGTCATCGGGCACCGGCCCCCCTCGACAGGACCCCCAGCAGCGCCATCTGATCCCTGATCCGCTGCCCCAGCACCCCCCACTGCCGGCTGAAGCCGGGCTCCCGTTCCAGCGGGCCCCACAGCGGGGCCACGACCGGATCCAGGTGCGCGGCCGGCATCCACAGGTGCAGCAGGTGGTCGACGGCCGGACGCACCGCGAGCAGTGCCCGGTGCGCGTCCGCCGAGCCCAGACGGCTGCGGTCGATCATGGTCACGAGGGTGGTGAGCAGCCAGTCGTGCACGGCGAGGTCCTCGCAGAACCCGGCCGCGGCCGCCCAGTGCGTCTCCGGCGGCAGCCGCAGCCGCGCCGTGCGCAACCCGTCGCCGGCCAGCGTGAACCGCTCGACGGCCGGGTCCGCGCCGGCCGGTGCCCGCAGGACCGCCCAGCGCAGTCGGGTCGGGCGGGACGTGAAGGGCGGCCGGTGGTCCAGCAGGGGCTGCCGGGCCAGCTCCGCGAGCAGCCGTTCGGCCACGGCGCCCAGATCGAGTTCGCCCGGCCGTCCCGCGTCGGCCAGCCAGCCCCCGGCGACGTCCTCGGGGGAGAGCCGTCCGAAGGGCCGTACGATCCCCGGTTCCGCGAGATGCCGCCCCCAGGGGCCGCGTTCACGGACGCCGTCGGCGACGGCGGCGACGCGGGCCGACGCCTGCAGGATCCGGCCGCCGACGAGCAGGGCGCGCGCGGTGACGGTGCCGGCCACGCGGACCCTGGCCCCGGACTCGGCGGGCAGCGGGCAGTCCACCCCGGTGAGGACGTCGGCCGACACGGCGTACGGTCCGGGGCGCGTCGACAGGCGCACCCGGTCGCCCGAACGCAGCCGCAGCAGCCGCTGCGACTCCTCGCCGGTCAAGGTCCCGGAGGTCGCCAGCAGGCGGGTGCGCACCTCTCCCAGGGCCAGCACGGTGTCCGGCCCCGGCACCCGCTCCAGCCGCGCGGCCGTCACTCAGGGCTCCGGGTAGAAGACGTAGGAGGCGCGTTCGGCGACGGATTCGGGCACCGGTACCCGCTCGCGCGCGGAGCGTTCCGCGACCTGGCGCAGGGCGCCCGGGTCCACGGCGAGCTGGTCGAGGACGACACGCACGGCATGCTCGACGGGCAGGAACCGCGAGGAGAGCACGGACCAGGTGAGGTACGCCGAGAACGGTGCCGCGTCCGGGTCGAGCCGGGTCAGCGGCGGCAGGGCGGCCCACTGGTCCGGGAACGGATCCGCGCCCCGGTCACGTGCCCGGGGCACCGGGCCGCCGTGGGCGCGCAGCAGGCCGAGCCGGGCCAGTTGCCAGACGGCGGCGAGGAACGGGCAGGACCAGGTGCGCCGGCCGTCCCGCTCGTCCCACAGTTCGACGTCGGTGAAGACCGAGTGGCGTCGGGCGGCGGTCTCGGCGGGCGGCCGCCAGGCCGGGACCGGCGCCATGGCCTCGGCCGGTGCGGCGGGGCTGCGTTCGCCGTTGGCCAGCCAGCCGGTCTGCCGGGCGGGCGGACGGGATCCGTCGCTGCCCGGCACCGGGGACTCGACCAGCCGTTCGGCCGTCTGCTCCGCCACGGGCGTGCCGTCGGCGACCGCGCACGCGGATTCCCGGGCCAGGTAGTCGATGCCCACTCCGGCCCGTTCCGCCTCCGCCAGCAGGACGGGCAGCACCCGGTCGGGCGAGGAGAAGGGGGTGAAGTAGTCGTCGACGAGGAAACAGGTGCTGATCCGCGGCCGCGCGGTCAGGGCGGCGACCGAGGAGCGGACGGCCTCGATCCAGGGCCGGGCCCGTTCGAAGTGCCCGCGCAGCCGCTCCGGGCCCGCCTCGAAGTCCTCCGCGTACAAGTGGCCGACTTCGAGGGAGACATGGGCGAGGGGCACGGACCGGGTGCGCGGCTCGGCGCTCGTCTCCCGGAACACGCGGGCGGCCGGGCCGGTCATGCCCGCCCCCAGGACTCGGCGTCGGTGAGCCGGCCGGCCAGGTCCTCGAACGCCTGGCGGGTCTGCGGGGTGACGATGCCGCTGTCCAGCACGTCCTCGTCGGTGATCAGCTGTTCGCGCCACTGCAGCACGGGCTCCAGCGGAATGGAGCCGAGCACGCGGGCATAGCCCGCGCCGAGTTCGGCGGCGAGGGCCATGAGGGACTGGTCGCACTGGCGCATCCACGCCGACTGGGTGGGGGTGAGATGGGACCAGGGCGGCGACTCGGGGTCGGGTACGGCGGCCCGTACGAACCGGACGGCGTCCCGCAGGCGTTGCTCGTCGTGCCCGCGCGCCACGCCCGCGGCGACGATGCCCCGGCTGCCGTGGACCAGTCCGGCCGCGGCGATGACGTGCTGCCGGGTCCAGCGGTGGTAGACGAGCCAGCGGGCTTCCAGGCCGCGCAGTTCGGGCCGGGCGGTCACGGCGAGGACCATGTCCGTCGCGAAGCTGCGCCCGGCGCTGAGGTCGACCATGACGAGGTCGAACTCGCCGCTCAGCAGCAGCAGGAGGTCGGCGCAGCGGCGCAGCGCGTCCGCGTCGACGGCGAACTCGCCGCCGCCCTGGTCGCCGGGCAACAGCAGCAGCCGGCCGGAGCCGGCCGGGCGCAGCCTGAGCGCCGAGTGCTCCGTCTCGGCCCAGACGTCGATGCGTGCGGGTTCGGCGATGTGGCCGCGCAGGTAGGAGTGCAGGCCGAGCCCGTCGATGCCGAGGCCGGCGCCGGGGATGTCGAAGACGGCCGCGGTGGTGGGTGAGCCGAAGTCGAAGTCCACGTAGCAGACGTCGTCGCCGTGCAGGGCCCGGCGGTAGGCGAGGTTGGCGGTGGTGACCGAGCGGCCGGTGCCGCCCTTGTCGGACGCGGCGAAGAGGATCACGGCTCACCCGCCTCCCAGTGCGCTCTGTCTGGCCCGGGCCAGCGCGTCCAGGTCGGCGAGGGCGTGCAGGGCGAGGGCGGCTGCCGTGCCGGGTTTCTCCTCGGCGATACGGCCGGCGCGGCGGAGTCTGGACTCGATCGCGGCCAGTTCGAGTCCCTGCGCGCCGTCGGCCCGCACCGACGGGCCCTGCCGCTCGACGCCGAGCAGATGGCCGGCCTCGCTGATCAGGTCCCGGGCCACGACGACGAGGTCGACGCTGCGGATGGGCTGCTGGGCGAGGAGCAGGCTCGCGGCCACCATGGCCTCGACGACGCGTTCGGTCAGGCCCCAGGAGGGCTCGGCCGGCTGTGGTGCCCCGGGGTGGACGCCGCGGACGTCGTCCCACAGGCCGGCACCGGTGCCGTCCCGCCGTCTTCTGCGCCACAGGTGTTCCATCGTCTGCTCCGCCAGCCGCAGCAGCTGCCCCTGGGCAGGCAGGGTCCGGCCCAGGACGCACAACTGGACGGTTCGCTTGAGGAGTTGGGCGGAGAAGTCGTTCACCGTCCAGCTCAGGGGCGGGCCGAGCAGTTCGCTGCCCTCCAGGGGCAGGGCGATGCCGGGGGTGTGCAGGCGCAGGGCCGTCCGTGCGTCCCGGGTCATACGGCTGGTGACGCGCCCGCGTTCGGCGAGCCGTTGCAGGACGTCGACGACGCGGGGCAGGTCGTCGTCGGCGGTGCGTTCCCGGGCGAGGCCGTGCACCAGGATCGAGGTGACGGAGAGGGTGTGGTACTCGGCGACCGGCCCGTCGTCGGCCATGCGCCAGGGGATGTCCGCCAGCGGCCAGTCGGACGGGAGGAAGCGGGCGATGCCCGACCAGTACTGCTGGGCGACCTGCCGGCGCAGCCGCAGCGCCTCGGCGAGCCGCTGCTGGTCGGGGGTGAGCAGCCCGAGTTTGAGGGTGCGGTCGGAGAACAGGTCCACGATCCCGTCGAGCGCGACGACCGTGAAGTAGGGGGACGGCACCGCCGCGGCGCAGCCCTCGGGCTGGGGGCCCGTGTGCTCCTCGGCCGGCACGGGTGCGGCGTCCCGCACGACGCCCCAGGTCCAGCCGCATTCGAAGAGCTGATTGCGCTGGTCGAGGCTGCCGAGGACGTCGGTGCCGAGGTCGAAGTGATCCCTGATGGTGGCGCGCAGCGAGCCGAACCGCCGCTGGAACTCCTCCAGGACGACGCGGTCGGCGACCTTGTCCTGGCCGAGCAGGGCGCACAGCTGCCGGCCGCGCTCGGACTCCGCGTCGAAGACGTTGACGGTGAAGGAGCGCAGCAGCCCCACCATGGCGGCGGTGAGCCGGGCCTGTGCGGCCTCCTTCAGTTCGGCCGCCGTGACGCCGACGGGGTCCCAGGGGCCGCGGCCGGCCAGGTCCTTGAGGAAGCCGAGCGTGGCGAGGCAGAGAGTGATGGACATGGAGAAGGAGTCCACGACCCCGAGCGCGCGCTGCCGGGCGGTCGGCTCCTGTCCGGGATCGCGGGAGGTGAAGTAGCTGCCGCCGCAGAAGCCGGGGGATCCGTCGTCGGCGGTGTGCGTCGCGGTGAACTCCCGGAGCATGCCGCAGAAAACCTCGGGGAGTCTGAGCCTGCCGCCGAGTGCCTTCAGGACGTCCGCCACGTCCTTCTGCATCAGATCGGGGTCGCTGAGCTGGAATGCGGGAATCTCGGTGGCGGGATACATGAGGCACAGGAGGCGTTCGGCGTCCTCCACGCTGCTGCGCCCGCCGTGCGGACCCCAGTTCCATTTTCCGTCGGTGACGGAATGCCGTGCGATGCTCGACCAGATGGCCAGCAGCTGCTCCCGCGGATTGATCTGCACCTGCCCCCCTGATTTCCTTCTCCGGCCTTTCGAGTGCCGGTGGTGCCTTCCGGGCTAGCCGCCGAAGCGGTCGGCGGATTCGGAATTCCTCAGTCCGCAGGCGACGATCATTCCGCTGTATCCGGAACGAAACGGGGGGACGGAGGGATCGACGACGGTGATCTCGAAGGAATCCGCGTACCGGGCGAGGCAGGCGTGCACGTGCTCCGCCGCCACGTTGCAGGCGGGATAGGACTCCGCGCCCACCGCGTAGCCGGCCGACCCCTGGACGAACGCCGCGGCGAACGGCGCGCCCGGCTCCAGCGAGCCCAGGAAGCACGCGACGGCCCGCTCGAACTCCGTGTGCGAGGTGGACATCGACTCGGCCACGAAGAACATGGTGCCGATCTCCCAGCCGGCCGGGGGCAGGTCGAACAGGTTGCCGTGCTCGACCCGGGCCACCGAGCCGAGCAGGGAGCGCGGTTCGGTGATCGCGCCGTAGGCGGGCCGCTGGGCGAGGATGTCCCAGAACTGACCCCACAGCCACTGCCCCCGGTCCGAAGGCAGCGCCCACTCCTGCCGCTTGAGCCACTCCACGTTCGCCGCGGACCGGTCGCAGAGGGTGATCTCGTGGCACCAGGGCAGGAGGGAGAGCGCGGGGTAGAGATTCGCGCCCGTGCCGACGTCGATACCGCGGAGCGGAACATGTCCGTCGCCGCCGAAATGTGCGGCGAAATGATCGCGGACGATCGCGAGGATCCGGGAGTCCTCGCCGGTCAGAGAGCGGTAGTTGACATCCACGTACGCACGTGCATCGAATGAATCCCACGGAGCGTCGTCATTGAGTACCTGAACAAGCGGCTCACGCACTCTCTGCCCCCTCGTATCGATCGTCCCATGGTATGAGGGAATGCCCCGTTCGGGGCCACTATAGGGAGAAGTCCCGTGGCGGATAGTGTGCCTCGGCACGCTCTCGAGCCGCAGCACCCACAATTCGACATCCCGGCACAGGGGTTCGATACACCCGATACCCCTTGGCCCCTCAACTCACGCTTCGAGGAACGGAATGACTGCACCGACCGGCGATCCCCTCTCCGCACGTCCCTTGGAACGGCCCGACCGGGTCGGCCGGCAGGTGCGGATGCGCGTGGCGACCGAGCAGGACCTGCCCCGGCTCGCCCGCCTCGACGAGCAGATCTTCACCGAATTCGCCTACCCGTTCTTCGCGTTGCGCCAGCTGATGGACGTGTGCGGGGACGATCTGCTCGTGCTCGACGACGGCGCGGACCTGCTCGGGTACGTGCTCGCGGGCACCCGGCCCGACCGGAAGCGGAGCTGGATCCTCGGGCTCGGGGTCGACGCGCGGATGCGGGGCCTCGGCCTGGGGCGCAAGCTGATGGAGGCGGCGCTGGATCTGATGCGCACCGAGGGTGTGGTGGAGGCGGCACTGACCGTGGACCCCGAGAACGCCACGGCGCTCGCGCTGTACAGTTCGTTCGGCTTCGTCCAGGTCGAGGACAGGAAGGACTACTTCGGTCCCGGCCAGCACCGTCTGATCATGGTGCGTCCGGTGTGAGCGTCGCCCGCCGGCACCTCGGCGGGGCCACCGGTACGTCAGCTGCTCGACCCTGAGCGGGAACGGCGTCGTCTCCACGTGCCGGACCCCCTCCAGCCGGCCGTGGCGCAGGCGACGGTCGCCGGCGCGGCGTCCGCGTCCGCGTCCAGGGCGCGGAGCGGGCGGGCGTGGCGGGCGGGGCCCGGCCCTGGTCAGGGCGGAACGGGGCAGTGCCGGTGGTGTGACGTAATCCGGCGGAGCGGCGCTGGACAGGGAAACGACAGCACAGCGTGGATGACGGCCGGGGGGACGGCCGGGGGGCCGTAATCGGGTCGTACAGATTCGGTGGAGATTACGGCACCGAAACTTACTGAAGCGTAAGGATTCTGTCCGACCCTTCCCCATGTGAGGGTATTTTCCAGGCGTCGGCCGGACCATACGTGAGCATTGCTCTGTTTCGCACCCCCTCCCGTCCCGTCTCCGCGTGGGGTAGCTTTCACGGCCTGTGCTGAGCGTCCTGTGCTGAGCGTCACTGAGGAGCGAGGAGCGGGGAGCGAGGTTTGCGCGAGTTCACCAACCCTCCGTCGACGTCGGCGCCGCCGGTTGGCGGCCTGGCCGACGTCGTCTTCGAGCGTGCCCTGAAGGACCCGCTGCACGTCGCGCTGGGCCGCAAGGACGAGCTCGGGCAGTGGCGGGACGTGACCTCGGCCGAGTTCCGGGACGAGGTGCTCGCCCTGGCCAAGGGGCTGCTGGCCGACGGCATCCGGTTCGGCGACCGGGTCGCCATCATGTCCCGCACCCGCTACGAGTGGACCCTCTTCGACTTCGCCCTGTGGACGATCGGCGCCCATGTGGTGCCGGTCTACCCCACGTCGTCGGCCGAGCAGTGCTTCTGGATGCTGTACGACTCCGAGTGCACGGCCGCGGTCGTGGAGCACGAGGACCACGCGATGACAATCGCCACCGTCATCGACCGGCTCCCCCAGCTGCGACGGCTGTGGCAGCTGGACTCGGGCGCCGTGCAGGAGCTGTACGACGCCGGCGCCCACCTCGACGACGACATGGTGCACCGGCACCGGCAGGCGGTCACGCCCGACTCGATCGCCACGATCATCTACACCTCGGGCACCACCGGCCGCCCCAAGGGGTGCGTCCTGTCGCACGGGAACTTCATGTTCGAGGCGGACACCGTCATCCGGCGCTGGGAGCCGGTGTTCCACTCCAAGAAGGGCGACGAGGCGGCGACGCTGCTGTTCCTGCCGCTGGCGCACGTCTTCGGGCGGATGGTCGAGGTGGCCGCGGTCCGCGGCGGCGTCCGCTTCGGACACCAGCCGCAGCTGAACGCCGCGGCGCTCCTGCCCGACCTGGCCGCCTTCCGGCCGACGTTCATCCTGGCCGTGCCGTACATCTTCGAGAAGGTGTACAACGCGGCCCGCCGGAAGGCGGAGAAGGACGGCAAGGACGGGCCGTTCGAGAAGGCCGTCGAGGTCGCGGTGAAGTACGCGGACGCGGTGGAGGCGAAGGCCTGGGGCACCGGGCCCGGTCCTTCGGCGGGTCTGCGCATGCAGCACCAGCTCTTCGACAAGCTGGTCTACTCGAAGGTACGCGCGGCGATGGGCGGCCGTATACGGAATGCGATGTCCGGCGGTTCGGCGATGGACCGCCGGCTGGGCCTGTTCTTCGCGGGCGCGGGCGTACAGATCTACGAGGGCTACGGCCTCACCGAGTCGACCGCGGCCGCCACCGCCAACCCTCCCGGGCGCACCCGCTACGGCACGGTCGGCCAGGCCGTCCCGGGCACGACCGTGCACATCGCGGACGACGGGGAGATCTGGCTGCACGGCGGCCATGTCTTCCAGGGCTACCTCAACAACCAGAAGGCCACCGACGGGACCCTGCACGACGGCTGGCTGGCCACCGGCGACCTGGGCTCCCTGGACGAGGACGGCTACCTCACCATCACCGGCCGCAAGAAGGAGATCCTGGTGACCTCCGGCGGCAAGAGCGTGTCGCCGGGCGTGCTGGAGGAGCGCGTCCGCGACCATCCGCTGGTCCACCAGTGCGTCGTCGTCGGCAACGACCGCCCCTACATCGCGGCCCTGGTCACCCTGGACCAGGAGGCCGTCGAGCACTGGCTGCAGATGCGCGGCAAGCCACAGATGACTTCGGCGCAGCTGGTGCGCGACGCCGACCTGGAGGCGGAGGTGCGGCGCGCGGTGGTGGCCGCCAACACCCTCGTCTCTCAGGCCGAGTCGATCCGCACCTTCCGTATCCTGGCCCAGCCGTTCACCGAGGAACACGGCCTGCTCACCCCGTCGTTGAAGCTGAAGCGCAAGGCGATCGAGAACGCCTACGCCAACGAGGTGGAGGCCCTCTACCGGACCTGACGCGCTGTCAGGTGATGTTCACGCGGAAGATCTTGTCGGATCCGTCCGCCGCGCCACCGTTGTTGTCGCAGTTGGTGGTCGACAGCCACAGCTGGTCGGCGCCGGGCACCTTGGTGACCGTGCGCAGCCGGCCGTACGTGCCGACGTAGTACGCGGTCGGCGTGCCGACGCTCTCGTTGTCGCCGTTGATCGGGATGCGCCACAGTCGTTCGCCGCGCAGGGACGCCATGTAGACGACGTTGCGGACGATGGCGATGCCGCTCGGCGAGGCCTCCGAGACGTTCCAGGTGGCCTTGGGATTGGTCATGCCGGAGACACTGCAGCTGCCCTCGCAGGTCGGCCAGCCGTAGTCGGCGCCCGGTTTGATCAGGTTGAGCTCGTCCTTGGAGCTGTTGCCGAACTCCGCCTCCCACAGCCGCCCGTTGCGGTCGAAGGCGAGGCCCTGCGGATTGCGGTGGCCGTAGCTGTAGACGTAGTTGCCGAAGGGGTTGCCGGGGGCGGGCTTGCCGTCCGTGGTCATGCGCAGGATCTTGCCGTTGAGGGAGTTCTTGTCCTGTGCCAGGTCGGGCGTCTGGGCCTCGCCGGTGGAGACGTACAGATAGCCGTCGGGGCCGAAAGCGAGGCGTCCGCCGTTGTGGTAGCGGTTCTTCTTGATGCCCTGGAGCAGGATCGTGTAGGTGCTCAGCGAGCTGCCGTCGTACGTCATGCGGACGACCCGGTTGCCTTCGGACGCCGTGTGCATGAAGTACACGTAGTGGTTCGTCTCCCACCTGGGATCGACGGCCACGCCGAGCAGCCCGCCCTCGCCGTTGGTGGTGACGGCGTCGGGGACGGTACCGACCTGGGTCTTCGTGCCGCCCTTGGTCAGCTTCCAGACGCGGAAGCCGTCGCGCTCGGTGACCAGGGCGGACTGGCCGTCGGGCATCCAGTAGGTGCCCCAGGGGATGGTCCAGCCGGAGGAAAGGGTGGCGATCGAGGACGGGACGCCGCCGTCGGTCGCGCATGACTTGGTGGTGAAGGTGACCGTGTTGCTGGGCTCGGAGACGTTGCCGGCCGCGTCGCGGGCGACGACGTCCAGGGAGTACGGGCTGTTGCAGGCGAGGCCGGTGAGGGTGGTCGTCGTGCCGGTGGCGACCGTCTTGTAGACCGTCGACCCGCTGCGGATGTCGTATGCGGTGACCCCGCGGTCGTCGGTCGACGCGCCCCAGCCGAGGTCGACCGTATTCGATGTGATGTCGACCGTGGACAGTGTGCCGGGCTTCGTCGGTGGGGTCGTGTCGGAGCTGGGCTTCGTCGTGCAGTCGACGACCGGGCTGGCCGGGGAGGTGTTGCCGGCCGCGTCGCGGGCGATGACGGTGAGGTTGTAGGTGGTGTTCGGGGCGAGCCCGGTCAGTTCCTCGCTGGTGGCGCTGCCCACCGCCTCGCCGATCTTGTTGCCGTGTTCGTAGATGTCGTACGCCGTGACGCCCACGTTGTCGGTGGACGCGCCCCAGGCGAGGGTGAGGCCGGTCTCGCCGATGCCCGAGCAGCTGGGCCGGCCGGGCCGGGCGGGGGCCTGGGTGTCGGCCGCGGCGGCGATGCTGATGCGGTCGAGGTTGGGGCCGCCGTTGGCGGTGGTGGCGGTCGCGCGGATCTTGTTGGTGCCCGCGCCGAGCGGGACGTCGACGGTCTTCGTCGCCCAGGTGTTCCAGTCGGCGGTGGCCGGGAAGGAGACGCCGGACGCGACGACCGTGCCGCCCACGGAGATGTCCATGGGCCGGTCGGTGGACGTTCCGTTGGCGAAACGCAGGGTGAGCGACGAGGTGCCCGCGGCGGCCGCGCTCACCGTGAACTCCACATAGGAACCCTTGACGTTGGTGTAGTCGACGAAGCCGGTGCCCGTGTAGCCGGTGTGGTTGGTGGCCACCGTGCCCTGCGAGATCGTCGCGTCCTCGGCCTGGTGGTCGGTGGCCGCGAGGGCGGTGCCCTGGCTCAGACCGGCCAGGGGCAGCGCGAGGACCGCGGCAAGGCCGTAGGGCAGAACTCTTGTGAGATTCATGGATGTTCCCCTCAGCCCGTGAACTGGGCGAAGACCTTGAGGTAGTCGTACGGCTGCTGCGACACGCCGCTGCACGCGTCACCGTCGCTGCCCGAGCCGCAGGCGCGGTCGCGGTTCACGGACCAGTAGGTGAGGCGCCCGATGTGGTGCTGCTGGGCGTAGGCGAGCATCGCCTTGAAGTCGGCGACGCGTACGCGTTCACCGGAGTCGTCCGTCCTGCCGTTCATGGACGACAGGCCGATGTGGGCGTAGGCGGTGGCGTCGCCGTAGCCGTACGCCGACTTGACCCGCGCCTTGAGACCCTCCATGGCCTGGGTGGTGAGGGTGCCCATGTTCGTGGTGCCGCCGCCGAAGTCGAACGGCATGACGCACCAGACGTCGTTCGCGAGGCCCGAGTTCGCGGCCCGCTCGATCATGTCGACGCCGGTGGAGTCGGGGCCTCCGGTCGTCGTGCCGAAGGTGATGACGGTCTTGAGGCCGGGGTTGCCGGCCTTGACCTTCTTCAGCGCGTCGACGACGCGTTGCCGCACGGTGGCACTCGCCCACTCGGGGTTCTCGATGTCGATGTCGAGGGCCTTCAGCCGGTAGGCGTCGATCACCTTCTGGTAGGCGCCGGCGAGCGCCGAGGCGCTGGAGCACTTCTCGCCGAGCTTGGCCCCGCTCCAGCCGCCGACGGAGACGACCACGTCACCACCGGCCGATCTGATCGCGTTGATCTTCGCCTGGTCGTCACCGCCGGTCAGCGGGCGCGAGCCGTCCCACTTGGGGTTGCAGGTGCCGTCGGAGAGCATGAACGCCAGGGTGAACCACTTGACTCCGGTCGCCGACATCACCGAGGTGGGGCTGGGCGGGGCGCCCCAGCCGAGGTATTCGTAGGGTGCGACGGCGAAGCCCGGTGAAGCCGCCGCCGTGCGCGGGGAGTCGACGGGTTTCACCCGGATCAGCCGGGTCTCGCCCGGGCGCAGGGTGGCGCTGTAGGAGTTCGCGATGACGCCCTTGTGGGAGCCGGACCACAGGTCGGTGACGTCGCCGGAGCCGGTGAAGCCGACCTGTGACCAGTTCAGGCTCACCGTGGAGCTGGCGGAGGTGCCGGTGTTGAACAGCGCCACGACGTACTGGCCGTCGCTCTCCTTCTTGCTCCACACCTGCCGCACACCGCCGTTCACGATCCGCTCGGCGGCCACCCCGTCCTGGTCCACGCCGATGAGCCGGTCGTTGGCGAGCATGGCCTTGTCGACGGAGCCGAGGTGGGTGAGGTCGGTGCCGAGCAGCAGCGGCGCGGCCGCCATCGCCCACAGGGTGAAGTGCGAGCGCCGCTGGTCGGCGGTGAGGCCCGCCTGGTCGCCGTTGCCGATCTCCAGGGAGTCCAGATCGTTCCAGCCGCCGGATCCCGCGTACGGTTGCCAGGATGCCGCCGAGTTGAAGCGGGCCAAGACATGGGACCAGTCGGTCAGCGGATAGCCGCTGCCGTTGGCACCGGACCCGCAGTAGCACTCCACGTCGCCCTGGGTGCGCCAGCTGTTGGCGAGCCGGCGCCAGGTGGACGCGTCGGCGATCGGCAGGTTGTTGGAGAGCGCGAAGGTGATCGGTCGTCCGGTGGCGCGCAGGGCCTTGTCCCAGGCCTGGACGTCGGGAACGTCCTGACTGCCCACACCGTCGATCTTCAGATAGTCGACTCCCCAGGAGGCGAACTGCTTCGCCCACGAGTTCACGAACTCCTGCGCGCCCGGCTTCCCGTAGTCGATGTAGTACATGTTCTTGCAGTTGTAGTTCTTCTCCGTCTTCGAGGTGTCCGCGATGTCCTTCGCGTGATACGGCGTGCCCTCGATCGGGGTGTTCTTCGTGACAGCGTTCTTGGCGATGCCGGGGGTGACGTAGAAGCCGAACTTCAGGCCCTTGGAGTGGACGTAGTCGGCGAGCGCCTTGACACCACCGGGGAACTTGTCGGTGTCCACGGCCCAGCGGCCGTAGGAGTCGACGACGAACCCGTTGGAATCGCACTTCTGCCAGAAGTCGTCGAGGTTGACGTGGACGAAGCCGTGGTCCTCCAGGCCGCTGGAGACCAGCGCGTCGGCCTGTGCCTTGATCTTCGCCTCGGTGGGCCAACGGCGTACGAAGCTCCAGCTGCTCCAGCCCATCGCGGGCCGGACGGACTGGCCGTTGTCGGAGGCGGCCGCCGGGTGGGCGGCGCCCATGAGCGGCACCGCCGCGGCGACGAGCAGACCGGCCACCGCCGCCGTGAGTGATCTGATCCGGTTCATGCGTGTCCCCCGTTCGCGGGTGCCGCGTAGGACGTGCCGAGCCACGCCTCGTCCACACGCAGCCGCTTGTAGCGGGTGGTGTCGGTGGCGGCGGCCCAGGTGGTGTCGACTTCGAGGCGTACGTAGCGTGCGGTGGCGGCGGTGAGATCGATGCCCTGGATTCCGCGGCGGCTGGGCAGTTGGCCGGTTTTCACGGCGCTGCCCCAGGTGGTGCCGTCGTCGCTCAGGAACACCTTGTAGTCCTTGATGCGGGCGGACTGCTCGGTGTCGGAGCGCGCGTAGGCGACGGAGTCCTCGCGCTGGTTGAGGCCGATGTACTGCACCTTCTTCGCCGAGCCGAGGTCGAAGGTGAGGTTGACCGGCAGGGTCTTGTCGTTGTCCCAGTAGGTGAGGTGGTCGTCGTCGCCGGCCGCCGTGCCGGTGTGACCGCTCACCGAGGCGCTCGCGGTCACCTTGACGCCGGAGAGGATGCCTTGGCGGCCGACGGTGGTGACCTTGAAGACGGTGTCGTACGGATCCCAGGAGCCGAGGCCCGTCAGGCTCAGGACACCACCGGACTGCGACCACGAAACGGCCGCTCCCGTACGGAGGTCGGTGACGGACGCGATCCGGTAGCCGTTGTCGCGGATGCGCAGGGTGCTGGCGGAGGGGGGTGTGAGGACGTGGACGTATTCGAGGTCGGGGTCGGTCTTACTGATCGTCGTCACGCCGCGCGCGCCGTCGTTCCAGAAGCCGGGTTTGAGGCCGCCGTACATGTAGCCACCGCCCTCGGTGCCGTGCAGGGACTCCCAGATGCGGTCGAGGTAGGTGTTCGCAAAGTTGTTGAAGGCTGCCTGGTTGGCCGGGAACTCTCCGTCGACCTGCGCGGTCTCGGCCATCAGGGCCTTGACCGAGGACCCGGCGTTGGTGATGAGCCTGCCGAGGGTGAGCATACGGTCGACGGAGGGGTCGGAGCCGTCGTACCACCAGGCGCCGGACGAGGGCAGCTTGAAGTCGGCCTCGGTCAGGCGGGGCTGGGCGGTGTACACAGCCTGCGGGTAATCGTATGCAGGCGTCATCCCCGACTTCTGCTCATTGCTGATCATGTCCATGATCGGCGTGTCTTCGTTGTTGTTGCTGAGCGTGTAGTTCGGGCGCTTCTGGTAGATCTGCGCGTACAGGTTGTGGCTCTCCCAGTACGCGTTGTCGTTGTCGATCCAGAAGCCGCCGAGGTCGGGGTAGCGGTCCATGACCTCGAAGAAGTTGTCGTAGCTGAACTGCCCGAAGCCGTCGCGGGTGGTGAGGTCGACGTTCTTGCCCTTGTAGGCGGAGTAGGCGGCCGAGTCGAGCCATTCGTGACCGCCCTCGTCGTGCCACTTCGGGTCGTCGGTCATGTAGAGGATGACCTTCATTCCCTTGGCCTTGGCGGCATTGACCAGCTCGCCGAGGAAGTCCCTCTTGGTGGCGCAGGAGCCGGGGATCTTCGAGGGCCAGGGGCGGGCGTAGCCGAGCCGGCTGTGGAAGGTCGCCAGCACAAGGTATTGCGTATGCAGTTTGCGGGCCTCGTTCACCCAGTAGTCGGGCGTCCAGCCGCCGTTCGTGACGTCGTTCTCCCAGGCGGTGCAGTTGGTGTGGGCGGGGGTGGTGCGCAGGCCCCAGTGCAGGAAGAGGCCGCCGACGGAGTTGCGGAGGAAGTCCTGGCGGGGGTTCTCCAGGTCCAGCGGTCGCGCGCCGCTCGAACAGTTCTCGGTGGATCCGCTGCTCGACACCCGTAGCGTCACGCCCGTCAGGCAGTACCCGTCGACGTCCTGGAGGCCCATGTCGTAGGGCGAGTCGGAGCCACGCCGAGCGGTGAACCGGGTGAACCGGATCCCGCGCGCCGCGTTGGCGATGACCGCCGGGCGGCCGTCGTCCGCGGCGAACTTCACCGAACTGTCGGTGAATTGCACGTTGTCGGCCTCGTGCAGGTACCAGCCGTAGGCCGGCCGGGTGCCGATGGCCTTCGGGTTGTAGTCCTTGGGATCGTTGCCCGGCACTCCGGTGGACATGGTGCCGTTGCCGCCGGGGACCGTGATGTCGACGTGGTTGAAGGTCACCCCGTTGATCGGGTGACCGGCCTCGCCCCACAGGGTGGGGCTGAAGGAGGGGCTGCTCCCGGCGGCCGTGATGTTGTCGTACGTCACGTCGCTGATCGATCCGACGCCCGGGCTGTTGCCGCAGCGTTTGCGGGTGCCGATCTTCTGCATGATCGGCGAGTGGACGTCCGTCATGGTGATGTCGCGGTAGTGGACGTCGGAGATCTTCGCGCCGTCCATGGAGACCATGCCGAGCCCGGACTTGTCGGCGCCCTCGATGCGGATCTTCTCGAACTGGTAGTCGGAGAAGTCGCCGCAGGTCTCGGAGCCGAACATCAGGGCGTTGCAGCACTTCGCCGACAGATACGAATCGCTCACCCGGACATGGCCGTTGGGGAGCTTGGCCCCGAGGGCGTAGTCGCTCTTGAAGACCAGGGCGTCGTCGTTGGCCTCGATGTTCGCGTTCGTCACCGTGACGTTCGTGGTGGAGATGACGTTCCAGCCGTCGCGGTCGCTCGCGGTGTCGATGGTCAGATGGTCCGAGGTGACGTTCTTGCAGCCGTTGACGAGTGCGGCGAAGTGCCCTCCGCGGCGGAGCGTGAGCCCGTCGCCGATCCGCAGACCGTTACAGCGCGTCAGCGAGATGATCTTGTCGGCCTCGCCGGACTTCGGGTTGCCGGTGATGAGGTTGCCGAGCCCGTCGATGACGCCGCCGCCGACGAAGCCGATGTTCGTCAGCCGGTCGCCGTAGATCATCGCGTTGTGGAAGTGGCTGTGCCCGTAGTCCTGGTACTTGTCGTTCGGGTTGGACTCGGGGGCGTCGTAGGTGTCCGCCGACGAGCCTTGGATCGTGGCGCCGGTGTCGACCTGGAGCGTCACGTCGCTCTTCATGTGGATGGTGTTCTTGGACTTGTACGTGCCGGCCGGGAAGCGGACGGTGCCGCCGCCGGCCGCGTTGGCCGCGGTGATCGCCTTGTCGATGGCGGGTGTGTCGTTGGCCGAGCCGTTGCCCTTGGCGCCGTAGTCGCGCACGTCGTAGACGGCGGCGCGGGCTGCGGGCCGGTGGGCGGCGGAGGCCGGGGGGTGGGCGAGTCCGAGGACGACGGCGAACGCGCAGAACACGGTCGCCGCCCAGTTTCCGCGGTGCGTGGGGGGTTTCATGTGGGCAGGGTTCCTCACACGAGTTGGTAGCCGCGCAGGTCGGTGAGCAGGAGGTAGGTGTTCTGCAGGGAGCCGGAGGTGTCGCCGAGGGAGCGGTAGATGCCCCACTTCGGGCGGACGCGGTCGGCCAGGAAGGTGTCGACGCCGGTCCTCGACTTGTCGATCACCGTCGTGGAGCCGGACTTGAGGATCCAGCGGACCGAACCCGCCGAACCGTTGCCGACCTTGATCTGGAAGTCGACGTCGGTCCACTTGTCGTGCAGCGGCGCGAGGTCGGTGCGGCCGACGAGGATGTCGTCGACCGCCAGCCTGAGCTCGATGGTCTGGACACCGTTCACCCGGCGCAGGGACTGCACGACGATCGGCGAGGTGCCGTTGCCGGGCTGCTTCATCTGCATGATGTGGGTGAAGGTGGTGGTCGCCTCGAGCGAGCTCGGGATGTACATCGAGTAGGTGATCCGCCAGGTCTGGCCCTCGGCCCACTTGAGGTAGCTGCTGCCGCTCGTGCGCAGGCCCGTGACCTCCTGTCGCTGGCGGTCCGTCGACGTGTCGCGGTCGACCGTATGCATGGTGAAGCGCCAGTTGTCGCCGGTGGCGTAGATGTGCGGCTGCCCGGCCGGGTGGGAGTCGGCGCGGTCGTCCTCGACGGTCTCGAAGGCGCCGAGGCCGTCGCCGCTCGCCGTCGGCGACCATTTCAGCTGCCAGGAGGCGGCCGAGGCCGGGGTTGCGGGCAGGCCGACCGCGGCAGCGGCGGCGGCTCCGGCCGCGCCGCCCAGCAGACCCCGTCTGGAAGCACTCCGCCTGGATGTGGTCATGTCACTAATCACCTCGCAACTGCTCGTTCATGATCAGGAAGGCCCCGAGGCCGTGGAGGTCGTTCGTGGCCCTGGTGCGGGCGACGTAGTACGCGTAGTCGCCGACGTTGGTGCCGACGGAGATGTCGGCGAGGTTCGTGCGGCCGTCCGCGCCCACCGAGAGCCGCGCGAGCACGCCCTCGTAGCCACGCCGTGCGACGGCCGCGAAATGCCGGTCCAGATAGCCCTGTCGGGCGCCCCGGGAGAGGGCGTAGGTGAACATGCTGGAGCAGGACGTCTCGGTCCAGTTGTCCGCGCGTCCGCCCTTGTCGACGACCTGGAACCAGCGTCCGGTCGTCGGATCCTGGTACTTCTCCAGGCCGGCCGCCAACCGCTCGAGAATTCCGAGGAGCTGGGGCCTGCGCGGATGGCCGGCCGGGAGCGCGTCGAGCACGTTCACGATCGCCATCGAGTACCAGCCGATGGCCCGGCACCAGTGCTCGGGCGCGAGACCGGTGCGCGGATCGGCCCAGCTCACGGACTTCGACTCGTCGTAGGCGTGCTTCAACAGGCCGCTTGCGACCTGGAGATGGCTGCCGTAGACGTACAGCTGCTCGGCCGCCTCGTCGTCGGCGTACCCGCTGTCGCCGAACTCCCTGCCGTACTCGACGAGGAACGGGTCGACCATGTAGACGCCGTCCGCCCACAACTGGTGGGCGCGGCTGCTGTTGTCCGCGTGCCAGAAGCCGCCGTCGCTCGTGCGCGGGTAGGTGTTCAGACGGTCTCGGATCTTCTTCGCGGCCTTGCGGTAGCGGTCCCGGCCCGTTTCGTGGTGCAGGATCACCAGGAGGCGGCCCGCCTGCATGCTGTCGAGGCTGTCGAAGGACTGGCCGATCGAGCCGTCGCTCTTCACGAAGCGGTCGACGTAGTCCTCGACGTAGGCGAGATAGCGGGGGTCGTGGGTGCGTTCGTAGGTGAGGTACTGGCCGTAGAGGTAGAGGCCCACCGGGTACGACCAGCCGCCGATGGTGGCCGGCGTGTAGCGGGCCATGGTGGAGTCGACGACAGCCGTGGACCAGTCGGGGGCGGCGGCCGGGCGGGATGCGGCGACGGCGGGCGTCGGCACGGCCGCGGGTGGCACGGCCGCGGTCACGGTCGCGAACGCGGCGGCCGTCAGTGCCGCGCGCAGGAGTCGGCGCCTCATGTTCCTCCCTCTCGGTAGGCGTAGGCGAGGTCGCCGCGCGGGCGGGGCCCGTGCACGAGATCGCGTACGAGGTGGTGGTCGGGGGCGTGCCGGCAGGCGGGGTCGGTGCGGGTGGCGTCGCCGGTGAGCGCGTACGCCTGACATCGGCAGCCGCCGTGGTCGGTGGTGCGCAGGGCGCAGCTTCGGCAGGGGTCCCGCATCCAGGACTCGCCGCGGAAGGCGTTGAAGGCCTTCGACTCCCGCCAGATCCAGTCGAGTCGCCGGTCCTTCACGTTCGGCGGGTCGAGGCCGGGCAGGGCGGCGGCGGCCGGACACGGCAAGGCCGTGCCGTCGGGGGCGACGGTGAGCGAGACCCTGCCCCAGCCGCCCATGCAGGGTTTCGCCGTGGCGTCCACGAGGTCGGGGGCGACCCACACCAACTCCGGTGTGCCGCCCAGCCGTCGACGCCAGCGCGTCACTGTGTCGCGGGCCCGGCCGGTCTGTGCGGGGGTGGGCAGCAGGGCCGCCCGGTTACGCTGCGCCCAGCCGTGGAACTGGGTGTTGGCGAGCTCGATCCGGTCCGCGTCCCAGGCCACGCCGAGGGCGATCAGGTCGTCGAGGGCATCGAGGTTGCCGCGGTGCAGGACGATGTTCAGCCCGAGGGGCAGTCCCGCCACCCGGACCAGCCGGGCGGCGCGCTCCTTGGCCGCGAACGAGCGGGCGCCCGCGATGCGTTCGGAGAGTGCCGCGTCCGCGTGCTGCACGGACAGCTGCACGCTGCGCAATCCGGCGGCCACGAGTGCCGCCAGCCGCCGCTCGCTCAGGCCGAGCCCGCTGGTGACGAGCTGGGTGTACAGACCGGCGGTGTCGGCGGCGGCGACGACGGCCGGCAGATCGTGCCTCAGCAGCGGTTCACCGCCGGACAGATGGGTCTGTACGACCCCCAGGGCGGCGGCCTGCCGGAACACGTCGGCCCACTGCCGTGCGCTCAGCTCTTCTGACCGACCGACCAGTTCGACGGGGTTGGAGCAGTACCCGCAGCGCAGCGGGCAGCCGTGGGTGAGCTCGGCGAGCAGGGCCCACGGGGGATCCGGTGTCATGTCAGCCAGCCCTCCTTGCGCAACGTGGCCAGGAAGTAGGGGACTTCGGCGGCGACGGGGGCACCGGGGTACCCGGCCAGGAGTTCGGCGACGATCTCCCGTACCTCCCGGCTTCCGTCGCACAGCCGCAGCACGCCGCCCGCCCGGCCGTGCAGGACGACCACGCGTTCGGGCAGCAGCAGGAGGTCGGTGCCGCGCACCCGGTCGTGGCGCAGGACCACACCCCGGGACAGGGCGGGGCGCCAGGTCACGGACCGCTCCCGGTGCCGCTGTCGCCCCTGTCGCCCCCGTCGCCCTGGTCGCTCCCGGCGCCGCTGTCGCCCTCGTCCACGGAGTCCAGCAGCGCCCACAGCACCTCGCACTTGAAGGCCAGTGCGGCCACCGCCCGCTCCTGCTGTTCCCGAGTGCGGGCCCAGGACAGGACGAGGGCGAGGGCCTCCTCTCCGTCGCGGGCGCCCTGGTCGACGCGGGTGCGGAAGTAGGCGAGTCCGGCCGGGTCGATCCACGGGTAGTGGTGTTCGAAGGCGGCGATGCGGGTGCGCATCAGGCCGGGTGCGGACAGCTCTGTCAGGGAGGCGGCGACGGCCTCCAGCACGGGACGCAGGCGGCAGAAGGCGACGTACCGCTCCACCGCCTGCCGCACTCCGGGCAGCACCCGGGAGGCGTCCCACAGCTCGTCCCGGGTGAGGCCGGCCGCCTCACCGAGCCGCAGCCAGCGCTCGATGCCGCCCTCGCCGTCGGTCGTGCCGTCGTGGTCGCGGATGCGGCGCAGCCACGAGCGGCGGAGCGCGGGCCGGTCCAGCTTGGCGAGGATGAAGGCGTCCTTGACGGGGATGTGCCGCTGGTAGTGGAAGCGGTTGGCGATCCATCGGCGGAGTTCGCCGGGGGCCAGTTCGCCGCGGTGCATACGGAGGTTGAAGGGATGTCGGTCGTGGTAGCGCTCGGCGGTGACGGCGCGCAGCCGCCCGGTGAACTCGGCGGTGGGCCACGGGAGGGCGGTGCCGTCGACGCGTACGGGTGTCGCGGTCATGGTGGGGGCCGTACGGCGGGTCAGCGGTCGCCGAGGGCGTAGCCGGTCACTTCGAGCGCTGTGTCCACGACGGTGTAGCCGGGGCTTTGCCAGACCGTTTCATCCGATGTCTCCTGAACGGTCCGTTCCGGCTGTCGGCCCTCGGGCAGGGTCTCGTTCATGGGTACGTACTCGCTTTCCTGAGGTGGGGGTCTGAAAAGCGCAGACAGGACGCGATGGGAATGCGATGGCCGAGAGCAAGGGCATTCACATGCGTGCATCAAGTTCATCGATGCGTTCGGTGGCGCGATACAGAGTCCCGGGACGGCAGGCAGCGGTCAATGGTCCGGACCGATAACGTCGGATGCGTTTCCGGCCATTCTCGGCCTGCGCGACTGACTCGCCGGTCAGTTCCGACGGATTCGGCGGTCAGGAATGCATCCGGGCCCGTGATCGTTGACGATGGTGGTACCACCTGTCGACAACCGAAGGATCAAGAGCTCGTGAGCAGCAAGGTCCCCCCGATCATCCTCAACAACGGCGTCGAGATGCCCCAGCTGGGGTTCGGCGTCTGGCAGGTGCCGGACGACGAGGCCGAGCGCGCCGTCGCCACGGCGCTCGAGGCCGGGTACCGCAGCATCGACACAGCGGCGATCTACGGCAACGAAGAGGGCACCGGCAAGGCGATCGCCGCCTCGGGGCTGCCCCGCGAGGACATCTTCGTCACCACCAAACTCTGGAACAGCGACCAGGGCTACGACGCCACACTGCGCGCCTTCGACGCGTCCCTGGAGAAGCTGGGCCTGGACCACCTCGACCTGTACCTGATCCACTGGCCGCTGCCGGCCCGGGGCAAGTACATCGACACCTACAAGGCGTTCGAGAAGCTCCTGTCCGACGGCCGGGTCCGCGCCATCGGCGTCTCCAACTTCCTTCCGGAGCACCTGGAGCGGCTGATCTCGCAGACCTCGGTCATCCCGGCGGTCAACCAGATCGAGCTCCACCCGCATCTGCAGCAGCACGCGGCCCGCGAGTTCCACGCGCAGCAGGGCATCCACACAGAGGCCTGGTCGCCGCTCGGTCAGGGCAAGGGGCTGCTGGAGGTCCCGGCGATCGTCGCCATCGCCCAGAAGCACAACCGCACGCCGGCCCAGGTCGTGCTGCGCTGGCACCTCCAGCAGGGCCACATCGTGATCCCCAAGTCCGTGACCCCGTCCCGGATCAAGGAGAACATCGCCGTCTTCGACTTCAGCCTGGACACCGAGGACCTCGCGGCGATCAGCGCGCTGAACGAGGACCGGCGCCTGGGCCCGGACCCGGCCGCCTTCGACATGGGCTGACACCCGCCCGCGTACGACCGTACGCCCCGCCGCGCAGGACGTCCGCGCAGCGGGGCGTACGCACACCGGACCCCCGCGTCCGGCCGGCTCCCCCGGCGCGGGGCGTCAGTCGGGGCGCACGTCGGCGTGGACGACCTCGAACTCCTCCAGCCCGGTCACGGTGGCCTGCGCTTTGGCCACACCTTCGTGCCGGACCAGGGCCAGGGCCGTGCGGGCCGCGGCCAGGGAGTCCCGGTCGACGAACAGGACACTGACCAAGCCGCGCCCACGGTCCCGGTCGGTGAACAGGGAGGTCCTGGCCAGCCCCGGGAGGGTCTCCAGCCGGGGGAGCACGCCGACCTGGTACGTGTCGACGACAAGGTCCGTGTCCAGGGGGTCGAACTCCAGCCTGGCCAGGCGCAGTCCGCCGCCCGCCCTCGGCATCCGGACGGCATGGAAGACCGCCACCTCGTAGTTGTCGACCGCCACGGTCCCGGCGAACGGCTCCAGGAGGTCCCCGCGCCGCTCGCGCATCACTTCGTCGCTGTTGTGTCTGGTCTCCTCGGAGTCCCACCAGCTCACCGCGAACAGCTTGCCGAGTTCCCGGTCCACGAAGACACCCGCGCCCCGGTATCCCGGCCGCTCTTCGAGAAGATCCCGGCCTTCCGAGTTCAGGGCTCTGACGGCCGTGTCGATCTTCGCGGGATCGCCGGTCACGTAAACGGTCCGTACGAACATGACCCCTCGCCTCCCAGAACCACGTGATATCGGACACGAAATTTCCGGAATGTTCGATATCGTCAGTCTCATGTGGGGAGCGAATCACCGCAAATGACACCCGGCGGCATCGAGGGAACCCGTTCGCGCCATAGGGCTTGACGAGGCCACGTAAAGAGGTCACCTTGGAGCAAACCCGGTAAGGAAACTTTCCTAACAGAAGGGTCCCCCACAGTGCGCATTCGAACACTGACCCTCGCCGCGGCCTCCGGGGCCGCACTGCTCGCCGCCGGAGTGCTCCCCGCAAGCGCCTCCGGCACCACCACCCCGACATCCGCCCAGGAGGGCTCGGTCGGCGCGGCCGACCTGCTCGCCAAGGTGACGTCCTGTTCACAGATATCCAGCGGCAAGTACAAGACCGACGACGAGACCTCGGCCACGGTCCCCGTGTGCGGCAAGAACGGCGCGGTGTTCTGGAAGGCCGACATGGACGTCGACTGCGACGGCCAGCGGACCTCCCACTGCAACGAGGACACCGACCCCTGGTACCAGGACGACACGGCCTTCCACCAGTCGGACGGCAAGCCACTGAAGGCCGAGTCGCTGCCCTACGTCGTCGTGCCCAGCTCCAGCAGCATCTGGAACTACTCCGGGGCCGGCATCAAGGGCGGCGGCGTGGTCGCCGTCATCTACAACAACAAGGTCGAGTACGCGGTCGTCGGCGACACCGGCCCCACGAAGATCATCGGCGAGGCCTCGTACGCCACCGCCAAGGCGCTCGGCATCGACCCCGACCCCGCGACCGGCGGCGCCGACTCCGGCGTGACATACATCCTGTTCAAGAACTCCAAGGCCTCCCCCATCGAGAGTCACAGCGCGGCGGTGACTCTCGGGGACCAGCTGGCGAAGCAGTTCATCCAGAACAACTGAGCCGGCTCCGACGGCTCGTCCGGGAGGGGAGAACGGCCCGGTACCGCGTCCTGCCGCGGTACCGGGCCGTGCGTCGACGAGCCCTGCCCGCAGGTCAGTTGGGCTGGCCGATCGGGCGTACGACGACGGTGTTGACGTCGACGCCATCCGGCTGCCGGATCGCCCACACGATCGAGTCGGCGATCTGCTCGGCGGTGAGGAGACGGCCGGGCGGCAGGCTGCCGTTGCCGTCCCAGAAAGGCGTCTCCACCCTGCCGGGAGCGATCAGGGTGACGCCGACGCCGAACTCCGTGACCTGACGACGGGTGTTCTCGGCGAGCCCGGTGACCGCCCACTTCGTCGCTCCGTAGATGTTGCCGGGCGTGGGCACGAACCCGGCGACGCTGCCGACCAGCACGATCCGGCCGCGGGTCTCCTTCAGCGCGTCGACGGAGGCGCGGATGAGCAGAGCGGGACCGAGGACGTTGGTCAGCACCATCTCGGTCCAGCCCGCCGGGTCGCCGTCGGCCACCGAGTCGTGAGTGGCGAAGCCGGCGTTGGCCACGACGGTATCCAGTCGACCGTATGCCTTGAGGGTACGGTCGACCGCATCCTGTATGTCGTCGAATGCAGACGCGCTACCGACGACCGTCAGCAGTTCGTCGGGATTCCCCAGACTGTCGGCGAAATCCCGCAGTCTGTGCTCCCCGCGCCCGGTGACAGTGACGCGGTACCCGGATTCCAGCAGCCGCCGGGCGACGGCGGCGCCGATGCCGCTTCCGCCACCGGTGATGAGCGCGACCGGAGAGTCGGTCATGGTTACCCCCTGTGTTTCGGTGAACGGCAGGAGTTCATCACTTGGAGCATTCTCGAAGTCAAGTGCCGCCGCACGTGGTGCGATAGGGCACCGAGGGCAGGTACCGGTGCCATTGCGCCTCGGTGGCGCCGCCGTTCGCCCGCGCGCACACCTCGGCGGCGGCCCGGGCCGGTGCCAACGGGCTGACCCGGTCGGGCAGATGAGGCGTGGCCATGTGCAACTCCCCTTTGTCGGCGGTGAATCCGAAAGCGCGGACCGGCCCGTCACCGGCCCGCACGGTCGCCGCGGTCAGCCATGGGCGAGCCGTCTCCCACACCTGCACGGAGCCGTCGACGGCGCTCGCCGCAAGCAGCGAACCGTCGGCGGAGAAGGCCAGGGCCGGCTCCTGCACCGTGGAGCCGGCCGGCCTGAGGACCGCGATCCTGCGCCAGGTGCGCGCGTCCCACAGGGTGAGGCGGCCCTGGGCGTCGTCGGCGGCGAGGTGGCGTGCGTCGGGACTGAAGGCCGCCGTGCGCAGGATGTCCTCCCCCTCGACCCCTCCGGTGCCCCGCCTGCCGGTCGCGATGTCCACGAGCGTGCCCTCGTAGGTCAGCGCGGTGCGGCCCGTGGGGTCGACCGCGATCGTGTTCTGCCTGTCGACGACCGGAGGCTCGTGGGCCGTCGCGGGCCGGCCGCGCGGGTCGAATGCGGCACGGTCCGCCGGATTCTCGCGCCATGCCGGGCCCAGCAGCCCGTGCAGCGACAGTGTGTGCACGACGCTGGTCCGCCCGCCCTCGCGGTAGCGCAGGACGTCCGCAGCCGGGTCCAGCCGGAGGCCGCCGATCTCCGAGCCCGCCGCCGGGTAGGTGAGCAGCGGCGCACGCGGGCCGTCGTCCGCGGGGGCCGGCAGGTCCGTGCGCCACAGGGACAAGGAGCCGGGGGACCAGGTCAGGGCGTAGGCGCCGTGGAACACCACGGCGTTCGCGCCGCCCGCGAGCGGTAGCCGGGGGCGTTCCCGGCCGGCCCGGAAGTCCCAGGTCACGACACCTTCGGCGGTGGCGGCCGCGACGGCGCGGCCGTCGGGGGTGAAGGCGAGCTCCTCCCCCTCGCACAGCAGCCGCTCGGTCGCCCGGGGCGGGTGGGTGGCGAGCAGCCGGCCGACCGCGAGATCGAGGACGCGCAGCCGGGTGCCGTCGTGCCCGCACCAGGCGAGGTGGCGCTCGTCCGGGCTCGGCAGGGGCAGCGGGCCGTCGTCCTCCCCGTGCTCGTAGCGCAGGCGCAGACGCTGCCGGTCCACGTCCCACAGCTCCAGGACGGCGCGGTCGCTGCCGGCGTCGTGGGCGCGGCGGCGTACCAGGAAGGTGTGTCCGCTCGGCCCGAACGCGCCTTCGGCGTCCCGCCACCGGCCGGTCGCGAGCCGCCGGGTGCTCGCGTCGGCGAGCCCGCGGATCACCGTGCCCGTACTGCCGGGCGCCCGTTGGGCGATCAGCCGACCGTCCCCGCTGACGTCGATCAGGCCCTCGGACAGTCCCGGGCGGGCCACGGAGTGGATCTGCCGGTGCGTGCGGACGTCCCACTGCACGGCCCGGTCGTGCGCCACCGCCGTCAGCACCCGCCCGTCGGTGCCGAGCCAGGCGGGTGCGTTCAGCGCGCGGCCGCCCTCCTCTGGCTGGGTGAAGACGTCCTGCTCGCTCTGTGCGGCCGCCGTGCGCAGGGCCTGGCGGGTCTCGGGCAGGTCGGCGGTGCGCCAGGCCGCGAGGGCGAGGCGCATCGCGGTGCGCGGTTGTGAGGCGTGGAGCGTGCCGGCGAGCGCGGCCACCCTGCGCGCCTCCGCCTCGTCCCGCTGCCGCGCGTTCACCCCGCTCTGCCGCCAGGCGGCCGTACCCGCGGCCGCGGCCAGGCACAGCAGCGCGGCGAGCGCCGCGGTGAGGACGCGCAGTCGGCGGGCGGACCGGGCGGCCGCGCGCCGGCCCCGTTCGTACGACTCGACGCTCGCCGTGAGGAAGTCACGCTCCAGGCGGCTCAACCCACCCTGGTCCGGGCCCGGTTCGGTGAACGTCTCGCGCGCCTCCGTCAGCCGCACCCCCCGGTACAGCGCCCCCGGATCCCGGTCCAACTCGGCCCAGGTCAGGGCGGCCTGGGTGAGACGGCGATGCAGGCGGAGCCGCTCGCGGTCCGGATGCACGGCCTGTTCCGCGTCTTCGGGTGGGCCGACCCGCTGCTGGTGCTGCGGCTGCCGTCGGTGCTGGCGGCCGCGGTGGCGACCGGGGTGCTGGCGCTGCTCGGGTGCCGGCTCGCCGGGCCGCGCGCGGGGCTGCTGGCCGGGGTGGTGTTCGCCGTGCTGCCGCCGGTCCAGCGGTATGCACAAGAAGGTAGATCGTATGCAGTCGTCTGCATGCTGGTGGTCTGGGCGTCGTATCTGCTGGTACGGGCGGTGGAGTCACGCACCGGTGGGGCCTGGGCCGCCTACGGTGCCGTCGTGCTGTCGGCCTGTCTGCTGCACGAGTTCGCGGTGCTGGTCCTGGCCGCGCATGCGGTGGCCGTACCGCGAACGGCCCGCCGTGCCTGGGCCGGGGCCGCGTCGGTGGCCGGGGTGGGGGTGGCTCCCCTGGCCGTGCTGAGCATGCGTCAGTCGGAACAGGTGGCCTGGATAGGCGGCACCGGGGCCGGGGCGCTCATGGAGTTCGCGGGTGTGGGGATGCTCGGGGCCGCCTGCGCCGCGGTGCTGCCGTGGCGGCGGAGGGCCGGGCGTGTGGGTCTGGTGGCGCTGGCGCTGCCCCTGCTCCTCCTGCCCGGGCTGCTGCTCCTGCTGGTGTCGCTGGTCAAGCCGCTGTACGTGGACCGTTATGTCCTCTACGGCCAGGCGGGGACGGCCCTGCTGGTCGGCGCCGCGCTGGACCGGCTCGTGCGAGTGCGGGGCCCGGTCCGGGCCGGGGTGGTGCTCGCCGCGGGTGCCGCGGTCCTCGCGCTGCTGCCGGTCACCTTGTATCTGCGCGCCCCGCAGAGCCGCGTCGACGACGTGACCGCCGTCGCGGCGGCCGTCCGCACGGCGGGCGAGGGCGCCGACGGGATTCTGTATGCACCCTCGCGGCGCCGGGTGTGGTCCCTGGTCGACCCGGATTCCGTCCGCGGGCTGCGCGACCTCGCCCTGGACCGCGGCCCGGCGGACTCCGGCACGCTGTACGGCACCGAGGTAGTCCCGTCCGTCATCCGCTCCCGCCTTCTCGCGGCCCGGCGTGTCGTCGTGCTGCGCGACCCGGCGGGGCAGCCCGTGGACGCGACGGCGCAGGAGGCGGTGAAGCGGCGGGTGCTGGCCGGGTACTTCGAGGAGTGCGGGACGCGGACGGTGCGGGGCGCGCGGGTGAGTGTGTACGCGCGTCCGGGGCGGTGCTGAGCCGCGGCCCGGCGGCTACAGGGGCCGTACGGCCGTGTGCACGGTGTACGCGGCCAGCACGAACACGTCGGGCCGCCGGTGCACGCTCGCCGGGTCGGCCGGGTCGAGAAGCCGGTCGAGGGTCGCGCGGTCGTCGGGGTCGAGGGCGTCGGCGAGGCCCTCGCGGAGGCGGGAGAGGGACGCGGCGACGTAGGCGCGGGCGCGGTCGGAGGCGGGTGCGGGCAGGTCCAGGAGGAAGCTGCGGGTGCGGGTGTGCTTCAGGCCGGCGGCCGTCAGCAGTGCCGGCCAGTCCTCGGTCTCGGCGACGGCGCCCGGCAGTTCGGCCCGCATCCGCGCGAACCACTCCTGCTCCACCACGTCGAGCCGTGCCTGGAGCCCCGGGCGTCCGATGCCGATGTCCCGGGGCAGGAAGCGGGAGGGCAGGCCGCCCTCCAGGAGGGCCAGGGTGCCGCCGGGGGCCAGACGGGCGGCGAAGGCGGCGAGCCCGGCCCGCTGGTCGCCGAGGTGGTGCAGACTGCGGCTCGCCCACAGCAGGTCGGCCGGGTAGTCCAACTCATCGAGCACGTCGGGAAGTTCACCGGCCAGGGTGCCGAAGCGGTCGGCGACGCCCTGGCGGGCGGCGCGGGCGCGGGCGCGCTCCAGCAGCGGCTCGGCGCGGTCCACGGCGACCACCCGCGCACCCGGGAACGCCTCGGCGAACAGGCACGACACCACGCCGGGCCCACTGCCCGCGTCCACGATCAGCCCCGGCTCGGTCACCTCCTTCGCCAGCCAGGCCATGGCCCGCTCGTAGACGGGGGTGAACAGCTCCGCCTGCGCTTCGAGGTGCGGGGCCATCTTCGCCCAGTCGATGTCGGTGTGGTCGTGGCCGCGCGTGTGGCTGTGGTCGTGCTGGTGGTTGTGCTCGTGCTCGTGGTGGTGCGCCATGCTGGTCAGCCTCTCGTCCGGGTGCGGCCAGCGTGCGCCGACGCACCGCGCCGGGGCCAGTTCTGTTGCCGCGGCGGCAAAAAACTGGGTGCGTACGGCAAGCCGGATCGTCGAGGATGGGCCGATGGACGACGAACTGGTGGAGCGCTTCCTCGCGGACGGGTTCGTGAAGATCGAGGGCGCCTTCCCGCAGCGCGTCGCCGAGGACTGCGCGCGGCTGCTGTGGCGGGAGACGGGGTACGACCCGGAGGACCCCGGCACCTGGAAGGACCCGGTCGTCCGGGTGGGCGGCATGGCGCAGGGTCCCTTCGCGGCCGCCGCCAACTCCCCCGCGCTGCATGAGGCGTTCGACCTGCTGGTGGGCGAGGGCCGCTGGCAGCCGCGCTATTCGCTGGGCACCTTTCCGCTGCGGTTCCCGCACGAGGAGGAGCCGGACGACGCGGGCTGGCACATCGAGGGCAGTTATCTCCCCGAGGGCGCGACCTGGTACCACACCAATCTGCGGTCGAGGGACCGGGCGCTGCTGATGCTGTTCCTGTTCAGCGAGGTGACCGAGCAGGACGCCCCGACCCGCGTCCGGGTCGGCTCGCACCTCGGCGTGCCGCCGCTGCTGGAGCCGTACGGCGAGGAGGGCGTGTCCGGACTCGACATCGCCCCGCGGCTGGTGGGGGCGTCGGCCCACCGCCCGCTCGCGTACGTCACCGGCCGCCCCGGCGACGTCTTTCTGTGCCACCCGTTCCTGGTGCACGCCGCCCAGCCGCACCACGGCACCCGCCCGCGTTTCATGGCCCAGCCTCCGCTGCACCCGGCGGTGCCGTATGAGCTGGAGCGGCCGGACGGTGACTACTCGGCGGTGGAGCGCGCGATCCGCCGGGGCCTGTCCCTGGAGGACTGACGACCCCGGCGGACGGCGGTCACCGCGTCACGACAGCGGCGGGTACGCGTTCTGCATCAGCTGCTGGAACTGGGCCGAGAACCAGTGCCCGGACAGCGGCGCGTTCGGCAGGGCGCCCGACATGTTGTTGCCGTTACGGGCGTTGCCCGTGTACGTCGGGTCGCACATGCGGTCGAAGCTCTTGCCCTCGTCGTTGGCGATGGCGGTGCTGGAGCCGTCCGACTCGCCTGGCGGCTTCATCCACACATAGGCGTCGATCCCGGTCGCCGGGGAGGCCTGCGGGCGCTCGCCGAGGCCGGCGCCGGACTGGTTGCACCAGTTGCCGACGTGGATGCGGCGGTCATAGCGGCCGCCGTCGACATAGGTGTCCACGCTGGTCAGCGGGCCGGGGCCGGTCGGGCGCGCGGTGCCGCCCCAGCCGTTGCGGGAGGTGTCGATCAGCATGCCGATGCCGGAGTTGAAGCCGACCGAGACGAGCTGACCGCGGAAGGCCTGTGCGAAGGAGAGCTCGTCGACGTAGCGGTTCCAGTCGACCCACTTCGACTGGCGGACGGACGTGCCGTTCACGGTGTCGTTGATGGTGAAGTTGTTCTCCTTCAGGGCGCTGTAGTTGGCGGTGTTGGTGATGAAGCCGGCCACGTCGTCGACGGTCGCGCCCTCGCTGGTGGCCGCCTGCTTGAACAGGGTGGCGGCAGGGCCGAAGTTGTCGTCCCAGCCGAGCCAGCCGTGGTGGCCGGCGTCGAGGTAGTTGTAGACGTTGGGGATGGCGCCGAGCTTGGCGAGGGCGTAGCCGACGCCCTTCACGTAGTTGCCGTTGGCGAGCATGGTGTTGCACGCGTCCGTGGCGGTGGCCCGGCTGCCGGTGTTGGTGACGAGGTTGGGCAGCGAGTCGATCTCGATGGTGGTGACGATCCTGAGCGAGGCGTACTTGCTGTCGGAGAGGATCGCCGCGATCGGGTCGATGAACTGCGTCTTGTACTTGTCGATCTCGGTCGGGCCGAGTTCGCCGTTGGAGGCGAGGGCGGCGCAGTCGCGCCCCGGCAGGTCGTAGACCACCAGCTGGACGACCTCGTCGCCGCTGCCCTTCTGGGCGAGGGCCGCGTCCAGGTGGGCGCGCAGGCCCATGCTGGTGCTCGTGCCGTTGATGGCGGCGATCCGGTCGAGCCAGACGCCGGTGGGCTGGTTGGAGACACGGCTGCCGCCCGGCTCTGCGGCGGCCTTCGCGGACCACTCCGGGTTCACGTACACCTTGGCGCCGGTGTACGGGTTGTCGACGCGGCTGCCGGTGCCGCCACCGCCGCCTCCGCTGCTCCCGTCGTCGACGTTGCAGGTGACACCGTCGAGGGTGAAGGCGGTGGGGATCGCGTTGGTGCCGCTGTAGGAGGCGTTGAAGCCGAAGCCGACCGAACCGCCGGTCGCCAGGGTGCCGTTGTAGGTCTCGTTCCCGGCGGTGACGGCGGTGCCGCTCTGGGTGAGCTTCGTGTTCCAGTAGTTGGTGACCTTCTGGTTGCCGGCGTACGACCACTTGACCGACCAGCTGGTCTTGGCGGCACCGTTGTTGGTGACCGTGACGGCGGCGGTGAAGCCGGTGTCCCACTGGTTCTGCACCTTGTAGTCGACGGTGCAGGGGACGGCTGTCGCGGCGGCGTTGGCCGGAGAGGTGGTGAGGGCCGCCCCGCAGGTTCCGGCGGCGAGCGCCAGGGCGGCGAGTATCGCTGTTCTGGTACGGCTCATGAGTGCGGGCTTCCTTCTTCCGTGGGGGCTACGGGTTGATGGCGCGCAGGTGGTCGCGCAGGCCGATGCCGTACGCGGTGGGGGTGCCGTCGAAGCTGGAGATCAGGGACGGGCCGGCGGAGCAGTCCCAGGTGTTCCAGGTCCAGCCGAGGTAGGACAGGTTCTGGTCGTCGAACCACTTCATGACCTGGTCGACGAAGCCGTGCGAGCAGGTGTTCTCACCGATCTCCCCGGCGACCAGCGGCACCTGGGCCGCCACGGGGGCGAGGGTGGAGTTCCAGCAGCTCTCGCTCGCGCAGGTGTTGAAGTTGTAGACGTGGTACGCGGCGACGAGATTGCCGGTCGGGTCGGTGGGCTTGTACGTCAGCCACTGGCTCAGGTCGTTGGAGTACGCGAGCCCGCCGGCCATGATGACGTTGGTGGCGCCGGTGCCGCGTATGGCGTCGACGAGATCCTGCATACCGGCGACTTCATACGAAATCCCGGGGCAGGTGCCGCCGTCCTTCCAGCACTGCCAGGCCTGGGTGCTGGTGGAGGTCGCCCGGTCCGAGTACGGCTCGTTGAACAGATCGAACACGGCGGCCGGGTCGCTCTTGAAGGTGCCGGCCACGGAGGACCAGAACGACGGGGTGTACTGCATGTCGGGCATCGGCTTCTGGCAGGTGGCGTGCACGTCGGAGCAGCCCGCCGAGTTGCCGGTGTACTGGCCGTAGGACCAGTGGAGTTCGAGGACCGGTGTCAGGCCGTGCGCCTCGACCCGGGCCACCAGGTCCTTGACGGCGTTGACGTAGTTGGCGCCCGCGTACTCGGGCTTGACGTTGGAAAGGCCCAGCCAGCACTCCTCGTTGAGCGGGATGCGGACCGTGTCGGCCTTCCAGTCGGCGATCGCCTTGATCGCCGCGTCGTCGACGGGGCCGTCCCAGATGCCGTATCCCTGCACGCACATGAACTCACCGCCGGAGCGGTTCACGCCGAGCAGCCGGCGGGTCCTGCCGTCGGCGTCGACGAGCTTGTTACCGGAGACGTGCAGGGCGGGCGCCGTGGTGTTGCCCGGCGGCTCGGTCGGGGTGGGTGACGGCTCCGTGTCCGTGTTGCACGTCGTCCCGTTGAGCCTGAACGTGGCCGGTACGGCGTTGCTCCCCGACCAGGAGCCGAGGAATCCGGCGCTGACGCTCGCGCCGGTGCCGAGCGCGCCGTTCCAGTTCTCGTTGGCGGCGGTCACGGTGGTGCCGGACTGGGACCATTTGGCGCTCCAGCCCTGGGTGACCTTCTGGCCGTTCGCGAAGTCGAAGGTGAGGGTCCAACCGCTCAGCGCGGCCATGTTGTTGGTGATCTTCACGGCACCCTGGAAGCCGGTGTCCCACTGGCCGGTGACGGAGTACTCCACCGTGCACGCGGGTGTGGCCCCGGACGCCGAGACCACCGGCACCAGCGCGGCCCCGACAAGGGCGGCCGCGCCGACGACGGCTAAAAGTACTGAACGCGGGGGGTGTCGCATGAGCGACTCCTTGCAGCTCGGACGCGTGGCGGACGCGTCGACTGAACGGAATCGCTCCCACTGGTGCGAAGGAAGGTAGCGCCAAGTGACGGCAAAGGACAGGGGAGTCGCTTGACTTTTCCTCAACGGCGTCCGTCGAATCTTTTCGACTCTTCAAGCACCTTGACCGCCCCCGCCCTCGTCCTCACTATGGGAGCGCTCCCACTGGTTCAAGCCTTGACTTCTTTCCGAGCCGCAGGCGCAAGGAGGAACCAGCACATGCATCCCGGACACACCGGACGCAGAGCCGTGCGGCGGTTGTGGACCGCCGTCGTGGCGGCACTCGCCCTTCCCCTGTCGATGCTTGCCACGGGCGCGACTCCCGCGCAGGCGGCGACAGTCCAGTGCAGCGTCGACTACAGGACGAACGACTGGGGCTCCGGCTTCACGGCGGACCTCACGATCACCAATCGCGGCACGGACACGATCAGCGGCTGGACCCTGACGTACGGCTACACGGGCAACCAGAAGCTCGTGAACGGCTGGAACGGCACCTGGTCCCAGTCCGGCCAGTCGATCACCGTGCAGAACGCCACGTACAACGGGACGATCGCCGCGGGCGCGGCCGTCTCGGCCGGCGCGCAGTTCTCCTACAGCGGCACCAACACCGCCCCCACGGCCTTCGCGGTCAACGGCACCACCTGCACCGGCGCGCACCAGCCGCCGGTCACCGTGCTGACCAGCCCGGCCGCGGGAGCGGTGTACACGCAGGGCGACGCCGTCCCGCTCGCGGCGACCGCGGCGGCGGCCGACAACGCGACGATCGGCAAGGTCGAGTTCTACGACGACACCACGCTGCTGGGGACGGACACGAGTGCCCCGTACGCGCTCTCCGTCTCAAGTTTGATCGTGGGCAGTCATTCTCTGGTGGCGAAGGCGTACGACAGTCTGGGTGCCTCCGCCTCCTCCACTCCCGTCGGCATCACGGTCGCCCCGGGTCCCGCCCTGGTGGCCTCGCCCACGCAGCTGGGCGTCCAGCAGGGGAAGACCGGCACCTTCTCGGTGAAGCTGTCGGCGCAGCCGGGCGCCAATGTGACGGTGGGCGTGGCCCGTACGGACGGCAACACGGGTCTGTCCGTCACCGGCGGCTCCTCGCTCACCTTCACGCCGTCCGACTGGAACACCGCGCAGACGGTGACCATCACCGCGGACTCCTCCGGCACGGGCACGGCGACCTTCACCGCCTCGGCGACCGGCTACACCAAGGCGGCGGTCACCGTGACGGAGCTGGCGGCGTCGAAGGCGTACGACGCCCGTTTCCTGGACCTCTACGGGAAGATCACCAACCCGGCGAACGGCTACTTCTCCCCCGAGGGCATCCCCTACCACTCGGTGGAGACGCTGATCGTCGAGGCCCCGGACCAGGGTCACGAGACCACGTCGGAGGCGTACAGCTACCTTCTCTGGCTGCAGGCCATGTACGGCAAGGTCACGGGTGACTGGACCAAGTTCAACGGCGCGTGGGATCTGATGGAGAAATACATGATCCCGACGCACGCCGACCAGCCGACCAACTCTTTCTACAACGCCTCGAAGCCGGCGACGTACGCACCCGAGCTGGACACACCCAATGAGTACCCGGCGAAGCTGGACACGTCGGTGCCGGTCGGATCGGATCCGATCGCCGGTGAACTGAAGACTGCATACGGTACGGATGATGTCTACGGTATGCACTGGCTGCAGGACGTCGACAACGTCTACGGCTACGGCAACGAGCCCGGCACGTGCGAGGCCGGCCCGACGGCCACCGGACCGTCGTACATCAACACCTTCCAGCGCGGACCGCAGGAATCGGTCTGGGAGACGGTTCCGCAGCCGACCTGCGACGCCTTCAAGTACGGCGGCACCAACGGCTACCTGGACCTGTTCACCGGCGACTCCTCGTACGCCAAGCAGTGGAAGTACACGGACGCCCCGGACGCCGACGCGCGTGCGGTGCAGGCCGCGTACTGGGCGGACGTCTGGGCGAAGGCGCAGGGCAAGGGCGGTGACGTGTCGGCCACCGTCGGCAAGGCGGCGAAGATGGGCGACTATCTGCGGTACGCGATGTACGACAAGTACTTCAAGAAGATCGGCAACTGTGTCGGTCCGTCCGCCTGCGCGGCAGGCACCGGCAAGAACTCCTCCGACTATCTGCTGTCCTGGTACTACGCCTGGGGCGGCGCGACCGACTCCAGCGCGGGCTGGGCCTGGCGCATCGGCTCCAGCCATGTCCACGGCGGGTACCAGAATCCGCTGGCCGCCTACGCGCTGAGCTCGTACGCCGACCTGAAGCCCAAGTCGGCGACGGGTGCCGCGGACTGGGCCACCTCGCTCGGCCGGCAGCTGGAGTTCTACCGCTGGCTCCAGTCGTCCGAGGGCGCCATCGCGGGCGGCGCGACCAACAGCTGGCAGGGCCGGTACGCGACCCCGCCGTCCGGTACGCCGACCTTCTACGGCATGTACTACGACTGGCAGCCCGTCTACCACGACCCGCCGTCCAACCAGTGGTTCGGCTTCCAGGCGTGGTCGATGGAGCGGGTCGCCGAGTACTACCAGCAGACGGGGAACGCGACCGCGAAGGCGGTCCTCGACAAGTGGGTCACCTGGGCGCTGTCGAAGACCACGATCAACCCCGACGGCACGTATTTGATCCCCTCCACCCTCCAGTGGTCGGGCCAGCCCGACACCTGGAACGCGTCGAGTCCCGGCTCCAACAGCGGACTTCACGTCACCGTCGCCGACTACACCGACGACGTCGGCGTGGCCGCCGCGTACGCCAAGACCCTGACGTACTACGCCGCCAAGTCCGGTGACGCGACCGCGAAGTCGACCGCCAAGGCGCTCCTCGACGGCATGTGGGCCAACTACCGGGACAGCCTGGGCATCGCAGTCCCGGAGACCCGCGCCGACTACAACCGCTTCGACGACAGTGTGTACGTCCCGAGCGGCTGGAGCGGCAGGATGCCGAACGGCGACGCCGTCAACTCCTCGTCGACCTTCACCTCGCTGCGCTCCTTCTACAAGAACGACCCGGCCTGGTCGAAGATCGAGAGCTACCTCGCGGGCGGCGCCGTGCCCAGCTTCACTTACCACCGCTTCTGGGCCCAGGCGGACATCGCCCTGGCCATGGGCTCGTACGCGGAGCTCCTCGAATAGCACCACGCTTCGGGCGGTCCCCACCCGCACTGGGGACCGCCCGGCCCTGCGCGCCTTTCCACCCCCGCCATCAGGAGAGGACCCCCACCGTGCGAAGATCCCGCATCCTCACGGCCGTGCTCGCGCTGACCGCCGGCCTGCTCGCGGGCAGCCCGCCCGCGCTGGCCGCGAGCACCCCGAAGGTGACCCTCGCGGCCGACACGTACACCTGGCAGAACGCCCGGATCGACGGCGGCGGCTTCGTCCCCGGCATCGTCTTCAACCGCTCCGAGAAGAACCTCATCTACGCACGCACCGACATCGGCGGCGCCTACCGCTGGCAGGAGTCGACGAAGACCTGGACCCCGCTGCTGGACTCGGTCGGCTGGAACGACTGGGGGCACACGGGAGTGGTCAGCCTGGCCTCCGACTCCGCCGATCCGGACAAGGTGTACGCGGCGGTCGGCACCTAGACCAACAGCTGGGATCCCGGGAACGGGGCCGTGCTGCGCTCCTCGGACCGGGGCGCGAGCTGGCAGAAGACCGACCTGCCGTTCAAGCTGGGCGGCAACATGCCCGGCCGGGGCATGGGCGAGCGGATGGCGATCGACCCGAACAAGGACAGCGTGCTCTACCTGGGCGCGCCCAGCGGCAAGGGCCTGTGGCGGTCGACGGACTCGGGGGCCACCTGGTCGCAGGTCACGAGCTTCCCCAACCCCGGCAACTACCAGCAGGATCCGGGTGACACGACCGGGTATGCGAGTGACAACCAGGGGATCGTCTGGGTCACTTTCGACGATTCCACGGGCACGCCGGGCAGCGCGACGAAGACGATCTACGTCGGGGTGGCCGACAAGGACAACGCGGTGTACCGGTCGACGGACGGGGGCGCGAGCTGGTCACGGCTGGCCGGGCAGCCGACCGGATACCTGGCACACAAAGGTGTGCTGGACGCGAAGAACGGAATTCTGTACATCGCATACAGCGACAAGGGTGGCCCGTACGACGGCGGCAAGGGCCGGCTGTGGCGGTACGCGACCGCGACCGGTGCCTGGACCGACATCAGCCCGGTCGCGGAGACGGACACCTACTACGGTTTCAGCGGGCTGACGGTCGACCGGCAGCATCCCGGCACCATCATGGCCACCGCATACAGTTCCTGGTGGCCGGACACCCAGCTGTTCCGCTCCACCGACAGCGCCGCCACCTGGACGAGGGCCTGGGACTACACCTCTACCCCAGCCGCTCGAACCGGTACACGATCGACGTGTCGTCCTCCCCCTGGCTGACCTTCGGGGTGAATCCGTCCGCTCCCGAACAGAGCCCGAAACTGGGCTGGATGACGGAGTCGCTGGAGATCGACCCGTTCGACTCGGCCCGGATGATGTACGGGACGGGCGCGACGCTCTACGGCACCGAGAATCTGACAAACTGGGACAGCGGCGGCCAGTTCACGGTGAAGCCGATGGTGCAGGGCCTGGAGGAGACGTCCGTCGACGACCTGGCCTCTCCCCCGTCCGGCGGCGCCCAGCTCTTCAGCGCACTCGGTGACATCGGCGGCTTCCGGCACACGGATCTGACGAAGGTGCCGTCGATGATGTACACCTCGCCCACCTTCACCACGACCACGAGCGTCGACTTCGCCGAGGCCAACCCCAGCACGGTGGTCCGGGTCGGCAACCTGGACTCGGGCCCGCACATCGCGTTCTCGACGGACAACGGCGCCAACTGGTTCGCCGGGACGGACCCTTCGGGCGTGAGCGGCGGCGGCACGGTGGCGTCCGCGTCCGACGGCAGCCGTTTCGTATGGAGCCCGGCGGGCACCGGTGTGCAGTACACGACGGGTTTCGGTTCGTCCTGGTCCGCGTCGAGCGGCATCCCTGCCGGTGCGGTCGTCGAGTCCGACCGGGTCGATCCGAAGACTTTCTACGGCTTCAGGTCCGGGAAGTTCTATGCGAGTTCGGACGGTGGCGCGACCTTCACCGTGTCCTTGGCCACCGGCCTGCCCAGCGGCGACAGCGTGCGCTTCAAGGCGCTGCCCGGCACGAAGGGCGACGTGTGGCTGGCGGGCGGGGCGAGCGACGGGGCGTACGGGCTGTGGCACTCGGCCGACGGCGGCGCGAGTTTCACCAAGCTGCCCGGCGTCGAGCAGGCCGACACGATCGGCTTCGGCAAGGCGGCGACGGGGGCCTCGTACCAGACGCTGTACACCAGCGCGAAGATCGGTGGCGTACGCGGCATCTTCCGCTCGACCGACAAGGGCGCGACCTGGACCCGCATCAACGACGACGCCCACCAGTGGGGGTGGACGGGCGCGGCGATCACCGGTGACCCGAGGGTGTACGGGCGGGTGTACGTGTCGACGAACGGGCGCGGGGTCGTCTACGGGGACAGCTCCGACACGAGCGGTGGAGGCGGCGGTGGCGGTGGCGGTACGGATCCGACGCCGACGGGTGTCTGCGCGGTCACCTACAAGATCATCAATCAGTGGTCGGGCGGCTTCCAGGCGGACGTGCAGCTGACCAACACGGGGTCGGCGGCCTGGACCGGCTGGTCGCTCGGCTGGTCCTTCGCGGACGGCCAGAAGATCACCCAGCTGTGGAACGCCGACTGGACGCAGTCCGGTGCCGCGGTGACCGCGAAGAACGTGAGCTGGAACGCCACGGTGGCGGCGGGCTCGTCGGTGGGCTTCGGCTTCACCGGCAGCTGGTCGGGCGCCAACACGAAGCCGACGTCGTTCAAGCTGGGCGACCAGACCTGCACGGTCGTCTGACGACCGAGGGCGCGTACCGCACCGGGTACGCGCCCTCCCACATTCCGTAGATTGCATACCGTCGACTACGGCGTGTATACCGTCGGCCGCGGGGCCGTCGCCATCCCGTCGCCGATGAAGAAGCTCGGGTGCGGGGGCTGGTTGTATGCGGTGTTCTGCCAGGCCAGGGCCGTGCGGTACTGGGTGTCGTGCAGGAGGGTCGTGATCCTGGTGGTGGTCTCGTACGGCGTGGAGTAGATCCTCAGGGCCGTGTTGTCGGTGGTCGGCCAGACGGCCTCCTCGCGCCAGTCGCCGAGGATGTCGCCGGACAAGGACGGGGTCGCCTTGGTGCTGTTGTCGGAGTGGACGCCGGAGGCGGTCAGCAGACGGGTGTCGGCGGAGGTGCCGTACTTGTCGATGTGGGTGTCGTCGAGGAGTTCACGGACCGGGTCGCCGTCCCACCAGGACAGGAAGTTGGTACTGGAGGGCTTGCGGCTCGCGACGACGGTCCCGGCGGGGTCGCGTACGCCGTCCGCGTGGGAGGACCAGGACTCGGCGCCGGCGCTGCCCGCCCAGATGTCACCGGACACGCCCCGGCCGTTGTCACCGTCGGCGGGTGTGGACCACAGGATCTGGCCGGTCTTCGCGTCGGCCATCCAGGACGCGGGCTTGGTGGAGTCCTCGTCGACCTTGAACTCCTCCAGGCCCTGCCGGGACGGGTCCAGGTCGCCGACGTGCATGGCGTCGCCGTGGCCGTTCTTCGTCGTCCACAGGCCAAAGCCGTTGTCGTCGACGGCCATCGAGCCGTACACGATCTCGTCCTTGCCGTCGCCGTCCACGTCGGCGACGGACAGCTGGTGGTTGCCCTGGCCGTCGTAGCCCTTGCCGGTGTTGGTGGAGGAGTTGGTGTCGAAGGTCCAGCGGCGGGTGAAGGCGCCGCCCCGCCAGTCCCAGGCCGCGATCACCGTACGCGTGTAGTAGCCGCGCGCCATGATCAGGGAGGGACGGGTGCCGTCCAGGTAGGCCGTCCCGGCGAGGAAGCGGTCGACGCGGTTGCCGTACGAGTCGCCCCAGGACGAGACCGTGCCGCGGGCCGGGACGTAGTCGACGGTCTGCATCGCCTTGCCGGTGAGGCCGTTGAACATGGTCAGGTATTCCGGGCCGGAGAGCACGTAGCCGCTGGAGTTGCGGTAGTCCGCGGACGCGCTGCCGATCACCGTGCCGGTGCCGTCGACCGTGCCGTCGGCGGTCTTCATGACGACCTCGGCCTTGCCGTCGCCGTCGTAGTCGTACACCTGGAACTGCGTGTAGTGGGCGCCCGAGCGGATGTTGCGGCCCAGGTCGATGCGCCACAGGCGGGTGCCGTCGAGCTTGACGCCGTCGAGGATCGTGTCGCCGGTGTAGCCGGACTGGGAGTTGTCCTTGGCGTCGGTGGGCTGCCACTTGAGGACGAAGTCCAGCTGTCCGTCGCCGTCGAGGTCGCCGACGGAGGCGTCGTTTGCCTCGTAGGTGTAGGAGACTCCGTCGGGGGTGGTGCCTCCGTCGGGCGGGGTGATGGGGACGTCCTTGTAGCCCGTGCGGAACTGGATCGCGTGCTCCGAGTCGGCCTGCTCCACGCCGCCCACGATCGCCCGGACCGTGTAGTCGGCCTGGGCCGGGGCGCCGGAGTGGAAGTAGTCGGTGGCCCCGGTGACCGGGGTCGCGTTGACCTTCGTGCCGGCGCGGTAGACGTTGAAGGAGACGTCGTCGGGGTCCGTGCCGAGCCAGCGCCAGCTGATCAGGTTGCCGCTGTCGGTGTGGACGCTGACGACGCCCCGGTCGAGGGCCTCGACCTGCCTGGCGGTGGCCGCCTCGGCGGTGCCGGGGGACAGAGCCGTGAGGCCGGCGCCGATCAGGGCCGCGGTGGCGGTCAGCGCGCGGAGGACGGCGCTGCTGCGTCTGCGGTGGGCGTGCGGATGCGAGTGCTTCACGTGACGTACCTCCGGGGGAGGACGGACGGGTTCCTCTCTCGGTCGCCGCCGTCCGCACGGAAGTTGCCGTGTCGCCCGTCGAGTTCGGTGAACCGGATCGTGGCCTTCAGTCGGCCTTCGGCTTCCTGAAGGACCGTACGCGAAAGCGAGGGTCGGGGCGGGGCCGGTCCTGGTCCGGGAGGGCCGCCAGCGCCTCGGCGAGCCGCTGCGTCAGCGGGTCGTCGGGCGCCAGCAGGGTGAACCAGCCGCGTCGCAGATTGGCGATGGTGCCGCGGGGGCTGCGGCCCTGTCCCAGGCCGGGGAAGAACGCCTGCCCGTCGGGGAGGAGTCCGTGTTCCGTGGCGTGCGCCGCCACCGTGGCGGCCGCGTCCGGGGCGGGGCGGCGTGGCCGCGGGACGAGGACGGTGTCGATGTCGCTGCCCACGTCGTGCGCCTCGGCCTTGTCGACCGTGGTCACGTACACCCCGCCCGGCCGCAGCACGCGGGCGCACTCGGCGACGATGGAGCCGACGTCGGCGGGGTCGTCCATCAGGTGCAGCAGCCAGACGCTGGTGACCGCGTCGAACGTCGCGTCGGGGAACGGGAGTCGGCGGCTGTCGGCCAGGACGACCGAGCCGGGCAGGCGGGCGGCGGCCATCCGTGCCATGCCGTGGGCGAGGTCGGCGCCGGTGACCCTCGTCCCCGGCCGGGCCGCCGCCAGCCGCCTCGTCACGATCCCGGTGCCGCAGGCGACGTCGAGGAGGCGGCGGGCGCCGTCGGGGACCAGGCCGAGGACGGCGGCGGCGGCCGCCTCGGCCCGTGGTTCGCCGCCGCGGGTCGCGTCGTAGGCGTCGGCTTCTTCGTCGTAGTCCAGCACGCGCCTCAGTGTGCCCCGTGACCTGGGGCGATGTCCTCCACTTTGCGGGCGAGCCCGAAGTCCTTCTCGGTGACGGCACCGCCGACGCTGTGCGTGTTCACGGTCAGGGACACCGTGTTGTAGCCGAGGGTGAGGTCGGAGTGGTGGTCGAGGTCCTGCTGGATCTGGGCGATGTGCACGACCAGTGCCGTCGCGGCGAAGTGCGAGTCGAGCCGGTACGAGCGGGTGAGGCGGTCGCCGTCGGCCGACCAGCCGGGCAGTTCCACCAGCCGGTCCTCGATCTCCTTCTGCGACAGCGGTTCGACGGGCATGACCTCGCTCCTTCCTGGGGGTCGGGATGGTTCTTCAGCGTGCCACAGTCATGCCGTCGGGGCCGTGATCGGAAAGGGTTGCGAGGGCCGCGCCGCGCACCCGCCGGGCACCGAGGTCGTCGGCGAGCACCGCGATCCGGGCCCGGTCCTCGACCTGCCGGCGTCATGCGTGCGGCAGGGCGTGGTCGCGGTACCGGGCGCCGAGCAGGTTGCCGCAGACGGCGCCGGTGGAGTCGCTGTCGCCGGAGTGGTCGACGGCCAGGAGCAGGGAGTTGTCGACACGGTTCGGGACCAGTGCGCAGACCCGCTCTTCGGCGGGTCGGTCCGCTCGGGGCCCGGCTTCGACCGGGTTTCCAGCCGGCGTTCGTAGACCTGCCGCACCAGCAGGGGCCGGCCGCCGGGGACGTCCTCCTTGCGGCGGTGGTCGGCCTCGACGAGGGCCTCGGCGGTGAACAGGGTCATCTGCGTGTCGTCGCTGATGAGGCCCACCGCGCCGTGCGCGCCGGGCAGGAGTCCGGTCATCCCGTGCGGTCCGTGGGCCGCGCGGATCCGGTCGAGGGAGGCGAACTCGGCGGGGTGGCCGAGGGCGTCGCCGACCGTGCCGCCGAGCAGGCAGCCGCGGACCCTGGCGCGGTACACCGCTGCGGTCTCCAAGGTCCACGGCCCGTTCGCGCACCCACTGCTCGCATACTGGCGACCGTTCCTCGACTACGGTCGACGGTATGACCATTGTCGCGTCCGGCCCCGCCGCCTCCACCGTCGCCCCCGCCGACAAGGGTGTCGGCCCCCTGCTGCGTGCCTGGCGGGAGCGGCGCAGGGTCAGCCAGCTGGAACTGGCGCTGCGTGCCGACTCCTCCGCCCGGCACATCAGCTTCGTCGAGACGGGCCGTTCGCGGCCGAGCGAGGAGATGGTGCTGCGGCTGGCCGAGCACCTGGAGGTGCCGGTGCGGGAGCGCAACGCGCTGCTGCTGGCGGCCGGTTACGCCCCGCGCTATCCCGAAACGCCGCTGGACGACCCGGCGTTGGGCGCGTTGCGGGACGGGATGGAGCGGCTGATCCAGGGCTACGAGCCGTATCCGGCGCTGGTCGTCGATGCCGTGTACACGGTCGTCGCCGCCAACCGGGGCATCACCATGCTGCTGGACGGCGTACCGGAGTCCCTGATGGCGCCGGCGCCGAACGCGATGCGGCTGACGCTGCATCCGGAGGGTCTGGCGCCGCGCATCCGCAATCTGCGTGAGTGGCGGGGGCATCTGCTGGCCCAGATGGAGCGGCAGATCGCCCTGCACCGCTCGGATGCGCTGCGGGAGTTGTACGAGGAAGTGGCGGCCTATCCGGTGCCTCAGGAGGCGGGCGGGGACGAACCGGCTGAGTCTGTGGCGTACTTCGCGCTGCCGATGCGGATCGAGCACGAGGGCCGGATCCTGTCGTTCGTCTCGTCGATCTCGACGTTCAACACGCCGATGGACGTGACGGTCGCGGAGCTGGCCATCGAGACGTTCCTGCCCGCGGACCCGGCGACGGCCAAGTACCTTCATGCACTGGTGATGTGACGGGCCGTGTGACACCCGCATCTGCCTCGGGCACGTGTGCGATAGGGCGTCGCGTGACACACTGCTCGCATACTTCGGCGCGTGGGGGAGGGCGTGGCGTGAGTGAGCGGCGGGCTGCGCCCACGGTGGGCCAGGTGGTGCTCGGCAAGCGGCTGCAGGAGCTGCGGGAGGCGGCCGGCCTCAAGCGCGAGGAGGCCGCCCGGGTGCTGCGGGTGGCGCCGGCGACGGTGCGGCGGATCGAGATGGCCGAGGTCGCGCTGAAGATCCCGTATGTGCAGGTGCTTCTTTCGGCGTACGGCGTCCCCGCCGAGGAGGCGGCCGCGTTCGTGGAGCTGGCCGAGGAGGCCAATCAGCCGGGCTGGTGGCAGCGGTTCCACGACGTGCTGCCGGACTGGTTCAGCCTGTACGTGAGCCTGGAGGGCGCCGCCCGGATCATCCGCTCCTACGAGCCGCACTTCGTGCCCGGTCTGCTGCAGACCGAGGAGTACGCGCGCGCCGTGATGGAGGCCGGGACGATCGGGCACACCGATCCGGAGGCGATCGAGCGACATGTGTCGCTGCGCATGGAGCGGCAGCGGCTGCTGGACCGGGAGAATCCGCCCCACCTGTGGGTGATCATGGACGAGACGGTGCTGCGGCGCCCGGTGAGCGACCGGTGCGAGGTGATGCGTGACCAGCTGGACAGACTGCTGGAGTACGCCGGACGGGACCGGGTCACGCTCCAGCTCGCCGAGTTCGCGTCCGGCCCGCACCCCGGGACGTATGCACCCTTCACGCTGTTCCGGTTCGCGGAGCCCGAGCTGCCCGACATGGTGTTCAGCGAGTACCTGACCGGCGCCTTGTACCTGGACTCCCGCGGGGAGGTCTCGGCGCATCTGGAGGTCCTGGACCACATGACGGCGCGGGCCGCGTCGGTCCAGCGCACCGAGAAGATCCTGCGGGAATTCCGCGAGAGCCTCTGAGGACGGAGCAGACACGGTATGACCGGATCCGAAGCCGCGCCCACCACCATCGACACCAGCAGGCCGCATCCCGCGCGGGTGTACGACTGGTGGCTGGGCGGCAAGGACAACTACCCGGTGGACGAGGAGCTGGCCCGGAAGATCCTGGCCGCGGACGGCACGGCGGTGCGCGGGGCGCGCGCCAACCGGCGGTTCATGCACCGGGCCGTCCGTACGGCCGCCGAGGCGGGGATCCGCCAGTTCCTGGACATCGGCACCGGCATTCCCACCGAGCCCAATCTGCATCAGGTGGCGCAGGGCGCGGCTGCGGAGTCCAAGGTGGTGTACGCGGACAACGACCCGATCGTGCTGCGGCACGCGGAGGCGCTGCTGAGCAGTTCCGTCGAGGGCGGCACGGACTATGTGCACGCCGACGTCCGCGATCCCGAGACCATCCTGCGGCTGGCGGGCGAGTCCCTCGACTTCGACCGGCCGGTGTCGCTGTCGCTGGTGGCGCTCACCCACTATCTGGGGGACGCGGAGGACGACGTGTACGGGCTGGTGGAGCGGTACGTCGCGGCGCTCGCCCCGGGCAGCTTCCTGATCCTGTCCCAGGTCACGCAGGATCTGAGTCCGGAGGGTGTGGCCAAGGCGGCGGAGCTGTTCCGCAGGAGCGGGACGCCGTTCCATCCGCGTACACTGCCGGAGTTCTCGCGGTTCTTCGACGGTCTGGAGCTGCTGGGCCCCGGTGTGATCCCGGTGTACGGGTGGCGGCCGGAGCCGGTGGATGTGGCGGCTCAGGCGGAGGGTGTGGTGCCCGTGTACGCGGGGGTGGCGCGCAAGCCCTGACCCGGACGGGTGCCGCGAACGGGTGCGTCCGCCTTCTCGCCCCTAGGTTCTGAACCACGGGCCGGTGTCCAGGGCGATCGTCGTCCGTCGGGGCGCCGGCCGGGGAACGCACGTGTCCGACCGCGAGCGGCGGCCGGCCTCCGACGACGCGAAGGAGGCCGGATGCCGTCGGACGCGGTGCTGTACCAGGCGGCTGCGCTCTGTCTGACGTATCCGGACGACGATTTCGTCGTCCGGCTGCCGCTGCTGCGCGAAGCCGCCCCACAGCTGCGGGAGTTCACCGACCACGCGGCGGTGACCCCGCTGTGCGAGCTGGCCGAGCACTATGTGCGGGTCTTCGGGCTCGGGCACCGGCACGGCCTGTACCTGAGCCGGTGGAGCAACGGCTGCATCGGGCGGCGGGGCGGGTCTCTGGTCCGGTTCGAGGACGTCTACCGGGAGCACGGCCTGGAGTTCAGCGGCGAGGAGCTGCCGGACTTCCTGCCGGCGGTGCTGGAGTGCGCGGCCCGGACCGGCAGCACCGAGCTGCTCACCGAGCACCGCGACGCCCTGGAGGGGCTGCGCTCCCGGCTGACGGTATTCGGTACACCGTATGCGTCCGTGCTGGATGCGGTATGCGCAACACTGCCGACCGGATAGGGACGACCGGGGCCTCTCGGGCCTGTGGCCCTAGGCGGCGCCTCCCTTCGCGTCCTGTTCGTCGTCGACGATCTCCGCGTCGACCACGCCCTCCTCGTCCTGCGGTGTGGTGGTCTCGGTGGGTGTCTGCTGCTGGGCCTGGGCGTACATGGCCTGGCCCATCTTCTGGCTCACGGAGGCGAGTTTGTCGACGCCGGTGCGCAGGGCGGCGGTCTCGGCGTTCTGTTCCAGCAGGGTCTTGAGTTCCGCGGCCGCCGCCTCGACCTCGGTCTTGGTGTCGGGCGGCACCCGTTCCTGGTTCTCCTGGAGGAACTTCTCGGTCTGGTAGACGAGTTGTTCGGCCTGGTTGCGGGTTTCGGCGGCCTCGCGGCGTTTGCGGTCGTCCTCGGCGTACTGTTCGGCCTCCCGCATCATGCGGTCGATGTCGTCCTTGGGCAGGGCGGAGCCGCCGGTGACCGTCATCTTCTGCTCGCGTCCGGTGGCGAGGTCCTTCGCCGAGACGTGCATGATCCCGTTGGCGTCGATGTCGAAGGCCACCTCGATCTGCGGGACTCCGCGCGGGGCGGGCGGCAGGCCGGTGAGGTCGAAGACGCCGAGCTTCTTGTTGTAGGCGGCGATCTCCCTCTCGCCCTGGTAGACCTGGATGCCGACCGAGGACTGGTTGTCGGTGGCGGTGGTGAAGATCTCCGAACGGCGGGTCGGGATCGTGGTGTTGCGTTCGATGAGCTTGGTCATGATGCCGCCCTTGGTCTCGATGCCCAGGGACAGCGGGGTGACGTCCAGCAGGAGCACGTCCTTGACGTCGCCGCGGATGACGCCCGCCTGGAGGGTGGCGCCGACCGCCACCACCTCGTCGGGGTTGACGCCCTTGTGCGGGTCCTTTCCGGTGAGCTCCTTGACCAGGTCGGTGACCGCGGGCATCCGGGTCGATCCGCCGACGAGGATGACGTGGTCGATGGCGGACAGCTTGACGTTGGCGTCCTTGACCGCCTGGTGGAAGGGGTTCTTGCAGCGGTCGAGCAGGTCACTTGTGAGCTCCTGGAACTGGGCGCGGGTCAGCTTCTCGTCCAGGTGCAGCGGGCCCTCGGCGGAGGCGGTGATGTAGGGGAGGTTGATGGTGGTCTCGGACGAGGACGACAGCTCGATCTTGGCCTTCTCGGCGGCCTCGCGCAGTCGCTGCACCGCCATCTTGTCGCCCGCGAGGTCGATGCCGTACTGCCCTTTGAACCGCTTGGCCAGGTGCTCGACGATCCGCTGGTCCCAGTCGTCGCCGCCGAGGTGGGTGTCGCCGTTGGTGGCCTTCACCTCGATGACGCCGTCGCCGATGTCCAGGAGGGAGACGTCGAAGGTGCCGCCGCCGAGGTCGAAGACGAGGACGGTCTGCTCCTCGCCGCGGTCCAGGCCGTAGGCGAGGGCGGCGGCCGTCGGCTCGTTGATGATCCTCAGCACCTTGAGGCCGGCGATCTCCCCGGCCTCCTTGGTCGCCTGCCGCTGGGAGTCGTCGAAGTACGCCGGTACGGTGATCACCGCGTCGGTGACGTCCTCGCCGAGGTAGGCCTCCGCGTCCCGCTTCAGCTTCTGCAGCACCCGCGCCGACAGCTCCTGGGCGCGGTAGCGGGTGCCGTCGACGGAGCCGCTCTCCGGGAAGCGCCAGTGCGCGTCTCCCATGTGCCGCTTCATCGACCGTGCGGTGCGTTCCACGTTCGTCACGGCCTGCCGTTTGGCGACCTCGCCGACCAGTACCTCGCCGTTCTTGGCGAAGGCCACCACCGAGGGTGTGGTCCTCGCCCCTTCGGCGTTGGCGACGACGGTGGACTCGCCGCCCTCCAGGACGGCCACCACCGAGTTCGTCGTCCCGAGATCGATCCCGACCGCGCGTGCCATCTCCGTCCCCTTCCACCCGGGCGCTTCCCCGACTCCAGCACAAAACTTGAGCGGGCCGTTGTCAATGCCGGGTACCCCGAAACGGCGATGCCGCGCCCTGGTGGGGACGCGGCATCCAAGGACGTACGGCGTTCAGGCGAGCTTCGCCGACAGGGTGATGGTGGTGCCGGTCAGGGCCTGGCTGACCGGGCAGTTCTTCTTGGCGTCCTCGGCGGCGGCGACGAACGCGTCCTCGTCCAGGCCGGGGACGGTGCCCTCGACGGTGAGGTGGATGCCGGTGATGCCCTCACCCGGCTGGAAGGTGACGTCCGCCGAGGTGACGAGCTTGGTGGGCGGGGTGCCGGCGCCGGTCAGGCCGTGCGAGAGCGCCATGGAGAAGCAGCTGGAGTGGGCGGCGGCGATCAGCTCCTCGGGGCTGGTCTTGCCGTTCGCCTTCTCGGCGCGCGACGGCCACGACACCGGCTGCTGGCCGATGCCGGAGGAGTCGAAGGTGACGACACCATTGCCCTCGATCAGGTTGCCTTCCCAGACGGTGTGTGCGGTGCGCGTGGTGGCCACGGTTGTTCCTTTCGTATGGGAGTCCCATTCCGGGTTCTGCGGGTCCCATCCGATCACATCCGGACTCACTGCACCTTGAAGACGGGCCCACGGGGGGTGAACGGCAGCCGTCCGCCCTGCGGGATCAGGTAGGCGTGCTCGCGGCGCACCCGCAGCACGTCGCACCAGCCGTCGGTGATGACCAGCACCGGAGCGCCCGGCGGGAAGTCGTCCGCCCGGTGCAGCAGGTCGATCCCGGGCTGCAGGACCGTACCGCCGCGGCCGTGCACCCGTACCCGGCCGGCGATCTCCGTGACCGGCAGGTAGCCGGCGTCGTGCGCGGCGGCGTCGCAGAAGACCACCCGGGCGGCCGGCACGTCGCGGGCCTCGGCGTAGGAGGCGATCGCGCCCAGCGCCTTGCCGAGCAGGGTGCGGTCCATGGAGCCGGAGGTGTCGAGGACCACGCCGAAGGTGCAGCGGGCGACCTCCTCGGGCGGAAAATAGCGGCCCGCGCGCGGGATGTCGGGGGTGGACGACTGGCGGCGCGAGGGGCGGGCGTACGACCGGACCGGCTCCGGACGGGGCACGAACTCGTCGAACCAGCGGGCGAGTCGGGCGTCCCAGGGCAGCGGCGGGTGGCTGAGCGCGCGGATCTCCTCGACCAGGCCGCCGGGCAGGAAACCGCGGTCCTGCTGCTGGTGCAGGTCCAGGCCCTGGCTCAGGCCGCGGCGGTAGAACCCGTCGAGGTCGACGTAGTCGCCGGGCGGGCCGAGCGGGGCGCCGAGCACGTCGCCGAGGCCCTTGCCGCGCAGGGTGGCCAGGCGGCGCATCCGGCGCAGGTCGCCGGCGATGCGGTCGTAGACCTCCTCGGAGGAGAGGCCGGCGAGCGCCGGGTCGTACAGCAGGCCCTCCGGCATGGTGCCGATCTGCATCTCGCAGAGCCAGCCGTTGATGACGTAGTCGCAGGCGATGTTGAAGAGGTAGGGGTCCCGGGTGCCGCAGCGGTCGCCGTGGCGCAGGGCGGCGTGCAGCATCTCGTGCCCGAGGATGAACCGCCACTCCTCGTCGTCGAACCGGCACAGGGGATTGATGTAGATCTCGCCGGCTTCCGGGTTCACCGCGGCGACGGAGATGCCGTGGGCGCGGGCGAGTTCGGCGTCGGCGACGAGCTTGATCCCGGCCGCGATGCCGCCGAGCAGCGGGTAGGAGGCGATGAACCAGCTCAGGGCCTGCTGCCAGGGGCGCTGCCGCGCCGGCTCGCCGTCGAGGGAGTCGCGGCGGCCGCCCGCCATGTCCATCGCCGCCGACACCGTCCGGGTCAGGGCGGTGGCGAAGGCCAGCTGGTGGTCCGGGGGCTGAGCCCAGCCCACCCACCGCAGGAGCAGTTGGTCGGGCTCGTCGCCCGCCGTGCCGCAGTGCTCGTACGCCGCCGGAATTCCGTCCCGCCGCCAGCGCGCGGCGAGCTGCTCCTCGTCGCCGTCGGGGTAGGAGGCGGGGAGCTCCTCGGGGGTGGTGCCGATGGGGAAGTTCAGCAGGAAGCGGTTGACGACGACGCAGCGCGCGGCGAGGTCGAACCGGTCCGGCTGGGTGCGCTCGCCCTTCGCGGCGGGGACGTGCCCGAAGCCCAGATGCAGGACGGCGTGCGCGAGCGCCCAGGCCCAGGCGGCCGGGTCGGCGAGGCGATGCGGGTGGACGTGCAGGTCGGCGTCCGAGTCGACGGCCACGAGCCCGTCGCGGGGCGCGAACCTGCACTCCTCCTGCCGGCAGACCCCGAAGTCGACCGCCGCCAGCGCCGGGTTGGCCTTGACCAGCCGCATCCCCTCGGCGAACGCCTCGGCCGCGGGGTCCCGCTTCTTCTGCCCCTCGCCCCGGGTACGGGTCACCGGCGCGCCTCCACCAGCCGGGGCATGTCCCGGGCCGCCTCGATCAGGAACCAGGACGGCAGTACGGGATTGCCGTCGGCGTCCGGGGCGATCACGGTCTGCGCGACCTCGACGGAGATCTCGGCGAGCTGTACCAGCAGCGACTTGGCGCGGTACGCGGTCTGCCGGCCGTTCGCCGACATGTGCTCCTTGCTGACGGGCAGTTCCTTGACGAGACGGCCGCGGAAGGACTCGGCGAGGTAGTACAGCAGGTCGCGGTCCTCCGGCCGGTTCGGCCAGCGGGCGTCGCCCTTGATGACGGCCTCGATGCCGAACTGGCTGCGCACGATCTTGACGTATCCGCAGAAGGCGGTCGCGTGGATGGGCGTGAGGGTGCCGTGGGCGAGGACTTTCAGGGTGTCCTCGTCGAGGTCGCGGCCGAAGGAGTGCAGCGCGTCGGAGAGCATGTGCCAGGAGCGGGGCGTGGAGAACGGCTCCTCGGTCTTCGGCGGCTTGGACCACAGGTGGTCGGGGCGGTCGGTGAGGTGGTCCAGGATCCAGGGGTGGATGCCGTTGCCGGCGGCCCAGGCGAGCCAGTCCTTGGCGGAGGCCTCCAGGTGGACGTGGGTGAGGCGGTTGACGAGCGCGGAGGCGATGGGGCGGGCGAGGGCGTTGTCGGTGGCGCGGTTTCCGGCGCCGATGACGATCGAGCCCTTCGGCAGCTCGTAGGTGCCGATGCGGCGGTCGAGGATGAGGGAGTAGAACGCCTTCTGCACGTCCGGGCCGGCCGCGTTCAGCTCGTCCAGGAACAGGCAGTACGGCTCGTCACGGGCGATCGCCTCCGGCGGGCAGAACACCGAGCGCCCGTCGCGGATCTGCGGGACCCCGATCAGGTCCTCGGGGGCGAGCTGGGTGCCGAGCAGACTGACGCACTCCAGGCCCAGGGATTCGGCGAACTCCCTGACCAGGGAGGACTTTCCGATGCCGGGGGCGCCCCAGAGGAAGACGGGCCGGACGGTGGCCAGGCCGAGGAGGAGTTCGGGGATGCGGGAGGGAGTGACGGTGACGGCAGCCTGCAAAGCAGGTACTCCTAGGGGGTGTTCGAGTGGGTTGCCGGTGATCCGGCCGGTGCTGCGACTCGAACAGTGTGTGCCTGCGGCTGCGGCGGCGCAGCCGAATTTCAGGCGGCCCGCCGGTCGGCCTCGTCCGCCGTGAGCGGCACCTGGGGCCCGTTCGCCTCGCGCAGCCAGCGGCGCAGGACGCGGTGCAGGTGCTCGGCGCCGGCCAGTTCCTGTCCGTCGTCGACGGGCGTGGACAGGGCGAGGGGCGACAGCAGGAACGGGCGGGCCTGGGCGCCGCCGAGTCCGCCGTGGGAGCCGATCTGCTCCTCGAAGGCGAGGACCTCGCCGTCGTCGGGGTCGTACCAGGAGTTGACCATGATGTCGGCAGTGTGCGGGAAGGAGTGGGTGCGGCGCACGGCGTCGGCGGCGCCGGGGCCGAAGCCCGCCAGCGGGCCGGGGTGGGCGTCGAGCCGGTCCAGGGGGATCTCCGTGCCGTACGGGCCGAGGACCAGGCCGCCGTGTTCCTCGCTGCGCACCAGCAGGAAAGCGATGCCGGGGTGGTTGGCGAGGGTGGGGAGGAGGGCGGGGTGGCGGGCGTCGATCTCCTCCTTGGTCATGCGGTGATGGACGTCCGCGAAGGAGACCAGGCCGAGGTTGCCGGAGGCGAGCACCATCGGTTCCGAGTGGCGGCCGGCGGGGCGGTGCCGTTCGGAGCGCTCCTCGACGGGGCGGCGCAGGGCGGCGCGTACGGCGGTGCGGGCTTCGGCGCCACTGTGCGTTCGCTCGGCCTTGCGGGGTACGGGCAGGCCGCAGCCGGCGCGGACGAGGTCGCCGAGGGTGAGGCCGTAGCGGGCGCGGAAGGTCTCGCCGGGGCTTTGGCCGTGGTCGGACAGGACGACGATCCGGTAGGGGCGTGGGGAGTGTTCGGCGACCTTCTCGATCAGTGCGAGGCACCGGTCCAGGCGTTGCAGCACCTTTTCGGCGTCGCGGCTGCGCGGTCCGGAGTGGTGGGCGACCTCGTCGTAGGCGACGAGGTCGGCGTAGACGGCGGTGCGGCCCACGAGCAGGTCGCCCATCACCGCGGCGAGCACGACGTCCCGTTCGACGACGGTCGCGAAGGCGCGCACGAAGGGGTAGAGGCCGCCGCGCCGGACGCGCGGGCGCTGTCCTCGCGTCCGGGCCCGGGTGGACTGGCCGATCTCGCGGCAGACCTCGGCGGCGAAGGAGAGGGCTGTACGGACGGCGTTGGCGGGGTCGGAGAAGTAGGCGAAGTAGCCGGCCCGGGAGCGGTTCTCGCGGCCGCGTCGGCGGGTGGCGATGGACAGGACGAGGGCCTGTTCGTCGGCGCCGCCGCTGAACAGGTTGCCGCGGCTGGCGCCGTCGACGGTGAGCAGTCCACCGTCGCCTGTATGCAGTATGGCGCGGCGCTGGAGTTCGGCGGCACTGGTCGGGCGATTGCATACCATCACCTCGCCGTTGTCCTTCTCGTACCAGCGGAACGCGGGGATGTCGAAGGTGGAGCCGTGCAGGATGCCCAGCTGGCTGGCGCCGGTCTGGCTGGACCAGTCGGTGCGCCACGGGGTGAGCCGGTGGGTGGGCCGCTGCCCGTCGCCGGCGGCGAGCCAGCGGCCGACGGTCGGCATGAGCCCCTTGCCGACGGCCTGGGTGAGCACGTCGTGGCCGACACCGTCCAGTTGGACGAAGACGGTGCCGGGCGTGGTCGCGCAGGGCGGGTGGGATCTGCGGCGGCGGTCGGCGAGCCGGGACAGCCTGCGCCGGTAGGCGTCGTCGTCGCGGACGGCGAGGGCGCCGCCGGTGGCGGAGGCGACGGCGGACATCACGGCGGCCACGATGACGGCGGTCTCGGGGGCGGCCTCGCTGCTGCCGGAGGGGTTGATGCGCAGGGCGACGAGGAGGAGGGAGCCGTTGAGGAAGAAGACCAGCAGGCCCAGGACGAGGGCGGGCACGAGCAGCAGGAGCCGTACCAGGAGGGGCCAGACCACGGCCGACAGGATGCCGAAGGCGCCGGCGCCGAGGGCGGCGGTGACGGCTATGCGGGTGGCGCTGTCGCCGTCGGCGGACTGGAGCTGGAAGTCGGGCAGGATCCCGGCCAGCACGAGCATGGTGACGGTGGAGACCGCCCACACCGTGACGCTCCGCCCGACCTGACTGGCGATCCGCCGCCAACCCCCGCCACGCACGCCCCGTACACCTCACGTCCCGGCCCGTCGCCGGTGCGGGCCTGGGTCCACCTTGTCACAAGGGGAGCGGCGGGCATCAAGGACCAGGTCAGGGCCTAGCGGCCGTCGTACCCCGCGGTCGGCATGGACAGGCGCCGGTGTACGCGGGCCTTCATCTGGGCGTCGTACAGCGGTTCCGCGGAGCCGACCGTCTCGACCCGCACCCCGCGGCGCGCGCACTCCGCGGTGAACTCGTCGGCGTTGGACAGCGCGCTCTCCAGCACCCGTCGGCTGGGCGCGACGAACAGGTCCACGCCGGGGCGGACCCCGTCCCACAGCACGCAGTGGTCGGGCCGCAGCCCGCGCACCAGCAGCTCCCGTGCGACGACGTAGCCGCGCTCGGCGGCCCAGCGCGCGCACATCGCGTACTGACTGCGGGAGTCCACGAGGAAGGGATCCGACTCCAGCTCCTCGAGCGGCGTCAGACTCGCGATCGCCGTGACCCGAACCGGTCCCATGGTGTCCCCCTCACCTCCGGGTTTCGCCGCAGACCCTACTCCTGCCCGTAGGCTTCGGGGAGTCGCACGAAGGGGGCGAAGAGGGTGCCGGTGGAGATCACCTGGTGGGGTCACGCCACCTGCACGATCGAAGACTCGAACATACGTGTGCTCACCGATCCTCTGTTCGCTCGCAGGCTCGCGCACCTGCGCCGCCGCCGGGGTGCGCCGCCCTCCGCCGACGCCCTCCGCGCGGACGTGGCGCTCGTCTCGCATCTGCACGCCGACCATCTGCACCTCCCCTCGCTGGCGCGGCTCGCCCCGGGCACACGCCTGCTCGTGCCCCGGGGCGCACCACGGGCGGTACCCGGACTGCGCCGGCTCACCCACCTGCGCGTCGCCGAGATGGCCCCCGGGGACGAGACCATGGTCGGTGACCTGGTCGTACGGGCGGTGCCCGCGCGGCACGACGGTCGGCGGCTGCCCGTCGGCCCGCACCGCTCCCCCGCCCTGGGGTACGTCGTGGAGGGTGAGGCTCGGACCTATTTCGCCGGTGACACCGGCCTGTTCGACTCCATGGCCGAGGAGGTCGGGCCGGTGGACGTGGCGCTGCTGCCGGTGGGCGGCTGGGGGCCGTACCTCGGTCCAGGGCACCTGGACGCGGGCCGGGCCGCCGAGGCGCTCGCCCGCCTCGCGCCGCGCAGCGCGGTGCCGGTGCACTACGGCACGTACTGGCCGATCGGCATGGACGCCGTGCGCCCCCATGAGTTCCATGCGCCGGGCGATGAATTCGTGCGCCTGGCCGCGCAGTACGCGCCCCGGGTGACGGTGCACAAGCTCGGGCACGGGGAGCGCGTGCGCCCGGAGGTCGCCCGGTGAACTGGCTGGCCGCCGCCTCGAAGGCCGTGCCGCCGGAGTCCACCCAGCAGGCGATCGGCTACCCGTCGCTGTTCCTGCTGGTGCTGATCGGCGCGCTGGTGCCGGTGGTGCCGACGGGGGCGCTGGTGAGTTCGGCGGCGGTGGTGGCGTTCCATCAGACCGCGCCGTTCTCGCTGGTACTTGTGTTCGTGACGGCGTCACTGGCCGCGTTCCTGGGGGACGCGGCGTTGTACTTGCTGGGCCGGCGCGGGATGGGCTCGAAGAACGGGTCGCGATGGCTGGCGGCGATCCGGGCGCGGGCGCCCGAGGACCGGCTGACGCAGGCACAGGGGAAGCTCGCCGAGCACGGGGTGACGGTCCTCGTGCTGTCCCGGCTGGTCCCGGCGGGCCGCATCCCGGTGATGCTGGCCTGCCTGATGGCCGACTGGCCGCTTCGCCGCTTCGCCCGCGGCAACCTGCCGGCCTGCCTGGCCTGGGCGGTGTCGTACCAGTTGATCGGGATTCTCGGTGGCTCGCTGTTCGCCGAGCCGTGGGAGGGCGTGGTGGCGGCGGTCGCGCTGACCGTCTCGATCAGCGCGACGCCGGCTCTGTGGCGACGGATCAGGAAGACGGCACGGGCCTAGGGGCGCGGGACGCGAGGCGCGGGGCACAAGGCGCGAGGCGCGAGGCGCAGGGTCCGCGGGCCCGGCAGCGCAAGAGCAGAGGGCCTTCGGGGCTAGGGGGCACGGGGCTGGGGGCTGGGGGCTGGGGGCTACAGGGCTACAGGGCTACAGGGCTACAGGGCTACAGGGCTACAGGGCTACAGGGCTACAGGGCTACAGGGCTACAGGGCTACAGGGCTACGGCAGCACGCGTGAACCCCCGATCGGCAGGTCCCACAGTTCCTCCCGGCCCAGTCCCGCCTTCTCCCAGGCGGCCCGCACCCGGGTGAGCGGCTCCAGCAGCGGCTCGGCTGACAGGACGAACGTGCCCCAGTGCATGGGGGCCATACGGCGGGCGCCGAGGTCGCGGGCGGCGCGGACGGCCTCCTCCGGGTCGCAGTGCACGTCGCTGAGCCACCAGCGCGGGTCGTAGGCCCCGATGGGGAGCAGGGCGAGGTCGATGCCCGGGTAGCGGCGGCCGATGCGGGAGAACCAGTGGCCGTAGCCCGTGTCGCCGGCGAAGTAGACGCGCCGGCCGTCCCGGTCGGTGAGCACCCAGCCGCCCCACAGGCTGTGGCAGGTGTCGGTGAGGGTGCGCTTGGACCAGTGGTGGGCGGGCACGAAGTCGAAGCGGACGCCGGACAGTTCGGCCGCCTCCCACCAGTCCAGTTCGGTGACGGTGGTGAACCGGCGGCGGCGGAACCAGGGGCCGAGGCCTGCCGGGACGAACACCGGGGTGTCGCGCGGCAGTCGGCGCAGGGTCGGGGCGTCCAGGTGGTCGTAGTGGTTGTGGCTGATGACGACGGCGTCGACGCGCGGCAGCGCGCTCCAGGCGACGCCGACCGGGGTGACCCGGGCCGGGGTGCCGAGGATCCGGCGGGACCAGACCGGGTCGGTGAGGACGGTGAGCCCGCCGATGCGCAGGACCCAACTGGCGTGCCCCGCCCAGGTGGCGGCGACGGTGCGGGTGTCGGTGCGGGGCATCGGGCCGGGTTCGAAGGGGAGCCGCGGGATGTCGGCGAGGCCCTCGGGTCCGGGCCGTACGGAGCCCTCGCGGGCGAATCGGGCGATGGCCTTGAGGCCGGGCAGGGGGGCGGTGAGCCGGTCGTGGAAGGTCCGCGGCCAGAACCGGAGTTCGCCCAGGGGACGGGGTTCGGCGAGCGGCGGGAACGGAGGCGCGAAGGGGGTGGGGGCGGACGGAACCGCGGGGGTCGCATGGATCGCGGGGGCCGGCGGGGTGTGGGCTTCCCTGGTCGTCGTCGTGGTCGTGGTGACCGACCCGGACAGCTGCGTCTGCTGCGTCATCGAGGAGGCTCCCATCGCTGAGCGTCGTCGCGGAGATCGTCGAAGACCGACCTCAAGGAGATCAACGCGCGTTGCACGTGTGGCAGTTCCAACGGTGCGGGTGACGTGAGGCATTCCGTGCGTTCCTCGTCGGTGCCGGCCAGCAGCGGCCCGGTGGACAGCCGTACGCGCAACGCCCCCAGGTCGTCGCCGAAGCGGTGGCCGCCGGGCGCGGGCATGCCGAGCCGGGCGGTGAGGAAGTCCTCCAACTCCTGTGCGTCGCCGACCCCGTGCGCGCCGAGCGCGGAGCGCAGCTCGCCGAGGTCGACGTACAGGTGACGGCCGGCCTGCGGCGGTCGGGACAGGGCCCCGGCGGAGACGGCGGCGGCGTGCACGGCGGCGGCCACGCGCGCGTGCAGGCGTACGGCGGTGTCACGGCGCCCGGTGACCGGCTCGGGTTCGCCGAGCGCGTACGCGGCGGCGGCCGCCACCGGTGCGGCGACGCGCGCCCCCAGGGCGGTGAGCACGTCGAGCACGCGCGCGTGGAGCGCCTCCCCGGTGTGCGCCGCGGGGAAACGGGCGACGGCCGCGGGCCAGCCGGGTGGCAGCAGCGCGCCCGCCAGGTCGGTGACGACGGTGACCCGGTCGGGCAGCATCTCCGCCGGGCTGAGCAGCACCGTGTCGTGCGGGTCGTGCAGGGTGTCGCGCCAGGTCTCGTCGCTGACCAGGTGCAGTCCCTCGCCCTCGGCGGCCTCGACGGTCTCGTGCAGCAGCTCCGGCGGCGCCACGGTGGCGGTCGGGTCGTCGGCGACGGAGAGCACGAGCAGCCGCGGGTCACCGCCCTCGGCGCGGACCCGGCGTACGGTCTCCAGAAGGGCGTACGGGTCCGGTACACCGCCGCACTCGGCCGGTGTGGCCACGTGGAAGGCGGGCCGGCCCAGCAGCCGTGCGTACGGTGCCCACCAGGCGGCGCAGGGTCTGGGCACCAGGACGTCGCCGCCGAGCGCGGCGGTCAGGGCGAGCAGCAGGGACGGTGCTCCGGGGCCGGCCGCCACGCGGTCCGGGTCGGCGGGCAGGGCGCGCCGTGCCCAGTAGCCGCGGGCCGCCTCGATCAGGGCGGGGCCGCCGCCGACCGGCTCCTCCCCCGGGCGGCCCGCGGCCGCGGCGAGCACGGCGGAGAGTTCGGGCAGAACGGGCAGTCCGTCGTCGGGGAGGTGCGGCCCGTAGCGGACGGGACCGTGGTCTTCGGGGTCCGTCCGCCGCATGTCCGCCTCCGCGCAGTCCGTGGTGCCGTGTGCCGTCCCCGTACGCCTACCGCTGCCGTACCACCCGGTGGGCGGCGGCCCCGAGCGCGCCGGCGATCAGCAGGCCGCCGGCGACCAGCGCGGGGACGGAGCCGTTGAAGGCACCGCCCTCTCCAGCATCCACGCCGTGCTGGACGGCGGCGGCCGGGCTGCAGGTGGAGCCGGTCCGGGGTTCGGGACACGTACGGCCCTCGTCGTCATCACAGGATGCGCCCCGGGACTCGTCGCATTCCCGCCCCTGGCTCTCCCCGCACGCCCGCGACCCGCCGCACTCCCGGCCGTCACCGGAAACCTGCGACTCACCGCACTCGCGCCCCTCCCCGCAGGCCTGGGACTCGCCACAGGACTCCGAGTCGGCGCACTGTCGGCTGTCACCGAGCTCGGTGCCGACGTCCTTGCCGACGTCCTTGCCGATCTCTGTGCCGATCTCTGTGCCGACGTCCTTGCCGACATCGCTGCCGACATCGCCGACGGCGTCGGGGCCGACATCTGTGCCGACGACGGCGTCGGCATCCATGCCTGTGCTGGTGGCGGGGCTGGAGCCGACGCCGGCACCGATGCCGGTGCTGGCGCCAGTGCCGGCGCCAGTGCCGGCAGCGGGGCTGGCGCTCGAGCCGACTCCGGAGCTGGAACCGACGCCGGAGCCGGAGCCCGCGCTTGTGCCGGAGCCGGCGTTCGCGGCGGCGCGCGGCACCGAGAACTTGGCGCTCCAGGGCTGCCCCTGCGCGCCGGGCGCGGCGGGACAGGTGCCGTCGACCGTCCGCGCGGCGTCCGGCCCGGCCGGGGCCGTAGTGCCCTGGGCCGGGGCCGGGGCCGTAGTGCCCTGGGCCGGGGCCGGGGCCGTAGTGCCCTGGGCCGGGGCCGTAGTGCCCCGGGCGTCACCGCCGGAGGTGATCCGCGCGGTGCCGCGGTAGGCGGATCCGGAGGTCCGGCCGTCCTCGGCGGTGACCCGGCGCAGCCGCACGGTTCCGCCCTCGAAGGCCGGTGAGGAGGCGTCGATGGTCTCCGGTACGGCCCCTCCGGTCGCGCCGCAGGTGACGGACACGGTGATGCTGCCGCCCGGCCGGACGGCGCCGGGGCCGACCTCCGCGACGGGGTCCGCGGAGGCGGCCGGTATGGCGATACCGAGGGCGGCCGCGGCCAGGACGGCGGCGGCCAGGGCGCGAGCGGTGCGTCGCATGGGACGGGCTCCTCAGACGGACGGCTGCGGGAGCACGACGGTCGTGCTCCCGCAGCCATCACAGCCCGCCGGACCGCAGCCCGCGCGCGGCCGGACCCCATTCGCGGGAAGGTGAACGGCCTATCGGGTGACGCCGGCCGCCCACAGGCATACCCCTACGCCACGTCCCGCATCACCTGGTCGCGCAGCCGCGCGCAGCACCGGTTGATCAGCCGGGACACGTGCATCTGCGAGATGCCCAGCTGTTCGGCGATCCGGCCCTGTGTCATGTCCCCGAAGAACCGCATGTAGAGGATGACCCGTTCCCGCTCGGGCAGGGCGGCCAGCCGGGGCTTCACGGCCTCCCGGTCCACGACCGTGTCGAGCGCGGGATCGACGGTGCCGAGGGCCTCGGCGAGTGAGTACCCGTCCCCGTCCGCGCTGCCGGGCAGCTCCGCGTCCAGGGACAGTGCGGTGAAGCTGTCCAGCGCCTCCAGGCCTGCCCGGACGTCCGCCTCGCTCATGTCCGCGTACTCGGCGATCTGGGCCACGGTGGGCCGCCGCCCCGGGGCGGTCTGCGACAGGTCCCGGCAGGCGAAGCGGACCCGGTTGCGCAGGTCCTGGACCCGGCGCGGCACGTGCAGGGTCCACATGTGGTCGCGGAAGTGCCGCTTGATCTCGCCGGTGACCGTGGGCACGGCGAAGCTCTCGAAGGCCTTGCCGCGCTCGGGGTCGTACCGGTCCACGGCCTTGACGAGGCCGAGGGCGGCGACCTGGCGCAGGTCCTCGTAGCTCTCGCCGCGGTTGCGGAACCGCCCCGCGATCCGTTCGGCCATGGGCAGCCAGGCCTTCACGATCTCGTCGCGGAGCCGGTCGCGCCGCCGCCCCGGAGGGAGCGCGGCCAGTTCGCGGAAGGACTGCGCGGTGTCGGGCGCGTCGTCGTGCGGATGGTGCTTCGTGCTCGCTCGGTTGGGCATGGTGCGTCGCAACTCCCCTGACCTGCTGGATCGGACGGTCATCGTGGGAGCGCCTCCGCCTCGGTTCGGAGGAACGGAGGCACCCGTGACAGGGGCCGCCGCTCCCACGGACGTGCCTCCTGTCCGAAGCACTGACACTGCGCCTGCCCCCCGCCTCCGGGGACAAACAGCCGTGTCCGTGTTGTGTCGGCGCCCGGTGTCCGGGTACGCGGTGCTTACCCCCTGAACACCTGGAGGGAGCCATGCAGCGAGGCAGTGACCGGTTGAGCGTGCACCGGGACGACGAGATGAAGCACGAGCTCCGGGAGCTTCTCAGGTCGGGGCACCCCACCCGCACCGAGGAGTGGCACGACCCGGAACCCACCGCCGAGGACGACCCGGCGATCTTCCGCGGTCCGGTGGCGCGGGGGAACAGCGAGCGGCCCTCCCTGGCGGCGGTGCGGCTGGAGCTGGCCCGGAACCTGGGGCGCGGCGCCTTCCCCGCGGCACCTGGCGAGCTGGCCGGCGCCCTGCGCCGCGGGCAGGCGCCCGACGAGCTGGTCCAGGCGGTACGGCGGCTGCCGCGGGCGGCGCACTACGCCAACGTGCAGCAGCTGGCCCAGGCGCTGGCGGGGCCGATGTGAGCCGGTGAGGACAGCCGGGACTCGGAAGCCGGAAGGGCGCGGAGAGGCGGTGGGCAGAGCGGCGGGGCGGAGAGCCGGATCGAAGAGCCGGAGCGGAGAGCCGGAGCGGAGAGCCGGAGCGGAGAGCCGGAGCGGAGAGCCGGCCCGGAGAGAGCCGGCCCGGAGAGAGCCGGCCCGGAGAGAGCCGGCCCGGAGAGAGCCGGCCCGGAGAGAGCCGGCCCGGAGAGAGCCGGCCCGGAGGGGGCGGCCCGGAGGGGGCGGCCCGGAAAGGATGTCGAGCGTCATGCGTATCGCGTTTCTCGCGGCGCCCGCGGGCGTCGAACAGGTGGAGCTGACCGAGCCCTGGAAGGCGGCCTCGGACGCGGGCCACGAGCCGGTGCTGGTGTCGACGCGGCGCGGTGAGATCCAGGCCTTCGACCACCTCGACAAGGCTGACAGGTTCCCCGTGGACGAGGTCGTGGCCGAGACCTCCGCGGGCGAGTTCGGCGCGCTCGTCCTGCCGGGCGGTGTGGCCAACCCGGACTTCCTGCGGATGGACGGGAAGGCCGTCGCGTTCGTGCGGGAGTTCTTCGACCTGGGCCGTCCGGTGGCCGCGATCTGCCACGCCCCCTGGACTCTGATCGAGGCCGACGTCGTACGGGGGCGGACGCTGACCTCCTGGCCGAGCGTGCGGACCGACGTCCGCAACGCGGGCGGCACCTGGGTGGACGAGCAGGTGAGGATCTGCGAGGACGGCCCCAACAAGCTGGTCACCAGCCGCAAGCCGGATGATCTGAAGGCATTCTGCGAAGCGCTCCTCGACGTGATCGCCGCGGCCTGAGCCGCGGCGCGAGGACACGCAAGGGGCACGCAAGGGGCACGCGAGAGGCACGCGAGGGGCACCTCAGGCGCCGGGAACCGCCGCCCCACCGCAGCCGCGCTCGCGGGCGCCCTCCCGCGTGCGGCCCCCGGCGATCTGGCGGCGGGGATTGCGGCGCAGGAACTCGCCCTCCAGCTGTGCCATGCGCTCGTTGTGGGCGCGCAATGCGCCGTTCGAGCCGTACAGCAGCGTGTCGTGGCGCGTGCGGTGGATCGTCTCCAGCTCCTTCATGAGCTGCTGGTCGTCCAGACGGTCCGGGTCGACTCCGGTCATGATGGTGCCCCGCTCGTCGTGGTCGCTCTGCTGCCTCCACTGTACGAACATTCCGGCCCCCGGGCCTCCGTGGCTACCGGACCCGCTCGACCCGGCGCTCGTCCCACACCGGCTCCGGCGTCTCCCGGACCCGGCCGTCGCTGCCGAAGACCAGGAAGCGGTCGAACGAGCGCGCGAACCAGCGGTCGTGGGTGACCGCGAGGACCGTGCCGTCGAACGCCTCCAGGCCTTCCTGGAGGGCCTCGGCGGACTCCAGGTCGAGGTTGTCGGTCGGCTCGTCAAGAAGCAGGGCGGTGACGCCCTGGAGCTCGAGGAGCAGGATCTGGAAGCGGGCCTGCTGGCCGCCGGAAAGGCGGTCGAAGGGCTGCTCGGCCTGGTTGGTGAGCTCGTAGCGGCGCAGCCGGGACATGGCCGCGCCCCGGTCCTGGGAGTGCTCCTTCCAGAGGATGTCCAGGAGGGCGCGGCCCTCCAGTTCGGGGTGGGCGTGCGTCTGGGCGAAGTGGCCGGGGACGACCCGGGCGCCGAGCTTCCACTCCCCCGTGTGCGCCACGTCGTCGCCCGCGAGCAGGCGCAGGAAGTGCGACTTGCCGGATCCGTTGGAGCCGAGGACGGCGACCCGCTCGCCGTAGAAGACCTCCAGGTCGAAGGGTTTCATCAGGCCGGTGAGTTCAAGTCCCTTGCAGGTGACGGCCCGTACGCCGGTGCGGCCGCCCTTCAGGCGCATGGTGATGTCCTGCTCGCGCGGCGGCTCGGGCGGCGGGCCGGCCTCCTCGAACTTGCGCAAACGGGTCTGGGCGGCCTGGTAGCGGGAGGCCAGTTCGTGGCTGATGGACGCGGCCTGCCGGAGGTTCAGCACGAGTTTCTTCAGCTGGGCGTGCTTCTCGTCCCAGCGCCGGCGCAACTCCTCGAAGCGGGCGAAGCGTTCGCGCCGGGCCTCGTGGTACGTGGCGAAGCCGCCGCCGTGCACCCAGGCGTCGGCGCCCGCGGGACCGGGTTCGACGGAGACGATCTTCTCGGCGGCGCGGGCGAGGAGTTCGCGGTCGTGGGAGACGAAGAGGACCGTCTTGCGGGTCTCCTTCAGCCGCTCCTCCAGCCACCGCTTGCCGGGCACGTCCAGGTAGTTGTCCGGCTCGTCGAGCAGCAGCACCTCGTCCGTGCCGCGGAACAGCGCCTCCAGGACCAGCCGCTTCTGCTCACCGCCGGAGAGGGTGCGCACCTGCCGCCACTGCGCGCGTTCGTAGGGCACGCCGAGCGCGGCCGTGGTGCACATGTCCCACAGGGTCTCGGCCTCGTAACCGCGCGCCTCGGCCCAGTCGGCGAGTGCCTGGGCGTACCGCATCTGGGCGGCCTCGTCGTCGACGGTCATGATGGCGTGCTCGGCCTGGTCGACGGCCCGCGCGGCCTCACGGATGCGGGGCGGTGCGACGGACACGAGCAGATCACGTACGGTCGTCTCGTCCCGTACGGACCCCACGAACTGGCGCATCACGCCCAGGCCGCCACTCACGGTGACCGTACCGCCGTGCGGTTTCAGTTCGCCGGAGACCAGCCGGAGCAGGGTGGTCTTGCCCGCGCCGTTGGGGCCGACCAGGGCGACGGCGGCGCCTTCGCCCACCCGGAAGGACACGTCGCCGAGCAGGGCCCTCCCGTCGGGGAGGTAGTACTCGAGGTGCGCGGCTTCCAGATGTCCCATGGGGACGCATTCTGCGGGCCGCCCCCGACCTGCGCAAACCGTTATCCGGCCGGGTCCGCGGCCCCTCCGGTCGGCCGGTCCGCCTCCGGGGCGCTCCAGCCGGGGCCCGAGCCCCCGTGCTCAGCTCTTCGGGCCTGCCTGCGGCCGGTCTCCGGAGACCGGCGCGCCCCTTTGGCTCACCGGCTGCGGCCGCCCCGTCGGACCGGCCTCCCCCGTGGGCGTCACGACCGCGCCCGCCCAGGACAGCGCCTTCCAGCCGTCGGACGGCGAGCCCTCCATGACGACCACGCCGGTGTTGTCGAGGGGGCGGGCGGCGGCGAAGCGCACGTCGACGTTCGCGGCGCGGGCGGCCGTCCACACCCGGATCGCCGCTCCGTGGCTGACCATGGCGACGGCCGAGGCACCGCTCGCCGCGGCCTCGGCGACCACGGCGTCGTACCGCGCCAGCGCCTCGGTCCCGCTCTCCCCGCCCGGCATCCGCAGCGCGGTGTCGCCGGCCGCCCAGGCGAACCCCGTCCGCATGTAGAGCCGGCCGCGCTCGGAGTCGCCGGGCAGCATCTCCAGGTCCCCGGCGGACAGCTCGCGTATGCCGTCCCGCACGATCACGTCGAGCCCGCGGGCGGCCGCCAGCGGGGCGGCCGTCAACTGCGTACGGACCAGCGTGGAGGCGTAGACGGCGTCGATGTCCTCGTCCGCGAGGGCCCGCGGCAGGGCGGCGGCCTGCCGCAGGCCGAGAGGGGTCAGACCGGGCCCGGGTACGGCGGTGTCCAGCAGGAAGTCGACGTTGGTCGGGGTCTGGCCGTGGCGGACGAGGAGCAGGCGCATTCGGGGTTCCTCTCGCTCGATCACACCGCCGGCACACGGCAAACGGCGCCTTCAGGCTACCCGCCCCCTTCGAGACGGGGTGCTGTGGTTCGCGGCGGGGGCGGCGACGGTGGAGCGGCCGGCCGCGGCACCGACGGTGTACCGCCCGCCCCGAAGCGAGCCGGGTCGCAGACCGGCCCTTAGTCCACATGGTGGAACGTGTATCTCAATATTCGGCATGCACGCGTACGGTGGTGTGTACCGGCGACAGGGGCCTCACGCCCCGAACGCCCGTCCGACGACAAGGGGTTGAGTCATGCCGAAGCCGCAGGAGACCGCTGTCTACACCCATGGGCACCACGAGTCGGTGCTGCGTTCGCACACCTGGCGGACGGCCGCCAACTCCGCGGCCTATCTGCTCGGTTCGCTCAAGCCCCACATGAAGATCCTGGACATCGGCTGCGGTCCGGGGACCATCACCGCCGACCTGGCCGCGCTGGTCCCCGACGGCCGGGTGACCGGCGTCGACCACGCGTCGGGCATCCTGGACCAGGCCCGGGCCGTCGCCGCCGAACGAGGCCTGACGAACGTCGACTTCGCGGTCGCCGACGTCCATGCACTGGGCTACCCGGACGACACGTTCTGCGTGGTCCACGCGCACCAGGTGCTGCAGCACGTGGGCGACCCGGTGCAGGCGCTGCGCGAGATGCGCCGGGTCACCAAGCCCGGCGGGTTCATCGCCGTCCGCGACTCGGACTACGCGGCGATGACGTGGTATCCGCAGGTGCCGGGGTTGGACGACTGGCAGGACCTGTACAGCCGGGTCGCCCGAGCCAACGGCGGCGAGCCGGACGCCGGGCGGCGGCTGAAGTCCTGGGCGCTGGCCGCCGGGCTCACGGACGTCACGGCGACCTCCGGCACCTGGACGTTCAGCACGCCCGAGGAGCGGGTGTGGTGGAGCGGGCTGTGGGCGGACCGCACCGTCGCCTCGGCGTACGCGGACCTCGCCGTCGAGGGCGGTCACGCGACCGCCGGACAGCTGCGGGCCGTTGCGGAGGCCTGGCGGGAGTGGGGGAAGCGGGAGGACGGCTGGTTCACCGTGCTGCACGGAGAAATTCTCTGCCGCAAGGAGGCCTGATTCCCGGATAACGGGAAACGCGGAAGGCAGGAGGTTCACATTATGGTTCCCATCCTGCTGGTACTGCTTCTGGTGCTGATTCTCTTCGGTGCCGGATTCGCGGTGAAACTGCTCTGGTGGATCGCTCTGGCGGTTCTCGTGCTATGGCTTCTGGGATTCCTGATGCGCGGCACGAGCGCCGCGGGAGGCAGGGGCCGCTGGTACCGGTGGTGAGTTCACCGCCGCGGAAGCAGCGGTCCCAGCGGCCCGAGGTCCAGGTTCAGGTCCTCGGGCCGCAGTCCGTAGCGGTCGCGCAGCTCGGCCATGCGGTCCTCCAGGAGCATCAGGGTGAGCCCGATCCGCTCCTCCTGTTCCTCGCTCAGCTCGCCGGTGTCGAAGCGGCGCAGCGCCTGCCGTTCCATCAGCTGGCGCAGCAGCTCCACGACGGTCAGGACGAGTTTGACGAGGTCGCGTTCGACCGTGTCGGGTTCCAGGTCCAGCCGGTTCCTCCGGCGTTCCGTCACGACGTCACCTCCGGCCACGGGGAGGGCACCTGTTCGCTCACCGAGCTGATCAGCGCGTTCAGGTCGATCCGGACGAGGTCCACGTCGGCGATGCGCAGCGTGATGTCCCCGGTGATGACGACGCCCCCGGCGAGCAGCCGGTCGAGCAGGTCCACCAGGGCGACCTCACGGCGTTCGACGGCGGTCACCGTTCCTCCTCCGACGGATCGCCCGTGAACGAGTAGGCCGCCCAGGGGCCGGTGAGTTCCACCCGAATTCCGGGCGCTTCGCCCTGTTCAGCTTCGTCCTGTTCAGCTTCGTCCTTTGCCGCTTCGTCCTTTGTGCGGTCGACCAGTTCCACGAATTCCTCGGACCGCGTGCGCGGCACCAGATAGGCCCCGTTGAGGAGATTCTCTCCCCGGACACCGGAAAGCGACGAGTTCTGCGGGGCGTGCAGCCGGGATTCCTCGGCGTACCGGGAAAGCGTTTCGTGCAGCCGGCTCGCGAATTCCTCGGCCTTCTGGAACCTGTCCTCGTGCGAGCGGCTGCGCTGCCGGCGCTGCCGCAGATAGTCCCGGCCGCTGACGGGCTGCCGGGCGGGCCGGGCGGCGGGCTCCTCGGGCGGCTCCGGCTCCAGATACACCTTGACACCCCATTCCACCCGGCCCTCCAGCCGGTCGAGGGTGCGCCGGAAGTCGTCCTCGCGCGCCTCCATCATCACGCGTACGCCGCTGTCGTCCCGGAAGACCGTGGCGAGCCGGAGCGGCAGTGGCGTGGTGACGGTGGTGAGCGCGTCGATCACGCCCTGGTGGGCGCGGGCGGTCTCGGTCAGCCAGTCCAGGTCCTCCAGATGGGCGTGGAGCGGCTGCTCGGCGAATTCCCCCTCCGGGACCGTGCTGACGACCGCGATCAGGCCGTGGTGTCTCAGCAGCCCCGGCGGGGCGCCCGCCACTCCTGTCAGCTGGGACTGCAGGGCCGCGTCGAAGGGGCGGCAGACCGCGTAGACGTACCGCAGACCGGTCATCCCGCTCATGGGGCCTCCTCCTGCTGCACGCGGCCGGGCTCCAGCTGGGCCAGTCGCTCGCGCAACTCGGCATTCTCCCGTTGGAGTTCGTCGCGGCGGGCGCGTGTGGACAGGGCGGGGTCGCTCTCCCACCAGTCGATGCCCATCTCCTTGGCCTTGTCGACGGAGGCGATGACGAGCCGCAGCTTGACGGTGAGCAGTTCGATGTCGAGCAGGTTGATCCGGATGTCACCGGCGATGACGATGCCCTTGTCGAGCACGCGCTCCAGGATGTCGGCCAGGTTGGCACCGCCGCCCTGGCCGTACGGCTCCGGGAGCCGGGCGGGCGTCGTCATCGACGGCTCCCGCTCTCGGCGTACTCGTCTTCGGGTTGCTCCTCGTCCTCGTCCTCGTACTCGATGTAGTCGTCCTCGTTCTCGGGTGCGCCGCCGTTCTCCGCCTCCTCCTCGTCGTCCTCCTCGTCCTCGTACTCGTCCTCGGCTTCGCCCTCCTGAGGCTCCTCGTCCTCGTACTCTTCCGCTTCGTCCTCGGCCTCGTTCTCGTCCTCCGGTCGCTGCTCCTCGTCGGACCGTTCCTCCTCGGCGACCGCGTCCTCATGGCTCTGGACCACCTCGCCGTCCTGGATCTCACCGCGCCAGCCATCCTCGGCCTCGCCCTTGAGGGTGATGAAGCGGGCGAAGTTCTTGAGGTCGAGCCGGGCCCGGCGGCCCTGGGCCCGCCAGATGTTGCCGGTCTTCTCGAACAGGCCCTTGGGGTAGTACTCCATGACCAGCACAACGCGGGTGAGGTTGTCCTCCAGCTCGTGGAAGGAGACCACACCCTTCGTGGTGCCCTTGGCGCCCTCCGACTGCCACTGGATTCGGTAGTCGGGAACCTGTTCGGTGGTGTGCGCCTTCCAGCTGCGGTTGGACCAGAAGACCTTGAGCTGCCAGTCGGAGGTCGTGTCGTCGGCGCGGCTCGCGCTCTTCACGCCCTTCGCGAAGGTGCTGAAGTCCTGGTACTGGGTCCACTGGTCGTAGGCGGTGCGCAGCGGCACGCCGACGTCGATGTACTCCATGATGACGGTCGGCTTGTGGCCCGCTCCGCGCTTGCGCTTGCCCTTGCCGCCGAGGTTCTTCAGGGCGCCGACCACGCTGTCCTTCGCGTGCGAGGCGCCGAGCTCCAGCGCGGAGCGCAGCGGGCCCTTGCCCTCGGCGAACTTGCGCCCGGCGTCGAGGGCGAGCTTGCCGAAGCCGGGGCTGTTGCCCTCCGCGATGTCGTTGAGCTTGCCGGTGGTCTCGCCCAGCTTGCGGCCGACGCCGGCCAGCATGCGCTCGGCCTGAGCGGCGAGGTACTCCTGCACCTCGGCCTTCAGGCGGTCGGCCGCCTCGCTCTCCGCCAGCCGGCCGAGCGGGCTCTCCGTGGCCTTGCCGTCCGTGGACGATGCCGCGGACCGCGCGGATCCGAGGGTCTCGGTCATGACTCGCCGCCTCCCTTCGGAAGCCGGGCCCGGGCGCCTCGCGCGGCGCTCCCGCCCGTGGACGTCTTCTTCCTGTCCGCCGTCTCCTTCGCCGCCGCCTTCTTCGCGGGGGCATTCCGGGCGGCCCGCTTCGCCGGTGCCTTCCTGGCCGTCCTCTTGGCGGGGGCGGCCTTCCTGGCGGGGGCCCTCCTGTCCGTCTTCTGCGCCGTGTCCTTCCCGGACGGTCCGGATCCGGTCCCGCCGCCTTCGGAGGCTTCCTCCGTCTCTTCCTCGCCCTCGGCCTCTTCCTCCTCCTCGACCTCTTCCTTGCCTTCGGCCTCTTCTTCCTTGCCCTCGGCCTCTTCGGCGGTCTCCTCCTCGTCATGGCCGTCCTCGGATTCCCCGAGCCCTTCGAGCTGGTCGCGCATCTCTGCGGTGCGCCCGTGCAGACGGTCGGCCAAGGCCTCCATCTGCCGCTCGACCATGGCGCCGGAGGCGGCCTTGCCGACCCCTCGCAGGTCCCCGCGCAGCTGCTCCCCGATCTCCTTGAACTGCGGGTTGTCCCGCAGTTGCTGGGACACCAGGTCCGTGACCATTCGCGGGCTCAGGTTCAGCCGCTTCCCGGCCGCCAGTGAGCCGAGCGCGAGCGCCAGCTTCAGCTTCTTCGTCCGTCCGAGGAAGTATCCGGCCCCTAGGGCGAGGCCCAGTCCTATGCGGTTCATGTGAATGTCCCATTGTCCGTCCCCGCGCCTCGGCGCAGGGCGATCTCCAGCCGGTCGAGGAGCTCGTCCTCGAGTCGGTCGAACTCGTCCTCGTCGATCTCGCCCGTCTCCAACCGCTGTTCGAGCGCCGCGAGTTCGGCCCGGACCGTGGCGGGGTCGTAGTAGATCCGCTCCGCCTCCTCCACGACCTGCCGGATCACCCACCCGGTACCGCGCACGGGCGCGAACGGCAGCAGCAGCACCTCTCCGATCAGTCCCATGGCACTACCCCGATCCGGTCTCCGCGCCGCCCACCGTGGTGCCCGCCGGTTCGGACGGGCCCGGCTCGACGAAGCTGTACGGCGGCAGCGGCCCGTGGGCCCGCACTTCGAGGTGCGGACGGCTCTCGCGGAACTGCTGCACGGCGGCCAGGAAGGTCTCGGCGGAGTCCTGGTCCACCAGGAACGACAGGTTGGCCAGCCAGCCGGTGGACTCGGGGCCCGCGCTCACCGCGGCCGCCTCCGTCTCCAGGGCCTGCAGCAGCTCTGCCGCGTCCTGGACCTCCCGCGCCCGCACCGCGGCCGCGACCATCTCGCCGAACTGCAGCCGCTGCTCGTAGCTGCCGCCGCCGGCCTTTCGGTTGGACTCGGCCTGGGCGCGCAGCTCCGGGTTCTCGGCCATGACGCGGTGCAGCACGGCCTCTTCGTCGTGCGTCGCCTTGATGTTGTACTCGACCTTCCCGTCCAGCTCCCGCAGTCGCTCCTCGTAGTGGCCGGCGCGCTCGGCGAGCACACGGGTGACGCTGTCGTCGTCGGGGGCGACACTGCCGAACCGCATGGGCAGCACACAGCCGGCCGCGCCGGTTTCGGCGAGCACGGTCTGGTGGGCGAGCAGCTCCCTGCGCTTGGCGCGCAGCCCTTCCGGGGCGTCGCTGACGACGGCCGCCAGCCCGCCCTCCTTCAGGATGCGCACCTTTCGCGGCGGGTCACCGACGCCGCCCATGCCCTCGGGCAGGGAAGAATGCGTCGCGGCCGTGATGCCGTAGACGTACGTGCTCACTCCTGCTCCTCCTTCCTGCGCGCGGTGGTCCTGCGGGCCCTCGGCCGCTGTTCGGCCTCGCGCTCGGAGCCTTCGCCGCGTTCGTCGCGCGCCTGCTTGAAGGCGTCCGAGATGGTCTCGGCGGCACCGGACAGCGCGCCCTTGGACTTGCCGCGCGCGCCGGACTCGGTGATCTCGCCGACCAGGTCGGGCAGGCCGGGGCTCTTGCGCGGGCCCGCCTCCAGGTCGAGCCGGTTGCACGCCTCGGCGAAGCGCAGGTAGGTGTCGACGCTGGCCACGACGACCCGTACGTCGATCTTCAGGATCTCGATGCCGACCAGGGAGACCCGTACGAACGCGTCGATGACGAGTCCTCGGTCGAGGACGAGTTCCAGTACGTCGTAGAGGCCGCTGCTGCCTCCACCGCCGGTCTGCTGTGCTGGGACGACTGTCATGCCGACCGAGCCTCCTCGTGGGGGGAAATGTCGGTCGCGGGCGGCCGGTCTAGCGGCCGCCCGGCCGGTGTGCGTCCGCCCGCCCCCGCTCGTAGCGGCGGGTCCTGCGGTAACCGGTGAGCCGGCCGCCGGGGTCGAGGTCGACCTGGTAGCTCGCCATCAGGCTCATCGTGTCGGGCACGCGGGCGAGTTCGAGGACCTCCACCTCCAGTGACCAGCCGTCGTCCGTCTGCTCGAACGACGACACGGACTCGGCGGCCATGCCCGTCAGCTCGGCGAGCTGGGCGCGCGCCTCGCGCAGCGCCTCGACGGGGCTGGGCCGGTCGTCCGCACTGCGCCTGTCGGTGTCTTTACGGTCTTGGCGTGACTCCTGAGCGTTATGAGATGTATGCGAAGGATTGGTATGCGATGTGTCTCTTGTATTCAATATGGCCACCTCATCCCCCGGGTGGCCGTCGAGCCCGCGGCCCAAACCTTCACGAGCACTCTCCGTCGCACAGCGTCCCGGGACGGCGTGCGCGCGCCGAGGGCGGCTCAGCGCACGATCGCCTCCTCCACCAGCAGCCGCCCGGCCGCCGCGATCGCCTCGGCGTCGATGCCCGCGAAGTGCAGCTGCTGGTCGGGGGCGGCCGAGCCCGGCATCGTGCGGACGGCGAGCCGGGCCAGGCGCGGCACGGGCCTGCCGTCGAGGAACGCGTCGAGGACCGCGTCCCCGAGGCCGCCCTCCTCGTGGTGGTCCTCGACGGTGAGCAGACAGCCGGTCTCCTCCGCCGCCTGCCGCAGCGTGTGCCGGTCGACCGGCTTGACGGAGTACAGGTCGACGACCCGGACCCGGATGTCCTCGGCCGCGAGCGAATCGGCGGCGGCCAGGGCCTCGTGCACGGTGACCCCGGCCGCGACCACGGTCAGCCGGTCCTCGCCGCAGGAGCGCAGCACCTTGCTTCCGCCGACGGGGAACTCCTCGTCCGGGTGGTAGATGACCGGGGTCTCGCCGCGTGTGGTGCGCAGATAGCGGATGCCATCCAGGCCGACCATGGCGGCCACGAGCTTCGCGGTCTGGTTGGCGTCGCACGGGTACAGCACGGTCGAGCCGTACACCGCCCGGAACATCGCCAGGTCCTCCAGGCCCATCTGGGAGGGCCCGTCCTGGCCGATCGCGACGCCCGCGTGGGAGCCCACGAGGTTGATGCCGGAGCCGCTGATCGAGGCCATGCGCACGAAGTCGTACGCGCGGGTGAAGAAGGCGGCGAAGGTCGAGGCGTACGGCACCCAGCCGCGCGTGGCGATGCCGACGGCGGCGGCGACCAGCTGCTGTTCGGCGATGTAGCACTCGAAGAAGCGGTCGGGGTGCTCCTTGGCGAACAGCTCGGTACGGGTGGAGTCGCCGACCTCGCCGTCCAGGACGACGACGTCGCCGCGGGCGTCGCCGAGCGCGGCGAGCGCGCGGCCGAAGGCGTCCCGGGTGGCGACGCCCTTGGGCGGATGTCCCCTGTCGTAGCGGGGGAGTTCGAGCGCCGACGTGCCGACGGAGTGCAGCATCCGGGCGCCGGCCGGTTCCTGCACCCGGACGTGGAGGTCGCGCGGGCCGCCCAGCTCGGCGATCGCCTCCTCGGGGTCGGGCAGCGGCTTGCCGTGCAGGCCTTCGCGGTCCTGGACGGAGGCGACGCCCTTGCCCTTGAGCGTGCGGGCGAGGATCACGGTCGGCTGCCCGTTCGTGGACTCCGCCTCGCCGTAGGCACGGTCGACCGCGTCGACGTCGTGGCCGTCGACCTCGACGGTGTGCCAGCCGAAGGCCCGGAAGCGGCGGGCGTACGCGTCCAGGTCGTGGCCGTGCCGGGTGGGGCCGCGCTGCCCGAGCCGGTTGACGTCCACGATCGCGACGAGGTTGTCGAGGTGTTCGTACGCCGCGTGTTCGACCGCCTCCCACACGGAGCCCTCGGCGAGCTCGCTGTCGCCGCACAGCACCCACACGCGGTATTCGGTGCGGTCCAGCCGCTTTCCGGCCAGCGCGATGCCGACGCCGACCGGCAGGCCCTGGCCGAGCGAGCCGGTGGCGGTCGACACCCACGGCATCCGCCGTGACGTCGGATGCCCTTCCAGACGGCTGCCGAGCCTGCGGAAGGTGAGCAGTTCGGTGTCGTCGAGGACACCGGCCGCCTTGTACGAGGCGTACAGCAGGGGCGAGGCGTGTCCCTTGGAGAGCACGAAGCGGTCGTTGCCCGGGTGGGCGGGGCGGTCGAAGTCGTAGCGGAGGTGGTGTGCGAGCAACACGGCCATCAGGTCCGCGGCGGACATGGACGAGGTCGGATGCCCGGACCCCGCGGCCGCGGCGGCCCTGACGCTGTCCACGCGCAACTGCTGGGCAAGTTCGACGAGTTCGGCGGTGTTCATGAGTCTCCTTCCGCGGGGATGTCGGCACGCTTGACGGGGCCGGGAGCGACGTGGTGCTCGGGAGCGACGTGGTGCTCGGGAGCGACGCGGTGCTCGGGACCGCCGGGTACCCGGGCCAGTTCCGGGGAGGCCGTGTCCAGCGGGACCGACCAGGACCGCACGAGCCCCAACTGGGTTCCCTGGGGCGGCAGTACGGCGTCCAGGAGCCAGTCGGCGGCGACGCGTGCGCGGTTGGCGGGCATCGCCGCGAGGTGGTAACCGCGGGTGACCGCGGCGGCCGGCGGGCCGGAGAGCGGGATGCCGAGCGGGTCGGCGGCGGCCTCGGCACCGCCCAGGTCGACGACGAAGCCCAGGTCGCGGTGGCGGTAGGGGCGGCGTTCCCCGACGCCGAGCGACGCGGCCACGTTGCGCGCGGCGACCCTGCCCTGCCGCCAGGCGTGCTGTGCCGTCATCGGTGTCAGCGTCCCCGGGGTGTTCAGGTCGGGTACGGCGGCCGCGTCGCCGCACGCGAACACCGCCTGCTCACCCGGCACTCGAAGGTACGGGTCGACGATCAGCCGGCCCCGCTCCAGGGGCCGCCCCGTGGCCTCGACGAGCGGATCGGGCCGTACGCCGACACACCACACGAGTGTCCGTGTCTCGACGAACTCGCCGTCGGTGAGCAGGACGCCGTCGCCGGTAGCCTCTCTCACGGCGGTTCCCGTGCGGACCTCGACGCCGCGGCGCAGCAGTACGCGCTCGGCGGTGCGCGAGAGCCGCTCGTCCATCCCGGGCAGCACGTGCGGCGCGACGTCCAGCAGCAGCCAGCGCGGCCGCACGCCGCCGGGGAGCGGATGCCTGCGCGCCAGCTCGGCGGTGAGGCGTTGCATGTGGGCGGCCACCTCCGTGCCGGTGTAGCCGGCGCCGGCCACGACGAAGGTGCAGCGGGCGGTGGCGCTCTTCGGGTCGCCGGCCGTGGCGGCGAGCTCCACCTGGCGGGTCACGTGGTCGCGCAGGTACAGGGCCTCGGGCAGGCCGCGGAAGCCGTGCGCGTGCTCGGCGACGCCGGGGACCGGCAGCAGCTTGTTGACGCTGCCGACGGCGAGGACGAGCCGGTCGTAGACCAGGGTCCCGAGGCCGCCCTCCGGGTCCGCGTAGTGCACGGTGCGTGCGTCGAGGTCGATGTGGCGCGCCTCGCCGAGCACCGGGCGCACCTGGCGCAGCGTGCCGGGGAGGGAGACGGTGACCCTGCGCGGCTCCAGGATGCCCGCGCAGACCTGGGGCAGCAGGGGGAGGTACAGAAAGTAGTCGGTCGGGTTGAGCAGGGTGATGTCGGCCCGGTGTCTGAGCAGCCGGGACAGGGAGCGGGCCGTACGGTATCCGGCGAAACCGGCGCCGACGATCACGATGCGGGGTCGGCTCACTGTGCGCCTCCGGCGGTGTGGCTCGTCCGAGGCTTTCCGTGTCCCCCTCGCCGGGTCACCCAAACGTCCGGGGCGGCGGACGGCGCACGGCGGTCACACGCGTCCGGGGGTCCCGCGGTCGCGATCGTCCGAGGCTCCGCGGTCCGAATCGTCGGAGGCGCCGCGGTCCGGCGCCCCCTCGGGTCTCACGCCCTGTGGTGCGGCGCTTCCGGGTCTTCGGGCCAGCGCGGCGCCTGCGTGGGCGGGGGCGGGTACGACAGGCCCAGGCCGCCGGGAGGTCCGGCGGGCGGGGTGCCGCCGACGACGTGGGCCGGGGGCGCGGGGTGCGGGTGCCTGGGCCGGGCCACGCCGCGCAGCGCGTAGGCCACCACGCCCAGGATCGCCGCGGTGATCAGCGCGGCGGCCCAGCCCGGCAGGCCGGTCGCGAGGGCCAGCCCCAGGGCGAGCGCGAGCGCCCCGCCCGCGTACAGGGCGACGGCGCCGGACGCGGCGTACAGGGTGGCGGTACGGCGCTGCTTGCGGGTCTGCTGGAGCAGCTCGTCGCGCACGGTCTCGCGTGCCACCAGCGCCAGCTCGTCCACCAGCTGCTTGTCCAGGTGTTCAAGGTGATCCAAGGGCTCCATGAGGGCCGCGTACCCGCATATGTGTACGTATAACGTGGTCCGTGACGAACTGACGTGATTCGTGTCGAACTGGGTGATCCGCCGAAGCGATCTCCTCGCCGGACCGCCGGAACTAGGCTCGTCCGCATGGAGATTCTGGGCGCCTCGCTGCGCATCTGCGTCGACGACATCGAAGCCGCGATCCCCTTCTACGAACGCCTCGCGGGCGGCAGCGCTCTCCGGTTCGAACGCGGTGGCGTGCAGGTCGCCGCGGTCGGCTCCTTCCTGCTGATGAGCGGCCCCGAGGCCGAGCTGGAGGTGTTGCGCAAGGTGACCGCGACGATCGCGGTCGAGGACGTCGAGGACGCCCACCGCACCCTCAGCGAGCTCGGGGCCCGCATCATCGCGGGCCCGGTTCCGACGCCGGTGGGCCGCAATCTGATCGCGATGCATCCGGACGGGGCGGTGTTCGAGTACGTGGACCACCGGGGCTGAGCATCTCAGAGCGTGTCGGGCCGCATGCGGAAGTCGTGGCGGGCGGGCAGGGGCTCGTCGCTCAGGCGGGCCCACAGCCGGCCGATCGTCTCCGCGCCCTCCCGCAGGTCGGCCACCTCGAAGCCGTCGTCGAAGACGGCCCGTGCCGCCTCGCGCCGCCCCTGCGCGAGCAACAGCTCGGCCTCCAGGAGCCGGAACCGGCCCCTCGCGCGCACGGCGGGAAGCAGCCGTTCCCACACGGCGCTCGCCTGGGCCGTCCGCCGGACCCTGAGCAGTGCCTCCAGGGCCTCGCGGCCGAGCGCGGCGGTGGCCGCCGTCCACAGGTCGCCGTCGTCGCGCCGCTCGCGGCACAGGTCGTCGAAGGCGTCGGCGTAGCGGTCGGCGGCCCGCTCGTGGTGGCCCGACTCCTGGTCGGCGACGGCCAGGCAGCGCAGCAACGGCCAGAGCGAGGGCGCGAGCCCCAGGGCGCGTTCCCAGCTGCGCACCGCCTGCGCCCGGTCGCCGGCGTGCCACTGGGCGACGCCGAGGTGGTACTCGGTGAGCGGGGTGGCGGGCGCGGTCTCCAGCATGTCCCGCCAGTGCGGGGCGACCAGTGTCTCGCCGGGCGGCCTGACCCGGCGCGGTTCCGGAAGGGAGCCGGAGCTCAGCAGTTCCAGCCACGGCGCCTGGGCGTCGCCGAGCGTGGCCTCGTCGAACGGCGTGCCGGGCAGCTTGAGGTCGCCGCGCAGTACTTCGAGAGCGCCCCAGCCGGAGCCGGTGGCGAGCCGCTCGCCGGGTTCGGTGTCGGCGTACGGCTTCCAGGCGGCGTACGCGGCGTCGACGTCCGCTCGTGGCAGGGCCGCCTCCAGCCGTTCCTCCGCCGTGCGCAGCACCGAGGGCCACTCCCCCTGCGGCGGCGCGTCGATGGGCCCGTACGCCTCCAGCCAGGACACCTCGCTCTCCGCCTCCAGCCGCACGTGCTCCACCTGGGTGCGGGCGAGCCCGGCCTGGATCTCGCAGTAGCCGGCGGTGCCGGGTTCGGTGAGCCACTCCTGCCAACGGCGCCCGCCCGGCCCCGAGCCCCACACGAACAGCTTGCGGCCGCGCAGCACGTCGGTCGACGTCTGCACCAGCCCGTGCCCGTCCGCGTCGAGCGCGGCGATCCAGCGGCGCCGCCCGTCCGGCACCTCGTAGAAGTGGTCGGCGGCATAAGGGCTGTTGAGCGGGTACGTACGGTCGATGCCGTCGTACGAGGGGACGGGCACCCGGCGCAGCCGCCGCTCATACCCGAAGTGCCAAGCCTCCTCGGCGGGGGCCAGCACCCGCCTCTCCTCGGGCACGGCGATGTTGGACCACCAGTAGGCGGGTGCGGGCCGTTCGTGGGGGTTGCGGATGCGGACGCCGACGTACAGGAAGTCGGAGCCGTCCGGCAGCCACAGGTCGACCTGGAAGGGCAGGTCGCGCAGCCGTTCCCATTCCCACAGACGCAGCATCTGCCCGCCGTCGGGGGCGGGGACACGGGCGGCGTGCAGGGGTGCGCAGGAGAGGGGGGTGTGGCCGGTGGCGCCGATGTTCCACTCGATGCCGCCGGAGTACCAGGCGCCGTTGAGGGCGAAGTTCGCCGGCTGGAACACCGGGTTGCGGTAGAGGAGTTCACGGCCGGACGGCAGCTGGACCAGCGACACGACGCGGCCACCGAGGCCGGGCAGGACGGTGGCGCGCAGCCGGCCGTTCTCGATCACGAGCGCGTCGACCGTACGGGGCTCACGCACCCTGCCGTACCCGTCCCGGACACGCACCGGCAGCAGGCTGCGCAGCGGCTCGTGACCGATCTGCCGGACCATGTCCCGGGGCAGGTCGGCCCGGTCGCGGTCCTCGACACGGTGTGCCTCGTCGAGCGGTCGCAACGGGGGCAGCGGGTTGTCCGGTCCCAACTCCGCGGCGGGCAGGGTCAGTACGTCACGTCGGATCGTCGTCACGATCACCATGGAACCCGGCGGCAGGTGAACCGGCCAGGGGAGCTGCCGGTCAGGATTGCGCAAAGGCCGCCACGACGACGTCGGCGAGCAGCGCGCCCGCCGTGCCCTCCGGGTCCAGGTCGGGGTCGTAGATGGTGACGTTGAGGCCGACGCAGCGGGTGGACGCGAGCAACGGGCGCAGCAGGGCGATAAGTTCGCCGGGGCGCAGTCCGTCCGGGTCGGGGCTGTCGACGGCGGGCATCACGGTCGGGTCGAGGACGTCGGCGTCCAGGTGCACCCAGAATCCGTCGAGTTCGGGGATCTCGAAGGCCTGCGCGGTGGCGCGGGCGGCCGTGTCGGGGCCCCGTTCCCGCAGCTGACCGACGGTGACGAGGGGGACCTTCAGGGCGGCGAGTTCGAGGCACTCGTCGTCCTCGTCGGCGAAGTGGTCGCGGATGCCGAAGAACCGTACGTCCTCGTCCCGGAGGTAGGGCCTGAGGCCCTCCAGATCGGTCAGGTCCTGCTGTCCGCGCCCGGTGGACAGGGCGACCTCCTCGCCGCCCGCGGCGCCGATCCGGTCGGAGTTGCCGGGGTGCCGGAAGTCCGGACTTGCGTCGACCGCGGCCAGTCCGTAGCGCCCGATGCGGCGCATTGCCAGCGAGGCGCCCAGCTGGATCGAGCAGTCGCCGCCGAGGACGACGGGGAAGTCTCCGGCGCGGACGTGCCGCTCGATGCGGTCGGCGAGCTTGACGGTGTACGCGGCGATGGCGGCCGCGTTGAACACGCCGTCGCCCTCCCGCCAGTCGCCACGGTCGTAGCGCGGCGGCACCACGACCCCGCCCTCGCGCGCCCCGAGCCTCTCCACGATCCGCTGTTCCCGCAGGGCACCGGCGAGCTTGTGACAGCCGGGCACGGTGCCGGGGGCGGGCGGGCGCAGGCCCAGGTTGGAGGGGGCGTCGAGCACCACGAAATTCCGCATGCGGCCGATCCTCGACGACGTACAGTCGGTCGTCCATCGGTTTTGACAAGGGACGGAACGACGACGCATGAGTGAGCAGCACACCTACCGGGTCATCGTCCGGGGCACCTGGGACGGGCTCACCCACGAGGCCCGGGAGCGGCTGCTGGCCGAGGCGGACGGGCACGGTCTGGCGAGCATGCGGTTCACCGAGGAGGGCTCGCTGTCGTACGAGCCGTCTCCGCTGAAGCACTTCTCGATGCGGTTCGTGGTGGTGTCGGACGCGGCCGACGGCGAGGAGATGGCGGGGGCGATCGCGGAGGAACGGGCCGAGGCCATGCTGCGCGGCCTCGGCCACGGCTTCGCCGGTCTGAAGTCGACGGTCACCGACCTCGACACCATGAAGATCAACCGGAAGCCCGCATCTCTGCGGTGATCGCCCACCGCTCGTGGTCCCGCCAGGCGCCGTCGATGTAGATCATGTCCGGGGAGAAGCCCTCCAGCCGGAAGCCGGCGCCACGGGCGAGGGCGATGGAGGCGGCGTTGCCGGGCTGCGCGTTGATCTCCAGCCGGTGCAGCCGCATCGCCCCGAACGCGTGGCCGATCACGAGGTCCAGGCCCTCGCGCATCAGCCCCCGCCCGGCCGCGTGCGCGAAGACGCCGTAGCCGAGGGCCCCGCACTGGAAGCCGCCCCCGACGATGTTGTTGATGTTGATGAACCCGGCGATGGCCCCGCCGTCCTTCTCGCAGACCAGGAACCCGGCCTTCGTCGGGTCCTCGATCAGGTGCCCCGCGTAGGCCGCGTACGCCTCCTCGGTGACCGGCGGGAACAGCCACGGGTGGTGCAGGTCCTTGCTCTCCCGGGCGCGGGCGGTGAACTCCGGCCCGTCCTCGTAGGTGAAGTGGCGTATACCGACGCGGGGGCCTTCGGCGAGATGGCGTGATGCGGTGTGCGGCATTCCGCCACCCTACGGCCTGGCCGGGGGCACTGCCGCCGGGCCGCGCGTGACGGTCAGCGCAGAGCCGGCTCGTCGAGGGTCAACGTGCCCGCGTCCGCGTCGAGTTCGGCCGTGACCCCGAACGGGATCGTCGACGCGCCGTCGCAGTGGCCGAACCCGAGCTCCTCCAGGACGGGCACCCCGAGGCCGCCGAGCCGGTCGGCGAGGACGGCGCGCACGTCCTCGTAGGGGCCGCACCCGTGCCACGAGCCGAGCCCGATGCCGGCGACGCCGTCGAGCCAGCCGGTGCGCAGGAGCTGGGTCAGCAGCCGGTCGATGCTGTACGGCTGTTCGCCTACGTCCTCGACCATGAGCAGCCCGCCGCGGGCACCGGGGTGGGCGTGGGGTGTGCCGAGGTCACTGGCGAGCATGCTCAGGCAGCCGCCGAGGGTGACGCCCCTGGCCCGCCCCGGCACCAGGGCCGTGCCCGCGGAGGTGAGGGTGCGGACCGCCTCCGGGGCGAAGAGGGTGGCCCTCAGGTGCTCCCGCGCGCGTTCGTTCTTGATGAAGTCGATGCCCGCGGCCGCCGGGCCGTGCAGCGTGACCAGGCCCAGCCGGGTGGCGAAGGCCTGGTGCAGGACGGTGATGTCGCTGAAGCCCACGAACACCTTCGGCCCGGCGGCGCGCATGGTCTCCCAGTCGAGGAGGTCGACCATGCGCTGGGCGCCGTAGCCGCCGCGGGCGCAGAACACGGCGTCCACGGACGGGTCGCACCAGGCGCGCTCCAGGTCCGCGGCGCGGCCGGCGTCGGCGCCCGCCAGGTGGCGCAGGTCCGGGTGCGTGTCGAGGACGTGGGGGGCGACGACCGGTTCCAGGTCCCAGCCGCGCAGCAGGTCGAGCCCGGCCTGCAGCCGCTCCTCGGCGACCGGGCCGCTGGGAGCGACGACGGCCACCCGGGCGCCCGGGGCCAGCCGGGACGGCCGTACGAGGTGCTTCATGGGGCCAGCTCCAGCGTCGGTACTCCGGGCGGGTTCAGCCCGAACACCTGAGCGTACAGGGAGAGCTCCGCCTCCAGCGCGCGCACCAGGGTCCCGGCCCGCCGGAACCCGTGTCCCTCCCCCTCGAAGGTGAGGTACGCGTGCGGCACCCGCCGCCCGTCGAGGCGGGCGAGGAAGCGTGCGCACTGGGCGGGCGGGCAGATGACGTCGTCCAGGCCCTGGAGCAGCAGGAAGGGCGCGGTGATCCGGTCGGCGTGCTCGCTGGGCGAGCGCTCCGCGTACCGTGCCGGGACCTCGGCGAGCGGCCCGACCAGGCTCTCCAGGTACCGGGACTCGAAGTCGTGGGTCTCCCCCGAGCCCCAGCCGGTGAGGTCGAGGACGGGGTAGCTGATCGTGCCGCAGGCGTAGACGTCGGTGGCGGTCAGGGAGGCCGCGGTGGTCCAGCCGCCGGCGCTGCCGCCGCGGATCGCGAGCCGGGCGCGGTCGGCGGTGCCCTCGTGGGCGAGGGCCAGTGCCACGGCCGCGCAGTCCTCGACGTCGACGACGCCCCACTGCTCGCGCAGCCGCTCGCGGTACTGCCTGCCGTAGCCGGTCGAGCCGCCGTAATTCACCTCGGCGACCCCGATGCCACGCGAGGTGAAGTAGGCGATCGCCAGGTCCAGGACGAGCGGCGCCCGGCTGGTGGGGCCGCCGTGGGCCCACACGACGTACGGCGGGAGCTCGCCGGCGGGGGCGATGCAGCCGGGGTTGTGGGGCGGGTACACATGGGCGTGCACCTCGCGTCCCGCGGGGCCGGTGAAGGTGCGGATCTGCGGTTCCGGGTAGTGGGCGGGGTCGACCGGGTCGCTGTGCCGGGCTCCGACCGGCCGGGCCCGGCCGGTCCGGGTGTCCAGTTCGACGATCTCGTAGGCGCTGCGCGGGCTGGCGCCCACGCCGACTACGCGCTCGCCGTGCGCCGCGAGGGTGGGTGCGAACTCGGTCCAGGGGCCGGCCACGTCGACCAGCTCGCCGGATTCCGTATGCAGTATCCCGAGTGCAGTCGACCCTCGACCGTGTACGACGGCGATGAGCCCGTCGGCCAGCGGGGCGAACCACCGGTGCCCGAGCTTCCACAGGGGTCCGCCGAACTCCTCCTCGCGCGGGCACAGCGGTTCGCCGTCGCGGTAGAGGTTCCACCAGCCGCTGCGGTCGCTCGCATACAGTAGACAACCGTCCGTCGACCATTCGGCCTGGGCGATGGACTCCTCCCGTCCTCCGGCGACCGTCCGCGCCCCGCGCAGGGTGTCGTCGGCGGCGACCTCGGCCATGACCAGCTCGGTACCGTCCCACGGCATGCGCGGATGGTCCCAGGCCAGCCAGACCGCGCGGCGCCCGTCGGGCGAGACGCGGGGGCCGGTGACGAACCGGTGCCGCTCCTCGGTGAGTTCACGCACCGCGTCCCGGTCCGCCGCCGCCGATCCGTCCAACGGCACCGCCGCCAGGACCCGGCGCACGTCCCCCGGCGCTTCTCCGGTGAACTCCTCCAGCACGCACCACACTTCCCCGCGTTCCAGGTCCAGCAGCGGCTCCGCCCAGCGCAGTCCGCCGCCCACCGGGGACACGGGGGTCAGCGGGCGCGGCTCGCCGCCGGGCTCGAACCGGTACAGGCGCTGGTCGGCGAAGTGCGTGAACACCACGAGCGGCCGGTCGCCCCGCACAGCCCCGGCCCACGGCCGTCCGCCGTACTCGACGACCCGGCTGCGCACGTTCCACGGCGCGGCGAGCACGGACTCCTCCGTGCAGTCGTGCCGCCTGCGGACGAGCGTACGGCGCCCGCCCTCCTCGGGCCGCGGTTCGGTCCACCAGATCTCGTCGCCGACGAAGCCCACCCACTCGGGAGACCCGTCGTGCGCGGCGGCCAGGGCCGCGTCGACGGGCGAGGGCCAGGAACCGTATGCCAAGGTCCGCATGTCGTCTCCCGCCGCTCCTAGGCCGTCCGCAGGAAGCGGTCGAGGACACGGACCCCGAAGTGCAGCGCCTCGACCGGGACGCGTTCGTCGACCCCGTGGAAGAGGGCCTGGTAGTCGAAGCCCTCCGGGAGCTTCAGCGGCGCGAACCCGTATCCGGTGATGCCGAGGCGCGAGAACTGTTTGGCGTCCGTTCCGCCCGACATGCAGTACGGCACGACGTGCCCCTCGGGCGCGAACTCCGCCACCGCGGCGCGCATGCGGGCGTACGTCGGGGAGTCCACCGGTGCCTGCAGGGCGACCTCCCGGTGGTGGAACTCCCAGTCCACGTCGGGCCCGGTCAGCCGGTCGAGGGTGGTGCGGAACTCGTCCTCGCCGCCGGGCAGATACCGCCCGTCCACGTAGGCGACCGCCTCGCCCGGGATGACGTTGACCTTGTAACCGGCGTCCAGCATGGTCGGGTTGGCGCTGTTGCGGACCGTGGCCTCGACGAGCTTCGCCGCGGGGCCGAGCTTCTCCAGGAGCCGGTCCACGTCGCGCAGGTCCGCCTCGATGCCGTACAGGGCGGCGAGTTCGGTGAGGGCGGCGCGCACGGTCGGGGTGAGCCGCGGCGGCCACTCGTGCTCGCCGATCCGGGTGACGGCGGCGGCCAGCCGGGTCACCGCGTTCTCCCGGTTGACCTTGGAGCCGTGCCCGGCCCGGCCCCGTGCGGTGAGCTTCAGCCAGCCGGTGCCGCGCTCGCCGGCGGCGATGGGGTAGATCTGCCGCCCGCTTCCGTCGTGGAAGGTGAACGCGCCCGACTCGCCGATGCCCTCCGTACAGCCCTCGAACAGCTCGGCGTGCCGGTCGGCGAGGAAGCCGGAGCCGTCCTCGGCGCTGGCCTCCTCGTCCGCGGTGAACGCGACGACGACGTCACGCCGGGGCCGTACGCCCTGCCGGGCCCAGGCCCGCACGACCGCGAGGATCATCGCGTCCATGTTCTTCATGTCGACGGCGCCCCGGCCCCACACGACCCCGTCGCGGATCTCCCCGGAGAACGGGTGCACGCTCCAGTCGTCGGCCTGGGCGGGCACCACGTCGAGGTGACCGTGCACGAGGAGCGCGTCGGCGGACGGGTCGGTGCCCTCGATGCGGGCGACGACGTTGGTCCGCCCCGGGGCGCGTTCCAGCAGCACCGGCTCCAGTCCCGCCGCGGCCAGCTGCTCGGCCGCGTACTCGGCGGCCGGCCGCTCGCGGCAGTCGCCGCCGCCCCGGTTGGTCGTGTCGATCCGGATCAGGTCCGAGGTGAACCGGACAACCTCGTCCAGCGCCTGCTCGTCAGCCATACTGCTCCTCCACCGCGGCCGAGACGATCGTGGTGACCGCCTTGAAGGTCCGGATCCCCTCGTACATGGTGGCGCTGGTGTACGCCACCTTCCGTTCTCCGGTCAGCCCGACACCCGGTACGACCGTCGCGGCGAGCGCGAGATGCTCGGCGTCGAACTCCAGTGCGATCGTGAACGGCCCGCCCGACACGGGCTCGTGACGCACCGCCAGCGCGGCCGCCTGCTTGGCCGCGGCACGGATGTCGGCTGCCGTGCCGGCCGGCGTGCGGCATACGGCCGCGTACCGCGACACATGGTCCTTGACCGCGACCTTGAGCGCCTCCGGCGCGTATCCGAGCGCGTCCTCGCAGGCCACGTCGTCTCCGGTGACGAGCACGACGGGCACCCCGTACTCGGCGACGACATGCGCGTTGAGCAGTCCCTCGCTCGCGCGTACGTCGTTCAGCCAGACCCCGGTGATGGAGTTCGGGAGGTAGGTGTGCGCGAGGACACCCTCCATGCCGGCGCCCGCGTGGTAGCCGACGAACGCGATGCCGTCCACGTCACCGTGCTGCACACCCTCCACCATGGACAGCGACTTGTGCCGCCCGGTGAGCATCCGCACCCGCTCGTCCATCTCCTCCAGGAGCAGGTTGCGCATGGACCAGTGGGCCTCGTTGACGATCACCTCGTCCGCGCCGCCGTCGTAGAACCCGCGCACCGCGGCGTCCACGTCCGAGGTGAACATCGTCCGGCACCGCTCCCACTGCGGCGTCCCCGGCAGCACGTCGGCCGGCCAGGTGACGCCCGTGGCGCCCTCCATGTCCGCGCTGATCAGGATCTTCATGCTCCGTCACGTTACGCGCCGCGGGGCGAACCGGCCAGGAACCCCGGCCGGAACCCGTCAGCGGGCCCGGCCCGCCACCAGCCACTTCGACGGCAGCTCGATCCGTGCGCCGTCCGGCCCGAACTCGGTGGTGGTCAGGGGCAGTTCGCCGTTCGCCAGGACGGTGAGGCCGGCTGCCCGCAGATACTCGGGCACCGCTTCGTCGGCCACCTCGCCGGGGGCGATGCCGTGGCGGAAGATCGGGGCGAGCTTGGGCGGCGGGCCGGACGGGCCCTGGGCCAGGCCGAGCAGCACGGGGCGGGCGGCCTCGGAGAGCTCGACGAGGAAGGCGCGGCCGCGCTCGCCGACCAGGGCCGCTATGCCGTCCACCAGCGGCTGCCGGTCGTCCGGCTCGCACTGGTGCAGCACGCCCCGCATGTACACGTTGGCGTCGCCGAGTTCGGCGTGCAGTGTCTCGGTCTCGGTCTTCTCGGTGGCGTTCAGGAGCCGGTACGCCGCCTGTCCCGCCGGGTCCGCGTGCCGGGCGTGGTCGAGGGCCGCGGCGGCGATGTCGGCGCCGACGACGTGCGGGTACCGGTCGGCGAGGAACCGGGTCTGGGTGCCGTTGCCGCAGCCGAGGTCGATCAGGGGCAGGCCGGGGTCCGTCAGATGTGGTTCGAAGAGCGCGAGATGTCTTCCGGCCGTCAGCGCGGGCTCCGCGTCCCAGAAGACGGCCCCCTGCTCGTCCGGCGCCTCGCTCCAGAAGCCCTCCCAGGCCTCGCGGTACCGACTCGTCACGCTCATGTCCAACTCCCCAGGTTGCGACGCCGATCCGCCCGTAGCTGACGGGCGAGTACGGTTTATCGCGCCCGGGTTCCGGCCACAAGCGCGTGGCGTGTTCCTTCACCCCGTGTTCGGGACGAGTACGCCGGCGCGGGCTCCGGGCGGTGGTCTCCGGAGGGTCGTCAGCGGCACCGCAGGGTCAGCTCGAACCAGACGGTCTTTCCGGCCGCCGTACGGCTCGTGCCCCACTCCCGGGCCAGGGTGCTGACCACGCGCAGCCCGCGCCCGAACTCGGCGCCGGGACCGGCGTTGAGCAGGGTCGGAAGGGTGTGGTCGTCGTCGTCCACCTCGCACAGCAGCGTGTCGCCGCGCACCAGACGCAGCTGGATGTGACGGCTCCGGGAGTGCCGTACGGCGTTGGTGACCAGCTCGTCGGCCATCAGCTCCGCGTTGTCGGCGAGGCGGGCCAGTCCCCACTCGTGCAGCTGTTCACGGACCACCGCACGGGCCCGGCCGACCTCGACCGGTTCGCGGGCGAACCGCCACTCGGCGACGTCCTCCGGCTCGATGCCGCCCAGGCGGGCCATCAGCAGGGCCACGTCGTCCTTGCGGCCGCCGCGCGTGTTGAGGGCGCGGATGATCGTGTCGCAGGCGTCGTCCATGGAGGCGGCCGGGTGCGCGGCGGACTCGCACAGGGTGGCGAGGCCCACGCCGATGTCCTCGCCGCGCACCTCCACCAGGCCGTCGGTGCACATGACCAGCCGGTCGCCGGGCTCCACGCGCACGCGCACCGCCTCGAAGGGCACCCCGCCGACTCCTATCGGCGCGCCCGTGGGCAGGTCGAGCAGCTCGCTGCGGCCGTCCCGCGCGCGCACCAGCACCGGTGGGATGTGGCCCGCGTTGGCGATGTGCAGCTCGCTCTCGATCGGGTCGTAGACGGCGTACAGGCAGGTCGCCAGGTAGGTGTCGCCGAGCCGCTGGGCCAGGTCGTCGAGGTTGCGCAGCAGCTGGGCGGGCGGCAGGTCGAGGGCGGCCATGGTCTGCACGGCCGTCCGCAACTGACCCATCATCGCGGCCGAGTTGAGGCCGTGGCCCATGACGTCGCCGACGACTAGGGCGGTGCGGGCGCCGGGCAGTTTCACCGAGTCGAACCAGTCGCCGCCGACCCTGCCGAGCAGGGTGCCGGGCAGATAGCGGGTGGCGATGTCGCAGCCCGCCATGCGCGGCGGGATGTGCGGCAGCATGCTGTCCTGGAGGGTCTCGGCGACGCTCTCCTGGTAGGTGTACATGCGCGCGTTGTCGAGCACGAGGCCGGCCCGGGCGGCGAGTTCGGCGCCGGTGACCCGGTCCATGTCGTTGAACTCGGGGCGCTCGGGGTGGCGCAGCAGGACCATGAAGCCGAGGACCACGTTGCGGGCCTTCAGCGGTACGACGAGCATGGAGCGGCCCGTGATCAGCGGCCGGATGTCGCGCTTGTCGAACTGCGAGGCGATGGCGTGGCCCAGTTGCTCGCTGATGCGCGGCACGAGGACGGGATCGCCGGTGGTCATGCACTGGAAGAACGGGGTGTGCGCCGGGAACGGCATGGCCTCGCCGACCGGGATGACGTCGTCCCAGCGGCCGGGTTCGTCGGTGTGCTCGACGGCCACCCGGTGCCACATGGTGGTGGTGTCGGGCACGCCGTCCGGGAACCCCTCGCCGGCGACGACCTGTTCGCGCAGGTAGGTGCCGGCGACGTCGGTGAAGCGCGGTACGACGGCTCTGCTGACCTCGACGATGGTCCGGGACAGGTCGAGGGAGGTGCCGATCCTTCCGCTGACCTCGTTGAGGAACTCCAGGCGTTCGCGTACGGCGGTGTACTCCAGGTCCTCGCCCTCGTCGCCGGCGAGTTCCTCCGGCACCGGCAGGCCCTGGGCCGCGGCCCGTGCGGCCCGCTCGCGGCGCGCCTTGCGCTCGGCGCGCCGGGCCACACCCCAGTCGGGGGTGACGGGCACCCGGTCGTTCTGGCTGAACTCCAGGACGGGGTAGCCGAGTTCGAGGACCTGCGCGACGATGCGGGCGCTCTCCCCGACGCTCATGCTGGGCAGGATCTCGGGCAGCCGGCGGGCGAGTTCGTCGGCTCCGGGGAAGTCGGTGTGCAGGGCGAAGCCGGGTGCGATGCGCTCGTACGCCGCCCCGTCCTCGTCGTCGCGCGCGTCGGGGCGCAGCCGCTGTGCGTCGGCGGCCAGCACCAGCAGCCGCTCCCGGCCGGGTCCCACCAGGGGGTAGGCCCACCAGACGACGTCGGCCCGGTCGCGCTCGGGCACGGTGAGGCGGGCGCGGCCCGCCGCCGGGTAGTTGAGCCGCCCGTCCAGGGAGGACTCCAGGTCGGGTCCGAGGCCGTCGTACGCCGCGTACGCCCCGTAGGGGGTGATCTCGTCGTCCTCGGGGAGCGCTCCGGAGACGGGCAGCAGATCGAGGACGGACCGGCCGATCGCGTCCTCCTTGGGAGCACCGAAGAGCCGTCGGGCGCCCGTGCTCCAGTGGGAGACGAGGCCTTCGCGGTCGACCACGACCACGGCCAGCGGGATGCGCCCGGCCGCGACGGTTCCCGCCGCGCCGTCCCCAGCTCCGCGGCTGGGAGGCATGCCCCTCTCGGTGCCACGGTCCATGGCCAAGGCCCTCTCTCCCCACGGCTGCGAATCGATCTGTGCCGCCCGTCACTACGGTACGGGGACGGCTCGTCGCGATGTGTGGCAATGCTGGAATTGGTTTCACTTGATCGCCCCGGGGTGCTGGTCCGCGCCCCGCGCGGGCGGTGGAACCGGTGCCGCCGTGTGCCGCCATGTGCCGCCCGGGGTGTGTCAGTCCTCGTGTCCCAGCTGGAGATCGCGCTCCGTCCGTCCCCCGCCGGCCATCCGGAGCACGGTGGCCACCGGCGGGTATCCCGCCGCGATGACGGTGTACTCGCCGGAGGCGAGGTCGACGAACCGGAATGTTCCGTCGGCGCCGGTGGTGAGCGTGTCCGCGACGTTCCCGGCCGCGTCGAGCAGGGTCACTCGCGCGTCCTCGACGGGCCGTCCGCCGCCCGCGCGCACGGTGCCGCGCAGGACGGCGCCGCCCGCGAGCTCGACGTCCTGCCGGGTCTCGCGGGAGGCCTGCACGGTGACCGGGAGCGCGGCGGGGCGGAAGGCGGGGGCACTGGCGGCGAGGGTGTACTCGCCGGCGACGAGTTCGGTGATGACATAGCCGCCCTCACGGCCGCTGCGGGTGGTGGCGACGACCTCGCCGTGCACATTGGTGAGGGTGACGGTGGCGTCGCGGACGGCGCTGCCGTCGGCGGTGAGCACGCTGCCGGCGAGGCGTCCCGCGCCGCCGAGGACGATGTCGAGTTCGACGGGCCGCTCGCCGACGGTCACGGACACCGCCTGCGGCTGGTGGCCGCCCGCGGCGGCGATCAGCACGTACGCCCCGGAGCCCGGCGTGGCGAGCGCGTACCGTCCGTCCTCGCCGCTGGCGCCCCGTCCGACCTGCTGTCCGGCGACGTCGATGAGGGTGAGCGCCGCACGGGGCACTACGGTCCCGTCGGGGTGCTGCACCGTGCCGCACACCGGGATGCCGGCGCTGTGCGGCGAGCGACGCGAGACGGGGGTCCCCCCGTCCGAGGGCTGGGGGCGGGCCTGCGGGACGGGGGCGTTCACGGTGCCGGGCTCCGTCTCGGCGGCGTGGTGGGACACCAGCGGTTTCTCCTTGAGGAAGAACGCGGCGACCAGGCCGAGGGCGAGCACCGGGACGAGGTGGAGGAAGATCCCGGGCATCGCGTCGGCGTAGGCGCGGACGTAGGCGTCGCGCAGCTGCGGGGGCAGCGCGTGGACGAGCTGGGGGGTGAGGGACTCGGGGTCGGGGAGCCGGGCGCCCGCGTGGGCGGGGAGACGTGTGTGCAGGGCGTCGGCGAGCCGGCGGGCGAAGAGGGTGCCGAAGACGGCGGCGCCGACGCTGCCGCCGATCTGCCGGAAGTAGTTGTTGGCGCTGGTGGCGGTGCCGAGGTCGCTGGGGCGTACGGAGTTCTGCACGGCGAGGATCAGGACGGGCATCACCATGCCGATGCCGGCGCCGAGGACGGCCATCCAGATGCTGTAGTGCAGCCGGGGCGTGTCGGCGTCGAGCCGGGACAGGAGCCACATGCCGGCGACGGAGAGCAGGCCGCCGGCGATCGGGAAGGCCTTGTAGCGGCCGGTGTGGGTGATGAGCTGTCCGACGACGACGGAGGCGCCGACGATCCCGGCCATCATGGGCAGCATCAGCAGGCCCGACCCGGTGGCCGTGGCGCCGTAGACCATCTGGAGGAAGGTGGGCAGATAGCCGGCGGCGGCGAACAGGGCGACGCCGACGACCAGGCCGGCCAGGCCGGTGACGTTGAAGACGGAGTCCCTGAACAGCCTGAGCGGGATGAGGGGTTCGGCCGCGTGGTGTTCGGTGACGAGGAAGAGGACGGCGGCGGCCGCGGCGCCCGCGCCGAGGCCGAGGATCTGGCGCGAGTCCCAGGCGTACTCGGTGCCGCCCCAACTGGTCAGCAGCACCAGGCAGGTGGAAGCGGTGGCGAGCAGCAGCGCGCCGAGCAGGTCGAGGCGGGCCCGGGCGCGCGGCTTGGGGAGCTTGAGCACGACGGTGACGACGGCGAGGGTGACCAGGCCGACGGGCACGTTGAGGTAGAAGCACCAGCGCCAGGAGAGGTGGTCGGTGAAGTAGCCGCCGAGCAGCGGTCCGGCGACGGAGGCGACTCCGAAGGCCGCGCCGATGAGGCCCAGGTAGCGGCCGCGGCGCCGGGGCGGCACGATGTCCGCGATGATCGCCTGCACGCCGGTCATCAGGCCGCCCGCGCCGGCGCCCTGGACCGCGCGGAAGGCGATCAGCTGGTCCATGGTCTGTGCCCGGCCGGCCAGCGCGGAGCCGACGACGAAGACGGCGATCGCGAACTGGAAGGCGCCCTTGCGGCCGAGGAGGTCGCCGAGCTTGCCGTAGACGGGCAGGCCCACGGTGGCCGTGAGCAGGTACGCGGTGATGGCCCAGGACATCCGGTCCAGGCCGTGCAGCTCTCCGACGATCCTCGGCAGCGCGGTGGCGACGATCATCTGCTCCAGGGCGGCCAGGAGCAGGGCGAGCATCAGCCCGCAGAAGACCAGCCGGACCCGGCGCGGGCCGAGTTCGGCGACCGGCCCGGGTGGCGGGACGGGGGCCTCCTCGGGTGCCACGGCCGGCTCGTACTGCGCCAGGGTCGTCCCGCCCACGTACCGCTCCCCTCGTCGCGCTGTCGCACGATGTCCGCGTGAATCCCGCGCAGACCGGCAACTGCGGGCAGGCGCGACGGGTTACGGCGGCGCTCGGGGGCGGCGCGGAGATCCACTCGAACCGGTGAGGGGATCAACGCGCCTTCGCCGTCTGTCCTTTGGGGCAGGGTCTGCCCTACTTCTCCACCTCGGCGGCGAGCTTGGCGAGCACCGCGTCGTAGATCCGGCCGAGGCCCTTGGGCGCGAACGTCCTCTCGAAGAAGCCGCCGATGCCGCCGGCGCCGTTCCAGGTGGTGGTCACGACGACCCGGGACCTGTCCTCGCCGGCGGGGGTGACGCGCCAGGTGGTGACCATGGAGGAGTTGCGGTCCTTCTCGACCAGTTCGCCGTCGGTCGGCTCACTGACCTCCAGGAGGCAGTCGCGGACCCGCTTGCTCGTGGCCTGGAGCTTCCAGTGGACGAGGGTGCCCTCGCCGTCGCCGCCCTCGCGCACCTCGTACTCGCTGAAGTGCTCGGGCAGCAGCCTCGCGCGCGTGCCGCTGTAATCGGCGAGGGCGTCGAACACCTTCTCCGCGTTCGCCGCGACGATCCGCTCCGTAGTGGCCTCGACCTGCGCCATCGACTTCCTCCAGGACCTGAGTTCTCGGGGTTGGGGCAAGCCAACCACCCCGGTCCCCGGCCGCCCAAATCGGGGGTGCCCCGGCCTGTCCGATGCGATCGGAAAACACCCTTGCACGATCATGCGAACAGGTGTTCTATTCTGTGCACCGCGCTACCGAGGAGACGTCATGCGCTGGGAGAACCTCACAGTGGAGTCCGGACACGGCCGGGCCGCCGACGCCGCGCTGTTCGGCGCGGACGCGGTCGTCAGCCGCTCCTTCGACACGCCCGAGTTCCGCGGGATGACCTTCCACGAGATCCGGGCCCGCTCGATCCTGAACCGGGTGCCGGGCGCCTCGCGCATGCCGTTCGAATGGACGGTCAACCCCTACCGCGGCTGCTCACACGCGTGCGTGTACTGCTTCGCGCGCAAGACGCACAGCTATCTGGACCTCGACACGGGGATCGGCTTCGACACCCAGATCGTGGTCAAGGTGAACGCGCCGGAGCTGCTGCGCCGCCAGCTCGGCTCCCGGCGCTGGCAGGGCGAGCACATCGCGATGGGCACCAACGTCGACTGCTACCAGCGCGCGGAGGGCCGCTACCGCCTGATGCCGGGCATCATCTCCGCGCTGCGCGACCACGCGAACCCCTTCTCCATCCTGACGAAGGGCACCCTGATCCTGCGCGACCTCGACCTGCTGAAGCAGGCGGCGGAGGTCACCGACATCGGCATCTCGGTCTCCGTCGGCTTCACCGACCCCGCCCTGTGGCGCACGGTCGAACCGGGCACGCCCGCGCCCGAACGGCGGCTGGAGGTCGTGCGGACGCTCGGCGAGCACGGCATCGGCTGCGGCGTGCTGATGGCGCCGGTGGTCCCCTTCCTGAGCGACGACCCGGCCCAACTGCGGGCCACCGTACGGGCGATCGCGGCCGCCGGGGCCAGCTCGGTCACCCCGCTGGTGCTGCATCTGCGGCCAGGGGCCCGGGAGTGGTTCATGTCCTGGCTCGCGGCGCACCATCCGCACCTGGTGCGCCGTTACGAGCGGCTGTACACGGAGGGCGCCTACGCGCCGAAGTGGTACCAGCGCCGGATCACCCGTCAGGTCCACGAACTGGCTCAGGAGTACGGCATCGGCCCCACGCGCGCGGGGATGCCGCGCAGGATCAGCGCGCCGGAACCGGCCGAACCCGGGACCCCCGACGCCGGAACGTCCGAACCGATCCAGCTCACGCTGATCTGAGATCGTTCGAGGGCAACATCCGGACCAATTGGGTCAATTATTGACATAACACGTTCTTCTGGTCGCCCATACCGGGACGATGCGGCGAGGACCGTGACCTTCGCGGTCCGGAACCCCTCCGTCCCGGGAGGACCCATGAGAACACGCGCTGCCCTGCTGTGCGGTGCCGCCGTCGTGGTGGCCGGCACGCTCACGGCCGTCCCCGCGCAGGCGGCCCCGGCCGAGAAACCCACCTGGAAGAAGTGCGGCACCGCCGACTATCCGACGCTCCAGTGCGCGTCCCTGGAGGTGCCGCTCGACCACGCGAACCCGTCCGGGCGGCAGATCACGCTCGCCCTGTCCCGCGTCCCGCACACCGCCAAGACCTATCAGGGCCCGCTGCTGGTCAACCCCGGCGGGCCGGGCGGCAGCGGTCTGACGCTCGCCGGGTTCGTCGCGTCCGCGCTGCCCAGGACGGTGGCCGCCCAGTACGACGTCATCGGCTTCGACCCGCGCGGCGTGGGCCGGAGCACACCCGCCCTGAACTGCGCCCCCGGGTACTTCGAACCGGTGCGCCCGGACTCCGTCCCGGGCACGGCCGGGCAGGAGCAGGCCGGCCTCGCGCGCGTGCAGGCGTTCGCCGCCGCCTGCGGCCGGAAGTACGCGGACGTCCTGCCGTACATGGACACCGTCAGCACGGCGCGGGACATGGACTCGGTCCGGCAGGCCCTCGGCGCGGAGAGGATCAACTACCTCGGCTACTCGTACGGCACCTATCTCGGCGCCGTCTACGCCAAGCTGTTCCCGGAGCGGGTGCGCCGCCTGGTCCTGGACTCGATCGTGAACCCGACCGGGGTCTGGTACGACGACAACATCGGCCAGGACTACGCCTTCGACGACCGCCACCGCGCGCTGATGGCATGGATCGCCCGGTACGACTCGACGTACCGGCTGGGTACCGACCCGGCGAAGGTCGAGGCCAAGTGGTACGCGATGCGGGCGGCGCTCGCCACGAAGCCGGCGGGCGGCAAGGTCGGCGCCTCCGAACTGGATGACACGTTCATGCCCGGCGGCTACTTCAACGGCTACTGGCCCTATCTGGCCGACGCGTTCGCGGCGTACGTGAACCACAAGAACCCGGACCCGCTGGTCGCGGTGTACGGCAAGCTTGCCGCCGTCGACTCGGCGAGCGAGAACAACTACAGCGTCTACGCCGCGGTGCAGTGCCGGGACGCCTCCTGGCCGCGCAGCTGGGACCGGTGGCGCAGGGACAGCTGGGCCGTCCAAGCGAAGGCGCCCTTCATGACCTGGAACAACGCCTGGTACAACGCACCCTGCGCGTTCTGGCCGACCGACTCGCTGAGGCCGCTGAACGTCGCCAACGGCAAGGTGCCGCCCGCGCTGCTCTTCCAGGCGACGAACGACGCGGCCACCCCGTACGAGGGCGCCGTCATGACCCACCGTCTCCTGGCCGGCTCCAGCCTGGTGGTCGAGGATGGCGGCGGGAACCACGGCGTCACCCTGAGCGGCAACGCCTGCCTGGACAAGCACCTGTCCGCCTACCTGACCGACGGCACGGTCCCGCGCGGCGTCCACGGGGTCGACGCGGTGTGCCCGAAGACACCCGACCCGAAGCCGCTGCCCGCCAAGGTGGCGTCCACGTCGTCCCGCGGCTCGGCCCTGCACGGCCTCCTCGGCTTCCGGGGCTGAGCGGCCACCGCCCCCGACGGCCCGCCGGGGGCGTTGTCGGACCCGTGGTCCACCATGGACGCATGAGTGAGCCGACCAGGATTCCCGCCCCCGACGGCGTCGCGCCCGCGGCCCAGTACAGCCATGTCGTCCTCGGCACCGGCCGATTCGTCGCCGTCTCCGGCCAGCTCGCCCTGGACGAGGACGGCAGGCTCGTCGGCGAGGGCGATCCGGCGGCCCAGGCCCGTCAGGTGTTCGAGAACCTGAGACGCTGCCTGGCCGCCGCCGGGGCGGCCTTCGAGAACGTCGTCAAACTCACCTACTTCGTCACGGACATGGCGTACCTGCCGGCGATCCGGGCCGCCCGTGCCGCGTACATACCCGACGACCGGCTCCCGGCGGCCTCGGCCGTGCAGGTGGCCGCGCTGGTGGGGCCGCAGTTCCTCATGGAGATCGAGGCGTTCGCGGTCGTGGACGGATAATCACGGGCTGGTGCGGCCGACCGCTCCCTAAAGTGGCCGCCATGGACAGCACAACTCCGCGCATCCGCCCGATGACCCTCGCCGACTGCGACCGCGTCTCCGAGATACGCATCCGTGGCTGGCAGAGCGCCTACAAGGGGCTCGTGCCGCAGTCGTACCTCGACGGCCTCAGCGTGGCGGAGGAGGCCGAGCGGCAGCGTGCCCGCTTCTCCGCGCAGAACACGGACGGTGTGGCGAACCTGGTGGCCGAGCAGGACGGCGAGATCGTCGGCTGGGCGGCGCACGGGCCGTACCGCGACGGCGAAGTGCGCACCGCCGACGCCGAGTTGTACGCGATCTACGTCGACCCGGACCGCCTCGGGAGCGGCATCGGGCGGGGGCTGCTGGAGGAGTCGACGGCGCGGTGCGCGCCCGGCCACTCCCGCATGTACCTGTGGGTCCTGAAGGAGAACACCCGTGCCCGGCGCTTCTACGAGCTGGCGGGATTCCGCGCCGACGGTGCCGAGGAGCCTTTCGAGGTGGACGGCGTCGCCGTGCCCGAGGTGCGGTACGTGAGAGGGCTGCCCCGCTGACCGGCGCTCACCTCGGCTTCGGGATCCGCGCCAGCGCGTGCACCGCGGCCTCGGCGAGCGCGGGGTGGGCCAGCGCCTCGTTCAGGACGCGTCGGGCCCGGCCGTCGCCGAGCGCGCCGAGTCCCTCCACACAGGCGAGGGCGACCCGGCGGTAGGGGTCGTGCGGGCGCAGCCGCCGCTCCAGGGTGGTGATCAGCGCGGGCACGGACTCGGGGGCGCGCAGCTCGACCAGCAGCCGTACGGGGTGCAGGGCATAGGCGACGCGCAGTTCGTTGGTGGCGAGGGCGGCGGCCGCGCGGGCCGTGCGGGGGTCGTCGAGACGGGTGAGGGCGTAGGCGGCGGAGGCGCAGCGCGGCGGATCGCGGTGGTTGAGCAGCAGGACGAGGGACTCGAAGGCGCGCCGGTCGCCCCCCACCCCCAGCCGGAACGCGGCCAGTTCCCGGGCCCACAGCGGCTGTCCGGCCGCGGTGAGCACGTCCGCCAGCTCGTCGTGCTCCTCGGTCGCCGCCAGCCGCTCGTACGCGGCCGTCCCGCGCGACTCCTGCCGTAGACGCTCCGTGAGCGATCGCAACTCTTCGTCCACGAAGCCCAGATTAGGCGTGTCGTGCGGCGGCCGGGACCCACATCACAAACTCGGGGGCTGGCGCGCTCGTTACCCACCGGTTAAGCTCATACGAGCGAGTCACCCACTCGCACACAGCTCATGACGGTTTGGTGACGCAGCCGTCGTGGGTGCAGGTCGGTTCGGTACCTCACGTACCACCAGTACGACTCGGCTTCGGGACAGAGCCGGTCGGTCTCAGCCGCTCCCCGGGCGTGTGCACGCCCGTGACGGACGGCACCGGGCGTGTGCGCTCGCAGCCCGGCAACACCCGCACTCCTTTCCGCACCCGGTGCGCCCCCTCGGCGCACCTGGGCGCGTTTCCAGTCGTCACCCTCATTTCCAGGAGTCCCGCGATGGCCACTCCCCTGTCCGACACCTCTCTGTCCCCGTTCAAGACCATTGCCGTCGTCGGCCTCGGCACGATGGGCACCGGCATCACCGAGGTTCTCGCGAAGGCCGGCCGCGAGGTCGTCGGCATCGACATCAGCGAGGCCGCCACCGCCCAGTCGGTCGCCGCTCTGGAGTCCTCGACCGCCCGCGCCGTGGAGCGCGAGCGGCTCACCGAGCAGGAGCGCACGGACCTCCTCGCCCGGGTCCGCACCTCCACCGACCTGCGTGCCGCGGCCGACGCCGACCTCGTCATCGAGGTGGCCCCGGAGTCGTACGAGATCAAGCACCAGATCTTCCGCGAGCTGGACGGCATCGTCCGGCCGGAGACGATCCTCGCGACCGGCACCAACGCCCTGTCGGTGACCCGGCTGGCCGCCGACTCGGCGCGCCCCGAGCGCGTGCTCGGCCTGCACTTCTTCAACCCGGCCCCGGCGATGCGGCTGGTCGAGGTCGTCTCCTCCGTGCTGACCGCGCCGCAGGCCGTCGCCGCGGTCACGGACCTCGCCATCGAGCTCGGCAAGGAGCCGGTCGCGGTCGGCGACCGCCCCGGGTTCGTCGCGGACGGCCTGCTGTTCGGCTACCTCAACCAGGCCGCCGCGATGTACGAGGCGAAGTACGCCTCCCGCGAGGACATCGACGCGGCGATGCGGCTCGGCTGCGGCCTGCCGATGGGCCCGCTGGCCCTGCTGGACCTGATCGGCGTCGACACCGCACGCACGGTCCTGGAGGCCATGTACGCCGAGTCCCGCGACCGGCTGCACGCCCCCGCTCCGATCCTCAAGCAGCTCAGCGAGGCGGGTCTGACCGGCCGCAAGTCGGGCCGCGGCTTCTACACGTACGAGGCTCCGGGCAGCGCCACGGTCGTGCGGGACGCGCTGACCCCGCTGGAGGGCGGCGCCCTCACCCCGGGGCGCTCCGTGCGCTCGGTCGGTGTCGCCGGTTCCGGCACCATGGCCTCCGGGATCGCGGAGGTCTTCGCCAAGGCCGGGTACGAGGTGGTCCTCGCCGCGCGCAGCGAGGAGAAGGCCCAGGCCGCCAAGGCCCGTATCGGCAAGTCCCTCGCCCGCTCCGTCGACAAGGGGCGTATGACGGCCGAGGCCGCCGCCCGGACCCTGGACCTGGTCACGCCGGCGGGCTCCTACGACGCGTTCGCCGACGTCGACCTGGCCGTCGAGGCGGTCGCCGAGGACCTGGAGGTCAAGCAGCAGCTGTTCGCGGCGCTGGACAAGGTCTGCAAGCCGGGCGCGGTCCTGGCGACCACCACGTCCTCACTGCCCGTCGTCGCCTGCGCCCGCGCCACCTCGCGCCCGCAGGACGTGATCGGCATGCACTTCTTCAACCCGGCGCCCGCCATGAAGCTGGTCGAGGTCGTCCGTACGGTGTTGACGGCCGACGACGTCCACTCGACGGTCCGCGAGGTCTGCGCCACCATCAAGAAGCACGCCGTCGACTGTGGCGACCGGGCCGGATTCATCGTCAATGCCCTGCTCTTCCCGTACCTCAACAACGCGATCAAGATGGTGCAGGAGCACTATGCGTCTCTTGACGACATCGACGCGGCGATGAAGCTGGGCGGCGGCTACCCGATGGGCCCGTTCGAGCTCCTCGACGTGGTCGGGCTCGACGTCTCCCTGGCGATCGAGAAAGTCCTGCACCGCGAGTTCCGCGACCCGGGTCTCGCTCCGGCCCCGCTTCTGGAGCACCTGGTGGCCGCCGGCTGCCTCGGCCGCAAGACGGGCCGCGGCTTCCGCGAATATGCCCGCCGCTAAACATCCCGGCGACTGGTTCGACGGCGACAGGGACTGGGGCGGACTGCTCGGCCCCGCCGGCGGCCCCCCGCCCCTCCCGGGCGGGGGAAACCCCGGACATGCGCATCGAGCTGCGCACATGCAGTACGTTCGGGTCATGTCCCAGCCCGCCAAGTCCTCACGTACACCAGCTACGCCCGACGCGCCGGAAAGTGCCGCAGGCAGTCGCGCGGCCGCCCAGCGGCTCAAGATGCGCCGCGAACTGGCGGCCGCGGCGATGGAGCTGTTCGCGACCAAGGGGTACGAGGCGACCACCGTCGACGAGATCGCGGCCGCGGCCGGGGTCGCGCGCCGCACGTTCTTCCGTCACTTCCGTTCCAAGGAAGAGGCGATCTTCCCGGACCACGACGACACATTGATCCGCGCCGAGGCGGTGCTCAATGCCGCCCCCGCGCACGAGCATCCGCTCGACACCGTGTGCCGCGGCATCAAGGAAGTCATGAAGATGTACGCGGCCCGGCCGGAGATCTCGGTCGCCCGCTACAAGCTCACGCGCGAGGTGCCCACCCTCCGCGAGGCCGAGATCGCATCGGTGGCCCGCTACGAGCGCCTCTTCACCCGCTACCTCCTCGGCCACTTCGACGAGCACGCGCACGACGACGACGCCAACGACGACCCGCTGCTGGCCGAGGTCGCCGCGTCCGCCGTCGTCACGGCCCACAACCACGTCCTGCGGCGGTGGCTGCGGGCGGGCGGCCAGGGGGACGTGGAGGCCCAGCTCGACCACGCCTTCGCGATCGTACGGAAGACGTTCGGCACCGGGATCGGGGCCGGGCGCACCTCGGCCCCGGGGCCGGTGGCCGTCCCGGCGGCGGTCTCCACGCAGGGCGAGGTCCTGGTGACCGTCGCCCGTACCGACGCTCCGCTCGACGAGGTCATGCGGACCATCGAGGAGGCGCTCCGGGACCGCTGAGGCCTCCTCGCCACTGTGATGACGGCCACCCCACGGGGTGGCCGTTTTGGCATGTCGGAGGCCCTTTTCGAGCAGATTTCAGGAGCCGTTCGATCGATCATCGCTCATTTGTTACGTAAAGATTTCATCTGAGGCGAACTTCTGGCACTCAGTGCCTTGCGACATGACACGCGGTGTCATACGTTGATGTTGTCCGGGCGGCCGGCGCGCAGAGACCTTTCGTGCGCCGGCTGTCCCAGCAAGCCAATGGCCTGCACGCCCGGACGCCTGCGTCACAGGCAACCTCCCGCGCCACAAAGCGCTGCCGAAGTACCACCCGCCGAACCGACGGCATTTCTCCGCCCAAACCCTCAGCAGCACCGACGCAACCCTCAGCGCCCCTCCCTCAGGGCGCTCACCGCCGGAGGCAACACCGTGACCGTGAAGGACATCCTCGACGCGATCCAGTCGCCGGAATCGACGCCGGCCGACATCGCCGCCCTGCCGCTCCCCGAGTCCTACCGCGCGATCACCGTGCACAAGGACGAGACGGAGATGTTCGCGGGCCTCGAGACCCGCGACAAGGACCCGCGCAAGTCGATCCACCTCGACGAGGTCCCCCTGCCCGAGCTCGGCCCGGGCGAGGCCCTGGTGGCCGTCATGGCCTCCTCGGTCAACTACAACTCGGTGTGGACCTCGATCTTCGAGCCGCTGTCCACCTTCGGGTTCCTGGAGCGCTACGGCAAGCTCAGCGAGCTCACCAAGCGCCACGACCTGCCGTACCACATCATCGGCTCCGACCTCGCGGGCGTGGTCCTGCGCACCGGTCCGGGCGTCAACGCCTGGAAGCCCGGTGACGAGGTCGTCGCACACTGTCTGTCCGTCGAGCTGGAGTCGTCCGACGGCCACAACGACACGATGCTCGACCCCGAGCAGCGCATCTGGGGCTTCGAGACGAACTTCGGCGGCCTCGCCGAGATCGCGCTGGTCAAGTCCAACCAGCTGATGCCGAAGCCCGGCCACCTGAGCTGGGAGGAGGCCGCCGCCCCGGGCCTGGTCAACTCGACCGCCTACCGCCAGCTGGTCTCCCGCAACGGCGCCGGCATGAAGCAGGGCGACAACGTCCTGATCTGGGGCGCGAGCGGCGGCCTCGGCTCGTACGCCACCCAGTTCGCGCTGGCCGGCGGCGCCAACCCGATCTGTGTCGTCTCCAGCGACCAGAAGGCGGACATCTGCCGCTCGATGGGCGCCGAGGCGATCATCGACCGCAACGCCGAGGGTTACAAGTTCTGGAAGGACGAGCACACCCAGGACCCGAAGGAGTGGAAGCGCTTCGGCAAGCGCATCCGCGAGCTCACCGGCGGCGAGGACGTCGACATCGTCTTCGAGCACCCGGGCCGCGAGACCTTCGGCGCCTCGGTCTACGTCACGCGCAAGGGCGGCACCATCGTCACCTGCGCCTCGACCTCGGGCTACAACCACGAGTACGACAACCGCTACCTGTGGATGTCCCTGAAGCGGATCATCGGCTCGCACTTCGCCAACTACCGTGAGGCCTGGGAGGCCAACCGGCTCATCGCGAAGGGCAAGATCCACCCGACGCTGTCGAAGGTCTACTCCCTGGAGGAGACCGGCCAGGCCGCGTACGACGTGCACCGCAACCTCCACCAGGGCAAGGTCGGCGTGCTGTGCCTCGCCCCCGAGGAGGGCCTGGGCGTGCGCGACGAGGAGATGCGCGCCAAGCACATCGACGCCATCAACCGCTTCCGCAACATCTGAGCACACCCGAGGTCACAGATGACTGAGCGTCAGCCCGCCGAGGTGAAGCGGGAGAAGGACCGGCCGTGGCTCATGCGCACGTACGCCGGCCACTCCACCGCCGAGGCGTCCAACGAGCTGTACCGGCGCAACCTCGCCAAGGGCCAGACCGGCCTGTCGGTGGCGTTCGACCTGCCGACGCAGACCGGCTACGACCCCGACCACATCCTCGCCCGCGGCGAGGTCGGCCGGGTCGGGGTCCCGGTCTCGCACCTCGGTGACATGCGCCGGCTGTTCCAGGACATCCCCCTGGAGCAGATGAACACCTCGATGACCATCAACGCCACCGCCATGTGGCTGCTGGCGCTCTACCAGGTCGTCGCGGAGGAGCAGGGCGCGGACATCACCAAGCTCCAGGGCACGACCCAGAACGACATCGTCAAGGAGTACCTGTCCCGGGGCACCCATGTGTTCCCGCCGGGACCGTCCCTCCGTCTGACGACGGACATGATCGCGTACACGGTCTCCCACATCCCGAAGTGGAACCCGATCAACATCTGCAGCTACCACCTGCAGGAGGCCGGGGCCACGCCGGTGCAGGAGATCGCGTACGCGATGTCCACCGCCATCGCCGTCCTCGACGCCGTGCGCGACTCCGGCCAGGTGCCCGAGGAGCGCATGGGCGACGTGGTCGCGCGCATCTCCTTCTTCGTGAACGCGGGCGTCCGCTTCGTCGAGGAGATGTGCAAGATGCGCGCCTTCGGCCGCATCTGGGACAAGATCACGCACGAGCGGTACGGCATCGAGAACCCCAAGCAGCGCCGCTTCCGGTACGGCGTCCAGGTCAACTCGCTCGGCCTGACCGAGGCGCAGCCGGAGAACAACGTCCAGCGCATCGTGCTCGAGATGCTGGCCGTGACCCTCTCCAAGGACGCACGCGCGCGTGCCGTCCAGCTCCCGGCCTGGAACGAGGCCCTGGGCCTGCCGACACCCTGGGACCAGCAGTGGTCCCTGCGCATCCAGCAGGTGCTGGCGCACGAGAGCGACCTGCTGGAGTACGCGGACATCTTCGAGGGCTCCCACGTCATCGAGGCGAAGGTGGCCCAGCTGGTCGAGGACTCCCTCGCGGAGATCGACCGGATCCAGGAGATGGGCGGCGCGATGGCCGCCGTCGAGTCCGGCTACCTCAAGTCGCAGCTGGTCGCCTCGCACGCCGAGCGCCGGGCCCGTATCGAATCCGGGCAGGAGAAGATCGTCGGCGTCAACATCTTCGAGACGACCGAGCCGAACCCGCTCACCGCCGACCTGGACACCGCGATCCAGACGGTCGACCCTGCGGTCGAGGCCCAGGTCGTCGAGGCGATCGGACGCTGGCGCGACACGCGCTACCAGCCGCCCTTCAACCACCCGCGCCCGTGCAAGGCGCTGGAGCGGCTGAAGGAGGCCGCCAAGGGCACCGGCAACCTCATGGAGGCCACTCTGGAGTGCGCCCGCGCCGGGGTCACGACCGGCGAGTGGGCAGGCGCGCTGCGGGAGGTGTTCGGCGAGTTCCGCGCCCCCACGGGCGTCTCGTCCGCGCCCGTGGCCGTCCCGGTCGAGCAGGGCTCGGCCATGGCCGAGGTCCGCGCCAAGGTGGACGCCACCGCCCGCGACCTGGGCGCCGGCAAGCTGCGCTTCCTGGTCGGCAAGCCCGGCCTGGACGGGCACTCCAACGGCGCCGAGCAGATCGCCGTACGGGCCCGTGACGCCGGCTTCGAGGTGGTCTACCAGGGCATCCGGCTCACCCCCGAGCAGATCGTGGACGCCGCCCTCGCCGAGGACGTGCACGCGGTCGGCCTGTCCATCCTCTCCGGCTCGCACGCCCAGCTGGTGCCGGACGTGCTGGAACGCCTCCGTGTGGCGGGTGCCACAGATATACCGGTGATCGCCGGTGGCATCATCCCGAATGGTGACGCCGAAGAGCTCCGGGCCGCCGGAGTGGCCGCGGTCTTCACCCCGAAGGACTTCGACATCACCGGAATCATCGGCCGCATCGTCGACGAGATCCGGAAAGCGAACAAGCTCGACCCCCTGGAGGTCCCCGCATGACCACGCCCGTCAACCGTCTGCGTCCGCGGCGCTCCTGCCTCGCGGTCCCGGGAAGCAACCCCCGCTTCCTGGAGAAGGCACAGGGCCTCCCCGCCGACCAGGTCTTCCTGGACCTGGAGGACGCGTGCGCGCCGCTCGCCAAGCCCGGGGCGCGGCACACCATCGTCAAGTTCCTCAACGAGGGCGACTGGACCGGCAAGACGCGGGTCGTGCGCGTCAACGACTGGACGACCGAGTGGACGTACCGTGACGTCGTGACGGTGGTCGAGGGCGCGGGCCAGAACCTCGACTGCATCATGCTGCCGAAGGTCCAGAACGCCGAGCAGGTCGTCGCCCTGGACCTGCTGCTGACGCAGATCGAGAAGACCATGGGCTTCGAGGTCGGCAAGATCGGCATCGAGGCGCAGATCGAGAACGCGCAGGGCCTCAACAACGTCAACGCGATCGCGCAGGCTTCCCCGCGCGTCGAGACGATCATCTTCGGCCCGGCCGACTTCATGGCGTCGATCAACATGAAGTCGCTGGTCGTAGGCGAGCAGCCGCCCGGCTACCCGGCGGACGCCTACCACTACATCCTGATGAAGATCCTGATGGCCGCCCGCGCCAACAACCTGCAGGCGATCGACGGTCCCTACCTGCAGATCCGCAACATCGACGGCTACCGCGCGGTCGCGCAGCGCGCCGCCGCCCTCGGCTTCGACGGCAAGTGGGTGCTGCACCCGGGCCAGGTCGAGGCGTCCAACGAGATCTTCTCGCCCTCCCAGGAGGACTACGACCACGCCGAGCTGATCCTGGACGCGTACGACTACTACACGTCCGAGGCGGGCGGCAAGAAGGGCTCCGCGATGCTCGGCGACGAGATGATCGACGAGGCCAGCCGCAAGATGGCCCTGGTCATCTCCGGCAAGGGCCGCGCCGCCGGCATGCAGCGCACGTCGAAGTTCGAGATCCCGGAGGCCTGAGCGCGATGCAGTTCGGACGCACGTATGAGGAGTTCGAGGTCGGGGCGACGTACAAGCACTGGCCCGGCAAGACGGTCACGGAGTACGACGACCACCTGTTCTGTCTCCTCACCATGAACCACCACCCGCTCCACATGGACACCAACTACGCCGAGAAGACGACGGACTTCGGCAAGAACGTGGTGGTCGGGAACTACATCTACTCGCTGCTGCTGGGCATGTCCGTCCCGGACATCTCCGGCAAGGCGATCGCCAACCTGGAGATCGAGTCGCTCAAGCACGTGGCGCCGACCTTCCACGGGGACACGATCTACGGCCAGACGACCGTGCTGGACAAGTGGCCGTCGAAGTCGAAGAACGACCGCGGCATCGTCTACGTCGAGACCAAGGGCTACAAGCAGGACGGCACGCTCGTGTGCGTGTTCCGCCGCAAGGTGATGGTGCCGACCGAGACGTACATCAAGGAGCGCGGCGGCGAGCAGCCGGGCCGCCCCGAACTGAAGCAGCAGGAGAAGTAAGCCATGGCGCGACTCGCCCAGACCGCCGGTCTGACCGACGTCCAGCAGGAGATCATCTCCACCGTTCGGGACTTTGTCGACAAGGAGATCATCCCTGTCGCGACCGGGCTGGAGCACCGCGACGAGTACCCGCAGCAGATCGTGGACGGCCTGAAGGAACTCGGCCTGTTCGGTCTGATGATCCCCGAGGAGTACGGGGGCCTGGGCGAGTCGCTCCTCACCTACGCCCTGTGCGTCGAGGAGATCGCCCGTGGCTGGATGTCGGTCTCCGGCATCATCAACACGCACTTCATCGTCGCGTACATGCTCAAGCAGCACGGCACGCAGGAGCAGAAGGACCACTTCCTTCCGCGCATGGCGGCCGGCGACATCCGGGGCGCGTTCTCGATGTCGGAGCCGGGCCTCGGCTCGGACGTGTCGGCGATCACGTCGAAGGCGGTCAAGGACGGCGACGAGTACGTCCTGACCGGCCAGAAGATGTGGCTGACGAACGGCGGTACGTCGTCCCTGGTGGCCGTCCTGGTCCGAAGTGACGAAGGACACCCCGAGGGCACGGCCCCCCACAAGTCCATGACGACCTTCCTGGTGGAGAAGGAGCCCGGCTTCGGCGAGGTCCGCCCGGGGCTCACCATCCCCGGCAAGATCGACAAGATGGGCTACAAGGGCGTCGACACCACCGAGCTCATCATGGACGGCCTGCGCATCCCGGCCGACCGGGTGCTCGGCGGCGTCACCGGCCGAGGTTTTTACCAAATGATGGACGGAGTCGAGGTCGGCCGCGTCAACGTGGCGGCGCGCGGCTGCGGTGTGGCCCAGCGCGCGTTCGAGCTCGGCGTCCAGTACGCCCAGCAGCGTCACACTTTCGGCAAGCCGATCGCCCAGCACCAGGCCATCCAGTTCAAGCTCGCGGAGATGGCCACCAAGGTCGAGGCCGCGCATGCCATGATGGTGAACGCGGCGCGCAAAAAGGACTCCGGGGAGCGAAACGACCTCGAGGCGGGGATGGCGAAGTACCTCGCCTCCGAGTACTGCAAGGAGGTCGTGGAGGACGCCTTCCGGATCCACGGCGGGTACGGCTTCTCCAAGGAGTACGAGATCGAGCGTCTCTACCGCGAGGCCCCGATGCTGCTCATCGGCGAAGGTACCGCCGAGATCCAGAAAATGATCATTGGGCGCAGATTGCTCGAAGAGTATCGATTCCAGGGCTGATTGTCCGGGTACGGGGTGTTTTCTTCGAGAAGAAGATCACACCCCGTCAACGTTCTTCGGCCGCCGACTCGGCTTCCTCGCTTGCCCAGTTGCGGCCCGCGACCGGTACGATCCCGGGAAAGCCGCCGTCCCCCGTTATTGTGCGGCATCATCCGCTACGAAGGTCATCCATGCCCCACAGCCAAACCTCTGCACCTCGCGACAGCCGAGCCGGCGTACGCCTTGCGCGCGGAGCATCGCCGTGGCTTCTCCCGACCGTCGCCACCGCAGCCGTCAGCCTGCTCCGCGCGCGCCGCTCCGGCGCCGCCAAGGCTGTCGCCGTGCCCGCCACCGCGCTCGCGGCGGGCATGCTGTGGTTCTTCCGCGACCCCGAGCGCGAGATCGCCACGGGCCGCGTCATCTCGCCCGCCGACGGTGTGGTGCAGAGCATCATGCCTTGGAAGGACGGGCGTACCCGCGTCGCGATCTTCATGAGCCCGCTCAACGTCCACGTGAACCGTGCGCCGCTGTCCGGCACGGTCACGTCGGTCGAACACGTCCCCGGTGGCTTCGTTCCCGCCTTCAACAAGGAGAGCGAGAACAATGAGCGCGTAGTCTGGCATTTCGACACCGAACTCGGCGACATCGAGATGATCCAGATCGCCGGCGCGGTGGCCCGCCGCATCGTCCCGTACGTGCCCCAGGGCACGAAGGTCGAGCAGGGCGACCGTATCGGTCTGATCCGCTTCGGCTCGCGTGTCGACCTCTACCTGCCCGAGGGTGTGGAGGTCGCGGTCGAGGTCGGCCAGAAGACCGTGGCTGGGGTGACTCGCATTGACCGTGATTGATCCGGAGACACAGGCGGGCTGGGTGCCCGAGGCGGACGAGGTGGACGAAGAGGAGGAGATGCCCCTCTCTCTCCGCCTCTCAATAGCGGACACCCTCACCCTCGGCAACGCCACGTGCGGCTTCATGGCGGTGTACTTCACCACCACCGGCATCCTCATCCCGCATCTGACGGGCAATGACGAGTCGGCCGGCATGGCTCGCCACTCGGCCGCCACCGCGGTCATCCTCATGCTCTGCGCGGCGGTCTTCGACCTGTTCGACGGCCTGGTGGCGCGCAAGCTGCGCAGCTCGCCGATGGGCGCGGAGCTGGACAACCTCTCCGACCTGATCAGCTTCGGCCTGGCGCCCGCGTACTTCGTCCTCGTCTACGGCATGGTGGCGGACGACGCGCACCAGAGAGTGGCGGCGCTCGGGGCAATCGTGGTGCTCCTGGCCGTCGTACTGCGTCTGGCGCGCTTCTCGTGCGTGACGCCGAGAAACGGCATGTTCCAGGGCATGCCGTCCCCGTTCGGCGCGCTGACGGTGGTCTCCATCGTCCTGCTGGAACTCCCCTTCGTGGCGACGCTCCTCGCCATCCTGGGCACGGCCTGGCTGATGGTGAGCCGGGTGGAGTACCCCAAGCCGCGGGGCCGCCTCGCGGTCGCGATGCTCGGCTGGATCGTCCTCTCGATGGGTCTCCTGGTCTCCTGGGCCTTCGACGCCCCCAGCGGACAGCTCCTCCTCCAGACCGGCTGTGCGCTCCAGCTGGTCATGGGCGCGGTGATCCCCCTGTTCGCCACGGCTCGCCGGGTGAACAACTTCCGCGACAACCGGCGGGAGGCGCGGGCGGCTCAGCTGCCGTAGCGCTTGCCGCCGAGGGCCCCGAACCTGATTGGGTTCGGGGCCCTTCGCTTTTCGGTGCCCCGGCACTGATACGGGCATACGGGCATACGCGCGTCCACTGGGGGCTGCCGCCCCCAGCCCCCCGCTGTCGGCCTGAACGGCCTCGTCCTCAAACGCCGGACGGGCTGGATTGTGCGGGCCGGGCTGGATCTGGCCGACCTGGGCGGGGGCCGGGTGGGGGCGCAGGGCGGGGGCGGTCAGGGGTGCAGGGGGCGGAGTCCCCGCCGGGGTCCGGGGCGGAGCCCCGTGGCGGTCGGCGTTCGACCCACTGAGACGGGTGGGTGGGAAACGGGGTCCGGGGCGGAGCCCCGTGGCGGTCGGCGTTCGACCCACCGAGACGGGTGGGCGGGTGGGAAACGGGGTCCAGGGGCGGAGCCCCTGGCGGGGTCTGGGGCGGAGCCCCAGGGGGTGACCTCAGCCCAGCGAGTCGGGCGGGCCGGGTGGGCGAGCGGGGCCCGGGGCAGAGCCCCGCACAGCCTCAGCGCAGGAAGTCCTCCGCGATACGAGACGCGACCCGCTCAAGAACCGGCCCCGCATCCGCGATGCACTTGGCGACATCCGGCTCCTCCGAGGTGAGCGGATACGCCCGCACGATCCCCACCCGCTCCAGCGCCGCAGGCACAAGCGCCAGCCGCCCGCACACCGCCACCACGTCCCTGCCCGCCGCACGCGCGGCCGCCGCAACCCCCGCCGGAGCCTTCCCGTGCAGCGTCTGCTCGTCCAGGGCGCCCTCCCCCGTGATCACCAGCGACGCCCGCTCCAGCGCGGGCGCGAAACCCAGCGCGTCCAGCATGACCTCGATACCGGGCCGGAAGCGCGCGCCGAGAAGCAGTGCCCCGAATCCGACGCCGCCCGCCGCACCGGCCCCCGGGGACACGGCGTACTGAGCCGCGGCCGGACCGACCGCGGCCTCGACCACCTTCGCGAAGTGCGCCAGCGCCGCGTCCAGCGCCGCCACGTCGTCCGGCGAAGCGCCCTTCTGCGGGCCGTACACCGTCGGCGCACCCGTCGGCCCGGTCAGCGGATTGTCCACGTCGCTCGCGAGCACCAGATCGACCGAGTTCAGCCGAGGGTCCAGACCGGACAGGTCGGCCCGCGCGAGATCGGCGAGCCCACCCCCGCCCGGCGGCACCGGCTCCCCGTCCTGGTCGAGGAAGCGCGCGCCGAGTGCCGAGAGCATCCCGGCCCCGCCGTCCGTCGTGGCGCTGCCCCCGACGCCGAACACGATCGTCCGCGCCCCCGCGTCCAGCGCGGCCAGCAGCAGCTCTCCCGAGCCGTACGTCGACGCCGTGAGCGGCGCGAAGACACCGGCCGGCAGCCGCTGCAGCCCGCTCGCCTCCGCCATCTCCACGACCGCGGTGTCGCCGCGCAGCGCGAACGCGGCGGTGACGTCCTGCCCCAGCGGCCCCGCGACCCGGACCTCCCGCCGCTCGAACCCGGCGGCGACCGCCGCGGCCACGGTCCCGTCACCGCCGTCGGCCACGGGCAGCGACTCCACCTCGACGTCCGGCACGACCCGGCGCAGTCCGGCCGTCACCCGCTCGGCGACCTGCGCGGCCGTGAGAGAGCCCTTGAACTTGTCCGCGGCGATGAGCACCCGTCGGGTCCCGTCCACTGCAGCGTCCGCCACCTTGTATTCCCCTTGCTCTGCGGGCCCCGCGCACGTCAGGACCAGTCGCGCCGCTGCGACCTTAACCGGAGGACGCCCCCACCGTCATGCCCCGCCCGAAGCCTGGGAACCGGCTGGGAACCCCCTGTGCCGCTCGACGGAAACACCGCCCGACACAGCGCGTTCGCCACGGAAATCGGGTAAACCGGATCCATGACCCCTGTGGGCACTGAGCCAGAGCTCGCCGACCGCATCTTCGGGGGCTGGCTGGGCCGGATCGCGGGCAACATGCTCGGCAAACCGGTCGAGCAGGGCGACCTGTGGACACGCGACCGCATCGACCGCTACCTCCGGCAGGCCGCCGCCCTCCCGCTCACCGACTACCTCCCCGAGCCCGCCGACGAGAACGACGGCTACGAGCTGCGTCCGGAGTGGCGCCAGTGCGTCCGCGGCCGCATCCACGGCAGCTGCCGCGACGACGACGTCGACTACGCGATCCTCGGCCTGCACCTCCTGGAGACCCACGGCTTCGACTTCAGCACCGAGCAGGTCGGCGACCTGTGGCTGCTGCGGCTGCCGTACCTGCAGACCTTCACCGCGGAGCGGGCGGCGTACCGCAATCTCGCCAACGGGCTGAAGCCGCCGCTGACGGCCACGTACGAGAACCCGTACCAGGAGTGGATCGGCGCCCTGATCCGTGCCGACATCTACGGCTGGACCTGTCCGGACGCCCCGCACCGCGCCGCCTCCCTGGCCCGCCGGGACGCGGTGCTGTCCCACACCGGGAACGGTGTGTACGGCGCGATGTGGGCGGCGGCGCTGATCTCGGCGGCCTTCACCGCGCCGACGGTGCGGCACGCGATCGACACCGCGCTCGGTGTCATCCCGGCGACCAGCCGGCTGGCCCGCACCGTGCGCCGGGTCGTCTCCCTCCACGAGACCCGCCTGAGCTGGGAGGACACACTCACGACGGTCTCCGAGGAGACCTCCGGCCTCGGCTGGATCCACACCATCCCGAACGTCGCCGTACTCACCGCCGGGCTGCTGTACGGCGACGGCGACTTCACCCGCACCATCACGCTCACCGTCCGCGGCGGCCTGGACACCGACTCCAACGGCGCGACGGCGGGTTCGGTGGCCGGGGTGCTGACCGGCGCGGCGGCCGTCCCGGCCCAGTGGAAGGATCCGCTGGAGGACACCGTGCGCAGCGCCGTGTTCGGTTTCGACGGAGTGAGGATCAGCGACCTGGCGGAGCGGACGCTTCGCCTCGCCGGGGCGGCGGTCCAGCCGACCCATACGGCGGTCTAGCCGAGGTCCGGCCGACGGGTAGGGCGCCTGCCGACGGATACGGCGCCTGCCCGACCGGAACGGCCGCCTTGTCGGCGGTGCGACGAACTCCTCGGCACCGACTAGGAGTTCGCCGCGCCGTGGAAGGACCACGACGTCGTCGAGCTCCGCTCCTCCGTGCGCCGCTACGTCCATCCGCGACAGTCACTCCCCCGAGCCGGGCAGCGAGTCCGAGAAACGCCTGCGCAGGCTGGCTACTCTTCCTGAGTGACTTCCACTCAAGACTTCGCCACGTACATCGCGGGTCTCCCCCGCATCCTCGCCGGGGCGGCCGCCCTGTTCCGCGACGCCGAGGGCCGGGTGCTGCTCGTCGAGCCCAACTACCGCGAGGGGTGGGCGCTTCCGGGCGGCACCATCGAGTCCGACGACGGGGAGACGCCACGCCAGGGCGCCCGCCGTGAGACGGCCGAGGAGATCGGCCTCGACCGCGAGCTCGGCCGGCTCCTCGCGGTGGACTGGGTGCACGGTGCGGGACGGCCACCGCTGGTGGCGTACCTCTACGACGGCGGTGTCCTCGCCGACAGCGACTTCGCGGCGATCCGGCTCCAGGAGGAGGAACTCCTGTCCTGGCGCCTGGTACCCCGGGAGGAGATCACGGCCCACCTCCCCGGTGCCCTGGGCGGCCGCGTCCTGGCCGCCCTGGACGTCCTGGCGGAGGGTTCGGGAACGGCGGAACTGGAGAACGGCCACCGCGCGGCCTGAGACCGGTCCCGGGGATTACCGGGACCGGACGGTGGTCACCTCACGTCGACGAATTCGAGGTCGGAGGAGCGCTGTACGTGGCGCGGCGACCGCGCAAGTCCTCACGGAAGAGAGCCTGTTGCATGCCTACCAGGTCTCCGGCGGGCGACGGCATTCACACCGTGACGCCCGGCATCGCCCGCCTTCACGACCGCGCCGCCTCGGAGGATGCTCAGTCGAGACAGAACTCGTTGCCCTCGATGTCCTGCATTCCGATGCACGACTCGTTGTCGTCGTCGGCAAGGAGCAGTCGCACGCGTACCGCGCCGAGCGCGACCAGCCGTGCGCACTCGGCCTCGAGTACGGCGAGGCGCTCTTCACCCACGAGCCCGGTGCCGACCCGCACGTCAAGATGCACCCGATTCTTGACGACCTTGCCTTCGGGAACGCGCTGGAAATACAGTCGCGGGCCCACGCCTGAGGGATCACTGCAGGCGAACGCCGCCCCCTTCTGCTCAGGTGGCAGCGAGCGATCGAAATCGTCCCACGTGGCAAACCCCTCCGGTGGCGGTGGGACGACGTACCCCAACACCTCGCACCAAAAGCGTGCGACGCGCTCGGGTTCTGCGCAGTCGAAGGTGACTTGGAACTGCTTGATCGAGGACATCGGCGCACCATAGCAGGGGGACTCTGCGGCTCAATTCCCGGTGAGGATCGGCATGTTGCCGGCCGGTCCGGGACCGCACCTAGACTGCGTGACATGTCTGTTGCCGCATCGCCGCCACCCAGCAGCTCCGCCGTCCTCAGCAGCGCGGCGGACGTTCTGACCACCCTGTCCAACGGTCGGCGACTGGCCATTCTGAACGCGATCGTCGAGATGAACACGACCGCAGGGCCGGTGCCGCTGTCGGACGTCGGCCAGAGACTGGGCCTCGACATCAAGCACTTGTCCAAAGAGATCGTGCGCCTGACCGAGGCGGGATTGGTCCGGCGCGAGAACGGGATGCTGACGGCCCTGATCGCCCCGCTGGGTGACCTCGCGACTTCCGTCGCCGAACTCACCACGCTGTGTCAGGTGGTTCCGCCGAGCTCGCCACTGCGCCGTTACCTCTCGCACGGACGCATCACCCGACTGCCGAAGAGCCCGGAAGACCTCACCGCGATCGCCACCGCGCTGGCCGACCTGCTGCCCGCGGACCGATCGCTCACCGAGGCCGAGGTCAACGAGATCCTCCGGCATGCCGGTGACGATGTCGCGCGGCTGCGTCGGCTGCTCGTCGACCTGGGTCTCCTCGATCGTTCCGGCTCGGCGGAGTACCGCCGTCCGCCGGCGGCACTCACGGGCGGATCCTCGGCAACGGCTCCGCGCGGGTCGTTCTGACCGCGACGCGTCGGCCGCCCGGCCGCTGAACCATGCGGCGTGCCGGATATCCGTTCGCCCCGAGCGGGCAACCGTCCTACTCTCGGCCTATGAACAGGCCCCTCGTCGCCATCCTCAGTGGCGCAGGTATCTCCACCGATTCCGGGATCCCTGACTATCGCGGACCCAACGGGCTGTGGCGGCGGGACCCCGAGGCCGAGAAGCTCGTGACGTACGAGTACTACATGGGCGATCCCGAGATCCGGCAGCGGTCCTGGCAGATGCGGCGCAAGAACCGGACGCTCAAGGCCGAGCCGAACGCCGCGCACCGCGCCGTCGCCGAGCTGGAGCGGTCCGGGATCCCGGTGCGGGTGATCACGCAGAACGTGGACGGGCTGCACCAGCTCGCCGGGATGCCCGCCCGCAAGGTGCTGGAACTGCACGGCACCGCGCGGAGCGTGGTGTGCACGAAGTGTCACGCCCGGGGGCCGATGGAGGACGCGCTGGCACGGGTGGAGGCCGGGGAGGACGACCCGCCCTGCCTGGAGTGCGGCGGGATCCTCAAGTCGGCCACCGTCATGTTCGGCCAGAAGCTGGACCCCGTCGTCCTCGGTGAGGCACTCGCCATCACCAAGGCCTGCACCATCTTCATCGCCGTCGGCACCAGTCTGCAGGTGCAGCCCGCCGCCGGGCTCGCCGGCGTCGCCGCCGACAACGGCGCACGGCTCGTCATCGTCAACGCCGAGCCCACGCCGTACGACGACCGCGCCGACGAGGTGATCCGCGAACCCATCGGCACCGCGCTCCCCGAACTGCTGCGCAGGCTGAGCGCCGAGCAGGGTGACTAGAACAGGGACGTTCCTCGTTCGAAGTCCAGCAGTCGCCGCTTGCGGTCCAGGCCGCCGCCGTATCCCGTGAGGCTGCCGTTCGCACCGATGACGCGGTGGCAGGGGACGATGATGCCGATCGGGTTCTTGCCGTTGGCGAGGCCCACGGCCCGGGAGGCACCGGGGTTGCCGAGGGCGTCGGCGAGTTCGCCGTAGGAGCGGGTCTCGCCGTACGGGATCTTCGTGAGCTGGTCCCAGACGCTCTGCTGGAACGGCGTTCCGTTCAGGCGCAGTTCGAGGGAGAACTCCTTCAACTCCCCCGCGAAATAGGCCGCCAGCTGCTCCTCGTCCTCGGCGAAGGGTGTGTCGTCCCGCGGTCCGAAGATCTCCTGCGGCGGGCGGTGGCGCTGATCGGACATGTAGAGGCCGCACAGCACGCCGTCGCCGTCGGCAACGAGTGTCAGCGGGCCGTAGGGACTCTCGGTCACGGTGTGCTGCTTCAACGGGTTCAACGTGTTCAGCGGGTTCAACGTGTTCAACGGAACGTCCTCACACGGGCAGGAAGTTGATCGGGTGGCTGTCGGTCGCCCACAGGTACTGGACCGCGTACGCCCGCCAGGGCCGCCAGGCCGCCGCGCGTGCGGTGAGCGCGGCCGGGGTCGAGGGAAGACCCAGCTCTCGGGCGGCGCGCCGGATTCCGAGGTCGGTGGGGAGGAACGCGTCGGGGTCGCCCAGGGCGCGCATGGTGATGACGTCGACCGTCCAGGGGCCGAAGCCGGGGAGGGCGAGGAGCCGGGCGCGGGCCTGAGCCCAGTCGCTCTCCACGCCCAGGTGGAGGGTCCCGTCGGCGAGTCGGCCGACCAGCGTGGTGAAGGTGGTGCGCCGGGTGCGGGGCATCGCCAGCTGCTCCGGGTCGAGGCCGGCGAGCGCCTCCGGGGCCGGGAACAGGTGGGTGAGGCCGCCCTCGGGGTCGTCCACGGGCTTGCCGTGCGCGGTGACCAGCCGGGCGGCGTGGGTGCGGGCGGCCGCGGTGGAGACCTGCTGGCCGAGCACGGCACGGACGGCGAACTCGGCCTCGTCGACGGTACGGGGTACGCGTCGGCCGGGGGCCTTGTCGACCAGTGGTGCGAGGAACGGGTCCGTGCGCAGCTGCTCGTCGACCGCGACCGGATCGGCGTCCAGGTCGAGCAGACGGCGGCAGCGGCTGATGGCGACGGTCAGGTCGCGCAGGTCGCTGAGGGTGAGGCGGCAGGCGATGTGGTCGGGCCTGGGGGCCAGGGACACGATGCCGTGGCCGTACGGCAGACGGAGCGTGCGCCGGTACGCGCCGTCCCGCCACTCCTCCACGCCCGGTACGGCGGTCGCCGCGAGGTGGCCGAAGAGGTTGTCGGGGTTCAGCGGGGCGCGGAAGGGGAGCCGCAGGCAGAGCACTCCGGGGGCGCCTCCGGTGTCCTTCTTCGGCTTGCGGGCTCGCAGTTCGCTCGGCGACAGTGCGAAGACCTCGCGCACGGTGTCGTTGAAGGTGCGGATGGAGGAGAAGCCGGCCGCGAACGCGATCTCCGCCATCGGCAGCGGAGTCGTCTCCACGAGGAGCCGTGCGGTCTGGGCCCGCTGAGCACGGGCGAGCGCGAGGGGGCCGGCTCCCAGTTCGGCGAGCAGCTGGCGTTCGACCTGCCGGGTGCTGTAGCCGAGGCGGGCGGCGAGTCCGGGCACGCCCTCGCGGTCCACCACGCCGTCGGCGATCAGCCGCATGGCGCGGGCCACCAGGTCGGCGCGCTGGTTCCACTCCGGGGACCCGGGGCTGGTGTCGGGCCGGCAGCGCTTGCAGGCCCGGAAGCCGGCTTGCTGGCAGGCCGCCGCGCTCGGGTAGAACGTCATGTTCTGCGGCTTGGGCGGTACGGCCGGGCAGCTGGGCCGGCAGTAGATGCGGGTCGTCAGGACAGCCGTGAAGAACCATCCGTCGAACCGCGCGTCCTTGGACTGCACGGCACGCACACACCGCTCCCGTTCGAGGTGCATCCCTGTCTGCATGGGTCCAGCATCGACCACGGACGGCCCCGGCCGCTGGCAGGAATCCGACACCTACCTCACCCGACCAGGAAGTCGACGAGACGCGTCCGGGTCCGAGTCCGGTCAGGAGCAGGCGTAGCTGAAGGTCGCTTCCGCCTCGACCGGCTTTCGCTGGTGCGCGACCCGCAGGCGTGCGGTACCCCGGAAGCTGCCCGGGCCGCGCACTGTCCAGCGGAGGTGCACGGTGATCCGGCGGTCACCGCTCCGGGCCGTGTGGACCAGCTCGCCGGAGTCCTGGCCGTCGCTGCGCTGCCAGTGGTACGTCACCGGGCCGCCGCGCCCGTCGGTGGTCACCACGCCGACCAGGTCTGCGGTCTGACCGCAGTGCAACCGCCCTGCCGGCGCCCGGACTTCGACGGCGGTGACCGTCGGGGCGGGTGCCGGACGCAGCAGCAGCCAGAGCAGAACGGCCGCGGCGGCCAGGAAGGCGGTCGTGGCGATCCAGGCCCGCCGTCCGCGGCGGTGGGGGTGGTTGCCGGGTGGTACGGGTGCGGTGCGCCATTGGGCGCGGAGGGCGTCCTGGGTCTGTGCCTCGGCGGGGACGCCGGGGCCGAAGCGCAGGAGGATCTCGTCGTCGTCCCGGCCCTCGGCGGGTGCGGCCGTCGTCGGGGGCCCGGCAGGGGTGCGGTTGCGGTTGCGCTTGCCGAGGACGGTGGCCTGGTCGTCCGGAGTGGTGGTGGGGTGGGCCCGGTGCGGGGCGGAGCGGGCGCGGCTGGGCAGGGTGAGCTGCTCGTCCGGCACGGTGCCTCCGTTCGGCACGGTGTCACCGTCCGGCACCCTGTCACCGTCCGGCACGGTGTGGCGGTCCCCTTCCGGGACCAGGGGGCGTACGTCCTGGCCGTCCGCCCCCGTCACGTCCGGCTCGGCCGGCTCGTCCGGCTCGGCCGGCTCGGCCGGCTCGGCCGGCTCGGCCGGCTCGGCCGGCTCGGCCGGCTCGGCCGGCTCGGCCGTCGTCGGTGCCGTGGTGAACTCCGGGGTCGTCTCGGTCACCGCGGCGCGGAGCTCCGTGCGCTGCAGAAAGCCCGCCGGGAGCGCTGCGCGCCCGGCGACCAGAGCCGCTCGGGCCGCCGCGAGGCCCTCGGGGCCGGCGGTGGCGCCGCAGTGCGCGAACAGGGCGGCGGCGGGGGTGCCGGCGGCCGCCCAGGCCTCGCCGAGGGTGCGGGACAGGCCGGCCCAGGCCGTGATGTCGCTCCGGCGGCGCGCGGGGTCCGGTGTGTCGCCCAGCACCGTGCCCAGGGCGGCCTCGGCGAGCAGGGCGACGCCGTCCGGGGCCAGGACGACGGTGTCCGTGCCCAGCGTCCCGTGGGCGAGGCCGGCCGCGTGCAGGGCGAGCAGGGTCTGCGCGGTCTCGTTCAGGACGCTGGCCGCGCTGCCCGCGTCGAGGCCCGTACTTCCGCAGGCCAGGAGGTCCGCGAGCGTGGGAGCCGGTGGCCGGGCGGTGATCAGCCACACCTCCCCGGCCTCCGCGACGAGGTCGACCGTGCCGAGCACCCCGGGCAGCCGGAGCTTCGCCACGGCGAGCACCGCGGCGGCCAGCCGCTCACGCGTGCCCTCCGGTGCGAGCAGGGCGCGGTCGATGCGCAGCGCGCCGAGCGCCGGCTCGCCGGACCGGGCCGGGAGCAGTGCGTGCCAGGTTCCGTGCCGCGCGTCCCGCGACCAGCCCGACAGGGGGCGCCCGGCGACCGTCGTGGCTGTCGTCATGTCGTTCCGTTCTCGTTCGGGCTCGGTACGGCGCTCGGTACGGCGCTCAGCACGGCGGTGCGTCCAGGGAAGCCGTCTGCGGTCCGTTCGCCGCCGCCGGGGTGCTGGTGAGCGTGACCATCCAGGTGCCCCGGCACGGGTGGTTGGAGAAGTCGGCGACGAACGTCACGGGGTAGTGCGTGCTGCCGGACAGTTCCTGGGTCTGGTTGCCGTAGGGATCGGCGGGCGTGTCGACGTAGTAGTCCGCCGTGACGGTCAGGGGCCCGGTTCCGGTGGTGTCGAGGGTGACGTCGGCGATCAGTGTGCCCGGGGTCTGACCCCGCCGCCAGGAGCCGATGGTGATCGTGACGGTGCCGGGCGTGGACGCGGGGGTGGCCGGGTTCGCGGTCGTCGGCGCGGGCGACTCGGCGGTGGTCGGCGGGGCGGCGGTCACGGAGGGCGTGGGCGAGTCCGACGGGCTCGCCGAGGGGGTGCCGGAGGGTGTGGTGTCGGTCGTGGGTGGAACGGTGGTCGGGGCCGTGGAGGTTGAAGTGAACGACGACGTCGGCGAGTCGAGGACGGAGGGCGTCGAACTGGCCACCGTCGTCGCCGTGTCGTGCGGACGGGCCGCCACGGCTGTCGCCCCGCCCGCGACGACCGCGAGCGCGGCCGCTCCGGCGGCGGCCTTCCACCCGCTGCGCTTCACCCGGCCGAGCAGGGTCAGGGCCCGGGCCGGCGCGTCGAGGGTCACTGTCGCGGTGAACGGGAACAACAGGGCGAGCAGAGTGGTGAGTTCGGCGAGTCTGCGGCGGCCGCGCTCCTCCCAGCCGGCGCCGTACCCCTCGGTGGCGGACCGTTCCAGTTCGGCGAGGAAGTCCTCGATGCCCGGCCTCTCCGCCGGGTCCTTGGCCAGTCCCCGGCGCAGCAGTCCGCGTACCGGCGCGGGTACGTCGTCCAGGGGGACGGGGGCCCGGAGGTGCTGCAGGCGCAGGGCGGTCAGGTCGTCGCCGGTGAACGGGCGTCTTCCGGTCAGGCACTCGTGGAACACGGCCGCAGCCGCGTACACGTCGCCCGCCGGCCCGGCCGGTTCGCCCTGCCACTGCTCGGGCGCCATGTAGGCGGGCGTACCGGCGGTCTCGGTCTCGCGTCCGGTGCGTACGGCGATGCCGAAGTCGGCGAGCGCGCTCGTGCCGTCGGCGCGGACCAGCACGTTCTCCGGCTTGTAGTCGCGGTGGACCACCCCCGCGGCGTGGGCCGCGCCGAGACCCAGCAGCGAGCCCTTGAGCAGGACCAGGGCGACCTCGGGGCCGGTCGCCCCGTGCCGGCGCAGCAGTTGGCGCAGGCTGACGCCGTCCACGGCCTCCATGACGATGGCGGCGCCGGCGCGCGCCTCGACGTACTCGTACAGCCGCACCACGCACGGGTGGCGCAGTTCGCCCAGCAGCCGGGCCTCGGCGCGGAAGCGGGCGAGGAACTCCCGGTCGCCGCGCAGGCTCCGGCTCAGGTACTTGATGGCGACGGGCACGTCGGTCGCGGTGTGCCGGGCCAGTACGACCCGCCCGCCGGCGCCCTCGCCGAGGGTACGTACGGGCTGGTAGCCGGGGACGGCCCAGTCGTCGCCCTCGGTGTGGCTCGGATCGCGTGTCATGCCGTCCCCTCCACGGCCGCGCCCACCGCCGGGACGGGCGCCGTGCCGTTCGCGTCATGTCGGCGTCGCATCCGGCGCATCAGCCACCGCACGGGCGCGGACCACACGGGGAACGCCACCAGGGCGACCACGAGGGCCTCGGTCACCGTGGTCCACGGCGGGCTCAGCCACCCGTCCAGCAGGTCCCCGATCCGGGATCGCCAGGCCAGCAGGGCGAGGGCCAGGAAGCCGTACGTCCCGACGACGACGGCGAGGCCGTACGCGGCCATGCCCGCCTGCCGCGGGCCCGGGCGGCTGCCCGCGCGCAGGTCCCGCCAGAGTCCCTTGCGGAAGTACGCGCTCGCCTCCTCGCGCAGGCGCGGCACGCGCAGCGCGTCGGTCAGGGCCTGGTAACCGTCCAGCGGCATCAGGGGGTTGAAGTTGTAGAGCGTGTTGAGGTAGAGCCCGAAGGCGAGTTGGAAGAGGACGGCCGAGGCCGGTCCGGCGGGCAGGAAGGCCGCGCCGGCCGCGCACCAGCCGGCCAGGGCCGCCGTCGACAGCGGCCCGGACAGCGCGACGACGACCCGTGACCGGCGGGTGCCGAACCACATGTCGCTGGTGTCCACGAACGCGAACGGCATGCCCATCATGAGCAGGAACCCGCCGCGCCTGACCTTGCGGCCGTACGACTTCACGGCCAGTGCGTGCGTCATCTCGTGGACGACGAGGGCGGACACGTATCCGGCGGCGAGGAGCACCGGGCCCCAGACTCCCGCGCCACCGAAGTCCAGCAGGTGCTGACGGCCCTGCGCGGTGAAGAACGCGACGAGGCCGCCGATCACCGAGAGCCAGACCAGGGTCACCCCGGTCCGGGTGAAGAACCGCCAGCCGAAGGACTGGTAGAGGCGGGTGACGGTGCGGTCCAGGCCGGGGACCGAGATCTCCAGCTTCAGCAACGCCCGGTAGAGGGCCCGCCCTGCCCGGCGCCAGCCCCTGCGCTCCGTCTCCTCGGGGCGGCCGGGCAGGCCGCGCAGCAGGCCCGCGTTCGCGAACGCGGCGAGCGCCGCCTCGATGCGCGGGAGGGCGAGTTCACCGAAGCGGTCGGCGTAGGCGAACAGCAGGTCCCGTACGGTGTTCTCGCCGTCGACGGCGTTCCAGAGGAAGACCTCGCGCTCGTCCAGCTCCAGGTACGCACCGGTACGGGTGTTGTTCAGCACCCAGCGGGGTTCGCCTCGGTCGGGGGGCATCTGCTTGAGCGCCCAGCCGGAGCGGCGGCGGGGCCGTGCGGTGAGCGGGCCGTTCGCCTCGGGCGCCGACTCCTGTACGGCGGTGGGGAGTTGGGTGAGCTGCGTGCCGACGACCTGGGTGCGCTGGCCGATGTGCGCCGCGCGGGGCTGCTCGAACACCAGGCGTACGTCGCCGACGGACAGCTCGGTGCCGTCGGCGAGTTGGGCCGCGCCGCCGTGCAGGTCGACGCCGGCCACGGCCGTGCCGTTGAAGGAGTCCAGGTCCTCGATCCGGAACCCCGACTCCGTGCGCACGATCCGGGCGTGGCTGCGCGACACGCTGCCGTCGGGCAGGACGACGTCGTTGTCCGCGCCCCGGCCCAGCGTCGTGACCGGGCCGGTGAGCGGGACGAGCAGGGCGGGGTCGTCGAGGCCGCGCAGCTGCGGCGCGGCGTACGACGTCGGTGCCGCGCCGCGGCGGAGGGTGCCGCAGTGCAGGCAGTACGGGAAGTCGCGCCGCACGTGGACGCGGCAGGCGTGGCAGAGCATGCGTCGGCTCAGCCCGCGCCGTTGCCGCTGAGGAACGTTCCGTCGGAGAAGCCGCCGTCCGTTTCGGGGCCGGGCGCGGCGGGCGACAGATGCGTGGCGATGTCGCCGATGCGGGAGGCACCGGGGAAGTTCACACCGCCGCGCACGGTCTCGGAGCCGCCGCCGATGGTCTCACGGCCGCGCCCGCCGTCCTCGCCGCCGCCCGGTTCGCCGCCGCCGGAGGGACGGTCGCCGTTCTCGCCGCTGCCACCGCCTTCACCGCCGCCACCGCCGCCTTCGCCACCACCGTGGCCGCCACCGGACGGACGGTCACCGTTCTCGCCGCTGCCACCGCCCTCACCGCCGCCACCGCCGCCTTCGCCACCACCGCCGCCACCACCGCCATCACCACCACCATGGCCGCCACCGGACGGACGGTCACCGTTCTCGCCGCTGCCACCGCCTTCACCGCCGCCACCGCCGCCTTCGCCACCACCGCCATCGCCACCACCGTGGCCGCCACCGGAGGGACGGTCGCCGTTCTCGCCACTGCCACCGCCCTCACCGCCGCCACCGCCGCCTTCACCGCCACCGCCGCCTTCGCCACCGCCACCGCCTTCGCCACCACCGTGGCCGCCACCGGACGGACGGTCGCCGTTCTCGCCGCTGCCACCGCCTTCACCGCCGCCACCGCCGCCTTCGCCACCGCCACCGCCTTCGCCACCACCGTGGCCGCCACCGGAGGGACGGTCGCCGTTCTCGCCACTGCCACCGCCCTCACCGCCGCCACCGCCGCCGCCTTCACCACCACCGTGGCCGTCGCCCTCGTCGCGGTCGAAGATGCCGCCGTGGCCGAAGTGACCGGCGTCGCCGCCGCCCTCACCGCCGAAGCCGCCGCCGTGACCGCCGAGGTCCCCGAACCCGCCGGACCCGCCGAGGTCGCCTCCGGACCCGAAACCGCCGTCCCCGAAGCCGCCGGAACCGACACCGCCGTCGCCGAACCCGCCGAACCCGCCCTCGGCACCGCCCCCGAAGCCGCCCGGGCCCCCGGAGCCGCCTCCGCCGAAGTCGCCGAACTCCCCGAAGCCGCCCTCGGCGCCACCGCCGACATGCCCCCCGAGCCCGCCCAGGTCCGCCCCGTCCGCGTTCCCGAACCCACCGAGCAGGCTCTGGGCGCCGGTGGCGGACACGTCGAAGGCCCCGGCGGTGCCCTGGCCTTCGGTGGGAAGCGCCGGGTTCGCCGCGTGGTCGACAGAGCTGTGGTCGACGGATGTGTGGTCGGCTGACATGTGGTCGGCTGACATGTGGTCGACGCCGACGTGGTCGCCGGACACATGGTCGACCGGAACGTCCGCAACGTCATGGTGGGCCAGCGCATGTGCCGCGCTCCCGAAGAACAGGGACGACTTGGACAGCCGCGGGTCGAGTGCGGCCGGTCCCCCTTCGGTGCCGGACTCGACGCGCAGGGAGCGGAGCTCGGTGACCTGCGCGGGCGTCAGGCCCAGTCTTCGGGCCACCTCGTCGGTGTCACCGTCGAGTTCGGCTCTGAAGGCCGGGTCGACGGCGAGGCGGGTCATGGCGTCGCGGAAGGCGTTGTCGGTCATGTCTTCTGGTCTCCGTGGGTCTGCGTGCGCTGGTGCCGATCCCGGCGGAGCTGAGGATCCCCCCTGGCCGGCGGCAACCGCCATTTCCGGCCATCCCCACCGATGCCTGCACGGTCGGTTATAAGGGGCATGACATGACCCGCGCAAGGCTGGGAGCAGGGCACCCTTGGCGCATATGCCGCCGGAAGGATCGGCCGCGCCCGCCGGGCACCGATCGAATACCGCCACCGGTCCTCACCCAGCGCGCATCCGGCGCACTTCCAAAACGGCGGTCGCGTCAGCCTTCCGCCCTGAACCGGGCGATCCACTCCGAGGTCGCCCGCAGCCCGCCGAACGTGTAGAAGTGCACCTTCAGATCGCCGTGGCGCCGGGCGTCGTACTCCCGGGCCAGCGCGCGCAGGAAGCGGTCGGGTCCCGCCGTGCCCACGAGGTTGGTCAGCGAGAACCCGTACTTGCGGGCGATCGAGGCGCTGGTGCCGACGCCGAAGCGGGCGGCGTAGCCCATCAGCCGCCGTACACCGGCCGGTCCGGGGACGCCGATGCGGATCGGCAGGTCGACGCCGCGCTCACGCGCCCGCTCCACCCAGGTGAGCACCGCGTCCGCGTCGAAGCCGAACTGGGTGATGACGTCGCCCGCGAGCCGCTGGGCCCCGAGGTGCGCGCTCTTGTCGGTCAGCGCGGACCACAGCGAGTGCTCGGTGATGGCGGGGTGGCCCTCCGGGTAGCCGCTGATGCCGACGTGACGGACGCCGTAGCGCTGGAGGAGCCCGGTGCGGATGACGGCCAGGGCGTCCTCGTACGGACCCTCGGGGCGGGCGGGGTCGCCGCCGACGACGAACACGTTCTCGACGGTGCCGTCGGCCGCCAGGCCGGCCAGGAACTCTTCGAGATCCGACCGCGAGGGGAGACGGCGGGCGGAGATGTGCGGGACGGGGACGAAGCCGAGGCGCCGGACCGCGCGGGCGGCGGCCAGGCGCATCCGCAGGTCCTCGTTGCCGAGGAAGGTGACGTTGACCCGGGTGCCCGGGGGGATGTCGGCGTGCGCCTCCTCCAGTTTCGGGACGTCCTTGCCCGTCATCTCCAGGGAGAAGTCCTCCAGCAGTGCGGTGGCGGACGCCGTCGGGGCCATGGGACCCGGGTTCATCGTGCTCCTTCGTTCTCGTGCCGTCCCGGTCGTCGCGCGGGTACGGGGTGAGCACGAGTCCGGGGTCCTGGGCCGGGCCGATGATGTCACGCACGCCGTCGGCGTCACGAAGCAGGGTGACCCGGCCCTTGGCCGGCCCGCCACGGCGTCCCCCTTGATCACACGGGCCTGGCGGGCGAGGGCGAGGGGGCGGCTGTCGCCACCCGGGCGGTGCGGAACGGACGCCTTACGCGCGTCCAGAACTTCGGAAACGAAACAGAAGATTTCGACAGCCCGCACCGACCGCGATCTCCGGCTTGGTCTGCGGCGGCCTTGCGAAAGTGTTCCGTGCGTCGACCGGCACCGGGAGTTGACGCGATCGCGACGACCCGCCCCCCTTCCCGGCCCCCGGTCCCGGAAGGCCCCGTCGACCTGTGGGGCGGGCGGGGTTCCTCGTCTCCGTGGTCAGTCGTTCCCGGAGGGGGCGACCGTGCCGGTGCTCGCCCAGCTGGCGAGGAGGCCGAGTGCCTCACGCTCTCGCGAGTCCGGTTCGGGGGTGTAGAAGTTGAGGCGCAGGCCCGGGTCGGAGGGCAGGTCCATCGCCTCGTAGGGCAGGGCGAGTTCGCCGACCAGCGGATGGTGGAGGTTCTTCACGCCGGAGCGGTGGAACTTCACGTCGTGGCGTGCCCACCGGCGGGCGAAGTCACCGCTCCTGGTGGTCAGTTCTCCGATCAGGTCGGTCAGCGCCTTGTCGTGGGGCGCCCGGCCCGTCTCGGTGCGCAGGAAGGCCACCGCGTCGTCGGCGCCCTTGTCCCAGTCGGCCCAGAAATCCCTGCTCGCGGGGTCCAGGAACATGAAACGAGCGCTGTTGACCGGCCCGCGCTGGGCGAACAGCGGCGAGTCGAAGACCGGTGCGTACAGCGCCCGCCCCAGCGCGTTGGCGGCCAGGATGTCGAAGCGCGCGTTGCGTACGTACGCCGGCACGTCGGTCATGGAGTCGAGCAGCCGCAGGATCGTGGGCCGCACGCGGGACGCGGTCACTGTGGGCCGCCGGCCCGACGGGGTCGCCGCGCGGGCCAGGTCGTAGAGGTGGGTGCGCTCGGCCTCGTCGAGCCGCAGTGCGTGTGCGAGGGCTTCGAGCACCGAGTCGGAGGCGCCACTGAGGTTCCCGCGCTCCAGCCGGACGTAGTAGTCCACGCTCATGCCCGCCAGCAGGGCGACCTCTTCGCGGCGAAGGCCCGCCACGCGGCGGTTCCCACCGTAGACCGGCAGCCCGGCCTCGTCCGGGGTGATGCGCGCCCGCCGGGTGCTCAGGAACTCGCGCACCTCGGCGGCCAGGTTCTTCTTGTCGCCGTCGGCCATGGTCAGATCCCGGGGGCTCGTTCCGCGACGCCGTCGGCGGGCATGACCTTGGACCGGCCGGCGTCGGACGCGGGGTGGGTGAGGGCTTCGGTGGGGGCCGAGGGCACGGGGGCCTCCTGTTGATCGGGCGGCGTGGATCTGTGCGGGCCACTTCACGGTAGGTCCGTCGGCGAGCGCCTGCGAGGTACTGCCATTACCTGGAAGAGCAGTGACTCCCACCGGTGCGCCGGTGCGCGGTTGTCTGGAGAAGGCCGAGGACCGCGAGTCCGAAATGGGCCCGAACACGAAACCGCCCCGAAGGAACACCGTGCGTGCAGCACTCATGTACAAAGCCGGCGACGTCCGCGTCGGGCATGTCGCCGATCCGTCCCTCAAGGAAGCCACTGACGCGCTGGTGCGCATCACCACGGCCTGCGTGTGCGGCAGCGACCTGCACCCCTACCGCTCCATGTCCGGCTCCGACGGCCCCGTCCGCATGGGCCACGAGTTCATCGGCGTGGTCGAGGAGACCGGCAGCGAAGTCAGGACGGTGCGCAAGGGGGACCTCGTCGTCGCTCCGTTCGCCTACTCGGACGGCACCTGCGCACACTGCCGGGCCGGGCTGCAGACCTCCTGCGAGCACGGCGGATTCTGGGCCAGGGACGGCGTCGACGGCGGTCAGGGCGAGGCGGCCCGCGTGCCGCTGGCCGACGGCACCCTCGTCAAGCTCCCGGTCGGCGCCGACGACGCGCTCATCCCGTCCCTGCTCACCCTGTCCGACGTGCTGGGCACCGGTCATCACGCCGCCGTCCGCGGCGGAGTGCGGCGCGGCAGCACCGTCACGGTGATCGGGGACGGCGCCGTCGGTCTGCTCGCCGTGCTCGCCGCCAGGCGGCTCGGCGCCGAGCAGATCGTCCTCATGGGCCGGCACCGGGCCCGCACCGACCTCGGCCGGGCGTTCGGTGCGACCGACGTGGTCGCCGAGCGCGGCGGCGAAGGCATCGAGAAGGTGCGTGAGCTCACCGGCGGCGGCAGCCCGATCGTCCTCGAAGCCGTCGGGCACCGGCCCGCCTACGAGCAGGCCTACGGAGTGGTCGGTCCCGGCGGCACCATCAGCCGCGTGGGCGTGCCCCAGTACGAAGAGGCCCCGGTCGGCTTCGGCAGCCTCTTCGGCCACAACATCACCCTGACCGGAGGCCCCGCCCCGGCTCGCGCCTACATCGACGAGCTTCTCCCCGACATCCTGGAAGGCCGTATCGAGCCGGGCCGGGTCTTCGACCGCACTGTCGGTCTCGGCGAGGTCGCCGAGGGCTACCGGGCCATGGACGCGCGCGAAGCCCTCAAGGTGCTGGTACGGCCGTGAAGGGGCAACGTGTGACCATCCCGGTGGACGCCCCTGCGCACCTCGGCGGCACCTCGTCCGCCGTCCGGGCGATCACCGGAACCGATGCCGGGAAGCCGGCGACGGGGCTGGTGCCGCGATGACCGCCGCCGCACAGCGCGCACCGGTACTCGCGGCGGAGCGACCGAACGGGGCTCCGGTCCACGCGACGCTGATCCTCGCGATCATCTGCGTCAGCTACTTCATGGTCATCCTCGACAACTCGATCGTCTTCACCGGGCTGCCGCGGATCCGCTCCGACATGGGGTTCTCCGAGACCGGCCTGTCCTGGATCACCAACGCCTACGTCCTGGTCTTCGGCGGACTGCTGCTGTTGGGAGCCCGGGCCGGTGACCTGTTCGGACACCGCAGGGTGTTCCTGTTCTCCCTGGTCGTCTTCTCGCTGACCTCGCTCCTGGTGGGCGCCGCGCAGACCCAGTGGTGGCTGATCGGCGCACGCGCGCTCCAGGGCGTCGGCGCCGCTGTCCTGGCCCCCTCCGCCCTGTCCCTGCTCACGCGCAGCTTCGCCGAGGGCAGGGCCCGTAACCGGGCGATGGCCGCCTACAGCGCCGTCGCCGGTCTCGGCGCCGCTCTCGGCCTGGTCGTCGGAGGGCTGGTCGCCGACCTGGTGTCGTGGCGGGCCGGCTTCTTCCTCAACGTCCCGGTCGGCCTCGTGCTGATGGTGCCGGCCCTGCGGTTCCTGCCCGAGACCGAGCGCCGGCGAGGCCGCTTCGACGTCGCCGGGGCAGTACTGGCGACACTTGGTTCGACCGCACTGGTCCTCGGCATCGTGGACGCCGCCGACTTCGGCTGGACGGCCCCGCTGACCCTGGTGCCGCTGGTGGCCGGCGTGGTGATGCTGGGTTCGTTCGTCGGGGTGGAGCGGCGGGCCGCGCAGCCGATCGTGCCGCTGCGGCTGTTCGCCAGTCGGGAGCGCAGCGGAGCGTACGTCACCCGGATGCTCTACATGGGCGCGATGATGGGTTTCTTCTTCTTCACCGCGCAGTTCGTGCAGAGCGTCTACCACTGGACGCCGTTGCAGGCCGGGCTCGCCTTCCTGCCCATGACGCTGGTCAACTTCGTCTTCGCCGTCCTGGTGCCGCGGCTGCTGGAGAAGGCCGGCAGGCCGGTGGTGCTCCTCACCGGGGTCGCCCTGACCACGGCGGGCATGGCATGGCTCAGCCGTCTCGGCCTGCACACCCCCTACCTGACGGGTGTGGCGCTGCCGATGGTGCTCATCGGCGCCGGCCAGGGCCTGGCGCTGGCCCCGCTGACCTCCAGCGGCGTCGACGGCGTCGCCCCCACGGACGCGGGGGCCGGCGCGGGCCTGGTCAACACCGTGCATCAGATCGGCAGCGCGCTGAGCCTGAGCATCCTGACCGCCGTCGCCGCCGCTGTCTCCACCGGCCACACGGCCGCCGCCACAGCGGCCCGCTCGGGAGCAGCCCTGACCGGCTCCGCCGTCCTGCTCGCGCTGGCGGTCGTGACCGTCCTCACCCTCATCGTGCCCTCCCGGGCAACCCGCGACGAAAGGTCCCTGTGATGCAGACCCTCACCCTCAACAACGGCGTCGAGATGCCCGCCCTCGGACTCGGCGTCTTCCAGACCCCGCCCGACGAGACCAGGGCCGCCGTCAGGTCCGCGCTCGACCTCGGCTACCGGCACATCGACACCGCCGCCGCCTACGGCAACGAACGCGAGGTGGGCCAGGCCATCCGCGACTCCGAGGTGCCCCGCGACGAGATCTTCATCGAGACCAAGATCTGGATCAGCGACTACGGCTACGACGAGACCCTGCACGGCTTCGACAAGAGCGCCGCCAAGCTCGGTGTCCACCGGATCGACCTGCTGATCCTGCACCAGGCCCTGCCGTCCGGCTTCGACAAGACCCTCGCCGCCTACCGCGCCCTGGAGAAGCTCCTGGCCGACGGCGGGGTCCGCGCCATCGGCGTCAGCAACTTCATGGTCGACCACCTGACCACACTGCTCGACGCCACCTCCGTCGTCCCCGCGGTCAACCAGCTGGAGATCCACCCCTACTTCCAGCAGCGCGCCGTACTCGACTTCGACGACCGGCACGGCATCCTCAACCAGGCGTGGTCCCCCATCGGAGGGATCACCTTCTACCCGGGCTACGGCGAGGACCGCAGGAGCGTCCTCCAGGATCCCGCCGTCACCCGCATCGCCGAGGCGCACGGCAAGAGCCCCGCCCAGGTGCTGCTGCGCTGGGGCGTCCAGCAGGGCCGCTCGGTCATCCCCAAGTCCACCAAGCGCGCACGCATCGCCGAGAACATCGACGTCTTCGACTTCGAGCTGACCGCCGAGGAGCTCACCGCCCTCGACGCGCTGGAGACCGGCCGGCGCGGCGGCCCCGAACCCGAGAACGTCACCCTCGCCGCCTACGGCCGCGCCATCCCCGAAGCCTGACCCGACCGTCAAGAACAACCACCCCCCTCACAAGGACTCACTGTGCCCACCACCGTCAAGGCGTTCGGCGCCCACCACATACGTCAGCCGCTCGTCCCCCTCACCATCGAGCGCCGCGACGTCGGCCCTCACGACGTCAAGCTCGACATCCTGTACTGCGGCATCTGCCACTCCGACATCAACTTCGTCGGCGGCGAGTTCGGCCCGCTGCCGACCAGCCCGCTCGTCCCCGGCCACGAGGTCGTCGGCCGGGTCACCGAGACCGGTTCCGAGGTCACCCGCCACCGGGTCGGCGACCTGGTCGGCATCGGATGCATGGTCAACTCCTGCCGCGAGTGCGAGAACTGCCGGGCCGGGCAGGAGCAGTACTGCCTCAACGGGCACACCCTGGTCTTCGGCAGCCCCGACCCGGTCGAGCCCGGCGCCCACACCCAGGGCGGCTACTCGGAGGCGATCGTCGCGCCCGAGGACTTCGTCGTCCGCGTTCCCGACAGCCTCGACCCGGCCGCCGCGGCCCCGCTGCTGTGCGCCGGCATCACCGTCTATGCGCCGCTCAAGCGGTACGGCGCGGGACCGGACGCCAAGGTCGCGGTCGTCGGCCTCGGCGGCCTTGGCCACCTCGGTGTCAAGATGGCCAAGGCCATGGGCGCCGAGGTCACCGTTCTCTCGCAGTCCGACCGCAAGCGCGACGCGGCCACGGCCCTCGGCGCCGACCACTACGCCGTCACGGGCGACGGGTCCGCCTTCACCGACCTGGCCAACACCTTCGACATCATCCTCAACACAGTCAGCGCACCGGTGGCGCTCAAGGACTACCTCGGGATGCTGCGCCTGCACGGCACCATGGTGAGCGTCGGCGTGACCACGGAGCCGATGTCCCTGGAGGTCTTCTCGCTGTTGCAGAACGGCCGCGCCTACGCGGGCTCGCTGTTCGGCGGCATCGCCGAGACGCAGGAGATGCTCGATTTCGCCGCCGAGCACGGCGTGACCGCCGAGATCGAGCTGATCGGCGCCCAGGACATCAACACCGCCTACGAGCGGATCCTCGCCTCCGACGTCCGCTACCGGTTCGTGATCGACGGGGCGACCTTCGCCGAGCTGAAGGCTTGAGCCGCCGCACTCGGTCCCGCCTCCGGACGGTCTGCCCCGGGGCAGACCGTCCGGCGGACGCCCGGCAGCTGCTCGCACGCCGACGCCAACCCCTTCCCCCCGCACCGTCCTCGGGGAGCGCCCCCTGAGACCCGTGACCAGCCTGGAGAAAAGATCATGACGCAATGGAACGACGCGGACCTGGCAGAGGTCGGCGCGGCGGAAGAGCTGGACCTGGAGTCCGAACGCGCCGACGGCACCCTGCGCGACCCCGTGACCATGTGCGTTGTTCGCGCCGGCGACCACGTCTACGTCCCCTCGGTCAAGGGCACCGGAGGCCGCTGGTACCGGGGCACCCAGTCCCGCCACCGAGGCCGCGTCGACGCCGGCGGCGTGCGGCGGGACGTCACCTTCCGCCCGGCCGATCCAGGCGAGTACGCGGCCGTGGACGCCGCCTACCGGGAGAAGTACGGCCGGTACACGAGCATCGTCGAGCACGTCCTGACCGACCGCGCCCGCGAGTCCACCCTCCGCCTCGAACCGCGCTGACTCCCTCTGCCGTCCGCGACCCGAGCCGTGGTTCCGTCAGCCGAGCCGCGCGGCGAACGCCTCGTACGCCCGCTCGTCGAAGAGGACGAACCTGACCTCCTCGACGGCCGTGTCACTCGCGCGCACCGTCTCCACCGCGATGCGGGCGCCGTCGTCCATCGGCCAGCCGTAGATGCCGGTGGAGATGGCGGGGAACGCGACCGTGCGGGCGCCGAGTTCGTCGGCGGCCTTCAGCGACTCCCGGTAGCAGGAGGCGAGCAGTTCCGAGCGGTCCTCCGAGGAGGACCAGACCGGGCCCACGGTGTGGATCACCCACCGGGCGTCCAGGTCCCCTGCCGTCGTCGCGACGGCCTGTCCCGTGGGCAGGCCCTTGCCGTAGTGGGAGGCGCGCAGGGCCCGGCACTCCGCGAGGATCGCGGGCCCCCCGCGCCGGTGGATCGCGCCGTCCACGCCTCCGCCGCCGAGGAGCGAGGAGTTGGCCGCGTTGACGATCGCGTCGGCGGTCTGCCGGGTGATGTCGCCCTGGACGAGCGTGATGGTGGTCATGGCTGCCTCTATACCAGCCGGGGCCGCCGGGAATGCCGCACATGACCGGGCGACGGCGGCCGCGTCACGGCTGCTGCCGCAGTCGCCGCCAGACCGCCTTCGCCGCGTTGTGTCCCGACATGCCGTGCACGCCGGGGCCCGGCGGGGTGGCCGACGAGCAGATGAAGACCGCCGGGTGCGGGGTGTTGTAGGGGAACAGGGACAGCTTGGGGCGCATGAGGACCTGGAGGCCGGAGACCGCGCCGGAGCCGATGTCCCCACCGACGTAGTTGGCATTGCGCGCGGCCAGTTCGGGCGGACCGGCGGTCGCGCGGGCCAGGACGAGGTCACGGAAGCCGGGCGCGAAGCGCTCCAGCTGGCGCTCCATGGCGTCCGTGAGGTCGCCGGTCCAGCCGCTGGGCACATGGCCGTACGCCCAGAAGACGTGTTTGCCCTCGGGCGCCCGGGTGGGGTCGACGACACTGGGCTGCACCGTGATCATGAACGGTCGCTCGGGCGCGCGGTCCTCGCGGGACGCGGCGCGCAGTGCCGCGCCGATCTCCGTGCTGTCGGCGCCGATCTGCACGGTGCCTGCGGCGCGCGCCTGCGGGGCGGTCCAGGGCACCGGGCCGTCGAGGGCGTAGTCCACCTTGAAGACGCCGGGGCCGTAGCGGTAGCCCTCGTAGTAGCTGCCGAATCCGGCGATGCGGGCCAGCGCGGTGGGCGAGGTGTCGAAGACGTACGCGCGCGCGGGCGGCAGGTCGTCCAGGCGCTTGACCTCGTAGTCGGTGTGCACGCTGCCGCCCAGGTCCACGAGGTAGGCGGCGAGGGCGTCGGAGATCGACTGGGAGCCGCCGCGGGCCACGGGCCAGCCGCGGGCGTGCGCGGACAGCGCGAAGACCAGGCCGATGGCGCTGGTGGCGACGCCGCTGAGCGGGGCCATGACGTGCGCCACCAGTCCGGCGAAGAGGGTCCTGGCCCGCTCGTCGCGGAAGCGGCGCATGAGCCAGGTGGAGGGGGGCAGGCCGGCCAGACCGAACCGGGCGAGGGTGACCGGGTCACGCGGCAGCGCGGTGAGCGGCAGGGACATGAAGTCGTGGGACAGGGTGTCCCACTTGGCGAGGAACGGCGCCACCAGCCTGCGGTACGCCCCCGCGTCTCGCGGCCCGAAGGAGGCGGCCGTCTCCGCCACGGAGCGCGCCAGCACGGCTGCCGTGCCGTCCGGGAACGGATGCGCCATGGGCAGCTCGGCGTGCAGCCACTCCAGGCCGTACCGGTCGAGAGGCATCGCGCGGAACGCGGGCGAGTTGATGCCGAGGGGGTGTGCGGCGGAGCAGGGGTCGTGGCGGAAGCCGGGCAGGGTGAGCTCTTCGGTGCGGGCTCCCCCGCCGACCGTGTCACGGGCTTCGAAGAGGGCGACCGCGAAGCCGCGGCGGGCCAGCTCCACGGCGGCCGTCAGTCCGTTCGGCCCCGCTCCCACCACGACCACATCGAACATCGACGGCACCTTCGGACCCCTTCGTCAGCCGACGGCCATTCGGCATCAGGATATGCCGGGCGACCGACGGCCCAGGCGGCGCGGGTGGAATCGGCGAGGCGGTCCGACGGCGCGCGAAGACGGGCCCGGGAAGCGGAATCCGGGAGCGGGCGGGGTCGGTCCGGGCGGCGGCCGCGGATCAGTCCGCGGTGCGCAGCAGTTCCGCCACCCGGTGGGCCGTGGCCGCGTCCCGGGCCGCCGTGAACGGGAGGGTGTTGCCGCCCGTGATGCGGAACGGCTCGCCGCCGCGGGTGAGGTGGACGCCGCCGGCCTCCTCGACGAGCAGGATGCCCGCCGCGTGGTCCCAGGCGGCCTCCCAGGAGAACGCCGTGGCGTCCAACTCGCCTCGGGCGACGGCGAGATACTCCAGCCCGGCCGAACCGCAGGCGCGCGGCGCGACGCCTGTCGTCCACAGGCCGAGCAGCTCACGCTTCTGTTCGTCGGTCGTGTAGTCCGGGTGGGAGGTGGCCACTTCGAGGTCGCGGCCGGGTGTGGGCGTGCCCGCGAAGAGCCGCTCGCCGTCGAGGAAGGCGCCCTGGCCCCGTACGGCCGTGGCCAGCTGGTCACGGACCGGGGCGTACGTCCAGGAGGCGAGCACCACGCCCCGGTGGGCGAGCGCGACCAGGGTGCAGAAGCCTTCTTCGCCGCGCACGAACTGACGGGTGCCGTCGACGGGGTCGACGATCCAGACCGGTGCGTCGCCCCGTATCGCCTCGTAGGTCGCGGGGTCGGCGTGCACCGCCTCCTCGCCGACCACGACGGAGCCGGGCAGCAGGGCGCCGAGCGCGCCGGTGAGGTACTCCTCCGCCAGGCGGTCGGCGTCCGTCACGAGGTCGTGCGGCCCGCTCTTCTGGTCGACCTCGTGCTCGGCGAGCCGGCGGAAGCGGGGCAGGATCTCGGTCGCCGCCGCCTTGCGGACCGCTTCCTCCACATCGGCCGAGCGGCGGGCGAGGAACTCTCCCGCGGGGACTTCGTCCAGGGAAGACCCCCAGGTCTCCGTGTCTCCGATCATGCCTCCATGAGAGCACGCGCCACTGACAATCCCCGCCCGCCCGGTGTACACGGGATGGAATCCGGACGAACAACCGGTGCCGGCGATCAGTGGCCGGGCGGCGGTGCTCAGCGGCCCACGGCGTACCCCTGCATGCCCCGCGGGTTGGCGGCCGCCGACAGGATGCCCGTCTCCGGGTCGCGGGCCACCGCGCACAGCCGGCCCTCGGACCAGCCGTGGGCGACCGTGACGTCGTGGCCGCGGCGGCGGAGCTCCTCGACGACCGCCGGATCCGTGCGGGACTCGACGGTCGCGCTGCCGGGGCGCCGTCCGCGCGGGTGGAAGGAGCTGGTGAAGCTGTCGTTGTGCCAGTTCGGGGCGTCGATCGCGCCCTGGAGGTCGAGGCCGCCGCGGACCGGAGCGCGCAGGGCGACCGCCAGGAGGAAGTGCAGCTGCCACTGGTCCTGCTGGTCCCCGCCGGGTGTGCCGAACGCCATGACCGGGGTCCCGTCGCGCAGCGCCATCGACGGGGTGAGGGTGGTGCGGGGGCGGCGGCCGGGGGTGAGGGAGTTCGGCAGGCCCTGCTCCAGCCAGGTCATCTGGAGCCGGGTGCCGAGCGGGAAGCCGAGTTCGGGCACGACCGGGTTGGACTGCAGCCAGCCGCCGCTGGGCGTGGCCGCGATCATGTTGCCCCAGCGGTCGACGACATCGAGGTGGCAGGTGTCGCCGCGGGTGTTGCCGTCGGCCGCGGTCTCGGGCTCACCCGGCAGCCTCGCGAGGGTCGGCTCTCCGGTGCCCATCGGGTCAAAGCCGGGTTCGTCCACTGCCGAGCCCACCGCCACGCGCGCGTGCGCGCTCAGCCGGGGTTCCCGCCCGCCGGGGCTGCCGGGTCGCAGGTCGTACGAGGCCCTGTCGCCGACGAGGGCCCGCCGCCCGGTGTTGTACCCGTCCGACAGCAGTTCGCCGAGCGGCACCTCGGCCGCGTCCCCGTACCAGGCCTCCCGGTCGGCCATGGCGAGTTTGCAGCCCTCGATCAGCAGGTGGACGTAGTCGGCGGAGCCGTACGGCGGCAGTTCGGGCGGGAGCAGGGCTAGCTGCTGGAGGAGGGCGGGGCCCTGGCTCCAGGGGCCGGCCTTGCACAGGGTCCAGCCGTTCCAGTCGTACGTCACGGGCGTCTCGTAGGTCGCGGACCAGCCGGCGAGGTCGGCGGCGGTGAGCGTGCCGGAGTGCCGCTCGCCGCTGTTGTCCATGGTGGGCCGCGCGGCCTGTCGTACCAGTGCCTCGGCGATGAAGCCGGAGCGCCACACCTCCCGGGCCGCCTCGATCCGCGCCTCCCGGTCTCCCGCCCCCTCGGTCTCGGCGAGCAGCCGTTTCCAGGTGGCGGCGAGGGCGGGGTTCCGGAACAGCCGGCCGGGCCGGGGCGCCTGCCCGCCCGGCAGGTACACCTCCGCCGAAGAGGTCCACTCCGTCTCGAAGAGTCTCCGTACGCTCTCGACGGTCGCGCCGATGTTCTCCACGGGCGCGTGCCCGTGCTCGGCGTACCCGACGGCGTACTTCAGGACGTCGGCCAGGGACTTGGTGCCGTGGTCGCGCAGCAGGAGCAGCCAGGCGTCGAACGCGCCCGGGACGGCAGCGGCCAGCGGGCCCGTACCGGGTACGAGGTCCAGACCGAGTCCCCTGTAGTGCGCGGCCGTCGCCCCCGCCGGTGTCACGCCCTGCCCGCACAGGACGCGCACCTCGCCGCCCGCCGGGGCGAGCAGGATCGGCACCTCGCCGGCGGGCCCGTTGAGATGCGGCTCGACGACGTGCAGCACGAACGCACCCGCGACGGCGGCGTCATAGGCGTTGCCGCCGTCCTCCAGCACGGCCATGGCCGACTGCGAGGCCAGCCAGTGGGTGGAGGACACCATGCCGAAGGTGCCCTGGAGGGTGGGCCGGGTGGTGAACATATGGTCTGTCACCTCGCTGTTCGGGCCCATCGGCCAGGCTGGTGGGCGCTCGGGGTCGGTCCTGGTCCGCTGCGTGGGCGATGTGCCGACCGGCAACGCGAATGACGACATCTCAGACTCTTCCCGGAAGCGAATCCAGGACCCGGCGAGGCCTCCAGCCCACGTCAGGCTGCCCAAGCTACCGGTTTTGGGCCGAAAACCTTCGGTCACCAACGTCCCGCAGGTGAAGGACCGTTGGCAATCACCGGCCTCCGGCGGCCCGAATCGTGACCATTCAGTGAGATTTCCTGTCTCACGCATTGAGACGAACCGTGATTTGCGGTGGCGGAATTGATCAAGGCGGCATAACGTTTCGATCAGTCCGTCCGAGATCAACTTCAGCCATACTACGGGCGCTTGCCCGCACGCTGCCCTGAGGAGAGTCATGTCCGACGTCGCCGCCGATGCCCCGGAATCCGTGGCCCCGGTCGAGCCCGTCCGTCAACTCCTCTTCGAGCGCGGCGCGCAGGCCGCGCCGAAAGCCTACCCGCCCGTGTCGGCCCCGGCCGTCTGACCCCGGACGCCCACCGCACGTCAGCAGACCCTGAGGGGCCCGTGACCCGGGCCCTCGCCGGTGAACAGGAGTGATCAACCTCATGGGGCCGATACCCGCAGGACCCACCCTGCCCCTGGCCTCCCAGGAGCGTGGCGCGCAGTGGCGCCCGCTCGGCAACCCCCGGAACACCTTCCAGGTCGAGTCCCGGCCCGAGGGAACCGACGCCGTGCCCGCCCTCGTGGACGAACTCAAGGCAGCCGTACAGGACCTGCGGCTGGAGGTACGAGCGTGACACTCACCGTGGAGACCGTGAAACACCCTCCCGAGGAGCTCTTCGCCTCCCCCTGCCGGTACAGCGCGGTGAGCCTCTCGCCCCGACGTCTGCGCTCCGTGACCGACGACGCCCGGTGGGACACCCGCTGGAGCGTGGCCCGGCTTGGCGGTCGGACCGTGGGCACGCTCACCACCCACCGGCCGACCACGGCCCGCTTCTCCGGCGGGCCCTACGACCTGAGCCGGCTGGCGGAGTCGCTGGGACAGCCCGTACCTGACGACCCCCGGCGCTGGGTCTTCGTCGGAGGCTGCCGTGACCTGGCCGCCGGCGCGGTGACCGCCGGCGACCTGAGCGGGACGGAGACCGACCAGGTGCGCCGCGCCCTCGCCGCGCACACGTTCGCCGAGGCACACGCCGACGGGGCGTTCCCCGTGGCTCTGCACGTACGGGAACAGGAGGCCGATTCCTTCGTCGAGGGGATCGGCGCGCGGGCCTCGGCCCAGGTGCTCGACGAGACGGCCGACCTGCGGCTCACCGGCGACGACGTGGAACAGCATGTGGCGTCGCTGCGGCCTTCGCAGCGGGAGCGGTGTCGCCGGGACCGGCGCAGGTTCGCGGCTCTCGGCTGTTCCGCGGCCCGGGTGCCGGCGGCGTCCGTGCTGGCCGAGGCGGCCCCTCTGGTGTGGGCCGTCAAGGCGAAGTACGGAGTGGCCGACCATCCCCGTCTCTGCCTGTTCCGGCTCCAGGAGTGGCTGCGGGCCTTCGGGGAGGACGCCTGCCACGCGAGCGTGGTCCGTGACGCGGAGGGACGGCTGATCGCGGTGTCGTTCTTCGCCGTGCAGGGCGAGGTCCTGGAGGGGTACGAGATCGGCCTCGCCGACGATGTGCCCGGCAGGGAGTTCGCCTACCTCCAGGCCATGATCCACGGCCCGGTCCAGTACGCCTTCGAACTGGACTGCCGCAGCATCGACCTCGGCCTGTCGTCCAGCGCGGTCAAGGAGCGGCGCGGAGCGGTGATCAGCAGCACCTGGCTGGTCTCGCTCGCCCCGGACAGGGCCGATTCGCCGCTCTGAGGGCCCGTCCCTCGCCCCGCCCGTCTCTTCCGTGCGGCCCCGCTGCCCGCGCCCCCTGTCTCCACCGCGGCCTCTCCCCCCATCTTCCTTCTTTAAGACCGCCCAGAGGACGGCCCCGACATGCAGACGTTACGTCGCATCACCATGTACGACATACCGGGCTTCACCCCTTACCTCGTCGCCCGGGCCCTCACGATGTTCGGGGCCACCATGGCGCCGGTCGCCCTGGCCTTCGCGGTCCTCGGGGCCGGCCGGTCGGCCTCCTTCCTCGGGCTGGTGCTTGCCGCACAGACGACCCCTCAGCTCCTGTTCATCCTGGTCGGCGGAGCCGTCGGCGACCGGGCTCCGCGCAAGCTGATCCTCGTCTCCACCAACCTGGTCATGGCGGGCTGCCAGGCCGGAACCGCGACGCTGCTCGTCCTCGGCCATGTCAGCCTGGTGCCGATGATGGCGCTGCAGGCGCTCTGGGGCACCGCGCGGGCCTTCTTCACCCCCGCCAACACCGGTGTCGTGCCCGATCTGGTCCGGCCGGAGCGGATCCAGGACGCCACCGCCATGGTGACCCTGAGCAGGAGCGTCGCCTCGATCGGCGGGCCCGCGGCGGCCGGCGGACTGCTGCTCGTCTGGGACGCCGGCTATGTCGTCCTCATCGACACCTTCCTGTTCCTCGCCGGTGCCGCGCTGCTCGGCAGGCTTCCGCTCACCCGGCCCCAGGGCCGGCCCGAGGAGTCGCTGCGGCAGTCGCTGGTCGCCGGCTGGCGCGAGTTCGCCAGCCGCAGCTGGGTCTGGGCGAACGTGGCCGGCTTCGGCTTCTACCAAGGGCTGATCCTGCCCTCGATGTTCCTGGTCGGGCCGGTTCTCGCGGCTGGTGAAGGGGGCATGGGCTCGACCGGATGGTCCGTGGTCCTCGTCGCCCAGGGCGTGGGGGCGGTGCTGGGCGGACTGCTGCTCATGTGGTGGCGCCCCCAACGACCGTTGCTCGCCTGCAACCTGCTGGTGGGCCTCGAATCCCTGTTCCTGTTCGCGTTGGCGGGTACCTCCCGCGTGGAGTGGGTGGCGCTGCTCGCGCTGATCGGCTCCATCGGAGTGACCATGTCGGACGCGCTGTGGCTGAGCACTCTGCAGCGGGAGATCCCCGGCGAGGCCCTGTCCCGGGTCAGCTCGTACGAATGGCTGGGGTCACTGGCTCTCAATCCGTTGGGCATGGCCGCCACCGGGCTGGTCCTCGCAAGCACCTCCCCGGTGACGATCGTTCTGGTCGTGGCGCTGCTCAACCTGGTCGTGCGCGCGGCCGTGCTGCTGGCACCCGGGGTACGCCGGATCCGCAACGTCTCCGCCGCCGACCGGCCGGCCGAGGACTCGGACACCGCGCGCGCCTCGGACCACGCGGACACCTCCGCGCGGTAGTCGGCACACCTGTACCGCCACCGCTCCCCCTTCGTCTCACCTTCTGTGTTCCCTCATCACTCACGCTCTGGAGCTCGCCGTGTCCGCATCCTCTGTTTCCCCTGTCGCCGCTGTGGTCGAGACCCACTGGCGTGCCGTCCTCGGTGTCAGCGAGAGCGCTCCCCAGGACCGGTTCTTCGAGCTCGGCGGCGATTCGCTGCTCGCCATCGATCTGATCCAGCGCATCGAGCAGGACCTCAAGGCGGAGGTCCCGGTCGACGTGCTGTTCCTGGACGGAACGCTGGCCGCCCTCGTCGAGGCCACAACCAAGGTGGTCGAGGGATGAGGCCGCGGGAGCGCTTCTTCGAACCAGGGGACTACTCCCCGGACACGACAGGGATCGTCCCGCGCGACGGCAAGGCCCCGGCCGAGGCGAGCCCGCCGGCCACGCGGGCGAAGCCCCGGGTGGGAGTCGTGCTGTCGCCACGGGGCGCGGCCGGCGTCCGCGACATCCTGATCGCGGCGGGACAGGACGTCGTCGTCGTCCCGCTGTTGAGCCGTGAGGTGTCGGCACAGTGGCCGGGCCTGGCCACCCTCGCCGCCCGGCTCTTCGGCGAGGTGGTGGAGGTGGACGCCACGGACCCCGTGGTGCCCGGTCCACCGCTCGCCGGGGTCGTCACCTTCGGCGACGCCGAACTGGAGCTCGCCGCCGAGATCGGAAGCCGTCTCGGCGTACGGCACCGTGACGCGCGGCCCGCCGACAAGTACCTGCAGCGCACCACGCTCGCCCGGTCCGGGATGACCCGCGTCGGTGCCCTCCCGCTGGCCGGCCCGGACGATCTGGACACGGCCCTCGAGGAGTTGGGCCTGCCGTTCGTCGTCAAGCCGCGCCGCGGCGCCGGGGGCGAGGACGTCACGGTGGTCCGCACCGCTCAGCGGCTCCAGGAACTCAAGGAGTCCTGGCCGCGGCAGTCGTTCCGCTACGCCGAGCAGTTCATCCCGGACGCGGCACCGGACGCCGGTGCGTGGCAGGCGGACTACGTCTCGGTGGAGGTGCAGAGCACGGCCGGACGGCACGATGTGATCACCGTGTTCGGCAAGTTCCCCGTCCACACCCGGGGCGGGGCCGCGGGCCAGGTCGCCACCACCGGGGACATCCTGCCGGACGGGCTGGACGAGGAGACCCGGCGCCGGGTGACGGAGCTGGTGCTGGGGGCGCACGAGGCGCTCGGCATCGGCGACGGGGTGACCCACACGGAGGTCAAGCTGGGGGCCGACGGACCGGAGATCATCGAGATCAACTGCCGGGTCGGCGGCCATCTCAACCGGCTGCTGCGCCGTCGCAGCAGTTTCGACCTGGTGCGGCAGGCTCTGCTGTGCACGGCGGGACTTCCCCTGCAGCCGCTGCCCGACGTGGGGGGCGAACGTGCTGTGGCCGGGGTGTTCGTGCCCTTCGCCGGTATGGACGGCACCGTCGCGTCCCGGGTCTCGCCCGCCGATCTGCGCACGGCGGGCGCGGTGGCCGTGGACGAGGTGGCAAGGGCGGGTGCCCCGCGGTCGGACAGCGACGGCATCGCCTGCAACGTCGTCCTGGACTGCGCCGATTCGCGCGCGCTGCGCCACAGCACCGCCGTCTTCCTGGACCGGGTCCGGGAGCTGTTCGCCGCGGACGGCGTGGGTGACGGGGACTGGACCGAAGTCATGATCGCCAAGCTGAACGCCGGGGCAGCCGAGGTGGGTGCCTGACATGGGACATCTGTACGCGCTGTACAGCGATGCCGCGGCCGAGGCCGGGGAGGAGCTCGCCCTCGACGGGGGCCACGGGGCCCTGACGTACGCCGCCCTGATGGAGCGCGTCGACGACCTCGCCGACCGGCTGGCGCGGGCCGGCGCGGGCCCGGGACTGCGCATCGGGGTTGCCGACGACCTCGGCGGCGACCTGCACACCGTGGCCCTCGCGGTCTCGGCGTTGGACTGCTCGATCGTGCCCTACCTCACGGACGGGCAGCCCGGCGAGCGCTGGCGGCTGGACCGGCTCGGAGTGTGGGCGACGATCGGCACCGGCACCGGGACTTTGGCGGTGACCCCGCTCAGCGGTCCGCGCGGCCTGCACCGCTCGACGGAACCCGAGGCATACGTGCTCTCCACGTCCGGCTCGACCAGCGCGCCGAAGGACGTCGCCATCGGCGAGCGGAACCTGGAGAGCTATGCGGGACACCTCCGCGCCGTCGCCTGGATGGGCCCGGGTGACCGCATCGGCCAGAACTATCAGCCCCTGTTCGACCCGTTCTACGAGGTGCTGATGACGGCCGCCCTGGGCCGCGCCACCGTGGTGGTGCCGGAAGGCCGCGAGCACATGCTCGTGCAGCGCTTTTGCGAGCGCTGGGGCATCACTGTGTGGAACTCCGTGCCGTCGCAGGTCGTCATGGCGCACCGGCTGCGGCAGCTGGCGCCGGGATCGCTGCCCGACGTGCGGACGGCGGTCTTCGGCGGAGAGGCCCTCAGCACCCGCAGCCTGTCGCTGTGGCGTGCGGCGGCGCCCGCCTCCACCGTGGTCAACAGCTACGGCCCCAGCGAGGTGACCATCGCCTGCGCCGAGTACGTGCTGCCGCCGACTGGACAGACACTGGGGGACGACGTCCCCATCGGGCGGGTGCTGCCGCACCTGGAGAGCCGTCTGGTCGCACCGGACGACGCGCCGGACGAACGCGAACTGTGCGTGCGCGGAGCCCAGTTGTTCGGAGGCTATCTGGACCCCCGGGACAACGCGGACCGCTTCTACCGCGAGGAGAACGGCCGACTGCGGGTCCTGCGCGAGGGCAAGCCCATGCCCGGCGACTGGTACCGCACCGGGGACATCGTCGAGGACACCGAACAGGGCCTGATCTACCGGCGCCGGATCGGCCACGAGACCAAGGTCCGCGGCAAGCGGGTGGACCTGTCCGCCGTGGAGGCCGAACTGGGCCGCCTGCCCGGGGTGTCCGACGTACGGGCCCTGGTGCTCGACGACGCCGTACACGCGGTCGTCGAGACCCTGGACACCGACGCCGACCGGCCGTTCCCGGAACTGACCGGCCTGCGGGACTACGCGCGTCCACGCACCGTCGTGCGCGTCACCGCGCTGCCCCGGCTCCGCAACGGCAAGAGCGACCTGCGCGCCATCGAACAGCTGGTCCGGCAGACCCTCAGCGGGCCTGCCGCGGCCCTTACGACGACTTCGGGGGAAACACCATGAGCACCGATGAACTGCGGGCGGCCATGGAGGCCGTACTGCTCCAGCAGCTCGACCGCAGGGAACCGCGCGACGAGGCCGCCGACGCCCGGCGGTCCTGGGCGGGCAACGGCGGCACCTCTTTGGAGGCATACGCCGCGGTGATGCGTATCGAGGAGGAACTGGGGGTGGTCATCCCGGTGGCCCGGCTCCTGGGCCCCGCCTCGCTGGACGAGGTGCTCGCCTCGGCCCTGTCGGCCCCGGCCCGGCCGGCCCGGCAGGAGACCTGGACGGACGGCGGGGATGCCGTGCCGGCGACCGCCTCGCAGCGCCGGCACTGGCGGCACGCGCAGGGCGAGGGCTCGGCTGCGTTCCTCAACATGGAACTCGCCATCCGCTGCCTGCGGGACTTCGACGCCGACCGGGCCGAGTCGGCCTTCCGCGCCCTGGTGACCCGGCACGAGTCGCTGCGCAACCGCTACGTCCTGGACGCGGACGGCCGCCTGATGCTGCAGGAGGTCGCGGACTGGCCGACCCGGGTCGTCTTCGAGCGGCACACCGCCACGGCGTCCGCCGAGGATGCGACCGCGGTGATCCGCACCGCCGTCGGACGGCCCTTCGCGCTGGACCGGGAACCTCCGGTCCGCGGCGGCTGTGTACCGCTTCCGGACGGGGCGGCCGTGGTGTACTTCGTCATCCATCACATCGCCGCCGACGGCTGGTCGACGGATCTGCTGACCGGCGAGTTCCTGGAGCTGTACACCACGCCGGACACCGCGCTGCCCCCGGCCACCCCCTTCAGTGCCTATGCCGGCATGCTGGACGCCCGTGCCCGTGAAGGGAGTTACGCAGACGACATCGCGTACTGGCGCAAGAAGTTCGAGCGGGTCTCCCCCGACTTCACCATCGCCCGGCGCGAGGCTCAGCCCGGCGCTCAGCGGGCCGGGTCGCTCCGGCTGAGCTGGGACGGGGCCGGCCAGGCCGAGGCCGTCCGCGCCGCGGCCCGGGAGCACGGCGTCACGACGTACAGCCTGCTGCTCGCGTCCCTGCTCGCCGCGGCCCACGCGCTGTCGGGTGAGGACGACGTGGTGGTGATGAGCGGGGTCGCCAATCGCAACTCCGCCCGCGTGCGGGACACGGTCGGCCTCTTCACCAACCAGATCTTCTTCCTCGGTGACTTCCGCCGCACCGACGACATACGCTCCTACCTGCAGGACGTGCACAGGGACGTGGTGGAGAGCCTGGGGCGCAGCGAACTGCCCATCGAGGTCGTGCTCGACGAGCTCGACGCCTACACCAGGGCCCGCACCCTCGCCCCGTACGCCAATATTCTCTTCCAGGCGGCGGATGCCCCCATCGACCCGCCCGCGATCCGCGACGGCAGCTGGGCCGGGCACTCGCTGGGCACCGGCAGCATCAAGCGCCACTGCAACATCCACCTCATCGACACGCCGGACACCCTCGCCCTCGACCTGGACTACAGCCTCGCCCTGGTCGGGCGGGAGGACGCCGGGCGGCTGCTCGCCGCCGTGCGCATCGGCGTGGAGCAGCTGACGGTCTCCCCCGACGCCTCCGTCGCGCAGCTGGTGGAGCGGGTACGCGAAGCGGCCGGGGAACGCGGCCCCGAACTCACCGTGTTCACCGTCGACTACCCCGGGGCGCGCAGCGAACCGGCGCTCGCATCGTTCGTCCGGGAGTCGTTCCCCGAGTGCCACGTGGTGGAGCTGCCGGTGCCCAGAAGCCTGGACCCGGACGAGTTCGAGGAGTGCCTGAAGCGGTGTCGGGAGGCTGTTGGCCGGGTGGAGGGGCCGGGCATCGTGCTGTCGTACTGCTCGGCGTCGGCCTGGGCACGGTATCTGACGGCCGAGATGTCCGACCGGGCGCTCCGGCTGATCGCGGTGAACGGGAACACAGTGACCGCGGCCGACTGGGACGAGGAGTGCGTCGACGTGGTGCGCCGACTCGCCCCGGACACCGCACCGTCCCTGCCGGCCGGTGAGCCGCTCGACGGATCCGCCGCGCCCGCCGAGCAGTGGGCCGCCGCCGGGCGCACCCTCGCCGCGATGGGCCAAGCGCTGGAGTCCGCGTACGGGGCACGATTCGGCGAGCCGCTGGGCCGCGTCGCCCGCGAGACCATGGGCGTCCAGCTGGCGTGGCTCGCCTATCTCGGCACCTGCACCGTCTTGGGCACCCTCGCCGCGGCGGAGCACGGGGAAGCACTGCTGTTCCCCGGCGACCTGCAGGACGACGCCGCGGAACTCGTGGCGAGGCTGCGGCCCGAACTGGTGCTGCCCGGCGTGAACGACGCAGAGGACGACGCCAGGTGAGCCGCGACGAGTTCGTCGAGCGGACCCTGGCCGCCCACCACCGGCAGCGGTCGCGGTGCCGTGATCCCCGGCAGGCGACCGCGGAGGTCTTCGACGATCTGCTCGACCAGGCCCGGGACACGGCGTTCGGCCGAGAGCACGGCCTGCGGTCCGTGCGCACCCCGGCGGATCTGGCAGCGGCGGTTCCCGTCCGCGGCTACGAGGCGTTTCGCGGCTATGTCGAACGCATCAGGGCCGGCGAGGACCGCGTGCTGACCGTGAGCCGGCCGTACGCGCTGCACACCACCTCCGGCACCACCGGCAGGCCCAAATACGTGCCCACCACCCGGCATTGGCGCGACCGCTACCGCGGGCCCGCGCTCTATGCCCAGTGGGGTCTGTACTTCCAGCGGCTGGGGCTGAGCCGCTACTGGCCCGGCAGCGTCTTCGATCTGTCCTGGGAGCGCGCGGAGCTGGACAGCCTGTGGGACCCGGAAGAGGCACTGCCGGTCTACAGCATCACCAAGCGCCCCTCCTCGGTCGGACCGCAGGACTGGGCACCCCCGTGGTACTCCGAGCGCTGGTTCACCGCCGCCCTGGGCGAGCGGCCGCTGTACACCCGGCTACGCCTGCTGGCCGGCTCTGACGTGCGGCTCGTGGTGGCGGTGAACCCGTCTCGGATCACCGCCCTCGGGGAACTCCTCAACGACGAACTCCACTACCTCCTCAAGGACTTACGAGACGGGACCGTCAACGGGACTCCCGACGCGCGGACGCGCCCCGATCCGCTCACGGCGGCTCGGCTGGAGACCGCCCACTCCTTCGGCGGCCGGGTCACGCTGACCGATCTGTGGCCCGGGCTGTCGCTGCTGGTGTGCTGGAACTCGGCCTCCGCGCGGTACTACCGCGGCTGGCTGGACCAGATCGCCCCGGGTGTCCCGCTCATCCCGTTCAGCACCACCGGCACCGAGGGGATCGTCACCCTGCCCGTGGACTCGCACCCCTCGGCGGGGCCCCTCGCGGTGGATCAAGGGCTCTTCGAGTTCGTCCCGTGCGACCCCGCCGATCCGGGCTCCCCGCTGGCCGAATCCGTCACCACGTACGGAGCCGAGGAACTGGAGCTCGGTGCCACCTACCGGCTGGTGATGAGCCAGGCCAACGGCCTCTACCGGTACGACACCGGTGACATCTACCGGGTCGTCGGCCGCGTCGGACGCCTGCCGCGCCTCGACTTCGAGGGCCGGGGCGGCTCGGTCAGCTCCTTCACCGGAGAGAAGCTGACCGAGTCCGACGTCCACGCGGCGATCCGCTCGGCCGTCGGCCACGCCTCGGTCAGCGGCGGCTACGCGGTGGTCCCGGTATGGGGCCGGCCCCCGGGCTACACCTTGGTCATGGAGCACCAGGACGCGACGGCCCCGGTGCACAGCGAGCGTTTCTGCGCCCACGTCGACGCCGAACTCGCCCGCCTCAACACCGAGTACGCGGACAAGCGCCGCTCCGGGCGGCTGGCACCGCTGCGTGCCCGGGTGGTCCGCCCGGGCACCTTCCGGGCGCTCGCCGAGCGCAAGGTGGTCGTGGGCGCGTCGGCGGCGCAGGTCAAGCACCGCTGGCTGCACACCGCCGACACGCTGCTGCGCGAACTCGAGGCCCTCGACGCCGCCTTGAGCTGATCGCTCACGCTGCAGCACGGACCTCACCCCACGGGGCTCACCGCCCCCGCGTACCAGCGATCTCGCACACCCATACGCACATCACGGGAGAAGAGCATGACTGTTTCACCCACCCTGGCCGAGGACTTCCACCGCGACGGCTACGCCGTGGTACGCGGCGTCCTCGACGCGGAGGACTTCACCGCCGTCCGCGAGGAGTACGCCCGGCTGATCGAGCTGCGCGCGGCGCAGTGGCGGCGCGACGGACTCCTGGGCCCCGGCGCGGACCTGGCCGGAAAACCCTTCGACGAGCAGCTGATCGCGCTCGCGGCGCAGCCGGACTTCGACCCCGTCCTGCTGAGCGAACTGGACATCACCCTGCCGCACATGCCGTTCACCTCGCTGCAGCCGGGCAGCAAGGTGCACACCGGTCCCGGCGTCCTGGGCCTGCTGCGCAACCCCAAGGTGCTCGACGTGGTGAGCCGGCTCGTCGGCGACGAGATCTCGGCCAGCCCCAACCAGCACGTCCGGCTCAAGCTGCCGGCTCCCGACACCACGAGCCGCTTCGGGGCGCGGCGCGGCGAGACGATGCACGCCCCCACCATGTGGCACCAGGACGCGATGACGCAGATCCCGCAGTCCGACGACACGACGCTGGTGACCTGCTGGATCCCCCTGATGGACGTGACCGAGGAGCACGGCTGCCTGCTCGTCGTCCCCGGCCGGCACCACGAGGAGCAGCTGCTTCCCTGGCCGATGGACCCGGAGACGGTGCAGGGCCTGGAGGCCGAGGCGGTGCCGCTGCCGGTGCACCAGGGGGACATCGTCCTGCTGCACAAGCGCACCCCGCACGGTTCGACCATCAACCGGTCCTCCCGACTGCGCTGGAGCTTCGACTTCCGCTTCTTCGCCAGCCACGAGCCCTCCGACCGGCCCTGGTTCCCGGCGGTGGTGGCCCGCAGCGCCTCCGCCCCCGAGCTGGCGACCACCGACGCGGACGCCTGGCGCCGCCAGTGGGAACAGGCCCGTGAACTCTTCGTCAGCACCGGCCAGATGGTGCCCGGCCGCCGGGAGTTCGCCCAGCTGGTCGCGGACTCACTGATCACCCGCTGGGAGTCGGGCGACTTCCCGCGCCTGGAACCGGAGGCCGCTCGTGCCTGAGCCGTCGGCCGTCACCGGCCCGACCCTGCGGTACACGGAGCGGGGCGATGTGTCCCTGGCCGTGCACAGCTGGGGCAGCGGCCCGGCCGAACTCGTCTATGTGCACGGCCTGCAGAGCCACGGGGGCTGGCTGGCCGAGACCGGTCCCGCGCTCGCACGGCGTGGGATCCGGGTCTCGGTGCCCGATCGGCGCGGCTCGGGGCGCAGCACCGGACTGCGCGGGCACCTGGCGGACGCGGCCGGCCTGCTCGACGACTACGCGGCGCACCTTTCGGGCATCGCCGCCGCCGCGCGGGGGCCGGTCACCGTGGTCGGGCAGAGTTTCGGCGGCAGCGTGCTGGCCGCCCTGGTCGCCACCGGCCGGGTTCCCGACGGGATCCGGATCGTGTTCTGCGCCCCCGCGCTCGGACAGCAGCGGGCCCGCCTGGACGGGCCCGCCCGGTCCCGGGCGCGGCACCGCACCGGGACGGAGTACTCGGTCATCCACCTGGACGACCGGCAGTACACCACCCTGCCCCGCTATCTGCGGACCATGGCCAACGACGGGCTCATGGTGCGGATGCTCACCGATTCCTTCCGGGCCGTCATGGTCGAGATCGAGGACCTCTACCTGACGGCGGGCCCCGAACCCTGGGCCGCCCGTCCGGTCCATGTGGCGCTGCCGGAGCAGGACCCGGTCATCGACCTGGGGGCCTCGCTGGAGGTGCTCGCCGAACTCGCCCCGCAGGCGCGGATCCAGCGTTTCGAGACCACCTCGCACTATGTGGAGTTCACCGGTGTCCGCCAGGCGTACTGGGACTGGCTGGCCGGGGTGGTCCATGCCTGAGTTCGAGCTGTACGAGGCGCGCGTCCCGATGTCCCGCTCCTTCCGCCACGCCGCCAAGTCCCGTACCGCCTCTTCCTCCGTGCTGATCGCCATCCGCGAGGACGGCGTGGAGGGCTGGGGTGAGTCGGCACCGCGGCCCTACGTCACGGGCGAGTCCGTCGGCTCCGTCCTGGCGGCGCTGGCCCGCCCCGAGGTGATGCGCCCGGCTGCCGAGGTGCTCCGTCTGCCGTTCGACGAGGCGCTGCACGCGGTGGCCGGGCTGACGCCGCCACCGGGGCCGGCCGGGTCCGACGGGACGGCCCCGGCCGCCGCGGCAGGCCTGGAGAGCGCGCTGCTGGACCATCTGTGCCGACGCGACGGGGTCACCGGATTCGAGGCCCTGCACCGCGCGGGCTTCGACGACGTCCTCGCCGTGCGGCCGGCCCCGGCCAGGGTGGCGACCGTGCTCGACCTGGACCGGGACCCGGTCGCCCACCTGGCGGGCCTGCCCGAGCACTGGCGGGCGGCGATCCCGCACGTGAAGCTCAAGGCGGGACCGGATCCGCAGGCGACGGCCTTGCTGGCGGCCCGGGTGCGCGCCCTGCTCCCGGCCGCCACCACCCTGTCGGTGGACGCCAACTGCGCCTGGGAACCGGCGGCGGTGCTACGGCACGCGAAGGCTCTGCGCACATCGGGTCTGTCGTGGCTGGAGGAGCCGCTCGCCCCGCGGCGCTGGCGGGATCTCGCGGCCCTGCGCAGCCACGGGCTGAAGGTGATGCTCGACGAGTCCTGCGTGTCGGCGCACGACCTGGAGGCCTGCCTCGCCCACGGGGCGGCGGACCTGGTCAACCTGCGGGTCTCCAAGTGCGGCGGTCCGCTGCGCCTGTTGGCCATGGTCAGGACGGCCCGGCGCGCCGGGCTCGGCGTGCAGATCGGCGTCCAGGTCGGCGAGGTGGGCCCCCTGTGGGCGACCGGCCGGCTCGTCGCGACGGCCGTGCCCGACCTCGTGGCCGTCGAGGCCGGACGGCAGGACGAGTGGTTCCCGCCGGACCTCACCACGCCTGCGTACGCGGTGGACCGGGCCCGGTCCCTGGCCCCCGTCCTGGACGGCCCGGGCATCGGGGTGCGGGTCACGCCTGCCCTGCTCGAGCGGTGCACACCGCACCCGGTCCGGTTCGCCGGCGAACCGACGCACGCAACCCCACGGAGAACGGCATGAACGGACAGCGGGCCTGGATCACCGGCGGGGCCTCGGGCATCGGGGCCGGGGTGGCCCGGCGACTGGCGGAACTCGGCGTCGCCGTCGTCCTGATCGATCGCGACGCCGACGCGCTGGAGGCGGCCGCCAGGATGCTCCCGGCGGGGACGGCGACCCTCGAGCTCGACGTCACCGCGACCGCGCGGGTGACCGAGGCGGTCGCGGCGACGGACCCGGACGAGATGCCGGACATCCTGGTCAACTCCGTGGGTGGGGACACCCGCAGGATCTCCTTCACCGATCTGCGCGAGCCGGACCTCATGCAGTCGGTGACGGAGAACCTGCTGGGCTGCTTCACCCTGACCCGGCTGTGCGCTCCCGCCATGGTCCGCCGGGGCCGGGGACGGATCGTCAACTTGGCATCCATCGCCGGGCGCAGCTATTCGATCTTCTCCAACGCCGCCTACGTGGCCGCCAAGGCCGCGGTGATCGGCTACACCAAGCAGTGCGCTTACGAACTGGCCGCCACCGGCGTGGTGGTGAACGCCGTCGCCCACGGCCCGATCGCCACCGAACGGCTGGTGCACGCCCAGCACGCGATGCCCGAAGAGCGCCGACGGGACGTCATGAACAGGCTCCCGATGGGCCGTTACGGCACCCTCGACGAGGCCGTGGGTGCCGTGGTGCACCTGTGCGGCGACGATGCCGGGTACACCACCGGCTGCGTGATGGACGTCAACGGGGGCCTGCACATCTAGGGGTGCCGCGGGCACGCACCGCGCGGGTTCACAGCCCCGGGGCCGGCCGGCCCCGGGGGTCAACGACGAAGACAGGAAGGAGACGCGCCGTGCACGAAGGACGTCGGCCCGTCCAGGACATGGGACTTGAAGGAAAGGTGGTCATGGTCACCGGCGCGGGCAGCGGCATCGGGCGCGCCGCGGTGGCCGCGTTCGCCGCCGCCGGCGCCCTGGTGGTGGCCGCCGGACGACGCCTCGAACCACTGGACACCTCGCTCCAACTCGCGGGCCTGACAACGGAGAACGGGCTGGCCATCAGCTGCGATGTCACCGACGAGAGCAGTGTCGCCCACGCGGTTGAGACGACCGTCTCACGATTCGGTCGCCTCGATGCGGCGGTGAACACCGCTGGTAGCTTTGGCCCCACGAGCCCGCTCGCTGCGTCCCGTTACGAAGACGCGATCGAGGTCGTTTCGGTCAACCTCATCGGCATGTGGCTGTGCCTCAAGCACCAGGCAGGCGCGATGAGCAGCGCAGGAGGGGGATCCATCGTGACCACGGGCTCGGTCGCCTCGTTCCTCGGCCACTCGGGGAGCCCCATGTACGCGGCCTCCAAGCACGGCGTCGTCGGCCTCACCAAGTCGGCAGCACTCCAGCTCGCCCCCCAGAACATCAGGGTGAACGCGATCTGCCCAGGATCCACCGACACTCCGATGCTCCGCGAGCTGTACCCCGACGCGGCGCAGCTCCAGGCCCGCGCCAGCCGTGCCCCGCTGGGCCGCATCGGACAACCGGAAGAGGCCGCCGCGGCGGCCGTCTGGCTCGCCAGTCCCTGGTCGAGCTATGTGACCGGCCAGGCCCTGGCGATCGACGGCGGCGTGACAGCCGGCAGCCCTGCCCCGGTCCGGCAACCGACCAACTGAAGACGCGAGGTCGGGCGACACCGGGCAACTCAGGACCACATGAAGAGAGAGAAACATGAGCGCCACGCTGTACGACAAGGTGTTCGACCTGCACACGGTGCACGACTACGGGGACGGGCGGGCCCAGCTGCTCATCGGACTCCACCTGGTCCACGAGGCGACCAGCCCCCAGGCGTTCGCGATGCTGCGTGAGCGCGGCCTGTCCGTGGCCATGCCGGAGCGCAACGTCGCCACCGCCGACCACGTCATTCCCACCGACTCCATCAAGCGGCCCTTCCTCGACCAGCTGGGCGAGGACATGCTGAGCGCGCTGGAGAACAACACCCAGGACTTCGGGCTGCGTTTCCTCGCTCCCGACGGCGATGAGTACGGCATCGTCCACGTCATCGGCCCCGAGCAGGGACTCACCCAGCCCGGCATGACCATCGCCTGCGGCGACTCCCACACCTCCACCCACGGCGCCTTCGGCGCGGTCGCCCTCGGTATCGGCACCTCCCAGGTCCGTGACGTGCTGGCCACCCAGACCGTCACCATGAACCGGCTCAAGGTGCGCCGCATCCAGATCGACGGCGAACTCTCCGCGGGTGTCACCGCCAAGGACGTCATCCTGCACATCATCCGCGAGCTCGGCGTGGTGGGCGGTGTGGGCTACGCCTACGAGTTCGCCGGCGCGGTCATCGACAACATGTCGATGGACGAGCGGATGACCCTGTGCAACATGGCGGTCGAGGGAGGCGCCCGCTGCGGATACGTCAACCCCGACGAGACGACCTTCGAATTCCTCAAGGGCCGCCCGTCCGCCCCCTCCGGAGAGGCCTGGGACCGGGCCGTGGCGTGGTGGCGTTCGATCGCCTCCGACGCCGACGCCGAGTACGACGACGTGGTGGTCATGCGCGGCGAGGACATCCGCACGATGGTCACCTGGGGCATCAACCCGGGCCAGTCCGTCTCCGTCGACGGCCTGCTGCCCGACCCCGCGGCGCAGGAGCCCGAGGTCGCCTCCTCGTACTCCGAGGCGTACGCCTACATGGGGATGGAACCCGGCACGAAGCTGGGCGACTACCCCATCGACGTCGCCTTCATCGGCTCGTGCACCAACGGCCGGCTCTCGGACTTCCTGGAGGTGGCCGAGGCCTTCCAGCGGACCGGCACCCGCGTTGCCCCGGGCGTCCGGGCGCTGGCGGTTCCCGGCTCCAACGCGGTCCGCGAGGAGCTCGTCCGCCTGGGCGTGGACAAGGTGTTCGAGGAGGCGGGCTTCGAGTTCCGGCTGGCCGGCTGCTCCATGTGTCTGGCCATGAACACCGACAAGCTCGTCGGCCGTGAGCTCGCCGCCTCCTCGTCGAACCGCAACTTCAAGGGACGGCAGGGCTCGCCCACCGGCCGAACGATGATCATGTCGCCGCTCGCCGTCGCCGCCGCCGCCGTCAACGGCTCCGTCGTCGACCCGGCCGAGGTCTTCGGCACCGCGCCCTCCTCCCTCGCCTCCTAAGGAGACCTGTCCATGAGCACCACGGCCGACTCGCGCATCCGATCCGTCTCCGGCACCACGGTGGTCCTCGAAGGCCACGACATCGACACCGACCGGATCATCCCCGCGCGCTTCCTCAAGCACCTGACCTTCGACGCCCTCGGCAATCACGTCTTCGAGGACGACCGCAAGCAGCAGCACACCCAGGGCACCGTCCACCCCTTCGACGCCCCGGAGCGGGCCGGCGCAGCGATCCTGCTGACCTCCAAGAACTTCGGCTGCGGCTCCTCGCGCGAGCACGCCGCCCAGGCCCTGTACCGCTGGGGAGTGCGCGCCGTCGTCGGCGAGACCTTCGGCGAGATCTTCCGCGGCAACTGCGGGACCATCGGCCTGCCCTGCGTCAGCCTGTCCTCCGAGGATGCGCAGGAGGCCCGGAAGATCGCCACGGCGGACCCCTCGGTCCAGGCCGAGGTCGACCTCGTGCAGGGCGTCTTCCGTGTCGGCGACCGGGAGTTCCCGGTGGAGATCTCACCCTCGCTGCAGGAAGCCTTCGTCGCCGGCACCTGGGACACGCTCACCGAGCTGCTCAAGACCGCCGGCGAGGTCAAGGACACGGCCGCCCGGCTGCCCTACGTGAACGGGTTCCGGACGGCATGAACGAACCGGCGCCGATAGGCGCGGCCCTCGCGGCGAGGGTGGTCGTCGGAACCGACCGGGTGCTCGACGAACTGCTCGACGAGGTGGCCGACGAGCTTGCGCGGCGCGGCCACGACGTCGTCCGCGCCGACGATCCACGGACCGTCAGCGGGCCGTTCGACGCGCTGCTGGTGACCTCACGCACGCCCGTCGGCCCCGACCTCCTCGACCGTCATCCGGAGCTGCGCGGGGTGGCCTTCGCATCGAGCGGGGTCAACTCGATCGACGTCGCCGACGCCACCCGGCGCGGCATCGTCGTGGCCAACGGGGCCACCCCGCAGAACCACGGCAGCATGGCCGAGGCGACCATCATGCTCGCCCTGGCCCTGCGGCTGAGACTTCCGGACCGGATGGCCGCGCTCGCCGAAGGCCGGCCGCGGCCGCGCCCGGCGGAGCTGGACAGCCGGTCCCTGCGCGGTGCCACCCTCGGGCTGATCGGATTCGGAAGGATCTCCCGGGAGGTGTGCACCCGACTGTCGGGCTGGGGGGTGGGGCGCATCCTGTGCCACACCCGCAGCCCCCGCCCCGACGCGTGGCCCGAGGTGGAGTTCTGCGAACTCGACCGGCTGCTGCGGGAATCCGACATCGTCAGTGTCCATCTGCCGCTCACGGAGGGCACCCGCGGACTGATCGGCCGGGACCAACTCGCTCTGATGCGACCGGACTCCACACTGATCAACACCTCCCGGGGCGGCATCGTGGACGAGGACGCGCTGGCCGAGGCACTGTGCCGAGGGTCGGTCGCGGGGGCCGCGATCGACACCTTCGGGATCGAACCGCTGCCCTCCGACAGCCCGTTGCGGGGCGCGCCGAACGCGATCCTCACCGACCACGTGATCGGGCACACCGTGGAGATGTACCGGTCGCTGGTGCCCGCCGCCGTGGAGAACATCGAGCAGATCCTGACGGGAGGGCGTCCGCCCTTCTTCGTCAACCCCGAGGTGCTCTCCTCCGCCGCTGCCGCTTCGCGCTGACGGCGCTCGTTCCGTTACCTTCCTCAAGAGCCCCGCGACGGGGCTCTTGGCCCCCGGGCCCCGGCGTGACTGTTCGGCCCCCGGCGCCCGGGGCCGTGCGTGGCGCCCATCACCGCGCGGTCCGGGGCCGGGCGTGCCGCACAGCCGGCACCACCCCGACGCCCCGTACCCGCCATCCTCCGAAAGGCCCACCATGACAGTGCTGTTCGAGTGCACCTACGGCGATGAGCGGTATGTCGGCCTCGGTATACCCGCCGCCGACGCGCCCCTACGGCTGTACCCCGCCCTTGGCGTCGAACTCGCCAAAATGGTAAGGGAGTTCGGCCACGACGAAACGTTGCTCCGCGACGCCCTCACCGCGGACCGGTCACCGGTCGACGTACCGGTCTCCGAGATCTCCGCGGTCCGGATGCGGCCGCCGCTCCTCCCGGAACACGTGGGCGACGCTCTGGTCAGCGGGTTCATGATGACCCACAACGTCAAGGCCGACGCCACGGTGCCGGACCAGCCCAACTGGTTCGTGAAGGGGCTCGGAGACGTACTGAAGGTGCCCGGCCAGCCATTGTCCGTGCCCGCCGACGCCGTGGCCGTCACCGAGGAGGCGGAGGTCGTCCTCGTGTACGTGGACGACGAGGACGCCGTTCCCCGATACGCCGGATACACCTTCGGCAACGACCTCACCGACATCGGCCTCTTCAAGCGGCACGCGGGGCACCTGTCGTACGCCAAGCTCTGCGACACGGCCGTGGCGCCCTGGCTCCATCTCGGTGCGCCGCCGAGTTCGGTCACGGGCGAGGTCACCATCGAGCGTGCCGGGGAGGTGGCCTGGAAGGCCGGCTTCACCACCGGGACGGACGCGCTCCACTACGACCTCGACACGATGGTGAGCCGTCTCTTCTCCTACCGGTCCCTGCACCACCCGGGCCGGGTGCACTACGTCTTCATCGGTGCCGACCGGAGCAGCTTCCACGGCGGCTTCCGTACCGAGCACGGCGACCGGGTCGTCCTCGACTTCACAAGCCACGGCGTGACGTTGTCCAACCCTCTGGCGTGGGCACGCTGACCTGAGGCGCTCCCCGTCGGGCACGCGGCCGTCGGCGGGGCGTACTGCCGGGTGAGGCGGCGGCCGCATCGCGGTCTGACGTACCGTCGCCACAAGCCCGTGCGGGGCACCTGCCCCCGCACGGGCTTCGCCTTCGAGGCCGCCGGTTCACACCCGGGCCGGCAGTCTCTCGATCACTTCGCCGATCAGTCGGGCGGGGTCGTCGGAGAGATAGAAGTGATCACCGGGGAACTGCACCACGTCGAACGAGCCGGCCGTCCAGTCGCTCCAGCACTCGACTCCCTCGCGGGACAGTCCGCTGTCCGCCCGGCCGATGAACGCGGTGACGGGACACGCGAGACGCCCACCCGGGCGAGGTCCGTACTCCGCGAGCAGCCGGTAGTCGCCCCGAACCACAGGCAGGATCAGCTCTCTCATTTCAGGCATCCGCAAGAGCTCCGGATCCGTCCCGCCGAGTTCGATCAGCTCGGCACAAATGTCGTCGTCCGTCTTCACATGAAGGTTACGCACGGGCGGGTGATCGGGCGCTTCGCGAGCGGACGCGAAGAATCTGCTGGGGGTCGACTTCCCGGCGTTCTGCATACGCACAACGAGCTCATATCCGACGAGCGCCCCCATGCTGTGCCCGAACACGGCCCACGGACGGTCCAGGAGGCCGCCCAGTTCCGCGGCGATGTCTTCGGCCAGTTCGGGGATTCCGGCCGGCCATGGATCACCGATGCGGTCAAGACGCCCGGGGTAGCATGCCAGAATCAGTTCCACTTCGGGTGGAAGCAATTCGGCCCATGTCGTGTAGAGGCTGTGGGAGCCACCGGCGTGCGGAAGACAGAGAAGCTGAATCTCGGCCTCCGGACTGGGTCGAGGCCGTCGCAGGGATCTACTTTTCGCCATCGGATATCACTCTTCTTCCGCTGATTGATCTAAGGTGTCATACAGTGAGAACCGCCGCGCCGAGGTAAATGCGGCTTGCCTGTGAGGAGATGGAGAAAACCGTATGCGAATAGGAATCGTTGGCGCCACGGGGAACGTCGGAACGGTATTGCTCGACATCCTCGACAAGCGAAACTTCCCCGTCGATGAATTGCGCGTCTTCGCATCCGCCCGCTCAGCCGGACGCACCCTCACCTGGCGCCACCGAAATTACCTTGTCGAAGATGCGGGAACCGCGGATTTCACGGGACTGGACATCGTCATCTTCTCCGCGGGAGGCGCCACCTCCCGGGCGCTCGCGCCGAAGGTGGCAGAACAGGGTGCCGTCGTCATCGACAATTCCTCGGCCTGGCGGCACGACCCGCAAGTCCCGCTCGTCGTTTCCGAAGTCAATCCGCACATGCTGGCCGATCGTCCCAAGGGGATCGTGGCCAACCCCAACTGCACGACGATGTCGATCATGCCGGTGCTCCGGCCCCTGCACGAGGAAGCGCATCTCGTCTCCTTCGTCGCCACTACGTACCAGGCCGTCTCCGGAGCAGGTCTGGCGGCCATCTCGGAACTGGAGGACCAGGTCCGCGAGGCCCTCCCGCACGCCTCCGGCCTTGTCCGCGACGGTTCCGCGGTCCTGCGGCCGAGTCCTTCGGTCTTCCAGCAGCCGATCGCCTTCAACGTCCTGCCCCTGGCCGGCTCCCTGGTCGACGACGGGCTCGACGAGACCGACGAGGAGCAGAAACTGCGCAACGAGAGCCGCAAGATCCTGGGCATTCCGGATCTCTTGGTCTCCGGCACCTGCGTCCGGGTACCGGTGTTCACGGGTCACTCCCTGCAGGTCAACGCCCGGTTCCGGGAGCCGTTGAGCGTCGAACGCGTACGGCAGCTGCTCGTCGGCGCACCGGGTGTGGAACTCACCGACGTCCCCACGTCCCGGCAGGCCGCGGGAGGAGATGTGACCCTCGTGGGCCGGTTGCGTCGTGACGAGACGGACGCGAACGGCCTCGCGCTGTTCTGCTCCTCCGACAACCTCCGCAAGGGCGCCGCTCTCAACGCCGTCCAGCTCGCCGAACTGATCGCCGCGGAGTAACGGCCCGCCGCGCGGCCGGGGCGGGGAAGTCGCGCCTTCCCCGCCCCGGCGCACGTCCGCGGAGATCAGCCTCCGCTGGGAGCGGGCTCGGCCTCCGGCACCTCGGCGGCGAGGACGGGCCGCTGCTCCGCCGCGCCGGCCAGCGGGCCCGCGACGACCCCGGCCAGCAGGAAACAGCCGGCCAGCACCGCCCATCCCATGGCTCCGTTGGAGATCACACCGACCGTGACGATCGTGGGCCCCAGCACGAACTGGGCGCTGGTGCCCAGGTTGAAGGTGGCAAGGTACTCGGCCCGCGAACTGTTCGGCGCGAGCGCGTACGACAGGCCCCAGCCTCCGGCCGACTGGTACAGCTCGCCGGCCGTCAGGGCCACCAGTCCCAGGACCAGGAGCGCGACGGTGACGGCGGTGGTACCGGTCTCGGGCGCGAGCGCGAAGAAGCCGCAGGCGGTCATGAGCGCGAGCGCGCCCTTCCGCAGCGCCCCCACGCTCCCCCGCACCGTCTCCGTTCCGGCGGAGGCGCGGACCTGGAACAGGACGGCGAGCACGGTGTTGACCACGAGCAGCAGACCGACCAGGGCCTTGGGCGCGTCCGTGTGCTCGCCGACCCACAGGGGGACGCCGATACTGAGCAGCGCAGTGTGCAGCACGAGCACTCCGTTGACCGCGGCGACGGCCATGTACCGAAGATCCCGCAGCGCGACCAGCCTCAGTCGGGAGGAGCCCTGCTTCTTCTCTGCGGGGCCGCTCGTGCCGCTCGTGTGGCGGAGTCGGACCCGGGTCAGCAGCAGTGCCGCGATGAGGAACGACGCGGCGTCGCCCAGGATGATCGTGCTGAACGCCGCCCGCGTGCCGATCGCGATCGCGACGCTGGCGAGCAGGGCACCGACGGTGAATCCCACATTGAAGACGACCCGCATCCGGGCCATCATCCCGACCCGCTTCTCCGGTCCGGCGATCTGCTCCGCCAAGGCCTGGTAGATCGGGAAGACGGCCTGCTCACCGACGCCGAGGAGGGCCGCGATGATCAGGAAGCTGGTGAATCCGTCGGCGAAGACGTACGCCGTGAACCCGACGGCCCGGTAGAGATTGAGGAGCGTCAGCAGACGACGCGGGGTCCAGCGGTCGGCCAGCCAGCCGATGACCGGCTGTGCCGCGAGGCCGAGCACACCGGCGACCGAGAGTCCGATACCGACCTGGGCGGTGGTCAGCCCCACCACCGTGGTGAAGAACAGTGCCGAACCCGCCAGATACAGACCGGTTCCGGTGGCGTCGATCAGACCGATCGCGAGGAAGCCGGCGCCCCCCTCGGTCGCGGCCGGGCCGAGCATGGCGTCTCTCCACCGGCTGACACGGCCGGGGCCGCCTGTCGTTTCGGCGGTCACAGCGCCGCCGCCTCGGCGGTGACGATCCGTACGAGGGAGGCCGCTTCCTCGGCGCCGGCCTGCGCCGAGGAGGAGTCGGGGCCGAGGACCATGATCTCGCCCACCCGGTCCCAGGAGGAGTGCAGTTCACCCACCCGGTCGCCCGGGGACACCAGCAGCGACGCCTTCAGCACACCAGGAACCGCCTGTGCGTCGTCGACGCCGGTCACCTCGGTCACCGTGCCGGGTGTGGCGGTCAGGAAGCGTATCGCGGCGGACATGGGGGGCTCGGTGGTGAGCCGGGGCGTGCCGCCGCCCAGGAGCGTGACCAGGGAACGGATCACGTTGCCGCCATACGCGGCGTCGAGCAGGAAGGTGATCGAATCGCCGGGAACGCGTCCTGCGCACTCGATGAGCACCGGTCCGTCCTCGTTGAGGATCCACTCGGCGTGCAGGATGCCGGTGCCGTAACCGATCGCCCCCACGAGGCCGTTCATCGCCTCGACGAAGCTCTCACGCACGGGCTCGGTCAGGCCGGCCGGGACGACATGACCGAGTTCCACGGGGTGCCGGCCCGGGGCCGTGAGCTTGTCGGTGACGTTGACGAAGACGATCTCGCCCTCGCGGACCAGGGCCTCGACGCTGTACTCGTGCCCGTACACCCTCCGCTCGGCCATGTAGCGCCATGCCAGGTCGCGGTCCGGAAGCATCAGGGTGTCCTGCGCGGAGACGGTGAGCTCCCACGCGGCGTCCAGGTCGTCGCCGGGTTCCAGCAGCTGAACCCCCAGGGAGGCGTGCCGGTTCGCGGGTTTGAGGACGACCGAACCGTCACCGGCGAACTGCTTCACGTCCCCGGGCCCGTGCACCTCCGTCCAGTCGGGGTTGCGCAGGCCCGCGGCCCGGGCCGCCTCGCGCAAGCGGAGTTTGTCCGTCAGGGCCGCCGCCGCGGCGCTGCTCGCTCCGGGCAGTCCCCAGCGCTCCGCCAGTACGGCCGCGCCGTGAACCCCGTACTCCAGCCCGGCGAGAACCAGGGAGACCGGTTCGTCCCGCAGGTGCGCCTCGGCCGCCTCCACGAGCGCGAGATTCTGATGGTAGGGCGCGGCGACCACCGAGCCGACACACCGCAGTTCGGCGGCCGCGTCGTGCACCGCGCGCTTGCGGATGATGTCCGGGTCCTCGATCACCACGACGCTGTTCTCCGGCAGGAACTGCTCCATCTGGTTCAGCAGCAGCTTGCCGAATCCGACCATGACGACCCGGCCGGGCAGGCTCTCGAATTCCATGCGTATCGCTCTCTGTGGAGGGTCAGGCGGGGCGGAGGGTGACGTCGAACCGGTCGATGCCCGCAATGAAGTTCGACGGCCGACGGACCAGACCGGAAAGGGGCTCCACGGACTCCACGCGGGTCAGCAGCTCGGCGAAGAGCGACCGCATCTCCAGCCGGGCGAGCACGGCGCCCAGACAGAAGTGCGGGCCGATCGTGAAGGAGAGATGGCTGTTGGGGGACCGGTCGATACGGAATTCGTCCGGCGCCTCGAACACCTCCGGGTCACGGTTGGCGGCGGACAGCCAGACACAGACCGTGTCGCCTTCCGCGAGCCGGGTGCCGCCCAGCGTGGTCGGCTCCGTCACCGTGCGGATGAGATGCATCGCGGGTGTGTCGAAGCGGAGCATCTCCTCGATCATCGCGTCGATACGCGCGTGGTCCTCCCGCAGCCACTGCCAGGCCCCCGGCCTCGATGCCAGCTGGTACAGGCCGGCCGCGACGGCGTTCTTGGTGGTCTCGTAGCCGCCGATGGCGAGATTGAGGCAGTTGAGCAGCACCTCGTCCGACGTGAGCCTGGCCTCGTCGAGTTCGATGTCCATCAGCCGTCTGACCATGCCGTTCTCGGACAGCCGGTGCGGTTCGCCCTCGATGATCTCGACGAAGTACATCAACAGCTCGTTGTTGCCGGTCTCGCTGCATCGACGGCGCTCGGCGAGGGTCGGCGCCGCGGCGCCCGGTCCCTCCGTACCCGTGATGGCGCGGCTCGCCATGGCCGCGACGCGTTCCTGGTCCTCTTCGGGGATCCCGAGGATCGAGCCGATGGTCAGACGTGGCATGGGAGCGGTGAGCGCGGTGACCACGTTCACCATGCCCTCGCTCCGGTTGTCGCGCAGTGCCGCGTCTACCAGCCGGGTGGCGTGCCCCTGGATGATTGGCGCGAGCGAGGCCACGAACTGCGGTGTGATGGCGGCGGTGACCAGCTTGCGCAGCCGGGCGTGGCGGGGCCGGTCGGTGAGTTCGATCATCAGTCCGGCGGCCGGGTCCCGCGTGCCCAGCGTGCTGTCCAGCGTCATGCCCCATTCGGAGCTGTACGTCTTGACGTCTCGCAGCACGGTACGCGTGTGGTCGTGGCGGGTCACCGAGTAGAAGCCGGGTGCGCCTTCACGGTCCTGCCAGTGCAGTTCGGGGAGTCGACGCATGGCGGCCCACGCCTCGTACGGGGGCTGCGGTACGAACTCGGCAGGAGACGCCAGGTCGACGGTGCGGGATTCGGTGGCGGTCATGACCTCAGTTCTCGTTCCTGGTGGAGTCGTCGGCCAGAACCTCGGCGACCAGCTCGACGACCTTGGCCGGCCGGGTCCTGGTGAAGTAGTGGCCGCCTCCGGGAAGTTCGCGGATCCGGGGGGTCACGGTGAACAGCTCCCAGGCGGCGTGGCCGTCCGCGAACCCTTCGGTGACCGGGTCGTCGGTCGCGTACACGACGGTCGTGGGGGCGCTCACCGGCTCGGCCGCCCCGGGTTCGTAGGCGGACAGGTAGTACGCGTTGGCACTGGTGGAGTCGTGCCGGAAGGTGCGCACGAGCAGGTCCGCGTAGGAGGCGCCGAGCTCGTCGAACCCGGTGAAGCCGGTCTCGACGGTGAGCCAGTGCCTGATGTCCTCGTACGTCATCGAGGACACGTACTCGATGCTCTCGCGCAGGGCCGGCGCGTCGTAGAGGAGCTTGGCGCCGATGAACAAGTGCTCGACGGCGACGTCACGCGCCTGAAGCAGTCTGGCGACCTCGATGGCCAGCGCGGAGCCGACGCAGTGGCCCCACAGGATGATCCGGCCGCGGTCCTGCTGCAACAGTTCCTCGACGACCAGCCGGGCGGTCTCGGTGACCGGGAGCAGCTGGTCCGGCGTCGACTTCGGGTCATGGCCGGGCAGTTCGACGGCGAGGACGGCGCAGCTGCGGTCCTTGCGGATCATGGCGTCGGCCACCGGACGGAAGTGGACGGCGTGACCGGCACCGTACGGGAAGCACACGAGCGTGGCGGCGGGGTGCTCGTCCGCGGGGGTGAGCCGCACCAGGACACCCGAGCTCGCGTCGGCCGTGGCGGTTTCGGCGATCCGGGCCTGCTCGCCCAGTCGCGAGTTGCGCATCACGTCCTTGATCGACACCAGGCCGTTGAGCATCATGACGACGCGCATCGCCGCCAGTGAGTTGCCGCCCAGCTCGAAGAAGTCGTCGGTGGTCCGGACCGTCGCGGGGTCGATGCCCAGGACCTCACCCCAGACCGCCGCGATGCGCAGGGCGGCCGAGGAGAGCTCGCCGTCCTGCGCCTCCACGTCCTGCTCGGAGGCCTCTCCCACCGCTTCCTGGGAGTCGGCGCCGTCCGCCTCCAGACGGCCGCCGGGCAGCCAGCGGCCCCTTCCCGCATCCGTACGGGTGCCGTCGGGGCCGGTGACCACCAGGTCGCCGGGGGTGCCGAGCGGAGCCGGCAGACCGGCCGCGTCCAGCACCGTCACCGTCCCGGCGGCGTCGGTGTGTCCGGGCAGGGCCTGCGGGCGGGCGGCGAACGTGGTCAGCTCGGCCCGTTCCGTATCGCCGATCAGTCCGGGGAGCGCGTGTCCGGCGGCGGGGTCGTGCGTCATCTGCTCCAGCGCGGCGACGAAGTACCCGCCGATGCGCACGATCTGCTCGTTGTCGAAGACGTCGGTGTGGTAGTGCAGGCTGAGAAGCACTTCGTCCGTGTAGTAGTGCTGCGAGAACTCGGACCGGAAGGCGAACTCGGTGATGGCCACCGCGCGCACGTCCAGCAGCGAGAACTCGGGCAGCTCGCGGAGCTTCTTCAGCGAGTAGAAGTGCGTGAAGTTGAAGACGGTCTCGAACAGTGACTCCTGCGTCTGCAGATCCTGCTTCATCTTCGCCATCGGGTACCGGCGGTGCGGAAGGAAGGAGACCTCGGCGTCGTAGATCTGCCGGATCACCTGCTCCCAGCTGCCGTCGGCCAGACGCACCCGCAGGGGCACCGAGTTGAGGAACAGTCCGGCCGCCTTGTCCGCGTCCGCGACCTCGGGGCGCCCGCTGTGCTCGTAGCCCGTCATCACGTCCTGTTCCCCGGTGACCACCGAAAGCACCTTCAGGTGGGCGGCGAGCAGGACGGTCTTCACCGGCACGCCGAGGCGGTCGGCCAGCGCGATGACGCGGTCCGACAGTCCGCGGGGCAGCGGGACGTCCTGCAGTACGACGTTGAACGCGGCCTGCTCGTCGCGCGGGCGCAGCCTCGGGACGACCGTACGGGGGCGGTCGCGCAGGGCGTCCAGCCAGTACTGCCGGTCCGTGTCGGAGCGCAGGGACTGCTGCTCCAGACCCACGAAGTTGCGCAGGTGGTTGGGGACTGCCTCGCCGTTGTAGGTGCCCTTGTCACGCAGCGCGTAGTAGATCTCGAAGAGCTTGGTGTGGACGAGGTTGATGCTCCAGCCGTCCAGCGCGGAGTTGTGCTGGCTGATGCTGTAGCGGTACAGGTCGTCGCGCAGCACGTGCACGTGGAGCCGGATCAGGCCCGGGTACTCCCAGTCGAACGCGTGCCCCTTCTCCCGGATCTCCCACTCGGCGTACCAGGCGTCCTGGGCCGCTTCGTCCAGGTGACGGAGGTCGGCGATGAAGACCGGGGGCCGGTCGATGTCGCGGTGCACGAGCTGGAGGTACTCGCTGAACCCGGTCAGGCGATAGCTCGTGCGGAAGATGGGGTTCTGCGCGACCAGGATGCGGGCGGCCTCCGTGAACGCCTCGGCGTCGAAGCTGCTGCGGATCAGGTAGCCGATGATGTCGTGGTACTGCGAGCTGCCGCGCGTCATCTCGCTCTGGAAGATGGTGCCGGCCTGCAGCATGGACATCGGATAGGCGTCCTCGACGTCCTCCGGGAGCCGGGCCCGGTCCGCCTCGCTGATCAGCTCGAAGGGGGCGAACTCGTGGCGCGGTGCGGCAACCGTGGCGCCCGCGTCGAGCACCTCGGCGAGTCCGCCGACCGTCGGGTGCGCGAAGAGCTGCTGGAAGGTGAAGTCGAGGCCCAGTTTCCGTGCCTGGGCGAGCACCGAGACGAAGTGGATCGAGTTGCCGCCGAGGGCGAAGAAGTTGTCGTGCACTCCGATCCGGTCGAGCCCCAGGGCACCGGCGATCAGGTCCGCGAGCTGCTGTTCGCGCTCTGTGCGCGGAGCGACGTAGTCGGTGGTCTGCGCGGCGGGCTCGGGCAGCGCGGCGCGGTCGAGCTTGCCGTTGGGCGACAGCGGGAAGACGTCGAGCGTCAGTACGCGGATCGGCACCATGTACTCGGGCAGCGACTCGGCGGCGTGGCCGCGCAGTTCCTGCTCCGAGACCGGGCCGGCGGCCACCGCATAGCCGAGGAGCTGCTGCTGGCCGTCGGCTCCGGCACGGATGATCACAGCCGCGTCGGTGACGGCGGGATGTTCGAGCAGGCGCCTCTCGATCTCACCGAGTTCGATGCGATAGCCGCGCAGCTTGACCTGGGAGTCGTTGCGGCCCAGGTACTCCAGGGCGCCGTCGGGCAGTCGGCGCACCAGGTCGCCGGTGCGATAGGCGCGCTTCTCCCCCGGGAACGGGTCCTCGACGAACCGTTCGGCCGTCAGCTCGGCCCGGTGCAGATAGCCGCGGGCCAGTCCGTCGCCGGCGATGTACAGCTCGCCAGGAACGCCGACCGGGCGCTGCCGGCGCTGCTCGTCGAGGACGTAGAGCCGGGTGTTGTCGATCGGCATGCCGATCGGAACCGTGGTGTCCTCGGGGCCGGTGCGGTGGTGGGTGACGTCGACGGTCGCCTCGGTCGGTCCGTAGAGGTTCACCAGCTCGGCGTGGCCGAGCAGTTCGGCGAAGCGGCGGACGTGGTGGGCGCCCAGCGCCTCGCCGCTGGCGAAGACCCGGCGCAGCGACGTGAGCCTGCTCTGGGCCCCGGTGGCTGCCACGTAGTCCAGGAACGCCCCGAGCATGGTCGGAACGAAGTGCAGGGTGGTGATGCCATGGCGCTCGACAGCGCTCACGATGGCCTCCGGCTCCCGCTCGCCGCCGGGCTCCAGAAGCGCGACACCGGCACCCTCGATGTGCCACCAGAACAACTCCCACACCGAGACGTCGAAGGAGATCGGCGTCTTCTGCAGGATCGTGTCGTCCGGGGAGAGCGGGTACGCGCGCTGCATCCAGTTCAGCCGGTTGACGACACTGCGGTGTTCGACCACCACGCCCTTCGGCGCGCCGGTGGAGCCGGAGGTGTAGATGACGTAGGCGGCGTCCGTCGCGGCACCGGGTTCGGGCGCCTGGACAGCCCCGGTCCCGCTGGTGTCGGCCACGATCTCGAGGACGTTGACCGGCTCGGGCACCTGGTGCACGCGGGCGGACGTGGCCAGTACCAGGGCCGCCTTGCTGTCCTCGAGCATGTAGGACATGCGGGCGGGCGGCAGCGCCACGTCGAGCGGAAGGTAGGCCCCGCCGGCCTTGAGGACGGCCACGACGGCGACGAGCATCTCCACCGAGCGCTCCGCCAGTACGCCTATGACGGTTTCCCGGCCCACGCCGCGCTCGCGCAGGTCGAGAGCGAGGCGGGTGCTCGCCCGGTCCAGCTCGGCGAAGGTGACGGAGCCGTTCGCCGTCCGCACCGCCACGGCGTCCGGGTGCGCCGCGACCGTCCTGGCGAAGAGCTGCGGAAGCGTCACGTCGTCCGGGAAGGCGACCGCGGTGTCGTTGGCGGTCGCGACCACCGCGGCGTCCTCGTCACCGGCCAGGTCGAGCGCGGTCGGCGCGGCGTCCGGGTCGGCCAGCACCGCGGTCAGCAGCCTCAGATAGTGCGCGGCGAGACGGGCGGCACTCTCCTCGGTGAAGCGCTGGGGTTCGACCCGCAGGTCGAGTGCGAGGCCGGTCTCGGTGCGACGCACATGAAAGAGCGTGTCGGCGGCGACCGCGTCCACCGCGGCGGATGCGTGCAGTCCGTCCAGCGCGACGACGACCTCGGTCGCGACGCCCGAGAGTTCCACCGGGTAGTCCTGGTGGGCCAGGGCCTCCAGCGTGGCCCCGCGCAGACGGCCCAGGAAGGTGCGGAAGGTGTCGTCGGGCTCCAGCGAAACCCTGGTCGGCACCACCCGGGCGAGCGAGTCCGGCACGGTCGGGGGCTGCCCGACCAGCAGGTCGCGGTCTCCGCCGTACACGTTCAGCAGCACCGCGGCCGCCGCGGTGAGCAGGATGTGCAGGGTGGTGTCGTCCTGACGACTGACCGCGGCGAGACGCTGGGCGAGCGCCTCGTCCAGGTCGACCACGGCTGCGGAACGAGTGGCTCCGGTCCGTCGGGCCGTCGCGACGTCGGCCGGGAACGTGGTGCTCGGCGCACCCTCCAGGGCCCGCGCCCAGAAGGCGGCCGCCGCGGGCCGCTGCGCGGCCGCGATCTTCTGCTGGCCGACGGTCAGGTGTGAACTCATGAGGGAGTGCTCCTCAGCGCGTGGATCGGTGTGGATCAGAAGGCGAAGTCGGCGGCGGACGGAACCGGCGCGGTGGCGGCGGGTGCGGAGGCCGGCCCGACGAGGTCGACGAGTGGCGTGTCCTGGTCGGCCAGCGCGCGGTCGAGGATGCCGAGCAGGAGGTCGCGGAACGCCTCGACGGTCGCCCGGTCGAAGAGCTCCACCGAGAACTCCCACTCGATGTGCAGATCCTCGGGCTCCTCGTACGCCTGCATGTTCAGGTCGAACATCGTCGCGCCGGTGTAGCGGGGACGCAGCAGTCGGCGCTCCGCCAGGAAGTCGATCGTCAGGAGGGGGGCCGACTGCAGGGCCAGCATGCTGTCGAACACCGGGTTGCGGCCCGGGGACCGCTCCTCGGCGACCATGCCGGCCAGTTCACCGAGGGGAAAGTCCTGGTGCTCGAAGGCCCCGCGAGCCGTGGTCGAGGTCTCGTCGAGGAGCTCGCCGAACCGCTGATGGGTGCCGGGCCGCAGCCGCAGGCAGACCGTGTTGACGAACATGCCGACGGTGATGTCGAGGCCGGACACGGTCCGGCCCGAGGCGGGCACACCGAAGGTGACGTCGTCCTGTCCGGTCACCGCCGACAGGAAGACCGCGTACGCCGCTGCCAGCACCGCGAACGGCGTGGTCGCGTGCCGTGCCGCGAGCGCGCGCAGCGTCGCGGTGCGCTGCGCGCCCAGGCGGAACGCGAGCAGATCGCCCGCGTGGCTGCGGACCGCGGGCCTGGGGCGGTCCGTGGGCAGTTCGGCGGGGGCGGGACGACCGGCGAAGGCGGCGGCCCAGAAGGCGCGCTGTTCCTCCGCACGGCGTCTGCCCTCGCCCTGGCTCGCCCAGTGGGCGTAGTCGAGGTACGTGTGCTCCACCGCGGGTGGTTCGGCGCCCCGGTACAGCGCGTCGAGGTCGGCGAAGAGGCGGGTGAGCGAGGCACCGTCGACGATCAGGTGGTGCAGATCCACGAAGAGCCAGCGGCGTCGGCCCGACCGGTGCAGGCTCGCGCGGGCGAGCGGTGCGGTGGCCAGGTCGAAGGGCTTGATGAGAGCGGCGAGGTCCGGCTCCCCGTCGTCCGCGATCCGCAGCTCGCAGTCGACCCGTTCGTGCACCACCTGGACCGGTGTGTCCGCGAGCTGGAAGGAGGTGCGGAGCGTCTCGTGGCGGTCGAGCAACGCCCGCCAGGCGGCCGCGAGCCGGTCGGCGTCGGTGTCTTCCGGTATCTCCAGCAGGACCGGCACGTTGTAGCGCACCGACGAGGTCTCCTTGCTCTGCTCCACGTACAGCGGGTGCTGCTGCGGTGCGAGCGGATGGTGGGCCGCGCTCGGTGCCACGCTCAGGGCAGGGAGTCCGCCGGGCTCGGTGGTGTGTTCGGCGAGGAACTCCGCGAGTTCCTCGACGGTGGGGTTGCGGAACACGTCCGAGAGGGCCAGGGTCGTGCCGAACTCCTTGGACACGGCGGCCGCCAGTGTGGCCGCGGTGAGCGAGTCCACGCCGTGGTCGAACATCGAGTCCAGGACACCGACGGTGGTGTTCGGGAGCAGCCGCTCCCAGATGGCGACCAGCCGCTCCTCGGTGGCATCACGCGGTGCGACGTACTCCACCGGAAGGTCGTACAGCTCCTCCGGGTCGGGCAGTGCCGACCGGTCGACCTTTCCGTGCGCGGTCAGCGGAAGTTCGTCGACGACCACCAGATGCCCGGGAATCAGGTGCCGCGGCAGCTGATCGGCCAGGTACGCACGCAGTTCCGGCACATCGGTCGCGCCCGTCGTCGTGACGTACGCGGCCAGGTACCGGTCCGCCGGATCGTCACCGGCCCGCACCCGGGGGACCACTGTGGCCTCGGAGACCAGGGGGTGGCCGCGGAGCACGCTTTCGATCTCGCCGGGCTCGATCCGGTATCCGCGGATCTTCACCTGCCCGTCGGCGCGGCCGTGGAACTCGATGACGCCGTCGGCTCGCTGCCGTACCAGGTCACCGGTCCGGTACATCCGGCCGCCGGGCAGGAACGGGTCGGGCAGGAAGACCGCCTCGGTGAGCTCCGGCCGGTTGAGGTAGCCCAGCGCGACACCGTCGCCCCCCACGTACAGCTCGCCGATCGTGCCCGGCGGCAGCGGTACACCCTCCGGATCCAGCACGTACGCCGAGGAGTTGGCGATCGGGCGGCCGATGGGGATCGGCCCCGCGCCCTGCTCGGGGAGGATCAGGTGTGTCGTCGAGAAGGTGGTGTTCTCGGTGGGTCCGTAGCCGTTGACGATCCGTGTTCCGGGCGCTGCCCCCTGTACGGCGGCCACGTGTTCGGGGGCCACGACGTCGCCGCCCACGATCAGGTCCCGTAGCGGGGCGAAGATCCCCGGATCCTGCCGCACGAGACGGCTGAACAGCGGGGAGGTCAGCCACATCGTGGTGATGCGGTGCTCGCTCAGCGCGGCGCCCAGCCGGTCCGCGTGCAGGATGACGTCCTCGCCGGGCAGGACCAGTACGCCGCCGTTCAGCAGCGGGCCCCACATTTCGAAGGTGCTGGCGTCGAAGGAGACCGCGCCGGTCTGCAGGACCCGCATCCGGTCGGAGAACTCGACGAAGTCGGCGTCGGTCACCAGGCGGGCGATGTTGCGGTGGCAGACCACGACACCCTTCGGCCGGCCGGTGCTGCCCGAGGTGTACATGACGTACGCACGGTCGGTCGCCGCTGTGTCGAGCGGCAGCCCGGCCTCGGCGTCGAGATCCTGTGCCACCGACAGCTCCCGACCGCGCCCGCCCGGGAGTTCGGCCTCCCGGTCACCGAGCACCAGCCGTACGCCACCGTCTTCGAGCAGCAGCTCGACGCGCTGGGCCGGTTCGGCCGGGCTGATCGGCAGGTAGGCCGCGCCCGCCCGCAGCACCGCCAGGTTCGCGATCACCCACTCGGCGCTCCGCTCCGCCCGTACGGCCACGAGCTCGCCGCGGCGCACGCCGTGGGCGAGAAGTCGTCGTGCCAGCCGGGCCGAGCGGTCGGCGAGCTGCCGGTACGTCAGCGTGCCGGCTCCGCTGATCACAGCGGGGGCGTCGGGGGTGGCGTCGGCCCACCGCAGGAACAGCCGGTGCACGGTGGTGTCGTGTGGGATGCGGGACTTTCGGCCGAAGGCGTGCGCGGGCACGGAGGGCGCGGAGGTCATCGTCGGTTCGGTGTTCATGCTCTCGTTCCGGTCGTCACGTCGAAGCCGGGCCGGAAGGTCTTGGCGATCGACTTGGCGATCGTCTGCAGGGTGGCGTGGTCCGGGGCGCTGCCGTAGACCACACCCAGATGGCTCTGGGTGCCGTCGCGGTAGTCGACGAACCGCCCGGGCTCGGCGTCCAGTTCGACGGTCCGCACGCCCGGCAGCGTGCGCAGTTCGTCTGCTCCGGACACTTCCCGGATCCGGCCCGCGAGGGGCGGTGGGCTGAGGAAGTACTGGTAGGTGACGTCGCGGTAGCGGGTCGCGGGGACGGCGGGCTCTCGGCCGAGTGCCACTTCCAGGGCCGCCCGGACCAGGTTGACGCCGGTGGCCCTTCTCAGGATCTCCGGCACATAACCGCCGAGCCGGCCGTTGACCTCGATGATCCTCGGCCCCTGGGCGGTCAGTTTGATCTCCGTGTGCGTGATCCCGTACCGAATCCCCAACGCCCGTGCCGCAGCCGCGTCCAGAGCGAGAACGGCCTCGGCCGTCTCCTCGTCCAGGGTGGCGGGCAGCAGCATGCCCGTCTCACGAAACGGCTCGGCGAGGGCGAACTTACCGGTGACGCAGACCTGTCGGGACCCGGCGGGAGTGTGCACGGATTCCACGGAGACGTAGTCGCCCCAGAAGGGGCCCGCCACGCCGGGATCGCCCTCCAGCAGTTCCTCGGCGACGAACTCCCACCCCTCCGGAAGAGCCGCGCACACGGAGAGGAAGTCCTCCGGGGTGTCCACGCGGACGGTGTGCAGACTCCCCGCGCCGATCCGCGGCTTGATCACCGCCGGTGCGCCGACCCGGGCGAGAGCCGCCTGCGGGTCGGCACCTATCACGGCGATCTTGACGGTTTCGACCCCGGCTTCGTCCAGGATGCGGCGCTGAACCAGCTTGTCGATCAGCACCGGGATCAACGCTGTCGAGTGGCAGGGGAGTTGCAGGTCGGCCGCGAGGCGGGAGGTCTCGGCGAGCTGATATTCGCTGAAGGTCACCACGCCGTCGACTCCGGCCTCCCGGACAAGGGCCGACCGGCGCTCGGGCCCCGCGCCGGTGACGTCGACCACCTCGCCGTACTGCGACAGAGCACCCCGGTCCATGCCCCTGCGCGCGCCCTCGAAGTCCGCGACGAAGACCGGGCGGCACAGCCGGTGGGCGGCGGCCAGGATGTCTCCGGGTGTGGCGGAGCCCAAGTCATGGACGACTGCCACGCGCGGCAGCTGTCGTGCGGCACTCATACCTGGGCCCCCGTGGACTTGAGGTGCTCGGTGAGGCTTGCCGCCGTCGGATACAGATAGAGGTCGCGCAGCGGCACGGACTGCATCCCCTCGCGGCGCAGGGCGGCGGAGAGGCGGATCGCCATCAGAGAGTTGCCGCCCAGCTCGAAGAAGTCGTCCTCCGGTGTCACCTGGGGTCCCAGCGTGGCGCGCCAGGCGTTCAGAACGACCTCCGCCAGGTCTTTCGGCTTCTCCGCGGGGGCGCCGACCTCGTCCTCGGCCGGGCCGGGCAGAGGAACGGGCGTCTGGTCGGGCTTGGGCAGCCGGGCGGTGTCGACCTTGCCGTTCACCGTCAGCGGGATCTCGGGGACTGCGGTGACCGTGGCAGGCAGCATGTACTCGGGCAGAATGCCCTTCGCGCGGCGCCGTACCTCCGTGACGGAGCCGCCCTGGCGCAGCACCACGTAGGCGTCGAGGCGCACGTCCGCGGCGTCGCCCGCTCCCTGGTGGAGCACCACCGCCGCGGCGATGACAGCGGGGTCGTCCAGCAGGACGGACCTGATCTCACCCAGCTCGATACGGAAGCCGCGGACCTTCACCTGGTCGTCGATCCGGCCGAGGTGGTCGAGCCGGCCGTCCGGACGCAGGCGCCCCAGGTCGCCGCTGCGGTAGACGCGCTCGCCCGTCAACGGGTCGTGAACGAAGCGCTCGGCGGTCAGTTCCGGCCGGTTGAGGTAGCGGTCGGCCAGCCCGGCTCCTCCGACGTAGATCTCTCCGGGCACGCCGAGCGGCTGTACGCGACCTCGCTCGTCGCGCACGGACAGGGACCAGCCGGGCAGCGCGGTGCCGACCGAGCGGGAGCCTGCGGCGACCTCCACCGGGGTGATCGTCTGGGTGGTGACATGGACCGTGGTCTCGGTGATGCCGAACATGTTCACCAGACGGCAGCGGTCGTGCGGATGGCGGCGGAACCAGAGCTCCAGCGCGCGTACGTCGAGCGGCTCGCCGCCGAACACCACCAGCCGCAGGAAGAGCGGGGTCTGCTGGGCGAGGTCCACCTCACGCAGCGAGGCGAAGGCCGAGGGGGTCTGGCTCAGCACCGTCACCTTCCGTTCCACCAGCAGCGCGTGGAACTCGGCGGGGTTGCGCGACACCCAGTACGGCACGACGATCAGGTGGCCGCCGGTGAGCAGAGATCCCCAGATCTCCCAGACGGAGAAGTCGAAGGCGCTGGAGTGGAAGAGGGTCCACACGTCGGCCGGTCCGAGACCCATGTCCGGCGCGGTCGCCGCGATCAGCGAGCCGACGTTGTGGTGCGGCACGACGACGCCCTTGGGCCGGCCCGTCGAACCCGAGGTGTAGATGACGTATGCCGCCGCGTCCGGGTCGGTGGGCTCGGCCGTCTCCTGCCCTGCCGGTGCGGAGTCGGACAGTGTGCCGGGGCGGACCACGCTCACGCCGTCCAGCTCCGGGAACTCGTCGAGGGTGGTGACCACCAGACGCAGCCCCGCGTCCTCGGCGGTGTAGCGCAGCCGGTCGGTGGGGTAGCGCGGATCCATCGGGACGTAGGCCGCGCCGCACTTGAGGACCGCGAGCAGGGTGACCACGAGGTCCGCCTCGCGGTCCAGGCAGACTCCGACCAGCGCGCCGGGCAGCACGCCCAGGTTCCGCAGACCGGCGGCGAACCGGTCCGCACGCTCGTCGAGTCCGCGGTACGTCAGTGTCTGCGCGGAGTCCGAGAGCGCCGGGGCGTCCGGCTGGGCGTCGGCGATCCGCCGGAACGCCTCGTGGATGGTGGACGGAGCGTGCTCGGACAACGCGGACGGCCTGCCGAGGGCGAGCAGTGCCGAGCGCTCTTCCGCGTCGACCAGCTCGATGCCCCCGATCTGCGTGGCACCGGCCTCGGGTGCCTTGCGTCCGCACAGCTCCACGAGGACACGGACATGACGGGCGAACTGGGCCGCCACGGCCGGGGACAGAGCCGACTCGTCGTACCAGAGAGTGCCTGCGAGCGTTCCGTCGCGCCGCGGTTCCCATACCAATGTGACGGGGAACGGAGGCGCCTGGAACGGCCGGTACTCGTCGGCTCGGCCCGACCGTGGCAGGAGCAGGCCGACGGCGGGGGGCTCGTCCTGGACACCCGTGGTTCTGGAGGACGCGATGGCGTTGTCGGCGGCGGCGACCACGTCCGCGATCGGACCGTGCTGGTCGACCGGCAGCGTGACCGCGGTGCAGAAGTCCCCGTACTCCGGGTCCTGGGCCAGCAGACCGACCCGGTGAGCGGCGCCCTCGCCGTACCGGGACAGCGCCAGGGCGGTGGCGGCGAGCAGGACCGGGTCGGCCGGCTCGGGCGCGACCTCGACCGGTCCGATCGGTACCCGGCCGACGACTCCGGCCCGTCGGGCGTCGCCGAGTCCCCACGCCGGGAGCACGATGTCCGGGGCGGGGCGGCGCACGGCCTGGGCGGGCACGTTCAGCCGAAACCCGTTCTCCTCCTGTCCGTCGTCGGACAGCAGCGAGCCCACCCGGGCGATGGCCAGGCTGTCGACGTTGTGCCGGTGGGCGACCAGGACGAGGTCCGCGGCTCCGTCGGCGTACGACAGGAGTACCGCGCGGACCAGCGGGCCGGTGTGTCCCACCGGGCGGGAGATCTCGCGCTCGCGCAGCGCGACGGAGGCGGGGTGCCCGGCCTCGGTGGGCAGTTCTTCGGTCCACAGCCGTGTGCCGGCCGGCAGTGCTCCGCTCGCCAGCGCGGCCGTGTGGCGCCCGGCGACCCGTTCCGCGGCCTGCCGGTCGGGAAAGCGGCGCACCCACGCGTGACAGGCCTTCGCGGGCTGGGCTTCGAAGTCCGCGCGGGCGAAGAACTCGCGGGCGCCGCCGACGTGTTCGCCCGCCGCGGCCGGACTGCTCGGAGTTGACATGCTGGTCTCCTGGGTGGTGCTCACGGTGAGGTCTGTCATCGGGGACGGCGTGGTCATCGCGTGCTGAAGCCGCCGTCGACGGTGATCGCGCTGCCGGTCACCTGCCGGGAGTCGTCACTGGCGAGGTAGAGCACGGCCGCCGACACGTCCTCGGGATCGACGAGCGCGTTCATCGGCTGGGACGCCAGGAACTCCGCTTCCTGGTCCTCCGGAGCGACCCCGAGCGAGCGCGCGACCTCGGAGAGCATGCGGCCCTCGAGCACGGGCTCCTCGCGCACCTGGCCGGGGCAGAGGGCGTTGACGCGGATCTGCAGTGCCGCGTAGTCGAGTGCCGCGGCCTTGGTCAGGCCGATCAGACCGTGCTTGGCGGCGACATAGCCCGCGAAATAGCGGTAGCCCACGAGTCCGGCGGTGGACGAGACGTTGATGATGCTGCCGGAGCGGTGCCGCGCCATCGTGGGAACGACTGCCTTGATCATCCGCCAGGCGCCCGAGAGGTCGATGTCGAGCATGACCCGCCACTCGTCCTCGGTGATCTCGTGGATGGCCTTGCCGGAAGGGGCGGCGATTCCGGCGTTGTTGACGAGAACGTCGATGCGTCCGAACCTGTCGAGCCCGGCGGACACCGCGCTGTCGATGTCCTGCTGCCGGCGCACATCGGCCTCGGCGGTGAGAACGGCCGCGCCGAACTCGCGGCACAGCTTCGCCGTGGCCTCCAACTGGTCTGCCGTACCCAAGGGGTACGGCACGTCGGCTATGTCCGCGGCCACGTCCACGAGCACCAGATCGGCACCCTCCTGCGCGAGTCGAAGCGCGCCTGCCCGGCCGAGGCCGCGGGCGGCGCCGGTGATCAGCGCGGTCTTCCCCGACAGTCGCATGGCTCAGCCCTCCGCGCCGGTGGACAGGGTCTCGGCGATGAGCGCGAGCAGCGACTTGGCGTCGTCGTCCAGGTACATGTGGCCACCGGGCACATCGAAGGCGGTGAAGGCGCCGGTAGTCGCGTCACGCCAGTGGTCGGCCGCCTGCGCGGAGACGAGGTGGTCGTCGACGCCGCGGACCGAGGTGATCGGGGCATCGAGCTTGCGGGCGGACGTCGGGACGTAGCTCTCGTGCATCTCCACGTCGGCGCGGAGGGTCGGAAGCAGGAGCTCGCGCATCTCCGGGATGTCGAATGCCGGGTGCGTGTATCCGGCGAACTCCTGGACGCGGGCGAGGAAGGCGTCGTCGTCCAGTCCGGTGGCGCGTTCCGTACGGCCGTTCCATGGTCCCTGCGAGCCGCTGACGAAGAGGTGCACGACCTCGTTCGCCCCGTTGTCGGCGATGCGGTGGGCTAGTTCGTACGCAAGGATTGCGCCAAGGCTGTGACCGAAAACAGCCACTGGGCCACGGCCGGCCAGTTCGAGGGCGGTGGGCAGCAGCCCGTCGGCGGCCGCCTGCACATTGGTGTACGGCTCTTCCCCCACCAGGCGTTCACGCCCCGGCAGTTGCAGGGGCTGAATGTCGAGCCCATCGACACCGAGATTGCGCCAAGGGAAATAGAAGCTGGCACCGGCCCCGGCGAATGGCAGACACAGCAGTGGAATGGAATTGGACATGAACGCTGGCTCCGTGGGTGGAGTTCGACAATGACGAGAACTCGCCTTCGGGTAAATCGCCCGAAACGCAGCAGACATTGAAAGGCCGGACCGCGGCCCGACGTGACAACAAAGCTGGCGGGGTGCAGGCAGACATCGACGAGGTGCCTGCACCCGACGTCAAGATCATGCACAAGGCCGGTACGGATGTCGAGGCCGGAACCTTTCGGTCCGGATTGATCGGTGTCCGGAATCCTACGATCCGGACCGGCCGAACCTCCACTTGAATTCCAGGGAAACGCAAGCGACATCCGGAAATTCAGAGTCCGTTCATCATCGCGGACCGACCACGACGCGCCGGGGCGATCACCTCACGCAGACCTCGTCCGCCTCTGACCGAACACCCGCGTGTCCCGCCGGCGGGACCACATCGGTGGCCCGACCAGCGGAAACCATCCCCCGACCCGCCGCGTCGCCAGGAGATCCAGTGATCCTCGAGCCCACGGGCCGACAAGATGGCAGATTCGCGCCATGGCCACTTCCTGCCACCCGGCCGTCCTGGACGATCATGGGGGCCGCCGCCAGAATCCTTGATCGTCCGTCCCACCCCACGCCGTTTCGACAACCGCTCCGACTCCCCCCACCGCAGAAATTGAAAGCAGCATGGCGAAAGATTCCGCCGTCACATCCGCGCACGGGGACCCTGCCCTGTCCCTGAGCGGTTCCGCGCTCACCCGGCGCACCTGCCTGACCTTCCCCGAGTCCTTACCGCTCGGGGAGTGGAAGCGGTTCTGAAAACAGCTGTTTCTGATCTCCGACTCGTCCAGCTGGTGGCTCGGCGACTGGCTCGTCTACGGCCAGGAGAAATTCCCGGACCGCTACCGCCAGGCGATGAAGGCAACCGGTCTCGACTACAAGACACTGCGGAACTATGCCTGGATCACGAGGCGTTACCCGTCCGAATCGCGTCGAGCCGAACTCAGTTTCCAGCACCATGCGGAGGTCGCTTCCCTTCCGCCCGCCGAACGGGGCGCCTGGCTGGATCGGGCCGAGCGGGAGAACTGGTCCAGGAACACCCTCCGCAAACAGGTGCGGGCCGCGCCGGCGGGCGGCGCGGACACGGCGCAGGAACGGGGAGAGATCCGTTTGCGGGTCCTGACCAGCCCGGAGCGGGAAACCGCGTGGGCTTCCGCCGCAGAGCGCGCCGGCCGGGAGTTGTCGGACTGGATCATCCTCACCCTGGACCACGCCGCGGACCTGATGGCGGGCGGGTAAAAGCGTAGCAAATCGGGGCGAACCATCCAGTACGCACGTGGGCCTCGCCCCTCACCCCGCGCGGTCCGGGTTGATCAGAACCAGTCACCCTGAGCCGCCAGAACGCCCGCCTGGAAGCGGCTCCTTGCTCCGAGTCGCTCCATCAGCCTCGCCACCATCCGGCGGGTCGTCCGCACGGAGACACCCAACCGCAGGGCGACCGCCTCGTCCGTGAGGCCTTGCGCGAGCAGTCGAAGCACTTCGCGCTCCTGACGGTCCATGCCGCTGCCAACCGCTTCCGAGGAGTCCACCGGCACTCCGCCCGCCCAGATCTGCTCGAAGAGCGCGATCAGCGCGGCGATCGGTCCGGGGCCGTGCAGGACGACCGCGCCGACCTCCGAACGATCGGGGACCAGGGGTACGACCGCCGTCTCCCGGTCGAGCACGATCATCCGCAGCGGAATCTCCGAAGCGGTCCTGACCTGTCCGCCCTGCCCGCCCAGCCAGTTGATGTACTCCATGGTCGCGGAGTCCCTGCGGGCACTCTCCGTGAAGATCGCGCGCATCCGCACGCCGCGTCCGAGGAGTACCCCGTCATGCGGCCTGCTGGCCGCCATGCCTTCCGGCGTCTGCGCACCGCCCGGGCACAGGGTCATGACCTCCTCCCGTACGTCCTGGGTGATCCCGTTCAGCCGCTCCCGGACCGCTGCCACACCTTCGAGTCGCTCCATACGCGCATGTGTGGTGCCGGGCGGCACATGTGCGTGCGCGTAGCGGGAGATGAGGTCCATGGCGGTGGCTCTTCTGCGCTCCAGAGTGCGCTGCGCCTGCGACAACTCGGCCAGCTGGTCCGTGGCTTCTCTGGCCTCGTCCAGGGTGGCACGGAGTTCGGCCACGAAGTCGTCGAGCCCCAGAGATCCCGGCATGCGTCGCTCCCCTTGCGTATGGGCCGCCGAAGATCACGACGATAGCCCGCCGTCTCAGCATCTGACACAACGGTGCGTCAGAAACACAGGTCCCGCCCATCCGCCCAGTCGAACCACCCTGCCGACTCGGTCGCCGAGCCGGGGCACGGCCGTCACTTCAGGGAGGCCCGCACCTGGCCTGTCATGTCAGCGCGGCCGCCACGGCGAATCCGCGCTCCCTCGATCAGGCCCTTCCCGCACCAGAAGGGCCATTTCCACCGCTGCCGTGCGGAGATGGCGACCAGGTCGATCGCACGGATAAGGACAGGCGTTCGAGGACGCCCAGCGCGAAGACGTCGAGAGGGTCGGTTCCCAGGTGTATGCAGCCCACGTTGCCCATGGACAAGATCCGGGCACCCGGCGCATGGTGAAATACGGATGCAACCGTTCCGCGGGATGAGCCTCGCTGTTCCGGTTCGTCTTCGTCACATGCTGTCCCGCCGCAAGGGTGGTGGGCCAGAAGCGTGTGGATCGAAACCGGCCGGAGCCTCCTCAGGTGCGGGAGGCCGGCCGGGGCGGAGCGGCGACGCGATCGTGATCCATCGCGGTAGGACCAACCGTAAAAGCGCCGTTGGGTTCCGTGTCCCGATGGATCACCTCGACCGGGCAGACCGGTTCACAGGCCGAGCGGTCGATACATTCGTCGGGTTGAATGCAAAGGGTGCGTTCGCCCTCATAGATACAGTCGACCGGACAGGCATCCGGACAGGCTTTGTCCTTGACATCCACACATGGTTCAGCGATCACGAAGGCCAAATTGCCTCCATAGCCATCGGCCCGCGTATGTGCGCCGCGCAGACGTCGCACAGGACGGCCCGGCGAATAATCCCATGCCATTCGACGGGAGATTGTGATCGATCTAGCCCGTGACTGCCCAAAGGTTGGCCGAGCGTTCGAGTTGATGTCAAGAATCCGTTCGCTTCGGCGACCGGGCTGGGCCGAAATCACCGTCGCAGGACGCCCGAAAGGGAACGGCCAGGTCGCGGCCGCTCATGGCCCCGGTCGCTCTCACCGGTGTCTCGCTGATGTCCCGCTGGCGGGACATCGGCGAGAGCGACCGGGCGAGATCACAGGCGGATCCTCGTCGTCAAGCTTTCGGAGACAGATCGAGAGTAATAGCCGGAATCAAACCGACTTGCTGCGCAACTCTGCGGCAATCGCCAATCAGGGCCGGAGAGTTACTCCTTGCACGACACCGAAACACGCTTGACATCGCCCTGTACGGTTGGCGCATGCTCATCGAGCCACTTACTAATGAAGAGCAGATTCAGCCATTACCCCGGACTTTCTCTCGCGCCATGGTTGTCGCCGCGCACCCCGACGATGCTGAGTACAGCTTCGGGGCGACGGTGGGCCGGCTTACCGCCACCGGTACGCGCATTGTCTATGTCGTGTGCACCGACGGATCGCAGGGCGGTGAAGACCCAGCCGAACCCGCCGCCCGATTGACGGCGACCCGCTATGCGGAACAACGCGCCGCCGCCAGACATCTGGGCGTGGAAGAGGTGGTATTCCTCGGATTTCGCGACGGCGGTCTCACCGCCGACACCAGTCTCCGCAAGGCCCTGGCCCGGGAGATCCGGCGCCATCGTCCCGAGCTCGTGCTGGCGCACCAGCCCCTGCGTTCGCTGGTCTTTCCGATCGGGGCGTCCCACCCGGACCACCTCGCGGCAGGCGAGGCGACGCTCAGCGCCGTGTATCCGGACGCGCGCAATCCCCGGGCCCATCCGGAGCTGCTCGCCGAAGGCCTGCAGCCGCACGTGGTCGACGAAGTGTGGGTGCCCGGCCATGAACACACCGACCTCTTCGTCGACGTCGGCCGGCACGCTCAGCAGAAGGTCGAGGCGATTCTCTGCCACCGCAGCCAGTTCGCCGCCTCGGCCGACCCGACGGCGGACCTCCGTTGGGTGGTCGACCGCATGCGCAACAACGGCACGGCAGCCGATTGCGCCTACGCCGAAGCCTTCAAACGCATCGTGACCGGAGCCCACGCCGCGCCCGGTCCGCGAACCTCACAACGAACAGACGTACCGGCCAGCACGGGAAGGAGTCGGCCGTGAAGGCGGTCATCCCTGCGAAGAACTCCTCTTCACGGGTTCCGGGCAAGAACTTCCGGCCCTTCCACGAAGGGAGGTCCCTGTTCGACATCAAGGTCGAGCAGCTTCTGCGTCACTTGCCCGCCGAGGACATCTACGCGAGCAGCGAGGATCCGGCAGTCGCCGAGCACGCCGCCGAGCTCGGCATCAACTTCCTCCCGAGACAGCCGCACTTGGCACTGAACGAGACGCCCTACGCCCATGTGGTCAGCGAGGTGTGCCGGCAGGTTCCCGGTGAGGACGACATCGCCTGGTGCCATGTCACCGACCCGCTGTTCGACGACATCGGATCCTGCCTCGAGACGTGGGACGAGGCCCGGGAGAAGCACGATTCCCTGGTGGTCGTCTATCCCTTCCGGGGCTATCTGCTCGACCCGGACCACCAGCCGATGGGATTCGGGTTCGGCCCGTGGCACACCCCGTCGCAGCGCCTCCCGGTCCGCTACCAACTGGGTTTCACCCTGTCCTTGTTGCGTCGTTCCACCGCGGTGTCCCTCGGGCCGATCGGTGCGCGGCCCCACTGGTTCCATGCCCGCAACCGCATGGTGGACATCGATGACGAGGACGACTTCACCATGGCCCAGGTGATCTACAGCCGTCTGGCCGAGCCCGCGCAGTGACGATCGTAGGAGCGCACATGACCGATCTGACGTCGATTCTCCGGGATCGTTCAGAATTGATAGCCGATATCGCCGACGGATCGGCCGACCGGGAACGGCACAGCGTCGACCCGCACGAGCAGATGGCCATGATGCGGAAGAGCGGGCTGACCGCACTCACTCTGGACGCATCCTTGGGTGGTCCCGGCGGCAGCATCGTCGATCTCATGACCTTCGTGATGGAGCTCGCCGAGGCCGACCCGATCGTCGCGCACATCCTGCGCTCCCACTACCTGCAGCCGCAGATGCTCAGAAGGCTTCCGGACGGGCCTGTTCGAGACCGGTGGGCCGCGGAGATCCTCGCGGGCAAGATATTCGGGAATGCCACCAGTGAGCGGGACGGAGCACTGGGAACCGCGCAGTACGCGACGAGGCTGATTCCGTCCGACAGCGGCTGGAAGCTCTCCGGCGCCAAGTACTACAGCACCGGGACGGCATTCTCCGACTGGGTGATGGTCGTCGCCCACCTCGACGAGAAGCGGGTCGCCCGCATCAACCTGCCGCTGGACCGGCCGGGAATCACGCTGCGGGACGACTGGGACGGCATCGGCCAGCACCGCACGGGAACCGGGACCACCGAGTTCACCGATGTCGTCGTGACCGAGGACGACTTCGTCTCGGTGACCGACCCCGGTCAGGGCAGGGTGGCCTCGGACGTCCCTTTGATGCAGCTGTATCTGCAGGCGCTGATCGCCGGAATCCTGCGGTCCGTGGTCGCCGACGCAAACGCGTTGCTCACGAGCCGCACGCGCACCTTCGACCACGCGCCCTCGCCGGACCCGTCGCGGGATCCCATGCTGCTGGCGACCATCGGGCGACTGTCGTCGACCGCCTATGCCGTCGAGGCGGCGGTGCTGTCCGCGGCCGCGGACATCGACGCGGCCTACGCGAGTGAACGCGGCGGCGCTCCGGAGCCGGAGCTGTTCGCGAAGGCATCTCTGTCGGCCGCGCGGGTCAAGGTGCACGCCGACGAGGTGGGACTCGCCGCCGCTGCCGCGATCTTCGACGTCGGCGGTGCCTCGGCGGCCAGCCGTGCCAAGAACCTGGACCGTCATTGGCGCAACATCCGCACCGTCACCCTGCACAACCCGACCTCGTACAAGGCCATCGCCGTCGGCGATCTGCTGGTGAACGGAGAGCCGCTGCCCGCCAACGGCTACTTCTGAGGCACGTCCGGGCCGGGCGACTCCGCCCGCACCAGCACTGGTTGACCGCCGTCCGGGAGACCTTCCCGCACCGGGAGATCTCCGGCGGCGTCAGCACGTCCGTAGGAGAAAGACACGATGAAGCACCGCCTGACCGCCGAATCCGCGGCACCCGCGCTGGGCATGGGCTGCTGGGCCATCGGTGGCCCCTTCTGGTCCGGCGACAAGCCCTTCGGCTGGGGCTCGGTCGACGACGCCGAGTCGACGGCGGCCATCCGGCGCGCCCTGGAACTCGGCGTCACGGTGTTCGACACCGCGGACGTCTACGGTGCCGGGCACAGCGAGCGCGTCCTCGGCAGCGCCCTGGCCGGCCACCGGGACGAGGTGCTGATCGCCACCAAATGGGGCAACGTCTTCGACGAGACGTCCCGTCGGATCGTCGGCAGGGACACCACACCGGGCTATCTGCGTCCGGCGCTGGAGGCATCGCTCCGGCGACTCGGCACCGACCACGTCGACCTGTACCAACTCCACGTCGGAGATGTGGAGTCGGGCGTGGCTCAAGACCTTGTCGGCACGCTGGAGGAGCTGGTCGCGGAGGGCAAGATCCGCTTCTACGGCTGGAGCACCGACAAGCCGTCCCTTCCCGACGCGATGGCGGGCCCCCGCTTCGCCGCCGTACAGCACGAGCTGAACGTCCTCAGGGACGCTCCGGAGATGCTCTCGCTGACCGGCCGCAACGGCTGGACGAGTGTCTGCAGGGGGCCGTTGGCCATGGGGATGCTGAGCCCGAAGTACACGTCCGGGACTCGGCTGAGCCGCGAGGACGTGCGCGGTGACAAACCCGAGTGGGTGGCGTACTTCCAGGACGGCCGTCCCGACCAGTCGTGGCTCGACCGGCGGGACGCCGTACGGGACATCCTGACCTCCGGTGGTCGCAGCCTGGTCCAGGGAGCCCTTGCCTGGATCTGGGCCCGCGCCCCCCAGTGCCTGCCCATTCCCGGCTTCCGGACCGCGGCGCAGGTGGAGGAGAACGCGGGCGCCCTTGCCCACGGCGCGCTCAGTCCCGCCGACCTCCGGGAGATCGACCGGATCCTGGCCCGCACGACGCCCCTGTCGGCATCGTCCGCCGAAACCCCGACGCTCAAAGCACCTTGACATTCCGTTACGTAACTTCTTGGGGGAGTCACTTGTTGTGATTGACCAGGCAGCCACACAGCACACCGGTACGGACGCGGCCACGGCCCGGCTCATCGAATCCGAACTGGCGCGACAGTCCTCGACCATCAACCTGATCGCGGCCGCGAACTACCTCAGCCCCGCGGTCGTTGCGGCCATGCACCCGGCTCTGGAGTCCATCCACTGCGAGGGATATCCCGGACGCAGATATCACGAGGGCCAGGAGGTCGCCGATGGACTCGAACGGCTGGCGATCGATCGCGCCTGCCGCCTGTTCGGGGTCGATCACGCCAATGTCCAGCCCTATCGGGGGACCATGGCGAACCTCGCCGCTGCCGTCGCCGTACTCGACCCCGGTGACACCCTGCTGGGGCTGGAGACCGCCTCCGGCGGGCACTACTCGACCGGAGGTCCGCTCCATCTCATCGGCCGCATGTTCCGGGTCGTCCCCTACGAGGTGGCGGCGGACACCGGCGAACTCGACTACGACGCCATAGCGGCCGTCGCCCGCAAGGAGCGCCCACGCGCCATCTTCTGCGGCGACACCTCGTACCCGCGGCTGTGGGACTACGCGGCTCTGCGCGAGATCGCCGACGAGTCGGGGGCGGCCCTCATCGCGGACGTGTCACAGTCCGTCGGCCTCATCGCCGGCGGCGCGATCCCGAGCCCCGCGGCCCACGCGGACATCATGACCGCCGCGACGTACAAGACGCTGAGAGGGCCGCGTGCGGGGTTGATCCTGGCGAAGGCGAGCCTGGCCAAGGCCGTCGACCGCGCCGTCTACCCGATATGCCAGGGCGGGACGAACGTACGGGTCCTGGCCGGCATCGCCGCGGCGCTCGGGGAGGCGCTCACCGACTCGTTCGGCACGTACACCCGGCAAGTCCTCGAAAACAGCCGACGTCTTGCCGCCGAACTCACCCTGCACGGCTTCGACCTGGTCACCGGCGGTACGGAGAACCACGCCTGCCTGGTCGACGTGAGGTCTCTCGGCATCACCGGTGACGTGGCCGCGCGGTGGCTGTCGTCGGCGGGCATCCTCGCCAACGGAAACCAGATCCCGAACGATCCCGGTCCGCCCCGCAGGCCCAGCGGGCTGCGGCTCGGCACCGCGGCCGTCACCACGCTCGGCATGACCCCGCCTGTGATGGCCGAGATCGCGGGACTCATGTCGGCCGTCCTGCGGGGGGACGGTCGCAGGGCCGTGGACCAGGTCCGCTCGAGGGCCGCCGAGATTCGCTGTGAATTCGGCGCTCCGACAAGCGAATGGTCCGGCATCAACGCGGAGGAACTGGTCTGACCATGGAACCGACACTGATCATCGAGAACGTCGCCGTCGTCGACGTCGTGGCCGGGACGGTCCGCCGCGGGTACGACGTCCGCGTCGACGACGCCGGCACCATCGTGGCCATCACGCCCCACCAGGCGGCCCCGTCCGCGGAGCGGGCGGCCCTCCGGCGCCTGGACGGGCAGGGCAAGTACCTGGTGCCCGGCCTGATCGACTCCCATGTGCACATCGCCTTCAACGGGTTCCTCGACGTACGGCCCGACTTCACCCGCACGCTCAAGCAGTTCCTGCTGCACGGTGTGACGAGCGTGGTCGACTTCTTCACGGCGGGCGGTGATTTCCCCGGATCGTCGCCGGAGAATGTGCGCGACGACGTGAACGCCGGTACGTTCCTGGGCCCTCGCATGCTGACGTCCTATGGCTGCATCAACGCCCCGGGCGGCTTCTGCGACTGTTCGATCGGTGACGCCGCCTCAGCCGTGGTGACGCGCGGAGACGTCGACCGGGAGATGAACCGCATCACCGCCGTACGCCCCGACTTCGTCAAGATCGTCTACGACGACGTGTTCGGCACACTCCCCAACCTGACGAAGGAGATGCTGGGCGAGCTCGTCGCATCGGCGCACGATCGCGGCTTCCGGGTCGCCGTCCACGTCGCGTCAGGTGCGCACGCCATGGACGCCGTCGACGTGGGAGCCGACATCATCGGCCATGGCATCGTGGACGACGTGCCCGACGGTCTCATACCCGAACTCGTCGACCGGGGCGTCGTGGTGATTCCGACCCTCGCCTCCTACGAGTCGCGATCGCTGGAACGGTGGCGGATCGCGCTGCCGGCCGCCTCGCCGCCCGAGGTCGTCGACAGGTACGTGTCCACGCACCGCAGCCTCTACGAGACGAACGGCCAACTTCCCCTCTACCGCGAGGCGTTCGAGCAGTCTTTGAAGGCGCTCGCGCACATGGTGGAGAGCGGGGTCAACGTCGTGGCGGGATCGGACGCGGGCACCTGGTACACCTTCCCCGGCGAATCCCTCCTCCGGGAGCTCGCGCTCTACACGGAGGCCGGTCTCACGCCCGCGCGGGCCCTGCGCATGGCCACGAGCGACGCCGCCGCCGCGTGGGGCTTCGCGGACGACCGCGGCACCATCGAGGTCGGGAAGCGGGCCGACCTGCTGCTCGTGCACGCCGACCCGCTCCAGGACGTGTCGGCGCTCCGGGACAGGGCGGCGGTGATCCTCTCCGGTGAGGTCCTCGACCTCGATGTGCTCACCGACGACATCGTCGGCGGCCCGTTCCTGCCGTCGCCGGACCTGGGCGACGACGTGCCGTGCAGCCCGCACCACCTGCGCCGGCAGGCACCGCCGTCTCCCTGACACACGAGGGCGGCTGCCCCGGCCGTCATGAGGCGCTGGTGACCACGGTCTCAACGACCACGTGGGCACCAGCGCGGTCGCCGTCAGACCGCGGCGACGAGCCGTTCGAGTGCTTCCGTGAGGCGCTCGGGCGACTGGGCGAAACAGATGCGGAAATACCCCTCGTACCCGGGTCCGAAGGCCGTTCCGGGGGCCAGTCCCACTCCGGCCCGGGCCACGAGTTGTTTCGCGTACTCGAGATCGTCCTCGACACCGTCGATCCGGAAGAACGAGTAGAACGCGGCGGGCACATGGGGGGCCTCGATGCGGTCGTTGCCCTTGAAGGCGTCGAGGACCAGGTCCCGGCCGAGCGAACACCGGGCCCGCATCTCCTCGACGAACGGTTCGCCTTCGCGTATCGCGGCAACGCCGGCGTGCTGCACGAAGGTCGCGGAACCCGTGCTGTTGATGGCGCTGAGGTTGCCCACCTGGTGGGCGAGTGCGGCGGGGTGCACCAGCCATCCGAGGCGCCATCCCGTCATGGACCACGTCTTGGAGAAGCTCTGTACGACGAAGAGGGCATCGTCGTCGCGCGCCGCCTCCAAGAAGGACGGCGTGGCGACCGAACCGTCGTACACGATGCGGTTGTAGACCTCGTCGGCGATGACCCATGTACGTCGTCGACGGGCGAGTTCGAGCAGCTCGCGCTGCTCGGCCGAGGTCATCGTCCAGCCCGTCGGGTTGCCGGGCGAGGCGACGAAGATCGCCCGCGTTCGTTCGTCGCACGCGGCGTCGACCCTGCCGAGATCGAGCGACCAGCCCTCGGGGGTGGCGTCGAGCTGAACGAACCGGACAGTGGCTCCCATGGCTTCCACGGCGATCGGCACATTAGGCCAGACGGGCGCCACGACCACCACATTGTCACCGGGCTCGACGAGGCACTGGAGCGAGATCATGATCGAGGTCATGCCCGACGACGTCGCGCTGATCCGCTCCGGGTCGAGTTCGATGCCGTGGGTCCGCTGGTGATAAGCCTGGATCGCCGAGCGCAACGGGGCGATTCCACGACGGTCCGCGTAGAGCGTCCTCCCCTCGGCCACGGCCAGCGCCGCCGCCTCGCGCACCACCGCCGGGGTGGGGAGATCCGACTCTCCGAAACAGAGGCTGATCGCGTCCGGGTAGTCCCGGCAGACGCGGTTCACCTCGACGATGCGCTGAGTGCGCATCCGCGTCAGTGCCTCTCGGAAGGGGGGAGTGCGCTCCTGCTGTGCCTGAACCATGGGGGATGTCTCCTTGCCGAAATTCCGGGTAATGCCGAGGGAGTCGGGCGGTGTCCTGCGGGGTGGAAACCCTCACCTCACTCGGGGCAGGCGGATCAACGACCACGGGCTGGGCATCTCTCCGACCGGCACCTCGATGACCGTCGGTCGGTCCGTCCGCCGGAACGCGGCCGTGATCTCGGCCGCCAGTTCCGCGGGTTCGCTCACCCGGACGCCTCGGGCGCCGAACGACTCGGCGAACGCCACGAAGTCGGGGTTGTGCAGGTCGGTGGCGACGGTCATACCCAGGAGGCTGAGCTGGGACCGGCTGATGTTCGCGAAGGCGTTGTCGTTGAAGACCACCGCGACCACGGGGATCCGGTGCTGGACGGCGGTCGCCAACTCCGAGGCGGTGTAGAGGAATCCGCCGTCACCCGAGATCGACAGCACCGGCCGCCCCGGATTCGCGACCTGGACCCCGAGGGCCGTGGCGAACCCGAAGCCGAGCCCGCCCTGGTACGTGGCCGGCACATAGGTGGAGGGCTTGAGCACGGGGAAGGCCACGCGCGCGGTGTACCCCACCTGAGTCAGCTCGTCCACGAAGAAGCCGTCCTCGGGCAGAGCGCTCCGCATCGCCCGGATGAAGTCGACCTGCGGCGTCAACCGGTCGAGGTCCGCGTCGACGCTTCGCTGTGCCTCCTTCACCTCGGCCAGCCACGGCTCCCGGTCGGCCACGTCGGCGAGGCCGGTCCGCAGGACCCGTACCGCCTCCGCGGCATCGGCGACGAGGGCGACCTCGGGTGTCGCCACCCGCTCGATCTCCGCCGCGTCGATGTCCACCCGGATCACCTTTACACGGTCGTCGAGCCCCCACTCGACCTGAGGCCGCATGAAGCGCGTGCCGATGGCCAGTACCACGTCCGCCTTGGGCCATAGCCGGTGGGCGGCGGGATAGGAGATCGCCAGCTCGTGGTCGTCGCCGACGATGCCGCGGCCGCCCAACTCGGAGGTCACGGGCGCCTTCAGGCACTCGGCCAGTTCGGTGATCTCCGCCGCGGCTCCGCGTGCCCCGCTGCCGACGAAGATGATCGGCGCCTGGGCGGATGCCAGCAGCTTCCGGCCGGCTTCGACGGCGGCACGGTCGGGCGACCGGTTCGGTTCCGGCTCCATCCAGACGTCCGGGCAACCGGCGTCGGAGGCGAGTACGTCGGCCGGTATCTCCACGGCGACCGGTCGAGGCCGCTCGGTTCTGAGATGGTGGAACGCCTCGCCGAGGACGGTGGTCACCTGGTCCGGGGTCTCGATCCGATCCGCTCGTCCGGTGAGTGTCCTGAGGATCGCGAGCTGGTCGGGGATCTCGTGCGGGACGCCGAGGCCGCGTCCGATTGCCGCCGTCGGAATCTGACCGGCGATGCAGAGCATGCGGGCGTCCCCCGCATAACCGAGGGCGAGCCCGGCGGTGGAGTGCAGCACCCCCGGCCCCGAGATGACGGCGTGCACGCCGATCCCTCCGGTCGAACGGGCGTAGCCGTAGGCCATGAAGGCGGCGCCCTGTTCGTGCCGCGTGTGCACGATGCGTATGCCTGCCTTGGCGATGGCGCCCATCAGTGGATCGATCTGTTCTCCGGGAACCGTGAAGACGACCTCCACGCCCTCGTCCACCAGCTTCGCGGCAACGTGCTCCGCGACGGTTGTCGGTGACGAATCATTCGCCATTTTCCCACCCTTCCGCTCCCCCGTACCAGGGCATCAATTACCTGTCCCTGACTGGGTGTTCATCTTTCTGAGGGTCGCCCCGTCGACCACGGTCCCGCCATCGGGCCCGCCGAAGGAGAACTCCAGCCGGGGCAGGCACTCGTCGAGCACCTCCCACATCCGCTGCGGCGACGTCACCGATCCGGAGATGCGGTCCAGAAAGACCGACCGCATGTCGCTCGGAAGTCCGCTTCCCGACCTGATGAATTGGCTGTACGAATCGATGTGACGATGCGGCAGGAAGGTACGCACACCCGCGACACCCTTCAGATGGGTGGCGCCGAGAGGAGCCTGGTTGTAGTACTGGAAATAGGTGCCGCCGCTCGGGGAATCCGCGCTGACGGACCATTCGTGAAGAGGCTGCGCCCCCATGGCCGCATCAGCGGCCACGCGGATCATATCGATGCCCAGGGCTCGCCGATAGAGCTCCGCGATATTCCCGCCGAGCCGTCCGTTCACTTCGAGAACACGGGGTCCCCGATCGGTCAGCTTGATCTCCGTGTGGGTGATGCCGTGCTCGACACCGAGCGCCCGAAGAGCCGCTTCGGACAGCTCCAGGACCTCCTGGAGAACGGACTTCGAAAGAACCGCCGGATAGAACTGACCCGTCTCCCGGAAGGGCGGAGCCAGCGGCAGCTTTCCGGTGACCCCCACATGCCGGATCGACTCGTCTGAACACAGGGACTCCACCGAGACATAGTCCCCGTACGGGTCCGTTCCGCCGCCGATAAGGTATTCCTCGACCACCAGAGACGTTTCGTGCTCTGCCCGGGTCCGGTCGAGCAGCCGGGCCACCAGTTCACGTCCCTGCGCGGAATTGTGAACCAGGCACGTATTGCGGCTTCCCTTTCCCTGACTCGGTTTGACGACCACGGGGAAGGCGAAGTTCCGCACGACATCGTCCCAGTCGGCAGGCGCCTCCACCAGGCGGTGTGCGACGGCGCCCACCTCGGCCCGGTTGAGCAGTTCACGCTGCACGTACTTGTCCGTGAGCGCTCTCGCGGTGGCCCGGTCGTGGAACGGAAGACCCAGTTCCGCGGCGATGTCGGCGCCTACGAGGACTCCCCGGTCTCCGAAGGCGGTGATACCGGTGACGCCGGCCGCCCGGAGTCCTGCCGCGTCCTCGGCCGCGTCCCCGGTCAACTCGACGACGGTGCCTGCCGATTCGAGCAGGGGGACGAAACGCTGTGCGTACGGGTCGTCGTTCACCGCGAAGACCAGGTCCCCGAACGACTCCAGTGACGTCACCAACTCGCCTGCGGTCGCCGCGGCCTGCTCGAAGAGGATGGCGAGGCCCATCAGGGGGTGAGCTTCTCTGCCATGAGCGCCGCGACCCCGGCGTCGCGCAGGATGGGGAGGGGAAGGTCGACGCCGTAGTCGAGCCAGAGCGTTTCGGCATTCGGCAGTACGGAGAGCCAGTTCCGTTCCGTGTCCTCCCGGTCCTTGTTGTCCTGGACCAGGAGGACAGGACCGTCGTAGGGCCGGGGCTCGTAGTGGTGCAGCGCGAGCGCCAGCGCCGACCACTGCACCTGGAGCCGGGGCAGATCCTCGGGGCCGAGCCGGTCGTCGTACCAGTCCTCCTGCCGCACCCTGGAGAAGACTTCCTGGAGGCTCTCGTCGCCCTTGAGACCGAATTGGGTGGCCAGGGATTCGAGTCGATAGCGCGTGATCTCGTCCAGGCCCCAGCCATAGCTGACGAACCGCTCCAGCGCAGAGGGCTTCACCATGGCCAGCAGGCGTACTTCCTCTCCCCTGGCGCGGAGTCGCTGCGCCAACTCGAACGCGACCACAGCCCCGTGGCAGTGACCGGCCAGGTGGTAGGGCCCCACCGGCTGCTGCTCGAGCAGTTCGACCAGGTACCGGTCCGCCATGGCGTCGATGGTGGAGACCGGACGGACGGCGCCGCGGTAGCCGGGTGCCTCGAAGCCGTACACGGGACGCCCCGAACCCCAGGCGCTGGTGGCGTCCCACACGAACCCCGCGTCATTTCCCCAGTGCACGATGAACAGGGGCTCGCCCGCTCCCTCGGGGACGAGAGGGAAGAGGCAGCGGGGTGCGTCCGGTTCCCAGGTGCTGCGATGCGTGCTCCAGATGTCGTCGGCGCTCGCGAACAGGGCCGCCGGAGCCTGAGGGGCGGTGGCGGGCACCGGCTCGTGCGCGTCGGTCAGAAACCTGGCGAGTCCGGCCGGCGTCGGATGCTTGAAGACGGCGGCGGTCTTCATCTCGAGACCATGTTTCCGTGCCTCTATGAGGACCTCGACCACCAGCAGTGAATCTCCGCCGATCTGGAAGAAGTCGTCCGTCGGACTCACGTCGGTGTCCAGCAGCTTCGCCCAGATGTCGCAGATGAGATCCGCGATCTCGCGGACCGACCGATGCTCGGGAGTCATGAGGTCTTGCCTCCTTCGAGAGGTGTCTGTTCAACGGAGCCGGATGTCGCCTCGGCCTCCGCGGTACTCGAGATCAAATGCCGGTGGGCCTGGCGGACGAGCGGGATCGCCACCACGCCGGCCGCCGCGAGCCCGACAGCCAGCAGCCACCACCCCTCCGGGGCGTGCTGGATCACCACGAACGCGATCAGTCCGGGGCCCACGACATCCTGCAGGGCCGCACCCAGCGAGAACGCTCCGAGGTGGCCACCGCGGCCGCCGACCGGAGCGAGCTCGAACCCCAGACCCCAGCTCGCCGCCGACTGAAGGATTTCTCCCAGGGTCAGCAGGAGAGTGGCCGAGATGAGCAGCGTGATCGCCGTCCAACCGCCGAGACCGTGCGTGGGAGCGAAGGCCGCACAGGACGCGGCGATGACGAATCCCGAGCAGGTGAGCGCGACCGTGGCTCCGCGGATGGATTTCGACGACCGGCTGAGCGGAACCTGCAGCGCGATCACGAGCACGGTGTTGACGAAGAGCAGGAGCGAGACCACGGATTTCGGAACGTCGGTCTGCTGCACGACCCACAGGGGGATCGCGATCTCGAGGACGCTGATGTGCAGACCGAGAAACCCGGTCACGAAGCCCAGGGCCACAAAGCTGACGCTCGGTCGGGCCGGCTTGCTCTTGAGATCCTTCCGCACCGCCTGGTGCGGCACCGGCAGCCGTGCGGTCACCTGGGAGACCGCCAGATAGCAGAAACCGACGCCCAACAGCATGGCCACGAACGGCCCGCGATCAGTCACCGCGATCACGGGCGCGGCGAGCAGGACACCGACCGAAACACCGCCGTTGAAGGCACTGCGGGTCAGCGCCTGGACGCGCACCCGCTTGCTCGGTCCCACCACATCGGCGACCAGTGCCTGCCAGGCGACCTGGCCTCCGCGCGTGGCCGCGCCCAGCAGAGCGACCACGAGCAGGAGCGGCCAGAAGGACTGGATCACTGCCAGCAGAGCCACCAGGACGGCCTTGGCGAGCTGGAGTGCCACCGCGGTCCGTCGTGCGCCGATCTCGTCGACGAGCCGCCCGAGCGGCACGGTGGCCAAAAAGCCCGTTGCTCCGGCTGCGGACAGCGCCAGGCCCACCTGGCTCACGGAGAGGTCCAGGACCCGGGTGAAGTAGATGACGCTCGCGGCCGAGTACATGCCTTGGCCCAGCGCGGTGAGGAGCGCACCTCCCACCAGGGCGTGATACGGCTGTGCGGCAGCGCGGACCCGCTTCGCCAGGCTCACGGGCGGTTGTCTTCCGCGGGATGGGACACGATCAGGAGCGCTCGGCGGTCGAGCTTTCCCGACAGGGTGAGGGGCAGCTCCTCGATGAATCTGAATCGCCGGGGCACCATGTGGCCGGGCATTCTTCCGGAGAGGTGCCGCCGAAGCTCCGCCTCCGTCGACCTGTCGGCCGTGGATTCCCTGGGGACGACACAGGCCAGCAGGATCTGGCCATGGGCGGACTCGCGCGCTGTCACCGCCGCGTCACGTACCGAGGGGTGCTCCCGCAACACGGTCTCGATCTCACCGAGTTCGATACGGAATCCACGAATCTTCACCTGCTGATCGTTGCGGCCCAGGTATTCCAGGTCGCCCGATTCCGACTGGCGTCCGAGGTCGCCGGTTCGGTAGAAGCGCTGCGGCCCGGAATCCGTGTCCAAGGTGAGAAACCGTTCCGCGGTGAGCTCCGGCCGGTTGAGGTATCCGGTCGCAACTCCTGACCCGGCTATGTACATTTCACCGGCCTCACCGGGCTTCACCGGCAGCATGTCCTTGTCACGCAGGCTGATCACCACATGCGGGAGGGGCCGGCCGATGGAAGCCCTGCCCTTCGATTCCATGTCCGGCTCGGTCAGGACCTTGATGGTGGAATGGACAGTGGTCTCCGTGATCCCGTACATGTTCACCATGACGGGCGACCGCGGCGCGGTGTACCGGACGAATTCCCCCACGACATCGAGGTCGAGGCTCTCGCCTCCGAAGATGACATAGCGGAGCGACAGGTCGGGGGCCAGGGCCACACACATTCTGCAGAGCGCACGGAACGCGGACGGTACCTGGTTCAGAACGGTGACGCGCTCCCGTTCCAGAAGTTGCAGGAACTCCTCGGGCTCCCGGGCCGTCTCGGCCGAGACGCAGATGGCCGTGCCACCGGTCAGCAGAGCACCCCACAACTCCCACACCGAGAAGTCGAAACTGGTGGAGTGGAAGAGCGTCCACCTGTCCGACGTCCGGAAGTCGAAGAGCGGCAGCGCATGCCGCATGAGTGCGAGCACATTCCCATGGCTGACCACACAGCCCTTGGGCCGTCCCGTCGACCCGGACGTGTAGATCACATAGGCGGGACAGTCCGCGGTGATCCGCTCCTCGACGGACGGTCGGCCGCCGTCGCCACACGCGGCGGGATCGACGACCTCCAGGTTGTCCAGTCCGCAGTCCCGCACGGTCACCGGGTCACCGACCACGACCCGGAGGCCGCAGTCCTCGCCGATATGACGGAGGCGGTGTTCGGGGTAGGCCGGGTCCAGCGGAACGTACGCGCATCCTGCCTTCAACACCCCCAGCAGAGCGACGGGCGTACCGAGAGACCGGTCGATGACGACGCCGACCAGTTCCCCCCTGGCCGCTCTTGTGCGAAGGCCCGCCGCGATCCGGTCGGAGGCGACATCGAGCTCGGCGTAGGTCAGCGCTCGGCTTTCGTCCTTCACCGCCGTGTTGTCCGGAAAGAGTCGGACCATGGCGCGGAAGGCATCAGCCAATGATGCGGTTTCAGCCAACGACGGCCCTGCCGCGGAATGCGAGGCACTCGGCCTTCCCATCGCGAATACTCTCCTCAACGTGTCACCGGACTTGCTGCGTCGAATTCAGCGTGGCATAACGGCCCTGGTAATAGAGCAGGGGGCGTATGTGCGGGTGGACGCCGAGGTTGTGCACCGCCGCGACGACGACCGTGTGGTCGCCGCCGTCGTATTCGGCGTGCAGCGTGCAGTCCAGCCACGCGACGGTGCCCCTCAGCCGGGGCGCGCCCAATGGCGTGGTGTCCCAGTCCACCCCGGCGAACTTGTCGGTGCCGGAACGGGCCATTTGTGTGCTGAGCTCCTGATGCTGCTCAGCAAGAATGTTGATGCAGAAGGTGCCGATCCGCCGGATCCTGGGCCAGCTCTTCGAGGTGCGGGCCGCGCTGAGAAGCACCAGCGGAGGGTCCAGCGACAAGGAGCTGAACGACTGGCAGGTCAACCCGTGCGGCCCGTCGGGTCCTAGCGCGGCCACGACGACGACGCCCGAACAGAAGCTTCCCAGGACTTTGCGGAACAGTGCGGTGTCGAGTGCGTCCGTGAGAGCCGGCGTATGCGCGTCCAATGACTGCGGTCACGCCGGGAGCGAGTCGGCCGGGGTGACGCGTCCGGTGGAGCGCCAGAATGCCCAGCCGCACAGGAACTCGATGGGCAGTCCGTTCGCGCCCAGGACCGAGCACACATGGGTCCGGTGGTCGTTGCCGTGCTGAATCGCCTCCAGCAGCACGAGCGGTCGCGCGCCGGTCACGGCAGGCCAGGGGTCTCGGGCCGGCAGCGTCACATCGAGGGTCTCCCCCTGCGCGAGCACCTTGCGCCAGCGCTCGGCCTGTCGGTTCCAGACCGCGAGCAGCTCCTCCAGGGTGAAGGTGTCGTCCTCGGTCACCGAGACCTCGGCCCGCTCTCCCGTCAGTCGCTCAAGGAGTCGCTGGTCCTCCGCGATGATGTGAGTGATCGTCGGAACGATCGCACCGTAAGTACCCGGCATGGAAAGAGCAAGCTGTTCCGGCGTCAGTGTCTGGCAGTGCTCAATGAGGGTCCGAGTTGCCCATATGTGATGTTCGAAAATGATCTCAAGGTCGCTCACGGCAGGCATGTTAGGGAACTCGACTCACCTGGGCAACTGTTCTGCTTGTCCTGTCGCCATCGTCAAGTACAGGCGTTCCAGGATCAGTTCGGTTCATCCAGTGCGCGACCCCCCGCCTGTTAGGCTCCCGTCGCGGCGAGTTTGTCAATATCAGTCGGACGCTTTCCAGCAAGTTCGAATTAGGGGATACCATGCTGCGCCGCATTTTGTTGTTCGCATCACGCCATGACCGCGTGCGTACCTTCCTGCAGACGTTGCCCGCATCACGCGCAATTGTCGAACGCTTCATCGCCGGGGAGGCGGCGGCGGATGCCGTCGCCGCCGGCTCGGCCCTTGTGGCGGGACGGCTCAGTGTCACCTACAACTTCCTCGGCGAGTACGCCGACGATCCCCAGCAGATCGTACGGACGCGAGATGCCTTCGTGGCGTTCGCCCGGCTCCTGGAGGACGGCGGTCTCGGCAGTGCGGTCAGTGAACTCTCCCTCAAGCTCTCGGCGTTGGGACAGCTGCTTGGCGCTGACGGCCCCGCCCGGGCCCTGGATCACGCGCGACACATCTGCGCCGCCGCGAGCGAGGCGGGCGTGCTGGTCACCCTCGACATGGAGGACCACACCAGCACCGACTCCACGCTGGACATAGCGCGCGAGCTGCGCCGGGACTTCCCCCTCACCGGCGTGGCGATCCAGGCCGCCCTGCGGCGCAGCCCGGCCGACTGCGCTGACCTTCAGCGCGCGGGCGCCCGGGTGCGGCTGGTCAAGGGCGCCTACCGCGAGCCTGACTCGGTGGCCCTGCAGCGGCGGTCGGACGTCGACCGGGCATACGTCCGCTGTCTGCGCACCCTCTTCGCGGGCGACGCCCATCCCCTGGTCGCGACACACGACCCCCGTTTGATCAGCATCAGCGCGGAGTTGGCGCGACGTCATGGACGGGACGCGACCGGGTTCGAACACCAGATGCTGTTCGGGGTGCGCAGCGACGAACAGCGGCGACTGGCCGCGGCGGGCAACACCGTGCGGGTCTACCTGCCGTTCGGACCGGAGTGGTACGGCTACTTCACCCGACGGCTTGCCGAGCGCCCGGCCAACACCCTGTTCTTCCTGCGCGCCTTGACGCAGTCCGGTTGAGCGCCGCCCTCGCCCGGACGCGCGTGAGAGGCAGACGGCACTCCGCGGAACGTATCGGCCCGGATGATGTTTCCGGTGGCGTCCTTGACGGTCCGAATGTTCCGCACGGTCGAAGCGTGGCGCCGGGGTGATTCCAGATCGACGGCGCCGTCCTGGAACGGCGTCACGAGCGGCAGGCATACGCCGTTCATTTCGTTCACCCGTCAGCCTCCGCCGCCTGCCCCAAGAGTCGAAATTCGACCAACACCTGGGAAGCGCGATCAGGTCGCCGAGAGGGCGACGCCATCACCGGGCAGTGCGGCGGAAGTGCACGTCGACACTGCTCGCTGGAGGGGGGAGGCGCATGTCCCGCCGGCGGGACATCTCCCGGCGCAGATCCTCAGTCTTGCACCGCCGGAAGGACGTCAGTTAGCGTTCCGGCCCACTTGACGTTTTCGGGTCTCCAAAAGGGACAGTTCATGAAACCGCGGATCGGAATCACAGCACGATTCCGCACAGCAATTCAGAGCCACTGCATTCATCAGGGTTACATCGATCACGTGGTCCGGGCAGGCGGGATACCGGTCGTCATTCCGTGCGTCGACGAGAGCCTTTGCGAACCATTCCTGTCATCGATCGACGGGCTCCTCCTGACAGGGGGCGAGGACATCGATCCCGACTACTGCGAGGGCACCACGCGACAGATCGGGTACCAGTACCACCCGAGCCGTGACGCGTTCGAACTCCGTCTCGCCAAGGCGGCACTCGCAGCGGGCCTTCCCACACTCGGAATCTGCCGCGGATGCCAGATTCTGTACAGCGCGACGGGCAACCCACTAATAGGGAACATTCCAGACATCAATAGCGGTATCGTCGCCCATCGGACGTCGATCTCCGAGACGTCGCAGCATCGCGTCACCCTCTCCGAGGGCAGCAAGGTCGCCCTCGCGCACGGCGAGCGCCGCGTCGACGTCACCTCGTATCACCATCAGGGCCTGGGCGACCAGCGGGCGAACGATACCCGGTGGCAGGTGACAGCCCGTTCGGACGACTCCCTCGCCGAGGCGATAGAGCAGGCGGGGCGGGCATGGGCCGTGGGTGTCCTCTGGCACCCGGAACTTCCCGTGAGCGACACCGACGACTTCATCGACCCTCTGATCTCCGCCTTCGTGTCGGCAGCGGGTATGCGCTGATGTTCGACATCCGACCTCTCGGCCCGGCGGATCTCGGGCTCGTCCTGGACATGCAAGAGCGCATCAGTTCCTCCCTGATGGAAAAGGACATCTTCCAGACCAGTACACCTGAATTCATCTCGTACTGCCTGGCCGACGGCGGTCGCTGCTACGGCGTCTCGTACGGACGGGAGACCGTCGCCTACCGGATGGTCTATTTTCCACGCGACCGCGAATTCAACCTGTCGCGGGACACATCGCTTCCGCCCTCGGAGTACCGTCACGTCGGGCACTGGGACACCATCGCCGTTCTTCCCGAATGGCGGGGGCACGGACTGGCACGGCTCATGAACGCCAGAGCCCTGGCCGACCTGGCAGGTACGGACATCCGGCACCTGTTCGCAACCAGCTCACCGAAGAATCCACATGGCGTCAGGTCACTGATCGAGGCCGGATTTCGCCCCGTCGATCTCGTCCGGAAGTTCGGCGGCAAACTCCGATTTCTCTTCTATCGCCCGTCTCCAGGTGGATGGGCAGCGGCGTCCGGCGGCGGGACGGAGGCGTCCGTCCCTCTTTCTTCCACCGATGAACTGGAACGCGCGTTCCAGGACGGATGGACCGGAATCCGCGTCGCCCACGACGAGCGGGGAGTCGCGCACCTCCGGATGAAGCGCCAGCCACTGCCTTTCAGTGACGGTCAGCCCTGAATCACATCCGCACATCTCGCAGAGAAAGCCCACTGCGTTGAAGATATTGATCTCCATAGCGAATCCCGATCTGGCGGGTTCGGATTTTCTGCGCTCCGAAAACGTCGTACACATGCCCTCCCTGGATTCCGCGTCGACCGAGGAGTTGCTCAGCGCGCTCCTCGCCCACCGAGCGCACGCGCTGATCACGTCCAGGCGGCCCGGCGACTCCCTCCTCCGGCGATGGTCGGAGGGAATCCACGGAACCAAGGTCGTCTCGTATGTGAGCGGCGCCCCGGATGCGTCCGTTCAACCCGACATCCTCGAGTTCACGCAGGACGACGGCGGCCTCGCGTCGATCGCCGCGGCGCTGCGCCACTGCGAGCGGCGGTTCACCCTGGAACGGGCGGCCGCGGCCCGGGCGGCCTCGGCCGTCGCGGACAGCCGCGAGGTCGTCCTGATCGGGGCCGGCATCGTCAATCTGATGACGGCGCTGTACCTGTGCGAGGACGGCTACCGCGTGACGGTCGTCGACCGGTCACCCGCCCCGGGCAACGGCCACTGGAGCCGGTACGGCTGCACTCATGCCGGTGACGACGCGCGCATGTTCACCTTCACCGAGATGGACAGCTACAACAACCGGGACTTCTTCGGCAGCGCTCCGGACTACTTCCGGTCCGCGGTCGAGGACAACGGCTGGCTCGCCATCGGTGACCGGACGCTGTCCGACGAGGAGCGGTCCTGGATCGACGAGTTCGAACGCGTCCCGTCCTGGCTCGCCGGCGCCTACAACGAGGACATCTTCGCGTTCACCGCCGAGGCGTTCGACGAGTGGACGGATCTGCGGGGCAAGCTTCCCGAGCTGTTCGAGGACGTCGTCTTTGCCGAGGGCATCCTGCGTCTCTACAGCGACCCCGGTCACTACGAGGACGCGCTCGCCCGGCACCACGCCCTCGGTGTCGTCTCCCGTGAGCTGACACCGACAGAGCTGGCGAACGAGTTCCCGGCGCTGGCCCGTCCCCTCGACGCGGGGACACTCGTCGGCGGGTTCCTCGTCCCCGGATTCACCGTGGGCGTCCACAAGTTCTCACGCCGGATCACCTCCTTCCTCGAGGCCCGCGGTGTCGTCTTCCACTGGGACACTCCCGTGCTCGGTGTCCGGCGCGACAGCTCGGGAACGGTCACCGGATTCGACTGCGCCGTCCCGATCCCCAAGGACGCGCATGTCGTCGCGTCTCCCGGCGTCGACGGCGGTGCGCTGCTCGAAGGCTCCCCCTGCGAAGGCAGGATCCACGGCGTGCTCGGGGGGTGGATGCGAGTCAGCAACGCCACGGCGGGGCTCACGCATTCACTCAAGGTCGGCCGCAGAGGGCATGTGACCGAGGACGCCAACGTGACCGTCGCGGTGGACGGAGACGGTCGGCAGACGCTGATCGTCGGGTCCGGCTACGGCTACACCGGAGCCACCTCGGATCCCGACGGCGATCAGCTCAGCGCCATCAGGCTCGGCATCGTCGACACCGTCGAACAGCTCTTCCCCGGCCGGGCCGCGTTGCAGGCGTCGTCCCGGCCAGTGGACAACTACGACTTCAAGTACTGCGTCCGGCCCTGGACCGCGACGTCACTCGGTCTCTACCACGCCGAGACGACCGCACACGACCGCCTCTTCGTCATCAACGGCGGCCACAACACCGGCGGCTTCGCGCAGTCGCCGGCGATCGCCCGTGCCGTACTCGCTTCGCTCGGCGGACGATCCCACGCCATGCACGCGCTCTACCATCCCGAACGCCTCACCGCGTTCGTGACGGACCCGCCGTCGACTGCCGCCGTAACGACGGATTCGGCCGCTTCCACCATCTGACCGCCGCCGACACGAGCCTGGAGGCAACGCACGGTGCTCCCGCACGAAGAAGGTACCCCTCCCCTGGACCCCTCGGACTGGGAGGAGTTCAGGGCGCTGGGCAAGCGCATCGTCGACGACATGGCCGACCACCTCGCCGGCATCCGTGACCGGCCGGTGTGGCAACCGGTTCCCGACGCCGTCCGGACGTCGTTCGATGCCGCTCTCCCCCGGACCGGCGCGCCGATGCAGGAGGTGTACGAAGAGTTCCGCGAGACGGTTCTGCCGTACCCGCGGGGCAACATCCATCCGCGCTTCTGGGGATGGGCGAACGGCTCCGGCGTACCCGTCGCGGCATACGCCGACCTCCTCGCCTCGGTCATCAACTGCACGCTCGGCTCCGGCGAGAACGCCGCCATGATGGTCGAGCAGCAGGTCATCGAGTGGATGAAGCAGGCCATGCACTGGCCCGCCGCCGGCTCGGGCATCCTGACGAGCGGTGCGTCGATGGGGCAGATCATCGCCCTCGCCGCCGCCCGCGAGGCGAAGAGCGGGACGGCGGACATCCGCGGCCTCGGCGCCATCGGCGGCGGACCGCAGTTCACCGTCTACGGCTCCACGGAGACGCACCACTCCGTCGAGAAGGCGGTCGAACTGCTCGGGATCGGCCGACGTCACTTCCGGCAGATCCCCGTCGACGCGGACTTCAGGATCGACGTCGACGCGCTGCGAAGCGCCATCCGGCAGGACCGCGAGGCCGGGCTGCGCCCGCTGTGTCTGGTGGGGAACGCCGGCACGGTCAACACCGGCGCCGTCGACCCCCTAGACGAGCTGCTCCACATCGCTCGCGAGGAGGACCTCTGGTTCCACGTCGACGGGGCTTTCGGTGCCTTCGCGCAACTGGTACCGGCCTGCCGGCCGTTGTTGGCCGGCATGAACGAGGCCGACTCGCTCGTCTTCGATCTGCACAAGTGGCTGTACATGCCGTTCGACGTCAGCTGTGTGCTCGTGCGGCGCTCCGGCACGCTCGAGAGCGCATTCAGTTCCAGCGCGGACTACATCAGCAGCACGGCGCAAGGCCCCTCTTCGTACCCTGTCGCCTTCTCCGACCGCGGAGTCGAGCAGTCCAGGCGGTTCCGGGCGCTCAAAGTGTGGTTCGCCCTGAAGACCCACGGCGCCGACTCCTTCGCCGACACGATCGCGGGCAACATCGAGCAGATCGCGCATGTGACGAAACTGGCCGACAGCTCCGACAGGCTCGAGGTCGTCTCCCGCAGCGACCTCAACATCGTGTGCTTCCGCTACGTCCGGCCGGGTGCCACGCTGGACCAACTCAACCAGGTCAACCGGAGCATTCTGTCGCGGCTGCAGGTGGAAGGGCTGGCCATGCCGTCCCATACGGTGCTGGACGGCAGGTTCGTCCTTCGTGTCGCCAACAACAACCACAGGTCGACCCGGTCCGACTTCGACTTCCTCGTCGAGCAGGTCCTGTCGATCGGCGACGAACTTCTCGTGTCGTCGCGGTGACGGCGCACGGACGGAGCGAAGGACCCGAGGAATGGGGGCAGTACATGGAGCGACCGGGCCACGGGACCGTCCGGCAGCAGGACATGGCGGTGCCAGGCACGGAGACCTCCACCGGTCCCCGTGCCGAACCGGCGGGAGAAGCGGCACCGGGGAGTCGGCGACGGCCTGCCACACCGGCACTCGTCGGGGTGTCGGCCGCGCTCGTGGCGACGGCTCTGTGGGGGTTCACGTTCCTGGGCCCCGCCGCCGTCCGCCCTGTGAACATCTACTACCTCGTCCTGGGCAGGTACACGGTCTTCGGGCTCGTGTCCATGGCCGTTCTGGCATCCCGTCGGGACAAACTGCGAGATCTCGGTATCCGAAATATCGCATTGGCCCTACATCTTGGCATTGTGGGGTATATCGGCTTCTATCTCCTGCTGTCCATGTCCGCGGCCATCGGCGGGGGCGTCCTTGCGTCGACCATGACGGGGCTCATCCCGGTCATGGTCTCGCTGGCTTCCAACTTGATCGAGAAGGTCCTGCGATGGCGCAACTGCGCGCTCCCCATCGCCGTCATCTCGGTCGGTCTGTTCCTGGTGAACGGCGGCGTGAGCGCCTTCGGCCCCCATGGCGACGGGCGGGACCGGCTCGTCGGAGCCGCGCTCGGCTTCGCCGCGTGTCTGGCATGGTCCTACTTCGTCATCGCCAACCGGATCATCCTGAAGCGGGCGGACTCCGTCGTCGACAACACCACCTGGACCGCCTGCATCGGATTCGGGGCGTTCTGCGGCTCACTGGTCCTGCTGCCGCTGGCCGAGTCCGCCGAGGGCACGTCCCCGTTCGCCGGTGTCGGCACCTTGTTGCCGTTCCTGGGATGGTGCACGGCACTGGCGGTCCTGGGGTCCTGGTGCGCCACGTGGTTCTGGAACATCGCGTCGAAGCGGCTTCCATCGACGATCATGGGGCCGATCATCGGGATGGAAGCCGTGTTCGGAGCGTTCTTCTACCTGTTGTGGGAGGGACGTGCGCCCAAGCCGGGGGAATTCTGGGGCTGTTCGCTGGTGATCGGCGGTGTCTTCCTCTGTTTTTACGTCTTCGACAGGGCGCGCGTGCCGGAATCCCGCGCAAAGTGAAGTGAGACGGGACAGCGGACTCGCCCGCTCCCAGAACTGCCGCGGGTTACAGCCACCCCTTGCTGCAAGCCTTGACTCCTGCCTGAAACCGGTTCTCCGCACCCAGTTTGTTCATGAGCGTCACCAGGTTCCGGCGGAACGTACGTATCGAGACGCCGATTTCGCGTGCGATCGACGTGTCCCTCACCCCCGCCGACATCAGCCGCAGTATGGCCTGTTCCTGCGGAGTGGGGCCGTCTTCCAGGTCATGAGCGAGCTCGTCGAGCGGGGTGGCCACCGCCCACCAGTGTTCGAGCACCTGCCGGCCGATGCCCGCCATGAGAGCCGGGCGCAGGACGGTCAGGCCGTCATCCCCGGATGCCGAGAACATGGCCAGAGTGTCACTCACGACCACCCGGAAGGGGACCGATCCCAGGAGTCGAATCTGTACTCCGAGCGCGGCGAGGTTGCGCAGATGCTTGGCACCGTTCGGCGACTTGGAGAAGGACTCCGCGTAGATGCTCCGCACCGTCACGCCCCGCGCGCGTGCGTACCGCGTACGTTCGAGCTCCTCGGCGAGTGCCGCGCCCGTCACCACCGGGCCCGGATGCATGCTCATGATCTCGTTGACGGCGACGGCCGCCGCGTCGAGCAGCGCCTCGGCGATCTCCGCCGGGTCGGTGAGGAACTCCACGGCGTACGCCGCGACGCGGTGCTGCCAGCCGTTTTCGGGCCTGGCGGGATTACGGCCGAGGGAGTCGCCGAGCTCGTCGAACTCCTCGGCCATGTCGCGCAGAGCCGTGGTGGTCCGCTCGATCAGCCGGCGCATCGCGGCCTCCTGCCCCAGCGCCGTGGACGGGTTCAGGCCCGAGGCCGACAGGTTCGGCCCGGCCTCCGACTCCCCGCACCGGCAAAGCCGGTGCTCCGAGCCGCCTTCTCCGGCCCACGCCGGAACATCCCAACCATCTCGCGACTGCATCGAACCCTCCCTCGCACGGCGGCGCACAACTTACCAAGATCACCAATGAGCTTGACAGCAACATTTGTTGTGTGACCACCGCCGATCCTGACGATTTTCGGCCATTCGGTTTCACCCCGCCTGTCCGGTAGTCCGGGTGGCACCCGGCGGCCAGGCCGATTTGTGACAGTTGAACGGCCTAGACCGCGGCTCGAACGCGATGTCACACTTCCCTGCGATCAGAGAATCGGGGGATTCGTCGACATGACTCGCGGCCTGTTTACAAGGCAGTGCTCAGTGTGGGGCCACCGCGTCGACCGGCGTCCGGGGCTGGGCGAAGTGCCGCCCCCCGACGCCACGTACGCCTCCCGCGGCCCGCAGGTCCCACCCACGCCATCGCGGACGGCCGCCTCGCGGGCGAACAGAAAGAACCGGCCACCCGGCGGGGCGAACTGGCCTCCCGTCAGACCCTGTTCCCGCACCTGACCCTGCATACGGCACCGATGCGCCCGTCCGTGGGCCCCAGGACTCCGGCGGGCGCGGAATGACGCGCGTAGAGGGCCGCCGGGCAACGACGCAGCCCTTTGATCGATCCATCACACGGGGAGTAATGATCAGCATGGGGAAGTCTCTCAGCACAACCAAACTCGGCAATTCCTCCACGTCCCCTCTCGACGGATCCGTCCTCACCCGTCGCACCGGTCTCTGCCTTCCACAGGACTTCTCGCTGGCGGAATGGAAACGCTTCGGCAGGCACCTCTTCTTGATATCGGACTCGTCGTGTTGGTGGCTCGGTGACTGGCTCATCTACGGCCAGGAAAAGTACCCCGACAGGTACCGGCAGGCGATGAAGGAGACGGGTCTCGACTACAAGACCCTGCGGAATTACTCATGGATCGCCAGGCGGTTCCCCACGACCGAGCGGCATGCGAAGGTCAGCTTCCAGCACCACGCGGAGGTGGCCTCACTGGAGCCCTCGGAACGCCGGATGTGGCTGGAGCGTGCCGCACAGGAGGAGTGGTCCCGGAACACACTCCGTCAGCAGCTGCGGAAGGCGTTGTCCCCTCCGGCCGACGAGCGGGAACGGCAGGAGGAGGTCCGCCTCCAGGTCCGGACCACCACCGAGCGGGAGAACCTGTGGGCGAACGCCGCGGAGCGCGACGGCCGTGATCTGGCCGAGTGGATCATCATAAACCTCGACCGGGCAGCGGGTCTGGAGTCCGTCCAGGGCGGGTGATCCGGAAGCGCCGAGGGTAACGGAGTTCCCCGACGCGCACGGCCCGAGTGGCGCAGGGGCGCGCACACCGAGAAGCCGCCCTCCGCGCGCGGGGCGGCGTGCAAGGTGCCGCCCAGGGCCGTCACGCGTTCCCGCATGCCCGCGAGTCCGGTTCCCGGTACCGGCGGGCCGGCCGGGTCGCGGTCCTTGCCGTCGTCGTCCACGCGTACCGTCAGCTCCCGCTCCCCATCGTCGAGTCCGGCCCGGACCCGGGCCGGGCCGGCGTGCCGTGCCGCGTTGGTGAGGGCCTCGGTGAGGACCCTCGGTGTTGCGTTCCCTACATTTCCTATCGATTTACTGGGAAAGTGTTGACGGCCCGCCAACAGGTGCGCAGCATGAGACACATGCCCCACACACAGCAGCGACTCGTTCGTCGTCGGCATGTCGACTTTGGTCACGTCGTCAGCGCCGCCTGCTGTCGCGCGTAGGGCACGCGGCCCACACGTCGCGCATGCCGCTCCACTCCTTCTCTCCACATCCCAGGCGATCAGGCCGAGCCACCCCACCGCGCCCGATGCCCCGACGCACTTCTGAAGGACGACCGCCATGACCACGGCACTTCCGGCCCAGGCCGCCCCATCGGGTACGCCGCTCCCCGACGTCCGCCGTCTCCGCCTCGTGGACGACGCCGCGCAGGACGGCGACGAGGGACACCGTTCCACTCCCCTCGTCGGCTACCTCATGCTCGTCCCCGAAGGCATCGATCCCGCCCAGCTCTTCGCCAAGGACGTGACACGGCCGGAGATCCGGCCGGTCGCCTACACGGACTCGCCTCCCGTGCGGCAGCCGGCAGGCGACGCCGTCCGCGTCGATCCCACGCGCCATGTCGCGGAGCTGGACGGACATGAACTCGACCTCACCTACCTGGAGTTCGGGCTGCTGGCCCATCTCGTCCGGCACCCCCACCAGGTGCACTCGCGCGAGCAGCTGATGGTCGCCATCTGGGGCTACGACCACATCGGTGACGGCCGCACCGTGGATGTCCACATCGCGCGCCTGCGCCGCAAGCTGGGCGCGGCTCACCGGCACCGGATCGTCACCGTACGACGCGTGGGTTACAAGTACGCACCCTGAGCGCGCCGTTGACCTCGAGGAGACCGCTTCCATGGCCGTTGCCCCTGCGCTGTCCGACCCCACTTCGCCGCCCGACCGGATCGAATCCGGCCGTGAACACTGGCTGCGCGTGGCCCGCGAGACGGCGGACGACCTGGCCACGGACGCGGTGGCCAGAGAGCAGGCCGGCAAGGTCCCGTTCGACGAGGTCTCCCGGCTCCGTGAGGCGGGACTGCTGACGCTCCTCGTGCCGGCCGAGCTCGGGGGAGGCGGCGCCGACTGGCCCACGGTCTGCTCCGTGGTCCGGGAGGTCGCCGCGGCCGACGGCGCGATCGGTCAGCTGCTCGGCTGTCACTACTTCCTCTCATGGAGCGCCCGGTTCCTCACCGAGCCCGCTCTCGCCGCCCGGATCGAGCAGCAGTCCGCGGCGGAAGGGTGGTGCTGGGGTGGTGGTTTCGCCGGCCAGGAACCGTCTCTGACGCTGACCCGGACCAGCGGCGGCCATGTGCTCGACGGCCGGCAGAGCTACGCCACCGGGGTCCTGGTCGCCGACCGCCTCGCCGTGCGGGCCGTTCGGACCGACACCGGCGAACCGCTCGCCGTCGTCGTCGATCCCGCCCGGCACGGCGTGCGGATCGACGGCGACGCCGACACCTTCGGCCAGCGGCTCGCGGCCGGCGGGAGCGTGGAGTTCGACGCCGTACCGGTCGCCGCCGACGACGTACTCGGTTCCCTGTCCGCGGACGAGGACGTCCTGTCGCCCCTGGCCGGTCTGGTGTCGCCGGTCGGGCGGCTCCTCTCCGTCCAGCTCCGTCTCGGCATGGCCCAGGGAGTGCTCGCCGAAACCCGTGAGTACAGCCGGGCGGGTCACTCGCCCTGGCACCCCGCCTGGCCGGTCGGCTCTCCCCAGGACCCGCATGTGCTGACCGTCTACGGGGAACTCACCCTCCTCACCCGCTCCGCGTCGGCGCTCGCCGATCAGGCACTGGAAGCCGTGCACGGCGGGCTGGCACGCGGCGAAGAGCTCAGCTACGACGAGTACGCGGAGATCTCCGTTCTCGTGGCCGTGGCCGAAGCCGCCGCCTCCCGGGCCGCGCAGGAGTCCACCAGCCGCGCCCTCGACATCATCGGCGCCCGCTCCGCCTCCTCACGGCTGGGCTTGGACCGCTTCTGGCGCAACGCCCGGACCCACTCCCTGCACGAGCCCGTCGCGCCCCGGCTCCGCGATGTCGGCGACTACTTCCTCAACGGGGCGCACCCCCCGTTCGTCCTGCCCATCTGATGGCAGGCCGAAGCCCTACGGGACAATGAGCACATGAGGATCTCAGCCAGGGCCGACTACGCGGTACGTGCCGCGCTGCAGCTCGCCGCGGCACGGGACGACGGGCCGCTGAAGGCCGAGGCCATCGCCGACGCCCAGGCCATCCCGCACAAATTCCTCGAAAGCATCCTGAACGACATGCGCCGGGGCGGTCTCGTCCTCAGCCGGCGCGGCGGCAACGGCGGCTACCGGCTGGCCAGGCCCGCCGAGTCCATCAGCATCGCCGACGTCATCCGCATCGTGGACGGGCCGCTGGTCTCGGTGCGCGGGGTCCGCCCGCCGGAGCTGTGCTACACCGGCCCCGCCGAGTCGCTGCTCCCCCTGTGGATCGCACTGCGGTCCAACGTGCGCGAGATCCTCGACGGCGTGTCGCTCGCCGATGTCGCATCCGCCCAACTACCCACCGAAGTGTCCGCATTGACCGACACCCCGGGCGCCTGGGTGAACCCCTGACATTCCGGACCATTCCACCTCTGATCTCGAAATTCGAGATGGGGACGTCCATCATGCGAACACCCTCTTGGGGTGGACGCAGCCTTCTGCCACGATCCCTATCAGCCAGGTGGGAAAACTAGGGAACTTCGAGGTGTGGCCATGCGAATGCTCGACCGCACCGTCCGGTTGCAGCCCCTCCTGACCTCACGTCGCCACATCGACTTCGGCCGTACGTCCAGCGCCATCTGTCGGTCCGTCTGAGACCTCCGCAGAACCTGCCAACCGGGACACCCTTCGGCTGACGGCGACCGCGCAACCTCCTGACCGCGTGCCGCGAGCGCAACACCACTTCCCCCACGACCCGCTCCTCGGCCCGAGGCGGCATTCCCGCCGCCGAGCGCCGGCGAGCGGAGTACTGGTGCGTGCCCATGGGCCCCACTCCTCGCTCTTCCGTACCTCCCTGATCACCCATTCCTGAGAGGACACCTCCGTGTCTGCCGCAAGACCGCTCACCGCCCTGCGCACCATCGCCGTCATAGCCGCGCTTCCCCTCCTGCTGACCGCCTGCGGGTACGGATCCAAGTCCACCGACGACGACAGCAAGAAGACCGCGGCCGCGGCGGGCGCCAAGAAGCTCTCCGTCGACGAAGTGAAGATCGGCTACTTCCCCAACCTCACGCACGCCACCGCTCTCGTGGGCGTCCAGGAGGGCCTGTTCCAGAAGGAGCTCGGCGGCACCACGATCAAGCCCTCGACCTTCAACGCCGGCCCCTCCGAGATCGAGGCGCTGAACGCCGGGTCCATCGACATCGGCTGGATCGGTCCCTCCCCCGCCATCAACGGCTACACCAAGTCGGACGGCAAGAACCTGCGCATCATCGGCGGTTCGGCGTCGGGCGGTGTGAAGCTCGTCGTCAACCCGAAGAAGATCAAGTCCCTGAAGGACGTCAAGGGCAAGAAGATCGCCACGCCTCAGCTCGGCAACACGCAGGACGTGGCGTTCCTCAACTGGATCGCGGAGCAGGGCTGGAAGGTCGACGCGGAGAGCGGCAAGGGCGATGTCTCCGTCGTCCGCACCGACAACAAGATCACTCCGGACGCCTACAAGTCCGGTTCCATCGACGGGGCCTGGGTGCCGGAGCCGACCGCGTCCAAGCTGGTCGCCGAGGGCGGCAAGGTGCTGCTCGACGAGTCGACGCTGTGGCCCGACAAGAAGTTCGTGATCACGAACATCATCGTGTCGCAGAAGTTCCTGAAGGCGCACCCGGACGTCGTCGAGGCCGTGCTGCGCGGTTCGGTGAAGACCAATGAGTGGATCAACGCCAACCCGGACAAGGCGAAGGCGTCCGCCAACGCGGCGCTGAAGGAGCTGTCGGGCAAGGAGCTGCCCGCCGACGTCATCGACCCGGCCTGGAAGTCCGTCTCCTTCCTCGACGACCCGCTGGCCTCCACCCTCAACACCGAGGCGGAGCACGCGGTCAAGGCGGGCCTGCTGGAGAACCCCAGTCTGAAGGGCATCTACGACCTCGCACCGCTCAACAAGGTCCTCAAGGCCGAGGGCAAGGACGAGGTCGGCGACGCCGGTCTCGGCGTCAAGTAAGTCCGGATCCGAGAGTTCCCAGGAGGTGACGACCATGGCCACCACGATCGCCAAGGATGCCGTGGATGCCACGGTGGCGACGCACGCCGCCCGCATCGAGCACGTCTCGAAGTCCTTCGCCGGCCCCGCCGGGCAGCAGCTCGTGCTGGACGACATCACGCTCGATGTCGCACCCGGCGAGTTCGTCACCCTCCTGGGAGCCTCCGGCTGCGGCAAGTCCACCCTGCTCAACCTGGTCGCAGGGCTCGACCAGCCCACCGCCGGCACCATCGCAACCCACGGACGCCCCGCCCTGATGTTCCAGGAACACGCCCTGTTCCCCTGGCTGACCGCGGGCAAGAACATCGAACTCGCCCTGAAACTCCGCGGAGTCCCGAAGAACGAACGACGCGGCCGCGCCGAGGAGCTCCTCGAACTCGTACGACTGCAGGGCTCGTACGGCAAACGGGTGCACGAACTGTCCGGCGGTATGCGCCAGCGCGTGGCCATGGCCCGCGCGCTCGCCCAGGACAGCCAGCTGCTGCTGATGGACGAACCCTTCGCCGCACTCGACGCGATCACCCGCGACGTGCTGCACGACGAACTCACCCGCATCTGGGCCGAGACCGGACTGTCCGTCCTGTTCGTCACCCACAACGTGCGCGAAGCGGTCCGCCTCGCCCAGCGGGTCGTGCTGCTCTCCTCCCGCCCGGGCCGGGTGGCCCGCCAGTGGCAGGTGGACATCCCCCAGCCACGGCGCATCGAGGACGCGCCGGTCGCCGAACTGTCCCTCGAGATCACCGATGTACTGCGTGGGGAGATCCGCCGCCATGGCCAGCACTGACACCACGACCCCCACGGACGCGGGAAGCGTCGAGGCCGGCCTGGACGCCCTGGAGACCGCCACCACCGGCCGCACCCCGCTCCGCCAGACCTTCACCGGCAAAATCCTGCCACCACTCGTCGCCACCGCCGTCGTCCTGCTCGCATGGCAGGCCCTGATCTCCGTCAGGATCGTCGACGACCCCACCAAACTGCCCTCACCCACCGACGTCGGCAACGAGTTCAAGGACGCCTGGCTGGAAGGCAAACTGCTCGGCTACATCTGGACCAGCGTCTCCCGCGGCCTGCTCGGCTTCCTCTTCGCCCTCGCCATCGGCACCCCTCTCGGCCTGCTCGTCGCACGGGTCAAGTTCGTACGCGCCGCCATCGGCCCGGTCCTGTCCGGCCTGCAGTCACTGCCGTCGGTGGCCTGGGTGCCCCCCGCCGTGATCTGGCTGGGCCTGAACAACTCCATGATGTACGCCGTCATCCTCCTCGGCGCCGTCCCCTCCATCGCCAACGGCCTCGTCTCCGGCATCGACCAGGTACCACCACTGTTCCTACGAGCCGGCCGCACCATGGGCGCGACGGGTCTGAAGGGCGCCTGGCACATAGTCCTGCCCGCCGCGCTGCCCGGCTACCTCGCCGGCCTCAAGCAGGGCTGGGCCTTCTCCTGGCGCTCACTGATGGCCGCCGAGATCATCGCCTCCTCCCCCGACCTGGGCATCGGCCTGGGCGCACTGCTGGAGAACGGCCGCAACGCCAGCTCCATGTCCATGGTGTTCGAAGCCATCTTCCTCATCCTCTTCGTCGGCATCGCCATCGACCTGCTCATCTTCAGCCCGCTGGAACGATGGGTCCTGCGCAGCCGCGGCCTGCTGGTCACCCGCTGAACCACCGGATCGCCATCGGCACCGGCCCGGCTCAGCGCATCAGTCACCGTCGCGCTTCCTCGGTCGTCGTCCGCTCCCTTCGCGTCACCCCTCGGCAGGGTGGGCCTGGGCCCGGCCGCGTCGTGTGACGTGGAAGTCGAACCCGAGGGTCCCGGGATCGAGGGCCGTCGCCCCGCCGTCGACGGTGAGCACCGAGCCGTTGACGTACGACGCCGCCGGGGACAGCAACCAGCAGATCACCTCGGCGATCTCACGCGGTTCACCCGGCCGCCCCATGGGCAGGAGCGCGGTCGCCTCCTCGTAGGCGGCGTCCACACCGCCGTCCCCGAGACCCGCCTCCTCGGCGAAACGCGCCATGCGCCGGTCGGCCATCTCGGTGCGTACCCAGCCAGGGCACACGATGTTGGCACGCACGCCCTGACGTCCGTAGTCGACGGCGACGGAGCGGCACAGCTGCAGCAGGGCCGCCTTGGACGTGGCGTACGGGGCGTTGCTCGTGCCGTTGCGCAGCGCGGACACCGAAGCGACGGCGACCACCGATCCGCCCGTCTCCAGCAGGTGCGGGAGCGCCGCGCGCAGGAGCATCAGCGGGCCGGTGAGGTTGGTGCGCATCACCTCGTCCCAGTCCCCCAACGACAGGTCGCCCACGGCTCCGCCGCGCCCGATAGCCGCGTTGAGGACCAGCCCGTCGAGACGTCCGTGCGCGGCCAGGGCCGTTCGGACGAGACCGTCGGCCGCCTCGGGATCACCCACGTCGGACGGATACGCCAAGGCCCCGGTCTCCGCTTCGAGGCGCCGCAGGGGCTCGCTGCGCCGGCCGGAGACGACCACGTGGTGACCTCCCTCGCGCAGCAGCCGGGCCGTGGCTTCCCCGATGCCGGTACCTCCGCCGGTCACGATGACAACTCGCTTGTCCTTCACTGCTCTTCAACGCCCTCCTCCGGGATCACGAAGCGCGTCCGAGCCTAGGACCCGGTGATCCGTCGCCGACGGCTTCGAGCCGGCACCGGGCCGGATTGTGGACGGTTTCGGCCGTACGCCCCTGAGGCACACAGCCCGTCAACAACACTCCACAGTTACCGCGCAGGCACGGAGCGAGTTTTCACTACCGCCTCACAGAGAGTCGTGTGACACTGGCGTCCCGTCCGCAGTGTGGACTCCTTCCGCCCCTCCCCCACGAGAAGTGCGCCCGTGCGTGATCTTCCTCTGCCGCTCGCTCTGACCGCGCGCCTGTCGCCGGTCGCCGTGCTCGCCACGGCCGGCTGGGCGCTGGCGTCCGGTCCGTTCGCCCCGGCACCGGCCGCCGAGCACCGGCCGAACCAGCAGGCGCCCAGCCAGTCGCCCACCGCGCCCTCGTCGAAGGCGGCGTCGAAGACGTACGCCTCCTCGCCCGCGCCCTGCGGCAGCGTGGCGGCGAAGACCATCACCTCCCTGGTGCCGGGCGCCAAGACGGCCGGCAAGGAGATACCGTCGACCGACACGAAGCTGCGCCGCACCTGCTCCTGGAACGCGCTCAAGGGGTACGACTACCGCTGGCTCGACGTCTCCTTCGAGATCACCGACTCTGAGGAAACCGCACAAAAGCAGTACAAGGATCGCATCGCGGAGAAAAGCGGCGGAGGGGACGTACCGGGCCTCGGCGACTCCGCCTACTCCGTGGTGAACGTGACCACGCAGGACAAGCAGCAGACGCGTGAGGGCGTGGTGATCGCCCGCGCCTCCAACGCCCTCGTCGTCGTCACGTACAACGGCAGTGACTTCGAGACGAAGAAGGCGCCCGGCGCGGACGTGATCAACAAGGGCGCCATCAAGGCCGCCAAGGACGCGGTGACGGCACTGGAGGGCGGCCGCACGAGCTGACCGCCCTCCACGCCGGACACTCCGCCCTCAGCCGGCGGCCTGCTCCTTCCGGCCGGTCAGCAGCATCAGCGCCAGGTACAGCGTGAGCGACGTGCCCAGGCCGACCGCCCAGCCGTAGTCGGCCAGGGAGGAGAGCGCCGGGATGGGTCTGCCGTCGATCAGCGGCTTGAAGCTGGCGCCGCCGACGGCGAGCACACCGCCGGTCAGGAAGGCCACGACCGCCCGCCAGTTCCAGCCGCCCGCGTACCAGTAGCGGCCGCCCGTGCGGTACAGGTCAGTGAGGTCGAGGCGGGTGCGGCGCAGGATCCAGTAGTCGGCGATGAGGATGCCCGCGACCGTGCCGAGCAGGCCGCCCACCAGGCCGAGCCAGGTGAAGATGTAGCCCTGCGGGTCGGAGTACAGCTTCCACGGGAAGATCAGCACGCCGAGGACACAGGTGGCGAGGGCGCCGGTGCGGAAACTGATCTTCCGGGGCGCGATGTTGGAGAAGTCGAACGCGGGCGAGACCAGGTTGGCCGCGATGTTCACGGACAGGGTCGCCACCAGCACCGTCACCAGCGCGTACAGCAGGCCCACCACGTTGTCGGTCTGGGCGGCCAGCTGTACGGGGTCCCAGATCGGCTTGCCGTACACCGCCTGCGAACCGGACGTGACCAGCACGGAGAGGAAGGCGAACAGGGTCATGGTGGTCGGCAGGCCGAGCGCCTGGCCCCACGTCTGGGCCTTCTGGCTCTTGCCGTAACGGGTGAAGTCGGGGATGTTCAGCGACAGCGTGGACCAGAAGCCGATCATGCCCATCAGGGACGGCCAGAACAGCTTCCAGAAGTCCTCGCCCCAGCCGAGCTTGGAGGGCTGGTCGAAGAGGGGGCCGAGGCCGCCCGCCTTGTTGCTCATCCAGACCAGCATCACGAACGCGCCGACGAGCACGAAGGGCGCCGCCCAGTTCTCGAAGCGGCGGATCGTGTCCATGCCCCGGTAGATGATCGCGACCTGGATCACCCAGAAGATCGCGAACGACAGCCACATGGTCCAGGCGTATCCGCCGATCCTGCCGGCGTCGGTCCAGCTGTCACCGATCAGCTTCCCGGCGAGGAAGTAGATCGCCTCGCCGCCGATCCAGGTCTGGATGCCGAACCAGCCGCACGCCACCAACGCCCGTACGACAGCGGGGAGGTTGGCGCCACGCACACCGAAGCTGGCGCGGGCGAAGACGGGGAAGGGGATGCCGTACTTGGGTCCCGCGTGCCCGGTGAGCAGCATCGGGACCAGCACGATCAGGTTGGCCAGGGCGATGGTGAACACGGCCTGCTTCCAGTCCATGCCCACGGCGATGAGCCCGGAGGCCAGCGTCCAGGAGGCCGTGTTGTGGGCCATGCCGACCCACAGCGCGGAGAAGTTGTACGTGGTCCAGGTGCGCTTCTCGACGGGGACCGGGAGCAGGTCCTCGTTCGCGTACGGACCATTCGGCGGCGGGGAGCCCGGGGTGAGCTCGACGCGCCCGTCGGTGAGGGTGACTTGGCCGGACAGTGGTATCGCCTCGGGAGCGGTGTCGGTCATGGGCAGGCCAATCGTGGTGAGGTGGGACGGGAAAGGCCGTGCGGGTGGCGCCGAGGGGGGTGGCGGCCCCCTCCCCGGGACGGCGGGAAGGGGGAGATCAACTGCCGGGCGGGGATCAGCCGTTGACGGCCGGGATGACCTGCGTCCCGTACGCGTCGATGGTGGCCTCCTGCGCGTCGTGCATGTCGTACACCGCGAACTGGTCGACACCCAGCTCACGCAGTGCGTTCAGTTTCTCGATGTGCTTCTGCGCGGATCCGATGACGCAGAAGCGGTCCACGATCTCGTCGGGCACGAACTCGGTGTCGGGGTTGTCGCTGCGTCCGTGGTGGGAGTAGTCGTAGCCCTGACGTGCCTTGATGTAGTCGGTGAGTTCGTCGGGGACCTGGGCGGAGTGCTCGCCGTACTTGGAGACCAGGTCGGCCACATGGTTGCCGACCATGCCGCCGAACCACCGGCACTGATCGCGCGCGTGGGCGAGCGCCTCGGGTGAGTCGTCCTCGGTGACGTAGGCCGGGGCGGCCACGCAGATCTTCACCTCGGATGGGTCGCGCCCGGCGGCTACGGCCGCGTCCTTGACGGCCTTCACCATGTACTCGGTGAGGTACAGGTCCGACAGCTGGAGGATGAACCCGTCGGCCTCCTCGCCGGTCATCTTCAGGGCCTTGGGCCCGTACGCGGCCATCCACACGGGGAGTTCGGCGCCCGGCCTGATCCACGGGAACCGGACCACGGTGCCGCCGAGGTCGGCCTCCTCGCCCCGGCCCAGCGCGCGGATGACCTTCATGGCCTCGCTGATCCGGGCCAGGGTGTTGGGCTTGCGGCCCGCGACCCGCATCGCCGAGTCACCACGGCCGATGCCGCAGACCGTGCGGTTGCCGAACATGTCGTTGAGGGTGGCGAAGGTGGAGGCGGTGACCTCCCAGGTACGGGTGCCCGGGTTGGTGACCATCGGGCCGACCGTCAGCTTCGTGGTGTTGGCGAGGATCTGGCTGTAGATCACGAACGGCTCCTGCCACAGCACGGCGGAGTCGAAGGTCCAGCCGTAGGTGAAGCCGTTGCGCTCGGCCCGCTTCATCAGGCTGATGACACGGGAGGCCGGCGGGTCGGTCTGCAGGACGAGTCCGAAGTCCATGGGCGCCCTTCCTAGGTGAGGTACTGACAGGTGGAGCGCGGGGTGTAGACGCCGTGACCGGCGTGTCCGGTGTACTCCCGCTCGGTGATGACGAGTTCGCCGCGCGAGAGCACGGTCTCCACCCGGCCGGTGACGCGCCTGCCCTCGTAGGCCGAGTAGTCGACGTTCATGTGGTGGGTCTCGGCGGACAGGACCTGCTCGGCGTGCGGGTCGTAGATGACGACGTCGGCGTCGGCGCCCGGGGCGATGGTGCCCTTCTTCGGGTACATGCCGAACATACGGGCCGGGGTGGCGCAGGCGATCTCGATCCAGCGGCGGCGGGAGATGTGCCCGTCGACGACGGCCTGGTGGAGCAGGTCCATGCGGTTCTCGACGCCCGGAAGGCCGTTGGGGATCTTGGAGAAGTCGCCGCGGCCGAGTTCCTTCTGGCCCACGAAGCAGAAGGGGCAGTGGTCGGTGGAGACCACCTGCAGGTCGTTGGTCCTGAGGCCCTTCCAGAGCTGGGCCTGGTGCTCCCTCGGCCGCAGCGGGGTGCTGCACACGTACTTGGCGCCCTCGAAGTCGGGCTCGGCCAGGTTGTCCGTCGACAGGAACAGGTACTGCGGGCAGGTCTCGCCGAAGACGTTCAGCCCCTCGTCGCGGGCCCGGGCCAGCTCGGCCACCGCCTCCATCGCCGAGACGTGGACGACGTACAGGGGCGCGCCGGCGACCTGGGCGAGCCTGATCGCGCGGTGGGTGGCCTCCGCCTCCAGGAGGGCCTTGCGCACCTCCCCGTGGTAGCGCGGGTCGGTCTCCCCCCGTGCCAGCGCCTGCTCGACCAGGACGTCGATCGCGATGCCGTTCTCCGCGTGCATCATGATCAGGCCGCCGTTCTCGGCGGAGCGCTGCATGGCGCGCAGGATCTGGCCGTCGTCGCTGTAGAAGACGCCGGGGTAGGCCATGAACTGCTTGAAGGAGGTGACGCCCTCCTCGACCAGGAGGTCCATCTCCTTGAGCGTCTCCTGGTTCACGTCGGAGACGATCATGTGGAAGCCGTAGTCGATCGCGCAGTTGCCCTCGGCCTTGGCGTGCCAGGTGTCGAGGCCCTCGCGCAGGGTGTGGCCGACGCTCTGCACGGCGAAGTCGACGATCGTGGTCGTGCCGCCCCAGGCGGCCGCCCGGGTGCCGGTCTCGAAGGTGTCGGAGGCGAAGGTGCCGCCGAACGGCAGCTCCATGTGGGTGTGGGCGTCGACGCCGCCCGGGATCACGTACTTCCCGGTGGCGTCGATGACCCGCTCGGCGGTGAAGGCCTCGGCGGCCGGGGTGCCGGAGGCGGCGAGGGCGGCGATACGGCCGTCCTCGATCAGGACGTCGGCGTGGATCTCGTCGGACGCGGTGATGACGAGACCGTCGCGGATGACGGTACGGCTCATACTCCCTCTCCTTAAACGGACGTTGCTGAAGGCTCCTGCTCGGGGCGCCGCCGAGCCCCGCGGGCCCGTTCCCGGTGTGCCGGGCCCGCGGGCTGCGGGCCTGCGGTCAGGGAGCGGTCAGCGGGCCGTACGCGTCCGGACGGCGGTCCCGGTAGAACTGCCAGCGGTCGCGGACCTCGCGGAGCTTGGCCAGGTCCAGGTCGCGGACTACGAGTTCGGTCTCCTTGTCGCTCGCCACCTCGCCGACGAACTGGGCCTCCGGGTCGACGAAGTAGCTCGTCCCGTAGAAGTCGTTGTCGCCCAGGTCCTCCACGCCGACCCGGTTGATCGCGCCCACGAAGTACTCGTTGGCGACGGCCGCCGCCGGCTGCTCCAGCTGCCACAGGTAGCGGGACAGGCCGCGTGAGGTGGCCGACGGGTTGAAGACGATCTCGGCGCCCGCGAGGCCCAGGGCACGCCAGCCCTCCGGGAAGTGGCGGTCGTAGCAGATGTAGACGCCGATCCGGCCGACGGCGGTCTCGAAGATCGGCCAACCGCTGTTCCCCGGGCGGAAGTAGAACTTCTCCCAGAAGCCGGGGACCTGCGGGATGTGGTGCTTGCGGTACTTGCCGAGGTACGAGCCGTCGGCGTCGATCACGGCCGCGGTGTTGTAGAGGACGCCGGGCTGTTCCTCCTCGTACATGGGCAGGACGAGGACGATGCCCAGTTCCCTGGCCAGGGCCTGGAAGCGTTTGACGATCGGGCCGTCGGGGATCTGCTCGGCGTACTCGTAGAAGGCCTTGTCCTGGACCTGGCAGAAGTACGGCCCGTAGAACAGCTCCTGGAAGCACAGGACCTGAGCACCCTGCGCGGCCGCGTCGCGGGCCGCCTGCTCGTGTACCTGGATCATCGATTCCTTGTCGCCGGTCCAGGCGGTCTGGAAGACGGCGGCACGGATCACTCTGCTCATCGGGACCTCCGGTCGCTCGGTGTTCTGGGGCGGGGGGCGGGGGGGGGGCCGCCGCGCCCCCCCGCGGGGGGCGCGGGGAGCCCCGCGGGGCCCCCCCCCCCCCACGCGTAACACCCCCCGGGCGCGGAGGGGCCCC
>NZ_JBIVBS010000003.1:0-288881 GCF_044746205.1 Streptomyces sp. NPDC086549 | reverse complement strand
CCGCCGCCCCCAGGGCGCGTTTCCCTTCCCTCGGCTCGGTGGCCGGGGGCCCGGGCTGGTGGTGCGGCCGCCCCCCCCACTCCCCGCACCCCCCCCCCCCCCCGCCCCCCGCCCCAGGAGCCTAGAAAGTCCGGAAGCAGGCTTTGAGTTGCACCGTGTCACGTCTGCGGGCGCGCGGCGTGCCACCGTGTCACGACTTCGTCGGCCCATGTTTCACCGTCGTTTTCCCAGGTCGTCGCATGTTTCACCCCTGTTGCGCGTCATGCGCGAGGAGCGCGATGTGCACCGAGGCCGCCTGCTCGAAGTCGTCCAGGTCGACGCCGAGGCGCCCCTGTATCGCCTCCAGGCGGCGGTACAGCGCGGGCCGGGAGACGTGGTGGAGCTGGGCGGTACGGGACTTGTTCCGGCCGGTGGCGAGGTACGTCCGCAGCACGTCGAGCAGGTCCTGGCCGGGGTCGCACAGCAGCCCGTCCAGCTCCCGCTCCGCGAAGGACTGCACGTGCGGGTCGTCCCGCAGCAGCCGGATCAGGCCACGCAGATGGACGTCCCTGAGGCGTACGACGGCCGGCAGGCACAGGGCGTCCGAGGAGTCGGCGACGGCGTCGGCGACGTGCTGGGCCTCGCGCAGCCCGGCGGGGACCTCGTCCCAGACGGTGCGCGGATCGGCCGCGGCGACGACCGTACGGGCCACCCCGGACTCGGCCCGCAGCCGCGTCGCGAAGTGCGCCGCGAGCGCCGCGGCGTCCTGGTCCCGGGCGAGGCTGAGCAGCACGGCGGTGGCGCCGTCGGCGAGTTCGGCGACGAGTCCCGGAAGTCCCAGCATGCGCAGGACTCGGTCGAGTTGGGTGGGCTCGCCGTCCCGCACGACCAGGGGCACGAACGTCCGCCGGTTGACCGGCAGTCCGGCCGCGCGGGCCCTGGGCAGCAGCTGTCTCGCCGGTACGACACCGGAGACCAGGTCGGTCAGCAGGCCCTGCGCCGACTGTTCCTCCCAGGTGTGGGCGGAGCCGCCGCCTAGCATGCGGTGCAGGACCAGCGCCTCGGCGGCCCGGTCGGCGAGCAGCCGTCCGGTGGCCGTGTCGCCCCGGTACCCGCACAGCATGATCCGTCCCCACCGCTCCCCGCGCCCGCCCAGCTCGGCCCGGATCCAGCCGTCGCCCTCGTTTCCGCCCGCCTGCCGGGCGATGCGCTCCCAGTCGCGCAGCACGTCGTCCACCGCGGACCGCTCCCCCGCCGTGGCCAGGACGCGGTGGGCGAGGTTGGTGACGACGACCGGACAGCCGCTGTGCTGGGCCACCTCGTCGAGCAGTTGCTGCAGCGGGGCGCCCGCGGTGATGAGTCCGGTCAGGGCCGTCCGTACGGACTCCGAGAGGCTGACGGCCGCGTACTTCCGCCGTACGAGCCGGGACTGGACCTCCTCCGTCAACTCGGCGAAGGGAAAGGGCCGGTGGAGGACGACCATGGGCAGCCCGCACCGCTCGGCGGCCCGGCGCATCACGTCCGGCGCGGTGGGGAACGCCCGGCCGAGGCCCAGGACGACGGCCGCGGCCTCCGCGCGGTGCAGCGACTGGATGTACTCGGCCTGTCTGCCCTCGTCGCCGGCGAGCAGCACCCCGGTGGTGAGCACCATCTCGCCGCCGCTGAGCATCACGCCGACGTCGGCGGCCTCGGCGACGTGCACCCAGCGCACGGGCCGGTCGAGCTGGCCGGCGCCGGCCACCACCTCGGGCTCCCCGGCCAGCACCCGTTCCAGGGAGAGAACCTGGCGGACCGACAGCGCGGGTTCCGGGGCCTCCGCGAGCCCCCGGGGCTCCAAGGTGGTCGTCATGCTCAACCTCTTGCCTAGTAGGTGCTCCTCAGAGCGCGTTCCAGAATCGCGGCGCCCTCCTCGGCCTCCGCGACGGTCAGCGACAGGGGCGGTGCGATGCGCAGCGCGCTGGTGTTGTGCCCGCCGCCCTTGCCGATGAGCAGCCCGCCCTCCCGGGCCGCCTCCAGGACGGCCGAGGCGGCCCGCGGGTCGGCCTCGTCGGTCCCCGGGCGCACCAGCTCGACGCCGATCATCAGCCCGCGCCCGCGCACCTCCCGTACCCCCGGAAGCTGCGCGGCGACGGCCCGCAGCCGCTCGATGAGCAGCCCGCCGACGCGCCGGGCGTTGCCCTGGAGGTCGTGTTCCAGGAGATAGGTGAGGTTGGCGAGCCCGGCGGCCATGGTGATCTGGGTGCCGCCGAACGTCGAGATGCTGTTGGCGTCCAGGCAGTTCATGATCTCGGCGCGGGCGACGACCCCGCCGATGGAGGCGCCGTTGCCGATGCCCTTGGCGAAGGTGAGCATGTCCGGCGGGCCGCTTCGGCCGTGTGCCTGCCAGCCCCAGAAGTGGTCGCCGGTGCGGCCCCAGCCGGTCTGCACCTCGTCGGCGATCCACAGGATGCCGTGTTCGCTCAGGACGTCGCGGAAGGCGGCGTACAGGCCGTCGGGCGGCGAGGTGAAGCCGCCGACGCCCTGGATGGGCTCGGCGATCAGCGCCGCGGGCGGACGGGTGTGGCCGAGCAGGTCCCTCAGGTCCTCCACGCACGCGTCGATGAACGCGGGGTCGCTCAGCTCGGCGAACGGGCCGCGGGTGCGCACACCGCCGTGGACGTAGAGCGTCTGGAGCGGGGACAGGGAGGTCGGGGACCAGCCGCGGTTGCCGGTGATGCCGACCGCGCTGAAGGAGCGGCCGTGGTAGCTGTTGCGCATCGCCAGGACCGTGTTGCTGCGCCGGTGGGCGGTCGCGAGCAGCAGGGCGGTGTCGTTGGCCTCGGTGCCGGAGGTGGTGAAGAAGACGCGGGCGTCGGGGATTGCGCTCAACTTGGCGATGCGCTCGGCGAGTTCGACCATCGGCCGGTTGAGGTAGAGGGTCGAGGAGTGCAGGATCCGCCCGGCCTGCTCGCTCACCGCCTTCGTCACCTCGGGCAGTGCATGCGCGGTCATCGTGGTGAGGATGCCGCCGAAGAAGTCGAGGTACCGGTTGCCGTCGGCGTCCCAGACGTGGCGGCCCTCGCCGTGGGTGATTTCGAGGGGGTCCTCGTAGTAGAGGGCGAGCCAGTCGGGGAGCACCTTGCGGTGGCGGTCGTAGAGGTCGCTCACGGCTGCACCAGCCCTTCGTACGCGTCGGGGCGCCGGTCGCGGTAGAACGCCCACTGCTGCCGCACCTCGTCGATCAGGTCGAAGTCGAGGTCGCGGACGACGAGTTCCTCGGCCTTGTCACTGGCCGCCTCGCCCACGAACTGCCCGCGCGGGTCGACGAAGTAGCTCGTGCCGTAGAAGTCGTTGTCCCCGTACTCCTCCTGCCCGACCCGGTTGATCGCGGCGACGAAGTACTCGTTGGCGACGGCAGCCGCGGGCTGCTCCAGCTGCCAGAGATAAGCGGACAGACCGCGCGAGGTGGCCGACGGGTTGTACACCAGCTGGGCGCCGTTGAGCCCGAGCTGCCGCCAGCCCTCCGGGAAGTGGCGGTCGTAGCAGATGTAGACGCCGACCTTGCCGACGGCGGTGTCGAAGACGGGCCAGCCGGCGTTTCCAGGCTTGAAGTAGTACTTCTCCCAGAAGCCCTTGACCTGCGGGATGTGGTGCTTGCGGTACTTGCCGAGGAACGTGCCGTCGGCGTCGATCACGGCCGCGGTGTTGTAGTAGAAGCCGGACTGCTCGACCTCGAAGACGGGGACCACGATCACCATGCCGGTCTCGCGGGCGAGATCCTGCATACGACGCACGGTCGGGCCGTCGGGCACCGGCTCGGCCCAGCGGTAGTGCTCCGGCTCCTGGACCTGGCAGAAATAGGGGGCGTTGAAGACTTCCTGAAATCCGATGATCTTCGCACCGCGGCGGGCCGCCTCACGGGCGTGCTCCTCGTGTTTCGCCACCATGGACTCGGTGTCGCCGGTCCAGGTGGCCTGGACCAGGGCGGCACGTACGACGTTGGCCATGAGCTGCTCCTTCGGCGGGACGTCAGAGCCTCTACGCCCGTAGACGCAGGCCGTAGAGGGACGAACGTAAGCCTCGGGGAGAGCCTTGCCAAGACCATTGCCGTTAACCCGCTGAGTCGATCACGTTTCGCACCCCTGTGGGTGATTCGGCGGGCCGGTCAGGCGGTGAAACCGGCGACGCGGAGGGCGTGGACGAGGTCCCAGTGACGTTCGTCCGACACGCCCCGGGCGGCCTCCAGCAGGAGCGGTACGAGCCGCTGCGGGTCCGGGGCGGCGCTGCGTGCCGCCTCCTCGGGGGTGCGGACGCGGACGTACGCGTCGAGGAGGGCACGCACCTCGCGGGTCCGCCCTTCGGCGGCGAGCCCGAGCACGGCCTCCCCGATCTCGCCCGCGGGCCGTACGACGCCCTGCCGCAGGATCTGCTGCCCGTCGGCGGCGCGGCCGGCCGCGACCAGCGCGTCGGCGGCCGCCACCAGGCCGTCGGCGGGCAGCGAGGCGGCCTCCCAGAGCAGGGTCGCCCAGTCGGCGCCGTGCCCGGCGCGCTGCAGTTCCGCGGCGAGCAGCGGGAGGCGGGCGGCGGGCCAGTGGGCGATCTCGGCCAGCAGGGCGTGTGCCTCGCCGGTACGGCCCTCGCCCCGCAGCCGCTGGAGCGTCTCCACGGCCGCGGCCACGGCCCGTGCCGCCTCCGCGTCCAGCGGCTCCGTCCGCGGCCGCGGCCGCTGTGCCGGCTCGGCGGCCCCGGCGAACCGGGCCCCTCGCGGGGTGCGGCGCGCGGCGGGGGCCGGTGCGGGCAGCGTCGGTGCGGGGGCCTGCGGTACGACCGCCGGCGTGCCCTCGTCCTCGGCCATCCCGGCGAAGCGGGCACTGCCGCGACGGCGTTTGCGCTGTCTGGCGGGGGTGGGGGCGGGTTCGGGGGCCTGGGTGGTGTCGGCTGCGAGGGGCGATCCTGCGGCAGGGAAGGCGGGTGGGGTTTCGGCGGAGGCGGCGGAGGCGGATGAGGAGTCGGCGGGCGCGGCGGGTGAGGATTCGGCGGGGTCATAGGGGTGTCGGCCTGAGGCACGGCCGTCGGGCGCGACTCGGGGGGTGCCGTCGGCGGTCCGGAAGTGAGGGGCCGGGGCGTCGTGTTCATGAGCCGTGCCGTGCGGGGCCGGGGCGCCGTGGTCATGGACCGTGCCGTGCGGGGCCAGGGCGTGGTGGTCATGGGCCGTGCCGTGCGGGGAGGCGTTGTCCGTCGCGTACGGTCCCGCCGCCCGGCCCACGCGCGCTCCCGTGGACGGAGCACCCGCCCGCCCCGACAAGAGCCCCGCGGCCGCACCGGCCGCCGGCGAGCCGCCGCCGGGACCCGTCGCCCTCGGCCCGCCGACCGGACCGCCCGCCGGCGAGCCGCCCGAGGAGTTCACCGGGGAGGCACCGGTTCCCCGGCCCCGCGAGAACACGTCGTCGGACGGACGGACATCCCCCGCGGCTGCGCGCCGGACCGCCCCTGCCCCGCGGGCCCGGCCGTCGGCGTCGCGCCGGTCCAGCTCAGTCATCCGGAAGCGGAGTTCCGCGCACCGGACGGTCGCCCGTTCATGGTCGTCCTGGGCCCACGCCAGGTCGAGGCGGATGGCGTCGGCCTGCTCCGGGGAGGTCGCCGAGGCGAGCAACCGGCCCAGTTCCGCCTGCCGTTCGGCCGCGTACCGCTGCTCGCGGAGCATGACGTCGAGACTGTCCGCGAGGGCGTCCCGGCCACCCGGGCGGACATCGAACGCGGCGAGCGCGGCCGCGTGCAGAGCGCGGACCCCTTCCGCCTCCCGCCCGGCGGCGCCGGCGCCGTACGCCGCCGCGAGGTCCTGGAGGAGCGCCCCCACCACGTCCCACGGAGGCACCTCTCGCCCCTCCAGGCAGGCCCGCATGCCGTCCGGGTCGCGCTGCCAGAACACCCCGCACCAGCCGCTGCCCTGATCCAGGCGCGCCAGCAGGCCGTCCAGGTAGTTCGCGAACTCCCGTACCCGAAGGGGAAGTTGTTCCACTGCCATTGCCCAACTCCCGCCAGACCGGAGCTCTCCGGTTCGGTAGGCAACACCAGTTGTGTTACGAGGCTGCTACGGCGAGTTTTCGGCGGGCGCGCAGGAGCCTCATTGCGCGATGTTGACCGATGCGCGCAACACTCCGACCCATTCGTGTCACACCCCGATCGGCGCGCACCGCTCCGCCAGTTCGTCCATCGACAGCCCGAGCGCCCGGGCCAGCGCGGCCACCGTGAAGAACGCCGGGGTCGGAGCACGGCCGGTCTCGATCTTGCGGAGCGTCTCGGCGGAGATCCCCGCCTCGACCGCGACCTCCGTCATGCTCCGGCCGCCACGGGCCTCGCGCAGCAGCCGTCCGAACCGCTCGCCGCGCTCGCGTTCCTCAGGGGTGAGTGGGGTGCGTACCATGCCGTCATTCTAATACCGGTATAGTAATTGGCATGGTGGAGCTGAAGACGGACACATCGATCGACGCGATGCACGCGGCGGGCCGGGTCGTGGGGCGCGCCCTGACCGCTGTACGGGAGGCCGCCGACGTCGGCGTCACCCTCCTCGAACTGGACGCGGTGGCACGCGAGGTGCTCCGTGAGGCCGGGGCCTCCTCGCCGTTCCTCGGCTACCGTCCCTCCTTCGCCCCCACCCCCTTTCCCGCCGTGATCTGCGCCTCCGTCAACGACGCGATCGTCCACGGCATCCCCGGCCGCTACCGGCTGCGCGACGGCGACCTGGTCTCGATCGACTGCGGCGCCGAGCTGGACGGCTGGGTCGGCGACTCGGCGATCAGCTTCACCGTGGGCAGGCCGCGCCCGGCGGACGTACGCCTGATCGGCGCCGCGGAGCGGGCGCTGGCGGCGGGCATCGCGGCGGCCGTCGTCGGCAACCGCATCGGCGACATCGCCCACGCGATCGGCACGGTGTGCCGGGAGGCCGGTTACGGCGTCCCGGACGGCTTCGGAGGGCACGGCGTGGGCCGCCGCATGCACGAGGACCCGCCGGTGCCCAACGAGGGCCGGCCGGGCCGTGGCCTGCGCCTGCGTCACGGGATGGTCCTGGCGATAGAGCCGATGCTCGTCGCGGGCGGGACCGACGACTACTACGCGGCCCCGGACGGCTGGACGCTCAGGACGAGCGACGGTTCGCGGGCGGCCCACGCCGAACACACGGTGGCGATCACGGAGACGGGCCCGCGCATCCTTACGCAACGGTAGGGCAGCCGGCCAACGGGCGCGGGCCGTGTCGGCATACGGCTCCGCCGCGTGGGCGCGACCGGCCACGACGGACCCGCGGCCACGCGACCGCACTCGTTCCCCGATCCGCAGGCGCCCCGCACGTGCCGTCGGAGACCATCCGTGCCAAGGTGTTATGAACCAGCACCAAAGGAACGGAACGCCATGACCGACGGCTACCCTCCCGACCCCTTCGGTGATTTCCTGTCCCGCTTCCTCGGCGGAGGCGGCCCCCAGCAGAACCCTCGCCACATCGATATAGGCCGCATGCTGAGCCAGCCGGCGAGGGAGCTCGTGCGGGGCGCCGCCCAGTACGCCGCCGAGCACGGCAGCCGGGACCTGGACACCCAGCACCTGCTGCGCGCGGCCCTGTCCGCCGAGCCCACCCGGAGTCTGCTCAGCCGCGCGGGCACGGACCCGGACTCCCTCGCCACGGAGATCGACGAGCGGTCCGGCCCGGTCCAGCACCCACCGGGCGAGGTCCCGCCGCCGACCTCCCTCTCGCTGACCCCGGCCGTCAAACGGGCCCTGCTGGACGCGCACGACCTGGCACGGTCGACCGGCGCCGGGTACATCGGCCCCGAACACGTGCTGAGCGCTCTGGCCTCGAACCCCGACTCGGCCGCCGGGCACATCCTGGGCGCCGCCCACTTCGCGGCCACCGGCAGATCGCCCGACGTACCCGAGACGGACCGGGCCCGCCCCGGAGCCGAGCGGCGGCCGACGACGACACCCACCCTGGACAAGTACGGCAGGGACCTGACCGAGCAGGCCCGGGAGGGACGCATCGACCCGGTCATCGGGCGGGACGAGGAGATCGAGCAGACCATCGAGGTGCTCTCCCGGCGCGGCAAGAACAACCCGGTGCTGATCGGCGACGCGGGGGTCGGCAAGACCGCGATCGTGGAGGGGCTCGCCCAGCGGATCGCCGACGGGGACGTGCCCGACATACTCATCGGCCGCCGTGTGGTCGCCCTCGACCTGACCGGCGTGGTCGCCGGCACCCGCTTCCGCGGGGACTTCGAGGAGCGGCTGAACAACATCGTGGGCGAGATCCGCGCCCACTCCGACCAGCTGATCGTCTTCATCGACGAGCTGCACACCGTCGTCGGTGCCGGCTCGGGCGGCGAAGGTGGGGCGATGGACGCGGGCAACATCCTCAAGCCCGCCCTGGCCCGCGGCGAGCTGCACGTCGTGGGCGCGACCACGCTGGAGGAGTTCCGCCGCATCGAGAAGGACGCGGCGCTGGCCCGCCGGTTCCAGCCGATCCTGGTGCCCGAGCCGACGGTCGAGGACACCATCGAGATCCTGCGCGGACTGCGCGACCGCTACGAGGCCCACCACCAGGTCCGCTACACCGACGAGGCCCTGGTGGCCGCCGTGGAGCTGTCCGACCGGTACCTCACCGACCGCCGGCTGCCGGACAAGGCCATCGACCTGATCGACCAGGCGGGCGCCCGGGTGCGGCTCGGCGCCAAGACGAAGGGCTCGGACGTGCGCGCCATGGAGCGCGAGGTCGCGCAGCTCACCTGCGACAAGGACCAGGCGGTCGCGGACGAGCAGTACGAGCAGGCCACGCAGCTGCGCGACCGCATCGGCGAGCTGAAGGAGCGGATCACCGAGGCCAGCGGCGACGAGGAGGCCGACGAGGGCCAGCACCTGGAGGTGACGACGGAGGCCATCGCCGAGGTGGTGTCCCGGCTGACCCACATCCCGGTCAGCCGTCTCACCCAGGAGGAGAAGGACCGGCTGCTCGGTCTTGAGCAGCACCTTCACGAGCGGGTGATCGGGCAGGACGAGGCGGTCGCCGTGGTGGCCGAGGCGGTACTGCGCTCCCGCGCCGGGCTGGCCAGCCCGGACCGGCCGATCGGCAGCTTCATGTTCCTCGGTCCCACCGGCGTCGGCAAGACCGAGCTGGCCCGCGCGCTCGCCGAGGTGCTCTTCGGCAGCGAGGACCGGATGGTCCGGCTGGACATGAGCGAGTACCAGGAGCGGCACACCGTGTCCCGCCTGGTCGGCGCGCCGCCCGGGTACGTCGGCCACGAGGAGGCCGGTCAGCTCACCGAGGTGGTGCGGCGGCACCCGTACTCGCTGCTCCTGCTCGACGAGGTGGAGAAGGCGCACCCGGACGTCTTCAACATCCTGCTGCAGGTCCTGGACGACGGCCGGCTCACCGACTCGCAGGGCCGCACCGTGGACTTCACCAACACGGTCATCGTGATGACCAGCAACCTCGGCTCCGAGGCCATCACCCGGCGCGGCGCCGGCATCGGGTTCGGTCCCTCCGGTGCGCAGGCCGACGAGGAGGCACGGCGCGAGCAGATCCTGCGGCCGCTGCGCGAGCACTTCCGGCCGGAGTTCCTCAACCGCATCGACGAGGTCGTCGTCTTCCGCCAGCTCACCGCCGAGCAGCTGCGGGAGATCACCGACCTGCTGCTGGAGCGCACCCGTCGGCTGCTGCACGCCCAGGGCGTCGCGGTCGAGTTCGACGAAGCGGCCGTCGGCTGGCTCGCGGAACGCGGCCACCAGCCGGAGTACGGCGCCCGGCCGCTGCGCCGCACCATCCAGCGCGAGGTGGACAACCGGCTGTCCCGGCTGCTGCTCGACGGCCGTATCGCCGAGGGCGGCCAGGTGACGGTGGACGTGGAGGACGGGCGACTGGCGTTCCACACGGAGCCGGCACCGCGGACGGCGTCACAGCCGGGCGGAGCGGCACCGGCCGCTCCGGCCGGCCAGGAGGCGCCGGACGCGCAGGCACGCCCGGCGGCACCGGACGCCTGACCTACGACGCCGGGTGCACCACCATCGCCGACCCGCCGCCCCGGCGTACCTTCTCGGCCGCGGCGAGCCACCTGCCGTCCGGCAGCCGCTGAACGCCGGTCGCCGCGCCGATCTCGGGGTTCAGCTTGAAGCTGTGCCCGATGGCCTCCAACCGGGTCCTCAAGTCGCTGTCGTAGAGCCCGGGTTCGAGCTCGGTCTGGGCGGCGTTGCGCTGGCTGGCGCGCGGCGCGGCGATCGCGTCGACCAGCGGAAGCCCGCGGTCGAGGAACTCCGTGAGGGTCTGCAGCACGGTCGTGATGATGGTCGCGCCACCGGGCGAGCCCAGCGCCACCACCGGCCGGTCGTGCCGGTCGAGCACGATCGTCGGGGAGATCGACGAGCGCGGCCGCTTGCCGGGCCCGGGCAGGTTCGGGTCGTGCACGGCCGGGTTGGCCGGGGTGAAGGAGAAGTCGGTCAGCTCGTTGTTGAGCAGGAAGCCACGGCCGGGGACGGTGATCGCGCTGCCGCCGGTCTGCTCGATGGTGAGCGTGTAGGAGACGACGTTGCCCCACTTGTCGGCGACCGTGAGGTGGGTGGTGTTCTCACCCTCGTACGTGGTCGGGGCGGCTGTGCCCGAGGTGGTGCAGGACGCCGGGTCGCGCGGGTCGCCGGGCGCGAGCGGGCTGGTGAGGACCGCGTCGTCCTTGATCAGGCAGGCGCGCGAGTCGGCGTACTTCTGCGAGAGCAGTTCCTTCGTCGGTACGTCCTCGAAGGCGGGGTCGCCGACCCAGCGCCCGCGGTCCGCGAAGGCGATGCGGCTCGCCTCGATGTAGTGGTGCAGGTACTGCACCTCGGAGGCCTTCGAAAGGTCGGTCCGCTCCAGGATGTTGAGGGCCTCGCCGACCGTGGTGCCGCCGGAGGAGGAGGGTGCGATCGAGTAGACCTTCAGCCCGCGGTACGACGTCCTCGTGGGCGCCTGCGGCTTGGCGCGGTAGGCGGCCAGGTCCGCGGCGGAGAGCTTGCCGGGGCGGGCGTGCCAGCCGGAACCCGGGTCCACCGGGGGGTTGTTCACGGTGTTGACGATGTCCTCGCCGAGGCCGCCGTGGTAGATCGCTGCGACCCCCTTTTTGCCCAACTCCTCGTAGGTGCGGGCGAGATCGGGGTTCTTGAAGGTGGAGCCGACGACCGGGAGCTGTCCGCCGGGCAGGAACAGCTTCGCCGTGGCCGGAAAGTAGCGGAAGCGGGTCTCGTTGGACGCGGTCTGGGTGCGGAAGGTGTCGTCCACGGTGAAGCCGTCGCGGGCGATGCGCTCGGCGGGTTCGAGGACCGTGCCGAGTCTGTCGCTGCCCCACTTGTCGAGGGCCGTCTGCCAGGTGGCCGGCGTGCCCGGGGTGCCGACGCTCAGGCCGCTGCTGACGGCGTCGGCGAAGGCGAGGGGCTTGCCGTTCTCCACGAAGAGGTTGGAATCGGCCGTGAGCGGCGCGGTCTCGCGGCCGTCGATGGTGTGCACCGTACGGGACTTGGCGTCGTAGTAGACGAAGTAGCCGCCTCCGCCGATGCCGGAGGAGTAGGGCTCGGTGACACCGAGCGCGGCGGCCGTGGCGACGGCCGCGTCCACGGCGTTGCCGCCCTTCTTCAGGACCTCGATGCCGGCGGCGGAGGCGTCCGCGTCGACGCTGGCGACCGCGCCGCCGTAGCCGACGGCCACCGGAACCTTCGTCGCCGTCCCGGCCGTCGGGGCCGGTGGCGCCGCCGCCCCCACCGACACCACGGCGGCCGAAACCGCCAGAACCGTCAGTTTCCGCGCGGCAGAGCGACGCATCCGTACCTCCAGTCCAGGACAGTCCGCGCAGCGTAGCCACATCGGCCTGGCCCCGACAGCCACATTCAAGGCAATTGTCGCGCGAACGTCACACATCGAACACGAGTACGTTCCGGCCACCCGGGACCGCTACCATGCGCGCCCATGAATGACGACGTCCGCAACATCGTCCTGGGCGTGATGGCCGCCGGTGTCAGTGCCGGGCTCGGCTGGCTCGCCCGCACCTACCTGTGGAAGCGCAAGCTGCGGCGGAAACAGGCGTTCTTCGGGCTGCCCGACAACTCCGAGTCGCTGCTCGTGGTGAACCGCGAGGCCGGCGGGCCGGAGCTGACGGTGATGCGGCACGACGTGTTCGCGCTCCTCGAACTCGCCGCCCTCATCAAGGACTGCAACGCCAACGCCCAGGTCGTCGCGCACGACGCGACCCAGCAGGGCTTCGGCGAGCGCACCGAGTTCTGTGTGGGCGGGCCCGCCTCCAACCGCCGTATGGCCGCGCACCTCGCCTCCCTGCTGCCCGGCGTGCACGTCAACGTGGACGCGGAGCCCGGCCCGGACCGGGGCGCCTTCCAGATCGGCAGCGAGCGCTACCGGCTGGAGTCCGGGAAGGGTGAGTACGTGCTCCTCGCGCGGCTCACCGCGGGCCAGCGGGGCGACGCGCGTCCGGTGTTCCTCTTCTGCGGCCAGCGCGCGATCACCAACCAGGCCGCGACGCGCTATCTCGCCCGCAACCACGAGCGGCTGGCCCGCAAGCACGGCGGCAACACCTTCGTGCTCCTGCTGAAGGTGGTCAATTCGCAGGCGTACGGCCCCGACGTCGTCGAGCTCGTCGCGGACGTGACGCGGACCGCTCAGGCCCCGCTGCCGACACTGGAGGCTGCACGTACATCACACCGGGCCTCCTAGGGAACAGCACACTCCAAATATCTTTACCCGCGCGTAACTTACCGACGGGTTACTTAGGGTAGGGCGTCACGGTTACTGTCGGGTCACTTTGCACTGACACGAGTGAGGAGTGACTCATGGGACACGGTCGCACCACCTTGCGCACCTCCGCCGTCGGAGCCGTCTCGGCCGCCCTGATCGCCGGCAGCGTCGTGGGACTGGCTCCGGCCGCGCGGGCCGCCGCCTCCGTCCGCTTCGTCGACATCACCGGCGACGGGGGCACGACCCTCAAGGCGAACATCGTCACCCCGGCGGGCGCCGACGCCTCGCACAGCTACCCGCTCATCGTGCTGCCCACGAGCTGGGGCCTGCCCCAGGCCGAGTATCTGGTCCAGGCCCAGAAGCTCGCGAACTCCGGCTACATCGTGCTCACTTACAACGTGCGCGGCTTCTGGCAGTCCGGCGGACAGATAGAAGTGGCCGGTCCGCCCGACATAGCGGACGCCTCCAAAGTGATCGACTGGGCACTCGCCAACACCCCCGCCGACCCGGAGCACATCGGCATGGCGGGCGTCTCCTACGGCGCCGGGATCAGCCTGCTCGCCGCCGCCCACGACAAGCGGATCAAGGCGGTCGCCGCGCTGAGCGGCTGGGCGGACCTGATCGGCTCCATCTACTCCGGCCGTACCCAGCACGTCGAGGCGGCCGCCTTCCTTGACGGCGCGGGTGTCATCACGGGCCGCGAGAGCCCCGAAGTACGGCAGATCTTCAATGACTTCTACGCCTCCAACCTCACCAAGGAACAGGAGATGATCGACTGGGGGAAGAAACGTTCGGTCGCGACCTATGTCGACCAGCTCAACCAGAACGGCCCGGCCGTGATGATGGCCAACGCCTGGGGCGACACGATCTTCCCGGCCAACCAGTACGCGGACTTCTACGAGAAGCTCACCGTCCCGAAGCGGCTGGAGATGCGCCCCGGTGACCACGCGACCGCGGAGCTGACCGGCCTGTTCGGGCTGCCCAACGACGTGTGGACCGACACCGGGCGCTGGATGGACCACTATCTCCGGGGCGTGGACAACGGCATCGACCGCGAGCAGCCCGTGCAGCTCAAGTCCCGCACCTCCGGCGGCTACGAGGCCTACCCCGACTGGAAGTCGGTCGGCGCGACCCGCGGGAAGCTCGCCCTCGCGGGCTCCACCACGATCCACGCGAACGTGGACTCGGGCGCGGACGGCGGGATCGTCTTCCTCTCCAGCGTCCTCGACCAGGTGGCCCAGCTCCCGCCGGTCGCCTCGATCCCGCTGCTCCCCCGCCGCTGGGCCGCGGTCTGGCAGTCGGAGAAGTACGGCACCGCCCAACAGGTGCGCGGCACGGCGAAGTTGCACACCACGCTCACTCCGACCAAGGAGAACGGCACTCTCGTCGCGTACCTGTACGACGTGGGCCCGCTCGGTCTCGGCAAGCTGGTCACCAACGCGCCGTACACCTGGTACGACCGGACTCCCGGCCAGGCGTTCGACGTGGACCTGGACCTGTTCTCCACGGCGTACGACGTCCCGGCCGGACACCGGCTCGCGCTGGTCGTCGACACGGTCGACCCGCTCTACACCGAGCACAACCCGTCCGGCGCGCAGCTGACCTTCTCCTCGCCGGCGGACGACCCGTCGTACGTGTCCGTCCCGCTGCGCGAGCAGTGATCTCCGGCTGCCGCCGGCCGGGCCTGGCCCTGTGAACTGCTGCCCCCTACGGTCTCGGGGGCGTGGGGGGTCTCCCCGCCCGGCAGCCTTCCTCGCACATCCCCTGCGGATCGGCGGTACCACCGTCACCACGGGGATGAGCGGTCAATCGTAGTCGAGGTTCGACGCCCTGGGTCTCGATGCCCTAGGTCTCGATGCCCTAGGTCTCGGCGACCTCGGCGTAGAGCTGCGAGAGCTCGGGCACACCGCTCACCGCCCACTCGTGGCCGCTCTCCACGACGTCGAACTCGCGCCCGGACGCCAGCCGTACGACCGCCTGCCCGCCGGGCCGGATGTCCCAGCGTGCGCCGGCGACGGTGCGCACGATGACCGTGCCCAGGTACAGCCCGGCGTCGTTGCCCAGCCAGGTGAGGCTCTCCTCGTCGTCACGCCAGCGCGGCAGCAGCTGGTCGAGCGCCTCCAGGGAGGCCGCGGAGTCGTCGAGCCGGACGCCCTCCTGGGACGCCTGGGAGCGCAGCAGCTCGCACTCGGAGAGGAGCTCGGCGACGCCCTCGGGGTCGACGGTGAGAACCGTCTCACCGCTCTTCTTGTGCCGGTTGCCCAGGAAGGGGATGTTCATATGCCCAGCGTGGCATTCGCACCGCCGTGCGCACCACAGCCCGAACGGGGGTGTCGCGCGGGAGGGCGTGCCAGACCCCGCGTCCGCGGCATGATCCGCCGGACAGGCCCTAGACCTCCAGGTCCACGACCACCGGCGCGTGGTCCGAGGCGCCCTTGCCCTTGCGCTCCTCGCGGTCGACGTAGGCGTCCTTGACCGCCTTGGCGAACGGCTCGTTGCCGTACACGAGGTCGATGCGCATGCCGCGGTTCTTGGGGAAGCAGAGCTGGCGGTAGTCCCAGTACGTGAAGGGGTGGTCGTACTTGAGGGGGCGCGGTACGACGTCGGACAGGCCCGCCTCGCGCAGGGAGGTGAGGGCGGCGCGCTCGGCGGGGGTCACGTGGGTGAGGCCCTCGAAGGCGGCCACGTCGTAGACGTCGTCGTCCGTCGGCGCCACGTTGTAGTCGCCCAGGACCGCGAACGGGCGGCTGCCGGCCGCGTCGCCCGCGACGGCGGCCTTCAGTGCCTCGAACCACTGGAGCTTGTAGGCGTAGTGCGGGTGGTCCACCTCGCGCCCGTTCGGCACGTACACCGACCAGACGCGGACCGGGCCGCAGGTCGCGGAGATCGCCCGGGGCTCCTCGACGCCCTCGTAGCCCGGGTCGCCGGGCAGGCCCTTGACGACGTCCTCCAGGCCGACGCGGGAGATCACCGCCACGCCGTTCCACCTGCCGGTGGCGTTCACCGCCGCCTCGTAGCCCGCCTCGCGCAGCTGGTCGAACGGGAACAGCTCCTCGGCGAGCTTGGCCTCCTGCAGGCAGAGCACATCCGTGCCGCTGCTCTCCAGCCAGGCCAGCAGCCTCGGGAGGCGTGCGGTGATCGAGTTCACGTTCCAGGTCGCGATGCGCATGCTTCACAACCTACCGGGCGGGACCGACAACGCCGTCCCGCCCGGTTCCGGCTCAGAGGTCGGCGGAGTCCCCCGGCGTCAGCCGCAGGTGCTCCGAACCGCCCAGGGTGCCGATCTGGTGGTCGTAGATCGGGCGGGCGAGGTCGGTGAGCAGGGCGTCGTGGATGTCGTAGGCGCGCTGCGGCTTGACCTCGCGGACGTAGTCGATGACCTCGGAGATCTTGTTCCAGGGGGCCATCACCGGGAGCATCAACGTCTCCACCGGCTGGTCGGGGACGGTCAGGGCGTCACCGGGGTGGAACACACGGCCACCGTCGATCAGGAAGCCGATGTTGGTGATGCGCGGGATGTCCGGGTGGATCACCGCGTGCAGCTCGCCGTGGACCTGGACGTCGAAGCCCGCCGCGGTGAAGGTGTCGCCGTGGCCGACGGTGTGCACACGGCCCGGGAAGGCCGCCGAGATCTTCTCCGCGACGGATGCGAGGGTCCAGATCTCGACGCCCGGGTCCGCCTCCATGCCGGCCCGCAGCCGGTCCTCGTTGAAGTGGTCCAGGTGCTCGTGCGTGACCAGGATGGCGTCCGCCCCGACCGCAGCGTCCTCCTCGCTGAAGGTGCCGGGGTCGATGACGAGCGTGCGCCCGTCCTTCTCCAACCGGATGCAGGCGTGCGACTTCTTCGTGAGCTTCATGGGACCATCCTGCCCCCGCGCGGGCGGCCGGGGGTCACCTCAACGTAGTGCTCCTGCCACCCGGCTGACGATCACTCATACGGAGTGGTCTCCTCGCGGATGATCTGCTGCGCCACTCTGAACGCGCTGTTCGCGGCCGGTACACCGCAGTAGACCCCCGCCTGGAGCAGCACTTCCTTGATCTCGTCCGGGGTGAGTCCGTTGCGCAGGGCCGCGCGGGTGTGGAAGGCGAGCTCCTCCAGGTGACCGCCCGCGACCAGCGCGGTGAGCGTGACGCAGCTGCGCGAGCGCCGGTCGAGGCCGGGCCGGTCCCAGATCTCGCCCCAGGCGTACCGGGTGATGAACTCCTGGAAGTCCCCGGAGAAGTCGTCGGCCTGGGCCAGCGCCCGGTCGACATGCGCGTCGCCGAGCACCTCCCGGCGGATCTTGAGCCCCGTCTCGTACCGGTCGGGCGGCCCCAGGGGCTGCGGCGGTACGACGGCGGGGGCGATCTCGGCGATGGGCGCGGCCTGGGGAGCGACCCGCGGAGCGGCTTGCGGCGCGGTGGCCGGGACCGGCTTCACCGGGGTCCCCGGGATGGCCATCTGGCCGGTGGACGAGTCGAAGGCGGGCTGCCAGGCGGTGGAGAAGTGGCGGACCAGCAGGTCGGTGACGGCCGCGGGCTGCTCGACCGGGACGAGGTGGGAGGCGCCGGGGACGACCGCGAGACGGGCGTCCGGGATGCCGGCGACCAGGGTGCGGGCCTCCGCGGGGCCGGTGACCTGGTCGTCCGAGCCCACCAGGACCAGCGTCGGCACACCGACGCGGGCCAGCTCGGCGCGGACGTCGAACCCGGCCAGCGCCTCGCAGGCTGCGATGTAGCAGCCGGGGTCGGTGGTGCGCACCATCTGCACGGCCCACTCGGTGATCGCGGGCTGCGCGGCCGCGAACCCGCTGGTGAACCAGCGGTCCGGTGAGGTGCGGGCGATCGGGTCGAGCCCGTTCGTCCGCACGACCACCCCGCGCTGCCGGAACTCGTCCGCCGTCCCGAACCGCGGCGAGGCGGCGACCAGTGCGAGCGAGGCGACCCGCTCCGGGCGGCGCAGGGCCAGCTCGATTCCGATCGCGCCGCCGAGCGCGCAGCCCGCGTAGCCGAACCGCTGCACGCCGAGCCCGTCCAGAGTGGCGAGCAGCCGGGCGGCGAGCTCGGCGACCGAGCCCGCCGGGTGGGCGGGGGCGCCGCCGTGTCCCGGCAGGTCGAACCGGAAGACCCGCCACTGTCTGACCAGTTCCGGGACCTGCCGGTCCCACATGTGCCATGTGGTACCCAGTGAGGGACCGAGGATCAGGACCGGGGCGTCTTCTGGCCCGTCAAAGCGGTATTGCAGGGTGTTCATCGGTGTCTCACTCACCCGCCTGAGCTTCTCATCTGTCACGACAGCCCCTATGAGCGGGGTCCTGGCTGCAGCTGTCCGACCAGGTGGAAGACCTCCCGGGCCGCGTAGCGCTTGAGGCAAGGGACGATTTCGCGACGGAACTTACCCTCCTTGATCGGCGCTCGTAGTAGTCCTGAGCGCGCGGGGTCGACGGCCCCGCAGGAGCGATTACCATCACCATCCGCGGAGCATCCCCGCGGGGGCGCGGGGTCGACGCGACTGATCAAAACTACGGTCGACGTGTACGGGCACCTCGTCCACCCCGCCTGGGACCACCGCGAGACGATCCTGCGAGCAGCTGTTCGGCCCGCCTCCACGTCCACGTCAGACGAGAAGTCGCATCCGGGAGACGCAACACGCCCACAGATGCCAGCGCTGACTCCCGTCGTCACCGGGCGGTCGTTCACCGAGGCTCGCACATGCCAGGCGGGGAGCGGAAGCGGTTCAAAGCGACAGCTCGGTCGTGGAACCGGGAACGGGACATCCGAGAGACCATCCGCCACTTTCCTCTCTCTTCTGCGATGTCCTGTGGCAGGTCAAGGCCCATGGCCTGAGCCAATGGGTGGCGCCCCAGGTTGACCAGTGCGCGGACGGCTGCCGCCCATTCATCAGTCGCTGCAACCGCGGCCCGATACCAAAGCGGGCACAGAGCGCAGAGGACGCCGGCCGTGCCGAGGAGAACTGGAGGATCGGCACTATCAACCGATGTGGCACACAGGGCCATGGCGACGAGGACTATGTGCCCGTACAGCAGGGCTATGAAGAAGTCGACGCTGGTGCGCGCGGTGTCGACCTGCCGGCGAGCTTGCTCGGGTGCCATCGCGGTGAGCTCGTTCCAAAGCACCTGAGAATCTAGGCGATACCGGTCATATCCGTACTCCTCCAAGCGCCGAATGGCGTTGCCAAGCTTAGTAGGAGTGACCTGGTCGTCCTGCACCGGATATCTGGCCAGCCGCTCACCAAGCAGCGCCTACTGCGTCGCTGTTAGTACTTCGTCGCGTGGATCCGGCACGGCTGGGGCTTCTCCGTCAGGGGTAAGTGGCCTCTGTGCAGTACCTGCCGACTGCACCCGCTCAGCTGCAGCCCGACGCGCGCGGCACGTCCGTGTCAGTTCATCGGCCAGTTCGCTACGGCGCTTGCGGTGGTGGCGACTGCGTCGCGCATACAGTCGCGCACTTCGACAAGCGCAAGGTCGAACTCGGCTCCTGCGGACGTCCTTACGGCACGTCCTGCACGCATGAGCACGCCCCGTTGACTGAACGAACCCTAGAGATTGCCCAGTTCAGTGAGCGGATGGAGTCATCGAGCATTACGGTCACCGGTCGTGATGAACGATGCTTCCCGACGAGATTTGGCGGCCCTGGTGGTTCCCCGGTGGGGTCGGCTGGTGGAGACCGGTGATCGGTACGAGCCCTACCGGCTGATCGATCCCGACGGAGCGGCCGTCGAGGCGGTCGCCGTCTACTTCCAGGAGTTGCTGGCCGCGGGGAAAGCGCCGTCGACGGTTCGTTCCTACGGGATGGATCTGTTGCGGTGGTGGCGGTTCTTGCAGGCCGTGGACGTTTCCTGGAACCAGGCGACCCGTCGGGAGGGCCGGGACTTCAGCTGCTGGATCCAAGAGACCGTCAAACCCAGGAAGATCAAGGCCCATGGCCCGCGAGCGGTACGGGGAGCCGGTGCTGCGAACCCGGTGACCGGGAAGCCGTCGACCGGATCCGGATATGCTCCGGCCACCGTCGTGCACAGCGAGACGGTCCTGCGCCGGTTCTACGATGTGCACCGCGATGCGGGGACCGGCCCGCTGCTCAACCCGTTCCCGCTGGATCTGTCCCGCCGCTCTGGGCGGGCTCACGCGCACCACAATCCGATGGACGGCTGGAGGCCCGAGCGGGTGGGCCGCTACCGGCCGAGCCTGCCGCGGCGGATCCCGCGCTCGATTCCGGAAGCATGGTTCAACAAGCTGTTCGCGGCGCTGCCCTCCAACCGCGACCGGGCCTTGGTCGCCTTCTGGATCTCCGCCGGGGTGCGGGCTTCGGAACTGATCGGCATGCGTCAGCGCGATGTCGACCCCGGCCAGCAGTTGATCAGCGTGGTGCGCAAGGGCTCGCGGGCGGTCCAGCAGGTGCCGGCATCGGCGGACGCATTCGTATGGCTGCGCCTCTACCAGCAGGAGGTACAAGGCCAGGTTGCGCGAGGCCGCACCCAGCCGGTGTGGTGGACACGGCGAGACCCGATCCGACCCCTGACCTACCACGGTGCCCACCGGATGTTCGAGCGTGTCAACGCCTCGCTCGGCGCCGACTGGACCCTTCATGACCTGCGGCACAGCGCGGCCTCCCGCATGGTGCGCGACCCGAAGCTGACGCTGTCCGACGTGCAGTGGGTGCTCGGACACGCTCACTTGTCTGCCACGGAGGTATATCTGACGCCGCACAAGGACGAGGTCGTGGCCGGCGTGCTGGCGCACCACGCACGCCAGGCCCGCGAGAACATCCAGCCGGCGCCTCCGCCGTCGGCACCGGGCTACGACCCGGCGTCGCTGGACGTCCTGTTCGGGCGCTCGTCATGACGGCCGTCGTCAAGCACGCGACGCACAAGCCGTTGGAGATCACGAACGCGATCGTGGAGCAGGCCCAGGCGCGGAACAGCCGGCTGCGGGAGCAGTTCCCGGCCCGGACCGCGGAACGGTGGTGGTCCCAGACCGCGCAGTCGTCGGAGGAGACGCTGCGACGCCTGACGGCGCCGCCGTTCCTCCCTGCGGCGAACGGCACCCGAGCCGGACGCCGCCGTGGGGTGACCAAGCTGCTGCACTGGCTGTCGGGCCAGCCCGGGGATACGTGGCAGCAGCGCTGGATGGCCACGGGGGCCGAGGACTTGTGCGGAGCCGCCTGGGTGGAGCTCCCACAGCGGTGGCTGAGCGAGCGCGGGCCCTCACCGTCGTATGACCGGGAAGACCTGGCCTCCGGGCTGCTCATGCTGATCTGCGGAGACGTCATCCGTCCTGCTCTGCCGTGGATGCTCACCCGCACGCACCGGTATCTCGCCTCTGTAATGGCTCAGGTCCGAGACCCGGACGGATTCGCGCGCCTGCACCAGCTGGCCGCCGCCGGGCCAGCAAGCTCGCGCAAGGATGCACAGATCGCCGCGACGCGGATCGCCACTCTGCTGGCCTGCAAGGGCGGACGGATCGGCGACATCACCGTCGGCGACTGCGTGGATCTCGTCGATACCCAGCGCCGGGTGCACGCTCGCGGCGGGCAGAAGAAGGTCGACTTCTACCTGCGGCTGCGGGCCATGGGCATCTTCCCCGAGGATGCGCCGGCCACGATTCGTGCCTTCGGGCTCGCCCTGGGCCAGTTGAGCATCGAAGAGTTGGTGGACCGCTACCGGATCCGGTGCCAACCGGTACGCGACGTGATCGTGGACTATCTGCGCGAGCGCCAACCATCGCTGGACTTCGCCAGCCCGGACGCGATCTCGCGCACGCTCGCGGGCCTGTTCTGGGCCCGGATCGAAGCTCTGGCGCCGGGAATCGACTCACTGCGGCTGCCCCCGGCGGTGGCTCGCGCCTGGAAGGACGATCTGAAAGTCAAGAAGCGCAGCGTCGTCGGCCCCGACGGCAAGAGCGTCGAGGTCTCCAGCCCGCGACTCAACGCCAAGGACGAACTCATGCGCGTCCGAGCGTTCTACCTCGACATCGCGCAATGGGCGGCCGAGGAACCGGCCCGCTGGGGGCCATGGGCCGTGCCCTGTCCGATCAACGACGACGAGATCCACAAGGCAAAGGAACGCAAGAGACGCAAAGCCCGGATGGATCAGCGCACCCGCGAGCGGCTGCCCGTCCTTCCGATCTTGGTCGGCACCACCGACCGGCGGCGCCGTGAAGCCGCCGGCCTGCTCCAGGCGGCGGGAGACACCGAGCCCGGAGAACTGATCCCCGGCACCGGCGGGGCCCTGCGCAGAGCCATCGCTCCGAAGGCCGCAGGCCACCTCACGTGGGCCGAAGAGACCTCCAGCGGGCGCCGACGGAACCTGTCCTATGAAGAAGAGGAAGCCTTCTGGGCGTTCGCCGCGATCGAGGTCCTGCGTCTGACCGGCGTTCGCAACGAGGAACTCCTGGAACTCACGCACCACAGCGTCACCCAGTACCGGCTCCCGGCCACCGGCGAGGTCGTCCCGCTGCTGCAGATCGCTCCGTCCAAGACCGACACCGAGCGACTCCTGTTGGTCAGCCCGGAACTCGCCGACGTCCTCAGCGCCATCATCAGTCGACTGCGCGGCCCCGGCGGGATGGTTCCGCTGGTGGCCGCCTATGACGTCCGCGAGAAGGTCTGGAACCCGCCGATGCCGCTGCTGTTCCAGCGCGGCATCGGCTCCGAGCACCGCGCTTTCACACCGACCGCGATCCGCAAACTGCTGATCAATGCGCTGGCCGCGACCGGGCTGACCAACGCCGAAGGTGAGGCACTGTCCTTCTCTCCCCACGACTTTCGAAGGATCTTCGTCACCGACGCCATCATGAACGGACTGCCCCCGCACATTGCCCAGGTCATCTGCGGTCACAAGAACATCGACACCACGATCGGATACAAGGCGGTCTACCCTGCCGAGACGATCGAGGCCCACCGGGCGTTCATCGCCCGCCGACGGGCCTCCCGTCCCGGCGAGGAATACCGGATCCCGACAGAGGATGAGTGGGACGCCTTCCTCGCCCACTTCGAGAAGCGGAAGGTGTCCATCGGCACCTGCGCACGCGCCTTCGGATCCCCCTGCCTCCATGAGCACGCTTGTGTCAGATGCTCGCTCCTCCGACCTGACCCGGCCCAACGGGCACGCCTTGCCGAGATCCGCGACAACTTGATCGCCCGCATCGCCGAAGCCGAACGGGAAGGCTGGCTCGGCGAGGTGGAAGGTCTCCATGTCAGCCTGGCCGGTGCCGAGGAGAAACTCCGCCAGGTCGATCGCCGCCACGGACAGCACAGGGCCGTCGACCTCGGCATCCCCACCACACGTGGCGATCGATGAACCCGCTTCCTGCACATCGTCGCCGGCCCTGCCACCGGGTCCGATGGGGACTACTCAGGACGCCGTTCGTGCGCCACGCGTGCAGCCACCCCGTGAGCTGCCTCTTACTCCCACCGGTTCGGTTATAAGAACCTCGGGCACCCCGGCGGCGCCTGTTGTCGGGACCAGCCGATCGTCGCACGACACTGGACCGTCCGGCAGTCCATTTTCGTGGCCCTGACCAAGATCGAGCAGAAGTTCAGAGAAGCGTGTGTTCGTTGCCCCATGCTCCGGCCCGAGCCCAGCCGGCTGCCGTTGATGAGGGAACTGGAGACCAACCTGACTGAACGGATCACCGAGGCACGAGACCGGGTCTGGCTCGGTGAAGTCGCCGGCCTGCAACAGACCCTGGATGCGATGACGCAGCGGGGCATCAGATCGGTCATCGCGAGGTGGATCATGCTTGGGAGTGGGCGGACAGGGTCTCCTCGTCGCGGGCCAGGCATGGGTGGAACGTCAGCCAGCCCAGGGGCCGCTCTACCGCCCACTGGACCCGACGCAAGAGCAGGGCGCGCGATTCGACGGACTTTTCCTCTACTGAGCGGACGCAAGCCCGTCCAGGGGCGGCTCGCCAGAATGACAGGAGGCCGCCCCTTTCTTGCCGAGGTTCAGACAGGTTCTCAGTGGACCCATCCGTTCAAGGAAATCCGGCTGTCCTCCGGGCGGTGCGAGGCGCATGAAACGGGGAGCACCTCGTGGAAGACGCTAGCTGAGGGGAAAAAGACGATGGAATTGTGGACCGGCTCGATGTCACGGAAGGACGCTGCGGGAAAAATCCGCTCCTGGGTGGCCAGGGTGTCGTAGACCCTAAGCTGTCCTCCGGTGAAAGGCCGGGGCGCCCGGTGCAGATAGTAGATGAAGCTGATCCGTCGAGTGGCAGCGCCCCCTTCCCCGATGTCCAGATGCCTGCGGAAATAGTCACCGTCCTGATGAATAGTGACCTGGCAATCCACTCGCCTCTCCAGTGCTGTGACACCCAACACACTCTCCACCGCGGGCAGCAGCGTCGCCAACGCTTCCTCAAAGGGGCGGGGGGGTGTTGTGTAACGCACCATGGACCGTCGGGCGTCCGGAGGACCGTCGATCGTGGTGGCGGCCTGAAACCCGTCCAGGTCAGAAAGGGCCCAGGACAACATCTCCTGAGCACATGAGGGACTCAGGACGTCAGGAACCACGCACAACCGCGACGCGAACGTCAGCGCTTGGCCGCGATCGTCAATACCGGAGAAGGACAGACCCTCAAGTGTCGCCGCTTGCGTACTGACGCTCATATGGACATCACCTGCTCTCAGGAAGGGGATATGGCCCGTCGACCGGAGGTCAGTCCGACTTGCGGACGGGCGACCAGGACCACGGCGCCACCCAGCGCGGCCAGCCCGGCGGCTACGCCGGAGAGCGCAAGTCCGGTGTCGTCAACCGTGTGCGCAATCTCCGGGGGGCGTGACAGTGATCTCGGCGGACAGAGTGAGGTCCGGGTCATGGGCGATCAGTTTGAACAGGTGCCGTCCAAGATTGGTGCGACGGGGAATGGTGACCCTCCCCGTCACAGTGCCCTGTGAGTCGGCGGTGAACCTGCCCAGCACCTTCGCCCACGACAGGAGCACCGCGGCGACCTCCTGGCCGGGAGCGAACCCCCTTGCAGTGAACGTCAGCGCACCGCCCGCAGCCACCGTGGTGTCACTGAGGCACAACGGCGGAGTGGGCGGCGGAGTGGGCGTGTTATTAGGAGGATCACAAATTGGCGGCGGGGTGGGCTGTGCCGCTGCAGATGGAACACTCGCGAGCCCCAGGGCCAGAGTGGCACCCACGGTGAGAGCGGCAGCAGAGACAGGCAGTTTCGGGCTCATTGAAGTCCTCCGCGGAAATGGGGCGCTGGTCCTCTCGGCCATTTCCCAATCTGGTACCCACACCAGTCCCGCGAACGGATCACTTCACCCCATCAGATGATCCGCCACTTCCCCGATAGCCATCCCAGAGGACCGCTGCGGCGGGCACGTTATCCGCACGACTCGGCCAGGCTGGGAACCGAAGCAGACAGGACCTCTATCGCTTCGCGGACATAGCGGGACACCCTAAAACGGTCAGTAGTGAACCGCGCCCCGGTCAGGCACCGCCTACTTCCGCCGGGGTCGAGGGCGTCGGGAATTCCTCCCACGTCCGGCCGTCCAGGACGCGGCCGGCCCGGCCCTTGCCGACCCGCCGCATTCGCACTGCCTCCTTCGGGACAGGAGCCCCCGTGCTGTTCCAACGGCCGCCTTGGACATCCAGCACCGACACCGCACCGCGCGGGGAACCGTCCTCGCCTACCCAGGCACCGGCAGCCTCCGGCGCGAACTGTCCCCATTGCTTGAAGAAAAACGGCACGCCCGCATGCAAGCACTCATCCCGCGCTGCTCGGGCCCACTGCGGGTGCATCGGCCGGGCCTTGGCTCCCGACTCACCGCCGACGATCACCCAGTCCAGCCCGCCACCGAGCCATGGCCGCAGATCCAGCGCGCCCAGCAACGGCTCACACGAGGCGAAGCGCACTGCTGCCGGGGTCTGGGCGAGCTTGTCCAAACGCACTTTTGCCCACCGCTGGGACTCCACGCTGGTACCCAGCCACACATTCGGCAGTGGCCACAGGCCACCGCTCATCCATCGCTCAGCATGGGCAGCCGACGCTTCCACATTGAACGCCCAGCCGGTCGCCCTGGCACTTCCGTGTTCCAGGACCATCTGGACGAACCTTGCACTGTTTAGCAGTGAGGCCATCCGGCCGGGACGCTTGGTCAGCACCTGGAACGTGTGACGCGACGCCTGTCCCATAGCCGCGAACACGCGTGCCACGAAGTCGTCCGGCACCTGATCATGGAACAGGTCGGACATGCTGTTGACGAACACCCGCCGGGGTTTCCGCCAGCGCAGTGGCAGCTCCAGTCGATCCGGCCAGAGGCGGACGTCGAAGCCCTGCTCGAAGGGGTGCCCCGGGATCCCCCGCCAGCGTTCGGCGAACACCTCGGCGTAGCAGACATCACAGCCTTCGGAGACCTTCGTGCACCCGGTCACCGGGTTCCAGGTCGCGCCGGCCGCGCCGTCATCCCCGCGCGTCCACTCGATCTTCGTCGTGGTACTCATGCCTCCCCCTTCCGAAGCTCACAGAAAGTAATCATGGATTCGGGGAGAAGCGCTTGCACGAGGGCGCAGTTGGTGCGGAGAATCTCGGTCCACTCGATAGCCGTTCCGGTACTCACCGCACACCACCGGCAGCGACCGTCCCCTTCGGCTTGGTGCAGAGAAGCACCTGGTGGGGGTGGGGGGTGGTGTGGTCACCACGGTGCAAAAGTCCGGCCTGGCGCTCGGGGTGGCGACGCTGGGCACGTTGTTCGTCGGGCTCGAGAAGACCGGCGTCGGGACCGCCTTCGTGGTGTCGCTCGTGGTCCAGGCCGCGATCATGCTCGCGATCGCGGGCGGCTCGCTCACCCTGCCCCACCTGCATGCGCGGCAAGGGGAGACCGGGGTTGCGGTCCACGTGTGATCGCCCGCGGACCGCAGGAGTGGCGTGGCCATAACGGGTTGATCCGCCTCCGCGGCTGATCGTCGGGCACGCGCCGCTGACCAGGGGCGAACGGCGAGACGGTGGCCGATGCCGCTCTGGCCGGTCTGCTGATCCGCGGGGGACTGACCCGACGACCGGGCCGGCCGAGCGCGGGGCTGGCTCAGCCGGCGTCGGCGACCAGCCTGGTCAGCCGCTCGACGGTGTGCGGGTCCGCAGGGAGCAGCACCTGCAGCCGGGTCGTCGAGCCGGGCGCGACCCAGGTGTTGGAGACAGTGAAGGTCATTCGACCGATCGCCGGGTTGTCGATCTGGCGCAGCACACCGGCGTCGACACCGCGGACGGAGTGCCGGTCCCACAGTTCGGCGAACTCCGACGACTCCGCGCGCAGCCGCGAAACCAGCGCCTTCCATCGGCCGTCGTCGACGTGCTCGGCCATGGCGACGCGCAGGTTCGCAACCTGGCGAGCCGCGGCCTGCTCCCAGTCGACGATGCGCTCGCGCCAGCGAGGCTCGGTGAAGGTGAGCCAGACGCAGTTGCGCTGTGCGATCGGCACCTCGTCGAGGTCGGTGATCAGCAGGCGCATCGCGCTGTTGTAGGCGAGCAGGTCGAACTTGCCGTTCTGGACGCAGGCGGGGTAGGGGTCGAGCTTGTCCAGCACGGCGTGCAACTCGGCGCTCACGGCGTTGCACTCCGTGACCACGGCGTCGTCCGCGGCACCGGCGAGCCGGTAGAGGTGGTGGCGCTCGTCGTGGTCCAGGCGCAGTGTGCGGGCGAGTGCGTTGAGTACCTGCGGCGAGGGGCGTACGTCGCGGGCCTGCTCCAGGGCCGTGTACCAGGTGACGCTCATCCCGGCGTGCTGGGCGATCTCCTCCCTGCGCAGACCGGGGGTGCGCCGCCGAGTGATCGCCGCGATACCGAGCTCGCTCGGCGACATGCGCTCGCGTCGGCTGCGCAGGAAGGCGGCGAGCTCTCGGCGCCGGGCAGACGCGCCGTCGGAGTCGCCGCGGCTCTCAAGATCGCTCGCGTTGCCGGAACCGGGCGACGGGGCGACCGGCTCCTCGGGCCGCGGCACGGTGTACACAACCATCAGGAACCTCCGGGGGCCAGCCAGCCCCCACTCAGTCTGGAAACTAGCATCAGCGGTGACTTGATACCACTCTTAAGACCGGAAACGATACGGCCATCGGCCCTGTGCACCCTGCCCTGAAGGAGCCCTCCTACCGTGTCCGCCGTTACGTCCCCCTCGCCGCATCCCGCCGACGCACGCCACCTGCTCGTGATCGGTGCCGGCCCCGGCATCGGCGTCGCCACCGCCCGTCGCTTCGCCCGTGACGGCTACCGGGTGACCCTGGCCGCCCGGCACCGGGACAAGCTTGAGGAGCTCGCCGCCGACCTGCACCCAACCAGGGCCGAGGTGGCCGTCGTGCGCGTCGACGCGGCCGACCCCGGGCAGCTGCGCGAGGCGTTGAGCTCGCTCTACGCGGCCCCGAACCCGCCCGGCGTCGTGTTGTACAACGTTGCCCAGCTGACGCCCGACGACCTCCTGTCGGCCGCGCCCGAGGACCTGCTGGGCGCCTACACCGTCGACGTCGTCGGCGGGGTGGTGGCCGCCCAGGTCGCGGTGCCGGCCATGCGAGCCGCCGGCGGCGGCACGTTGCTGTTCACCGGTGGTGGTCTGGCCGACCAGCCGCACCCGAGCCTCGCCACGTTGTCCCTGGGCAAGCTGGGGCTGCGCGGGGTCGCGAGCCTGCTGGGCACCCAGCTGGCCGACGACGGCATTCGGGTCCTCACCCTCACGGTGAACGGGATGGTCGAGCCGGGCACCCCGTTCGACCCCGAGCACATCGCCGAGCGGTACCGGCGGGCGATCGACGAGGCCAAGCCGGGTTTCGTCGACGAGCACTTCAACGGGGCCTGAGCCGACTCCATCCGGACCAGAGGAGCAACACGCGTTGGACAGCTCGACGGCAAGGTCGCCTTCATCACCGGCTGCGGCCCGTGGCCAGGGCCGCAGCCATACGGTCCGGCTCGCCGAGGAAGGCGCGGACATCATCGCCATCGATCTCGCGGACCAGATCGACACCATCTACTACCCGATGTCCAGGCCGGAGGTCCTCGCCGGGACGGCCCGCCAGGTCGAGGCGTTCGGCCGTAGCGCCCTTGGCGGGGCACGGTCAGGCAAGCAGCTGCATCACTGCCTGTCAGATGCCGATCTGGTCATAGCCGTTGTCTCCGCATCACTTGCGGGTGCCGCCCGAGTTCCCGGGAGGGCGAAGGCACGTGCGCTCAGTTGGTGGTGTCGAGGAAGTCGGCCGAGGCGCGTACCCCGCCGGCCGCGTGAAGGCTCTCTGAGCCTGCCCTGGCCGCCGTCGGCGGATCACTGCTGGTCAGGGATATCCGTTGTTTTCAGTGATTACTACTGGCAGGCTGGGACGTCCCGTCGCGCCTTGAGTCGGCGGTGCGGAAGGCGGCCGCGGGCCCGCCGACCAACACAATCGTAGCGAGCGAACCACAGTGCGGGACATCATTGAGTTTGAACATCCGGGCGCTGTGCAGCAAACGATCACGAGTGACAATCACGACCGCCGACCAGCCCGATCACACCGACCGAACCCAGGCCGCCCCATCCCACCTGCGAAATCAGGATGAAAAACCTCAATGTGAGCTCGAGCGCTGATGAGGTCCAGCCTTATCCCATCCGGCTGGTGAACTGGTTCATGTCGAAATAGTCGCGCCAGGCGTTGATCTTGCCGTCAGTGACCTCGAAGGTTCCCATGACCGGCAGTTCGAACGATTTGTCAGGGAGCTTGAAGACGTCCACCCGCTCGGTCATCACGATCGGTCCGTTGGCTGCGATGTTGATGACGCGGAACTCGATGTGCTCAATGCCTGGCGGGCCAGGGCGGATGAACGAGGTGATGGTGTTGGCGATGGCCTCCCGGCCGGTGATCGGCGCCAGCGGGATGTTGTGGTAAATGGCGTCGTCGGTGAAAAATGCTGCCAGTTCGGCGGCCCCAGTGTTGTCCGACCACGCCGCGCAAAACCTGCGCACTACCTCGATTGGGCTCTCCATCTGGCTCCTCCCGCGGTTGATCTGAACAGTGCACTGCGATAGGCCGCTAAGCGGTGAGGATGAGCTTTTCGTGCGCTGTGCCCACTTCGAGGAGGGCGTGCGCCTGCGCGGCGTCCCGCATCGGCAGCAGCCGCTGGGCACGCAGGCGGAGTTGCCCGGAAGCGAGTAGTGGCATGGTCTGCTCGACCGCGTCGGGAGCGCGGTCCGGGGTGGGGGCGGAGAGGGCGACGCCGAAGTCGGCCGCGTGCTCGTCCGCGAGGGTGATCACGCGCGCGGGGCCGCCCGCGAGTTCGACAGCGTCGCGCAGACCGCCCTTGCCTCCGGCGTCGAAGACGGCGTCCACCTTGCCGACGTGCGCGCGCATCTGCGCAAGGAGCGCCGATCCGTAGCGGACCGGGATCGCGCCGAGATCCTTGGCGAACTGCTCGTCGCTCGGGCCGGTGGCGCTAAAGACTGTGAGGCCCTGGGATACGGCCAGCTGGGTGGCGATCACGCCGACTGAGCCTCCGCCGCCGAGGACGAGCAGGGTCTCGCCGGAGGTGACGCCGAGTTGGCGCAGGACGCCGACGGCGGCTTCGGCCGAGGCGGGCAGCGCTGCGGCGTCGGCCCAGCTGACGGTGGCCGGTTTGACGGTCCAGGCCGAGGCGAGGGCGTATTCGCCGTACCCGCCGAGCGTGGGCAGCTGGGCGGCGACCTCGTCACCCAGCGACACGCCAGTGACGCCCGGTCCGAGGGCGTCGACGGTGCCGGCGGCCTCGAAGCCGAGAACGGCGGGGTTGGGCAGCGGGAAGACCTCTCGGAGGTCGCCGCGCCGGATCTTCAGGTCGGTCGGGCCGACTCCCGCTGCGTGTACGCGCATCCTGATCTGGCCAGGTCCGGGTGCGGGCAGGGCGACTTCCGACCACACGAGCGTCTCGGGCGATCCGTATCCGGTGAGCACTGCTGCGTACGGCACGGGTACCTCCTGCTCCTGGCGGTCCGCGCGAGATGATAGGGGAGCGGCACGCCTCGACGGTGGTGCTAGACAGAAAGCATAGGTGACATGTCACGCAATGCCAACGGCGGCGCGCCGGTGCCCGAGGGCGGGTGGCTCGACGGCGAACAGCAACGAGCCTGGCTGGCGTACATCCGGGTTCAGCTGCGGCTGACCTACGAGATGAATCGCCAGCTGCAGTCCGACAGCGACCTGTCCCTGCCGGATTACGACGCCCTGACGGCCCTGAGCGTCGCCGACGGGGGCCTGATGCCGATCACGGTGCTGGCCGCGCAGATCGGCTGGGAGCGCAGCAGGGTCTCGCACCACGTGCGGCGGATGGCCAAGCGGGAACTGGTGAACTGCAGCCTGTCTGCGAACGACCGGCGCGTGACCGAGGTGAGTCTGACCCAACACGGCCGGAAGGTGCTCGAGGCCGCGGCTCTGGGACACGTGGAACTCGTGCGTCGCCTGTTCTTCGACGGCTTGCCGCGCGAGCTTGTCGGGCCGCTCAGCCAGGCGCTGGAGAGCGTCTACGCGAACATAATCGCGCAGGGCACCCTGCCGCCGCCGGTGGACTGGCGCCCGCCCGGGGCGAGTGACCGGCGGCGGGCGCCGGGCTTGACTTAGGGCGCGTATCGAGTCGTGATCAATTTGCGGGATGTGCCTTCGTGGCACGGTCCGGTCCGATAGACGGTCTTACGTGACGCGAGTGCAACTGACCGATCCGGATTGGGAGTTCATCGAGCCGTACCTGCCGATCGGCGAGTACGGCCCGTACCCCGAGCGACTGCGGCAGCAGTTCGAGGGCGTGATCTGGCGGTTCACGACGGGCGGGCAATGGCGGGAGATGCCGACGGAGTTCGGCGCCTGGTCGACCGTCCACAACCGCTTCCGGCAGTGGCGTGACGCCGGCGTCTTCGAGGCCCTGCTGGAGGGCCTGATCACGGAAGCCGCGAAGCGGGGTGAGGTGGACCTGTCCCTGGTCAGCATCGACTCCACCACCGCCCGAGCCCACCACGACGCGGCCGGGATGCACCTCGACGAGGACGTCGTCACCGCCCTGGAGAAAGCCGCGGCCGAGGAGGAGAAGGCCAGGTCAAAGGGGGCGGCCTCGAAGAGCAAAACGGGCATGAGACCGAAAGTGATCCCGCGCTGGAAGAACGACGACGCATCCGGCGTCGGCGGAAACTCCGGCTGAAGGCCGCCCTCCTCGGACGTTCCAGAGGCGGGCAGACCAGCAAGGTCCACCTCGCCGCCGACCGCAAGTGCCGCCCGCTGGCGTTCATCCTGACCACAGGCCAGGCAGCGGACAGCCCGCAGTTCATCCCCGCCCTGAAGAAGGTACGGGTACGCGGGCCCGTCGGCCGACCCCGCATCCGGCCGGACGCGGTCGCCGGGGACAAGGCGTACTCGTCCCGCGGAAACCGCGCCCACCTGCGCAAACGCCGTATCAAGGCGGTCATCCCGGAGAAGAAGGACCAGGCCGCCAACCGGAAGGAGAAGGGCTCCAGAGGTGGCCGACCCGTCAGCCACGACGCCGATCTCTACAAGGAGCGGAACACCGTCGAACGCCTGATCGACAAGCTCAAAGCATGGCGAGGCATCGCCACCCGATACGACAAGACTCCCGACAGCTACCTCGCCGGTCTCCACCTGCGCGCCTCGATGACCTGGGTCAAGGACCTCACCAGGATCACCCGATGATCACGACTCGATATGCCCCTAGGTGACGCGCTGAGGTGCCGGACGCCAAGGGCGGGCAGGAGTTGAGTCAACGGTCAACCAGCCGTGGACGCGGGGCTTCACCCGTGGATTCCGCGTCGGTGTCGTCGGTGCCGACCGGGCCGCGGGGAAGCATCCGGTCTAGCCACTTCGGCAGCCACCAGTTGGTCCGGCCGAGGAGTGTCATGGTCGCCGGTACCAGCACCATGCGTACGACCGTGGCGTCGATGAAGATCGCGGTGGCCAGGCCGAGCCCGAACATTTTGGTGGAGGGGTCCTCGGCGACGGCGAAGGACAGGAAGACCGCCACCATGATGAGGGCGGCCGAGGTGATGATCCGGGCGGTGCGCGAGACGCCCTCAACGATCGCCGTGCCGTTGTCGCCGGTGCGCAGGTACTCCTCGCGTACGCGGGAGAGGAGGAACACCTCGTAGTCCATCGACAGGCCGAACAGGATGGCGAAGAGGAACATCGGGATGAACGACACGATCGGAACCGTCGCTTCCAGCCCGATGAGTGCGGCTCCCCAGCCCCACTGGAAGACCGCGACCATGATGCCGTAGGCCGCGCCGATGCTCAGCAGATTCAGCAGTACAGCCTTGAGCGGTACGAGTATCGAGCGGAAGACCAGCATCAGCAGCAGGAACGACATCGCCAGCACGGCGGCGACGAACACCGGCAGGCGTTGGCTGGTGCGTTGGCCCACATCGGACAGGCTCGCGGCGGCGCCGCCGACGTGGGCCCTGGCCGGGCCGTGCCCGATCGCCGTGGGCAGCACGTCGGTGCGCAGCCGGGCGATGGTGTCGGCCGTGGCCTTGTCCTGAGGGCTGGTGGTCGGGAACACCACGAGGGTCGCGATGCCGGTGGCCCGATCGATGTGCGTCGGCGCGACGGATGCGATGCCCGGATCCGCCGCGACCGTTGCGACGAGTCGGTCCAGCACTCCCGGATCACCGGTGGGGTCCGCGGCGATGACGAGGGGACCGTTGGTGCCCGGGCCGAACCCCTCGGCGACGAGGTCGTAGGCCCGGCGCTCGGTACGGTTGTGGGGCAGTGAGCCGTCGTCGGGCAGGCCGACGCGCAGGCCGAGCACGGGCAGCGTCGCGGTCAGCAGCAGCCCCGCCGCGCCGACCGCGTACGGCACCGGGTGCTGGCTGACGTGCCCGATCCAGCGACGCCACCCGGCGGCGTGGGCGGCGCCTGCCGCCGGGTCCCGCCGCCGTGCGAGTCGGCCCAGCTTCCTGGTCTGCAGAGCCCGGCCGATCCGGCCGGCCCGGGCCAGGCGTGGGCCGGCGGCGCCGAGGAAGGCCGGCAGCAGCGTCACCGACGCGAGCACCATCGTCAGGACGACGATCGAGACGGCAACCCCGCCCACCGTCATGAACGGCACGTTCGCGACCGCCAGGCCGAGGATCGACACGACGACGGTGCCGCCGGCGAAGACCACCGGCCGCCCCGCCGTGGCCACCGCTCGTCCGGCCGCCTCGTGCGGATCGAGCCCGCGCGCGAGGTACTCCCGGTGCCTGGCGAGCACGAACAGCGCGTAGTCGATGCCCACTCCGAGCCCGACCATGCTGCCCAGGACCGGTGCGAAGGTGGGGACCTCTGTCACCCCCGCCAGTACCGTCATCGTGGCGACCCCGACGGTCAGCCCGAAGACCGCCATGCCGATCGGCAGCGCGGCGGCGACGAGCGAACCGAACGCCAGGAACAGGATCGCGGCCGCGGCGAGGAGGCCGATCAGCTCGCTCGCGCCGCCGTCGGGGTCGGAGAAGACGTAGAAGAGGTTCCCGCCCATCTCGATGCGCAGCGGCAGCTCGGCGCGCAGCCGGTCGCCGAGATCGACGAGGGCGTCGAGGTCTTCGGCCGACAGCCGGCTCTGGTCGGGGTACTGCACCCGGACGACCGCGATCCGCCCGTCGGCCGAAACGAGGCCGCCGCGCACGGCGGTGTCCCCGCCCGTGTCGAGCGCCCCCGCCGGGTCGCTCGTGCCGAGCACGTGCGGCAGCCGCTTCACCTCGGCCCGCAGCCGCGTGAGAGCGGTGCGCGCGCCGTCGTCGTCGAAGAACGTCGCACCGTCGTCGAGGGGGGTGACGACCACTTGGGCGGTCATCCCCTCCTGGCCGGTGCCTGCCCGCTCGATCAGTTCCGCGGCCCGTCGGGAGTCCAGTCCCGGAGCGGTCATCGAGTCCGCGGTACGCCCGCCGAAGGCGACGGCGGCGAGGACGGCGAGCGTGGCGGCGATCAGCCATGCCGCGATCACCCGCCAGGGATGGCGGGCGGCGCTTGCGCCCAGGCGCAACAGGGCTTTCGAGAGCATCGGGTCCTCCAACCACCTCGTCGGCCGTCCTTGTACGGCCGCCGATGCCGAGGCTCGTCGCCACGGCGCTCCGCGGCATCGGCCCGCGGGCCGCGGATCCGTCGGCCCCGGGGCGGAGTGACGACCCGTCCTTTCGGCCGATGCGCGGCACGCCGCGGTCCCTAGGCTGAGAACCGTGCTCCGAGACGACCTGCGAACCCTGTGGACCGAACCCCGGCCGCCCGACGCGCCCGCCCGGGTGCGGCGGGACTGGGCGCTGCTCGCCGCGGGCCTTGCCGGTGTGGCGCTGGAGGCCACCCTGCGCGAGAACGTCGTGTGGCGGCCGGTGGCGGTGGTGTTCGCCGTATGGTTGTGCCTGCTGCCCCTGTGGCGCCGGACCCGCCCGCTGGCGATGGTGACGCTGGCGTTCGGCTCGGTGATCCTGCTTCCGGTGGCCTCGCTCGTCGCCGCACCGCGCGAGCCCGTCGGCCTGTACACCGGCGCGGTCGTGCTCGTGCTGGTGTACGCGCTGCCCCGGTGGGGATCGGGACGCGAGATCGTGCTGGGCGGCGCGGTGATCCTCGCGGCCGGCGCGCTGTGTGTCGTCACGGACGAGACCCCGGTCGTCGAAAAGGTCGTGGGCTTCGTCTTCCTGCTGCTGCCCGGCGTGGTCGGGGCTGCCGTGCGGTTCCGGGCGACCGCTCGCGAGCGGCAGTTGGAGCAGGTGCGCTCCCGCGAGCGCGAGCAGCTCGCCCGGGAACTGCACGACACGGTGGCCCACCACGTGTCGGCCATGGTGATCACCGCCCAGGCGGGCCGGGTGCTCGCGGGCACCGACCCGTCCGCCGCCGTCGAGGCGCTGGAGGGGGTCGAGGAAGAAGGGGCGCGCACGCTGGAGGAAATGCGCGCCATGGTCGCCGCGCTGCGCGACCGCGGGGTCGGCGCCGAGCTGGCGCCCCCTGCCGGAGTCGCGGATCTGGAGCGCCTTGTGCGCACCCCGGGTGGTCGCCTCAGGGTCGACCTGGGGCTCGACGGCGAACTGGACGCGCTGCCCCCGGCCGTGGACGCGGCCGTCTACCGGATCGTGCAGGAGTCGGTGACCAACGCGCTGCGCCATGCGGTCGACGCGACCGAGCTCGTCGTCCGGGTCGCCGCCGAACGGCACACGGTACGGGTGAGCGTGCGCGACAACGGCCGGCGCACCGGCCGGGGTCGCGACGGATACGGACTTACCGGACTGCGCGAGCGCGCGACCCTGCTCGGCGGCACACTACGAGCCGGCCCAGGTACCGACCGGGGCTGGCATGTCGAAGCCGAACTGCCGAGAGCGAGGAGCGAGAGCGGTGTCCATTCGCGTCCTCGTCGCTGACGACCAGACGATCATCCGCACCGGGCTGCGGATCATGCTGAACGCCCAGCCCGGCATCGAGGTGGTCGGCGAGGCCGCCGACGGACGGGAAGCGGTACGTCTGGCCCGCGAACTACACCCCGACGTCTGCCTGTTCGACATCCGCATGCCCGTACTCGACGGGCTCGAGGCCACCCGGCTGATCGCCGGCCCGGGCGTCGCCGACCCGCTGGCCGTGGTCGTCATCACCACGTTCGACCTCGACGAGTACGTCTACGGCTCACTGCGTGCCGGCGCCCGCGGATTCCTCCTCAAGGACACGGGACCGGACCTTCTGGCGCAGGCCGTACGGTCGGCGTCCGACGGTGAGGCGCTCATCGCGCCCAGCGTCACCGTCCGTCTGCTCCAGGCATTCGCGGACCTGCCCGCCGGCCGGCCCGTGGCCCAGCCGGTCTCCCCCGTCACCGCCCGCGAGGAGCAGGTGCTCCTCGCCGTCGCTCGCGGGCTGACCAACACCGAGATCGCCGATGCACTGCACATCAGCCTCAGCACGGTGAAGACGCATCTGGCCAGCCTGATGGCCAAACTCGGCGCCCGCAACCGGGTCGAGATCGCGATGTGGGCCTACGAAACGCGCCGTATCCTCCCCGGAACCTGAGCCGGGTGCCGGGCCATGTCCCATGAGTCCCCGCCCGGACATCAGTGCACCGGTCGGCTCACGTCGGCTCCACGTGCCTCACCCGCCCCAGAGCGTGACGTACCAGGAGGCCGGAACTGGGACGGTGAGACACCCGATACGACAAGACTCCCGACAGCTACCTCGCCAGTCTCCACCTGCACGCCTCGATGATCTGGATCAAAGACCTCACCAGGACCACCCGATGATCACGACTCGATACGCGCCCTAGAGACCACCCGATAGATCACGCGACAGACGATCAATCCTGGCGATCACAACCTCCTACCAACGTGAGTACCTCACATGAGTGCCATACCAGCTACTTCTGTCACGCGCCGTCGCCGACGCCGACCCGGCCCTTGCCGACGAAATCCTCGACAGCGCGCGCACCGACCTGCACAGCCGCACCGGCGCCGCGTAAGGCCGCGATAGGTGGTCTTCTCGCAGTGTTTCATCCGTGAATGGGCGATGGGTGTGGACGTCAGGATCCGTCGGTGCTTCCACCGCCCAGCGTTTCGAGGCCGGAGCGAATGCCCTCGGGCGCCTCGGTTGAGCTGGTCCTCAGCGGGGGCTTCGGCGTCTCACCGGATTACTGCCCGGCGTCGACCAGTTCCTTGTCCCTGACTGCGGCGTCGAACAGCGCCGCGGCTGCCGCGCGGGCGGTCGTCGCCGCGGACGGATCCCGGTCCATCCGCGCCGAAACCCCCGCACCGTCGTACAGAAGGTGCAGCTGCCGCGCCAAGCCCTCGGCGTCGGTGACGCCGGCCTCCCGCGCCAGCTCCGTGAACATGGTCCGCACCCACAGCCGGTACCGGTCCGCGGCACACTCGACGGGGCCGCCGTGCCGCGCCTCCGCGCTGGCCGTCATGTGCGCACAGCCGTTGAAGTCGGGTTCGGTGAACAGCTGGCCTTGCGCGTCGAAGACTCCGAGCAAGCGCTCGCGTGGCGTCCGGAACCGGGTCAGGGCGCGTTCGACCTGGTCACGGGTGTTGGCGTGGCGGGCGTCGAGGTATGCCTGGACCAGTTCTTCTTTGCTGCCGAACAGGTTGTAGAGGGATGCCTTGGCCACGCCGGCCTTCTGCACGATGCGGTCGATGCCAACGCTCTGCACGCCCTCGCTGTAGAACAGCTCGTCGGCGGCGGCCAGCAGACGTTCACGCACGGACGGCTTCGAGGCGTTGGCCTTGGTGGGCATGGTGACTTCCTTCTTTCAGACTGGCGGTCCAGTTTACGGCTCCGCGCGGGGACTCATTCGCCTCCTACCCCGTCCAACAAAGCCAGACAGACCTGTCTTCCCTCGCTGACGAGCAGAGGCGGTCACCGTGCTGCGGTGACCGCCTCTGCTCTGCCGGCCTTCTGCCTTGCCGCCGTGTCCTAGCGGTCGAGGAAGAGCTTGGTATGGGTGACGAACCGCTCGGGGTACTGAAAGTGGGCGCCGTGATTGGCGTCCGGGTAGAGGATCAGCTCGGCGTCCGGGAGGAACTGCTGAAGGATGTACGAGTTGATCGTGGGGATGATGATGTCGTCGGTGCCGTTGACCACCAGGACCGGGATCCTGATGTTCTTCAGGACCGAGTACGCGGGGTCCTTCGTGGCGCCGTAAGCGTGGATGGCGGTGCCCTGGCCGGCGTAGACCTGCTCGCCGAACGCAGAGGCGTCGCGCTCCTTGCGGGCCACGATCCGCTCGACGTACGCGCGGCCCAGCTTCTGGCTGGTCTCGGTCGGGGCGAACAGGACCGGCAGCCACATGTCTTCCTGCCGGGGCAGCGTGACGGTGAACAGTGCGGCGGTCTCCGCCGGCGTCTCGCCGATGCCCACGCCGCCGCGCGGGCCGGTGCCGACCAGCACGAGCTTGCGGGCCAGGTCGGGGCGCTGGATGACGACCTGCTGGGCGACCAGGCCGCCCATAGAGTGGCCGACCAGGTCCACGCTCGTCAGCCCGAGGGCGTCGATGAAGATGCCCGCGTCGGTGGCCATCTGCTCGATGGTGTCCGGGACGACGCCGCTGGTCGAGGCCACTCCGGTGTTGTTGAACAGGATGACCTCGCGGTCGGCGGCGAATCCGTCGCTGATCGCCGGGTCGTGGTCGTCGAGGTTGCCGATGAAGTGCTGGAAGAACACGACCGGTGTCCGACCGGCGGCTGTGTCGCCGAAGCGCCGGTAGGCGAAACGGATGCCGCCGACCTCGACGAACTGGGTCGGAGCGGTGTCGTGGATGTGATCGGGCACGGTGGCGCTTCTCCTTGGATCAGCGTGGGGAGGTGAGGTGGTGAGCCAGGCAGCGGTTTCGGCGGCCGCACGTTGTGGCCGTCCGGGTGCACAGGGAAGGTCTGCACCCGGAGCGGATCAGTTGGCGGTGTGGCCGCCGTCGACGTTGAGGATGTGGCCGGTGATGTACGACGCGTCGTCCGATGCGATGAACACGATCGCGGCGGCAAGCTCCTCAGGGAGCCCGAGGCGATCGAGCGGGACCTCGCTCACCAGGGCTGCCTTGTTCTGCGGTGTGCCGGTGAAGCGGGTCAGCATGCCGGTGTCCGTGGGGCCGGGGGCCACGCCGTTGACGCGGATTCCCGAGGCTGCGACCTCCAGGGCCACCGACTTGGTGATGCCTTCGACGGCGTGTTTGCTGCCGACGTAGACGGAGGCCCCGGCCGCGCCCTCGTGCCCGTAGGTCGAGGAGATGTTGACGATGCTGCCGCTGCCCTGTTCCTGCATGACGCGGACCTGGTGCTTCATGCTCAGGAGCACGCCCAGGACGTTCGTGTCGAACGTCGCGTTGTACGTTTCCGCGCTCTGGTCGGTGATCGGGCTGGGCCGGCCCTCGGTGCCGGCGTTGTTCACCGCGATATCCAGACGGCCGAAACGGGTGACGGTCTCGTCGACCATGGCGCGTACGTCGTCCTCGTTGCGGACGTCGGCGTTGATGAACTCGGCCCACGAGCCGGCCGCGCGCAGTTCCTCGACCAGGGCCTTGCCGGCCTCATCGCGGCGTCCGGTGACGACCACGTTCGCGCCCTGCTTGGCGAAGGCGACGGCGGCGGCACGGCCGATGCCCGTGAGGGCACCGGTGATCAATACGACGGGGTTGTCCATTGCCTTGCTCGGTTTCTGTAGCGGTGGGGGTCACACGGCGGTGCGTCCGCCGTCGACGGGGATGACGGCGCCGGTGATGTAGCCGGCGGCCGGCGAGGCCAGGAACGCGATGACGTCTCCGATCTCCTCGGCCTCTGCCGTGCGGGCCAGGAGTGTGGTCTTGCCCAGGGCCGTGAGGTTCTCCCTGGAGGAGCCGCCGGTGTAGACCGGTCCGGGGGCGACGGTGATGACCCGCACACCCCGCGGGCTGTACTCGGCGGCCCAGGAACGGGTCAGCGAGGTGAGCGCGGCCTTGGTGGCGCTGTAGGCGGCACCGCCCGGCAGGCCGACCTGCCCGGCCATGCTGCCCAGGTTGATCACGACGCCGTCGCCGCGCTCGGCCATCGCCGGTGCGATGGCGGCCGTGAGGTAGTAGGCGCTGCGCACGTTGGCGTCGAACAGCGCGTCGTAGGTGTCGGGCTCCAGGTCGGCGGTGGGGCCGAACCAGGAGAACCCGGCGTTGTTGACGAGAACGTCGATGTCCCCGGCCGTGGCCGCAAGCTGCCTGACGGCACCGACATCGGCGAGGTCGGCGGCGAGGAACTCGGCGCTGCCGCCTGCGCTCTCGATCTCCTTGACCACTGCGGCTCCGCGCTCGGCGTCGCGTCCGTGGACCAGGACCTTGAATCCGTCCCGGGCGAGCTTCAGCGCTGCGGCCCGGCCGATGCCAGACGTCGCGCCGGTCACCAGGGCTGTCTGCGTCTCGGACATGATCGCAACTCCTCTAGCTTTGGTTAGACCGGTCTGTCTTCTTTCGCTATCCAGCTAAACAGGTCGGTCTAGTCTCGTCAACTCGGCAAGGTCGTCAAGGCATCTCATCTGTTGTTTTTGACAGCTGGATAGCCCGCTTCTACGGTTAGAGAACGAGTGAACAGACTGGTCTAATCACTCTTCAACACAGGGAGCAGCACATGAGTAGCGCCTTCTTCGGCGTGTCGTTCGACGCCACCGACGCCGTACGCGCGGCGCAGTTCTGGGCCGCGGTTCTGGAGCGCGTAGTCGCCGACGGGGCGGATGAGCACGACGCCGTGGTGGAGGCCGGTGATCCCGGCAGCGGACCGCGGCTGGCCTTCCACAAGGTGCCCGAGGCCAAGAGCGTCAAGAACCGGTTCCACCCGGATCTGATCACCAGGGACTACGAGGGCGAGAGCGAGCGTCTGCTCGCTCTCGGGGCTACCAAGCTCCACGAAGTCGTGCGCGGCGGCGCCCGGTGGACCACGTTCGCCGACATCGAGGGCAACGAGTTCGACCTCATCGCCGGCTAGACCACCCACCACCAGGAACTGAGGAGAAGACCATGACGACGACACCGGAACCCAAGATCCCCGGTCCCGACCATCCGATCACCATCGAGCCCACCGGCGTGCGCGTCGTGGCGCGCGCCGGCGGACAGATCGTCGCCGACACCACCCGGGCCCTGACCCTGCGCGAGGCCAACTACCCGCCCGTCCAGTACATCCCGCTCGACGACGTCGACCAGTCGCTGCTCACATCCAGCGCCACCCAGACGTACTGCCCCTACAAGGGCGACGCGTCCTACTACGGCATCGCCCTTCCCGGAGGCGGGCTCACCGACGCGGTGTGGTCCTACCGCGAGCCGTACGACTTTGTCGCAGCCATCGCCGGCCACGTCGCCTTCTACACCGACCAGGTGGACATCCAGGTAGGCGCCTGACAGCCGCGGGAGGAGGCCGCGGGCCTCCTCCCGCCTGGCCGGCGCTCCCACCACCCCAACCAGCGAGACGAGCAGCTCCCGCCAATCACGGCACACCGTCGCAACCCACCACACGCAGAGCCCCCATCGGCAGACCGGCCGGGCTTCGTCGTGCTGTCAGCTGTCACAGCCCCTATGAGCGGGGTCCTGGCTGTAGCTGTCCGACCAGGTGGAAGACCTCGCGGGCAGCCTCACGGCTCCCCACTTCCTGGCCTACTTCAGCAGATCGCGGTATCCCGCAGAGCGTCGACGACAAGTCTGCGGGGCAGGCGGCGTACTGGACATGGTCGAACTGGACATGCCCGTCCCCCTTCCGGTCCGATGGCGCGTCACGTTGCCGGTACCGGGCCGCATCGGGCGGTCAGAATCGTGAGGACGCCACAACTGATCGGCAGGCCCCTATCGGGACACGCCCCGCCGGCCCGGCACCGACAACGCACCATCCCCGGCCAACGGCCGACACCGTGAGACCAGGACACTTCGGTCAGGCGTGTCATGAGTCAGACCCCGGACCCGGGACAGCACCCACCCATCCTCCCGCCCGTCACAGCATCCCCACCCAGAAATACTGAGCATTACGGGCACCGGCATGTGGATCTCACCCGGCCCACGACGATGGGCTGTACTCTCCACTGCTTCCGGAGCTTCTACGCCTCACCGTTCGAAGCCGCCGCGGCCCCGGTCAGGAGCAGAGTCACCAACCGCGTGAGCCGGGGCGAACTCGGAGGCCACCTCGCCACATGGGGCTGCCCACCATGACCACCCCGTCCGTCCGACCGGCCCGGGACGGCCGGATACAGTGCGCGCGACGGCATCCTGGTTGTTCAAGGAGGGGAAGCGTGACCGACACCAGCGAAACCCGATCCGCCGACAGTGCAGCGCACGCGACTCAGCAGAGCCGACTGCACCGCCTGATGCGCTACCTCCCCCTGATCGCCCCCGTCCTGCTGTGGACCGTGCCCTGCTGGCTGCTGCTGCACACCGGTCAGCACTGGCCGCTCCCTGTCACGCTCGCCGGCACCGCCCTGTTCGTCCTCGGCCTGATCGGTATGCCGCTCGCGATGGTGCGCGGCCACGGCCGACGCCAGCAGGACTGGGCGGCGATCGTCGGAGACACCCTGCTGGGCGCCATCTGGACCCTGTTCACCTGGTCCGTCGTGCTCGGCGTCCCGCTGCGGCTCGCCCTGACCGTGACCGGCGTCGGCGAAGGCCAGGACCGGGCCCGGATCGTCACCTGGGCGGTCCTCGGCGCAGCCACCGTGCTGCTCACCTGGGGGTACGCCGAGGCCCGCCGAGTACCACGGGTACGCCGCCTGGACGTGCAACTTCCGCGCCTGGGGGCCGGGTTGGACGGCACGCGTGTCGTCCTCATCACCGACACCCACTACGGCCCGCTCGACCGCGCCCACTGGTCGGCACGGGTCTGCGAGACGGTCAACACGCTGAAGGCCGACCTGGTCTGCCACACCGGAGACATCGCGGACGGCACGGCCGAACGCCGCCGCGCCCAGGCCGCCCCACTCGGCACCGTGCAGGCCACCCGGGCCCGGGTCTACGTCACCGGGAACCACGAGTACTACAGCGAGGCCCAGGGCTGGGTCGACCTGATGGACGAGCTGGGCTGGGAGCCACTGCGCAACCGTCATCTGCTGCTCGAACGCGGCGGCGACACCCTCGTGGTCGCCGGCGTGGATGACGTCACGGCCGAGTCCTCCGGCCTCGCCGGCCACGGCGCCCACCTCGCCGGAGCCCTGCACGGCGCCGACCCCGACCACCCCGTCCTGCTCCTGGCACACCAGCCCAAGTTCGTCGACCGGGCGGCAGCCGACGGCGTCGACCTCCAGCTCTCCGGCCACACCCACGGCGGCCAGATCTGGCCCTTCCACCACCTGGTCCGCATCGACCAGCCCGCCCTCGCCGGCCTCAGCCGCCACGGCACCCGCACCCTCCTCTACACCAGCCGTGGCACCGGCTTCTGGGGCCCGCCCTTCCGCGTCTTCGCCCCGAGCGAGATCACCCTGCTCGTACTCCGCTCCCCGCAGCGGCCCCCCACGCCGTAGCGCTGGGCGGGCCGGCGGTTCCGCCTGGAGATGCTGCAGTGCGCCGGCACCCCGAAGAAGGGCTACGCATCCTGCAACGCCCTGCGCGTCACCAGCGGCACCACCGCCTTCCAGGAAGAGCAGGCGGCGAAGAAGGGCATCGCACCCCAGACCGTCCGGCCGAACGCCGCCGCGGACTCCCCCACCGGCTACGGCCCCAGCGACCTGCAGTCGGCCTACGGCCTGACCTCCGCCGCCTCCGCCAGCGGCTCCGGCAGGACCATCGCCATCGTCGACGCCTACGACGACCCGAACGCCGAGTAGGACCTGGCCAACACCCACGACAGTCAGACTCTGATGCCCCTGTCCGGAGCCTCCCGCCGATCCGCTCCACCGCGGGCCGCACCGACGCCGGTCGGCCAAGCTCCACGGGGCAAGAGCTGTGACTACTTCCACTTGCGCTGATGGCTGCACTGGCAAGGCATCACCCCCTACAGCGCTGACGGTGGACTGTGGCCACTTCGTCTCGCAGATCAGGGTTGTGTGAACTACGTATTTACGCGGCCGACCTCGATCGTGTGTGGAGCGAGCCGAGGTGTACGCGATTTCGATGGCCCTGGGAGTGCCGGAGGCGAGGGAGTCGCCGGGAGAGGCCGCCGGCGCAGGCGATCCCCCCGCCAGGGCAGAGACGACGGCACACACGGAGCGCGCGGCGTCCAGCGGCTCCTGCATGCCGACCACCATGCAGGCATAGCCGGTGCCCTGCGAACCGGCACCGCGTCATTCCGAAGGAATGCGAAACTCGAATTCGGGACGGTCCCACGGCACGGCGGGCGGGTTCGCGAACGCGGTCCCGGTCCGCACCGCACCGACGCGGTGGTAGAAGTCCTCAGAGGGACGATGCGACACGACCTTGACACGGTCGAGCCCGGCGGCACGGGCCTCGGACTGCATGTGCGCCACGAGCAGCCGTCCAATACCCCGTCCTTGCACGTCGTCGGCGACGAACAGCAGGTCGAGCTCCGGTGGAGCGAGGACGAGCGAGTAGAACCCGAGGACCCGGCCTCCATGCTCGTCGGCGCCGACGGCCACAAAGGCGCGGTGGGCCTCGATGTAATCAGGACCGACCCGGTAGCCCGCGACTGCGGCCGCGTACTTACCCTCGTAGGCGCCTGAGCCACGCACGAGCCGCGTGAGCCGTTTGGCATCCCGGGCGACGGCCCTCCGTATCGTGATCGGCTGGCTGATCGGGGAAGTGCGTGAACTCATCGGGAGAGTATTTCGCACCGGGGAGTGCCTTCCTGCGGCGGGTCGGCTGCTCGGGCAGGCGTTCCTGCACCGCTCCCGGGAACCACTCGTGCGAGCGCAACCGATCTCACGCCGAAGCCGCGCCGGAGCGCTTCGGTGCGGCTTCGGCGTCTCACGGCTCCGCGCGGAGGTCCCCGTCGGAACGGTTTCTGGCGGGCCTCGCCGTATCACCCGCTATCACAGAAGCCCCTATGGCAGGGCCTGCAGCAAGGCGGAGCACTCGTGCCCCGAGGGCCGGAACGCCCCAGGTCACGTAGCACCCCCGTGGGTTATCAGATCAGCGGAGAGATGTGGGCTCCGCAACGAAGCGGACAAGTCTCTCGCCGGCACCGCGGGGCAGGCCGACGACCGTCGTCTCCGGCAAGGTCGTGATCACGGCTCGCAGCCTCGCGCCGGTGATCGCGGCGTGAGCACCCTCGCGGCCCAGGCCATCGGCACCAGGCGGCTGGACCTGCTGCCGCTGCACGTCGCGCATGCCGAGGAGATGGCCACGGTGCTGTCCGATCCGGGCCATGGGAAGCCCATGAGGTGGTGGTCAGTCAACCTCCGCCCTTGCGACCAGCGCATCGAGCGCCGTACGCAGCGCGGCCAGTTCGGCGGGGGTGGGATCGGCCGGTTGGTGCGGCACAGCCCGGCGGACGGGTCAGGTCCCTGCCAAGGCCCAGGTGGTGAGTCAGATCGCCCATGCCGTCGTGCGCGAAGCGGACGTCCCAACCGGGCCATGTCCGGGCCAGTACGGCGCGGGCGGCGAGGTGGTCGGCCCAGCTGTCCGCGAAGGCAAACCAGAGCAGGATCCGGCGGTCGTGGTCGACAAGTGCAGCGCCCTCGCACCACACGTCGTCGAGCCATCGGTCGATCTCCCGGTTGGCGCGGAAGCAGCGTGTCGCCGCGGCCGGACCGGGCAGCAGATCGTCAACCACCCGGTTGGCGGCCCAGTGCGAGTAGTACCGCTGCCAGGCGCGTTTCTCGACCACCACGTACTGCGCTCGTGCTCCCATGACCGGCGAGGCCAGCGCCGCTGGGCGACGGGCGACGAACGCCTTTCAGGCGACCAGCTCGGGCTGGTCGCCGGCGACTCGGTGAGCGCCTTGCTGGTGGCCTCCTGGCCGGCCGGGCCTCGTACTGTGTGAGCGCAGCACACGTCCGTCGAGGATAGTCGAGTTCCACGAGATGAAGCAGAGCAAGCGCCGAATTCAGCTCGCCCACAACTCTTGACTATGGCTCCCCCTAGAACCACTCGCCATGGCGTATTTCCACGCGCGATACGCCCTTTCCCTTACCAATGGAACTCGGCTTGAGACCCCACCCTGCTGCTTGCATGTGCCTGGGTCAGCCCCTCGCCCGGTTCGTGCTCCAGGTCGCCTGCCCCACTCTGCTGCGGCGACTGCCCGGCCTGCGGCTGGCCGTCCCGCTGGCTGACGTCCCGTTCCGGCACGACAAACTCGCCTACGGCGTCCACGAGTTGCCTGTCACCTGGTGACGGCGTCAGCTCCATCCTGAGATGGCGTACGGACCGGGGCGCCGGATGGACGGCCCTGGAACGGGCGCCCCGGCGCCCCGAACCAAGACGGGAGAGGGCTCAGGGGCGTGGCGCGAAGTGGACCAGGATCCGGCCCGTGTTGGCCGTGTCGATCTCCACGCGGTCGTACAGCTTCCTGATGTGCTTCTGGCCGAGGAACGCGAGGACGCGCCCCTTGAGCTGCCCAGTGCCCTTTCCGTGAATGATCTGCACGACGGGCTCCCCCGTGCGTTTCGCCTGGAAGACGATCTGCCGCAGCGAGAGTTCGATGTCGCGGTTGTTCCGGAAGATCGGGTGCAAATCCAATGTCAGCAAGGTGCTACCTCCCGCTGCCGCCACCTGTGACGACCCGGTCCGAGTGTGTCATGCGACACCCTGCCAGGACCCCGACCTGGGCAGGTCCGAACGGATCGCACCGAGTTCGGACCGGTCAACTCCACCAGTCGACCCATCCACTTCTATCCACGATTGCCGGATACATCCCTCCGGGACGACGAGTCCGAAAGGCCGGTGTACCGGATGACAGCGTCCCCTGTGGAGATGAGGATCTCGGCGAGTTCGGGGCGCTGGGTGCACTTCGCCCGCAGCGGACCGGCTCGGAAAACCTGCCCGCCCGCCAACGCTTGCCGGACGTGCCCAGTCTTCCTCAGACGCCCGCATCCAGTCGAGTTGACTGCGGGCACGCCGAGCGGAAGCTCCGCACCGGTCTTCAGGCCGCAGACACCCGCGGCGACCGCCTCCCTCAGCCAACCGAGGAACAGATCGACAGGCTCAGCCGGGGCGCCGGCGGGATCGAAGTCCGCCAGCGGTCCCGCGAACACCTCCAGACTCCGCAGCCACTCCCGCACACTCACGGGATCCCCGGCACCGTCGTCCACGCCCACCGCGCCGCCACGCTCGCCGGAAGCGGGGGCATCCGTGGCGCCGGGCGCTCCGTTCGTGCGCTCCAGACAGACCCACGCCCGGATTCCCGAGCGCAGGGTCACCCAGACGCGGGCGTAATCGTCGACCTCATAGGCGTCCGTCGCGGCCAATTCGGCATCACTGATCGCGAAAACCTGCCCCTCGACGGCGTCCTCCAGGTCCGGCGAGACGACGGCCAGCGGATGACGGTCGGTGCCGCTGGCCTTGATCACGGCGGGATCGGTGATCTGGATGGTCGTCATGCGGTGGCCCGGCAGGGCGTCCGGGCTGCCGTCGAGCAGGCGGCCGAACTGGGAGATCTGGACCTCGGGCAGTTGCAGGGTGCCGTAGGAGAAAGGGTGGTGGACGGTCTGAGCGGGCACGGTCGGATCATTCACGGCGTGCAGTCTCCTTCACTGGGTGCCTCTTTCATCGGGCTTCACTGGGCGAGTGGACACGGCAGGGCCGCTCACGCTGTCCGGGCGCAGTCCGCGGCCAGTCGCAGGCTCTCGGCGACCGCGTGGGGGATGTCGAGGACCGGGAACAGCGTGTGCCGTACGGTCCGTTCGACGTCGACGATCAGGATCAGGCGTTTGTGGCGCGGTCGGCCTGCGCCACGGAACATCGGCAGCCGCAGGGCAGCTGCCAGCTGGTGGGCGGCGTCGGAGAGGAGGGGGTACGGGACCTCCTCGGAGCGGGCAAACTCCGCCTGCTCGTGGGGGAGTTGGGTGCTCGCCCCGCGTACATCCACCCCCGCCCGCCGGAAGTCGGGCCAGGCGTCTCGGAAAATCCGGTTCTCCAGCGTGCAGCCGACAGCTCCGGGGATCGGCGGCTCACCCCATGTACATCTACGGCGACCGCGACGCCGTCCCCGCCTTCCCCGGCACACCCGAAGTCATCGAGAGCCTCCCCAACCTCATGCCCAAGCTGTGGCGCAATCCCCTCAAGCTGGCCGGCTGCGGGCACTGGACTCAGCAGGAACGCCCGGACGAGGTGAACGTGGCGCTCATCAAATTCCTGAGGGCCTGCACCTGAGCCTGGCCTGCCGAATCGTCGAACCTGCCAGGTTCTGAGGAGAGCATGGCCGCGGTCTACCGCGACGTCCCCACCACCGACACCACCGCGCTGCCCAGCACTGACAACAACTGATCTCTCTCAGCACACGACGGGACACCACCACGCGCCGTGCGCCAGTTGCCGGAGCCGGCCTTCCGGGTACACACCTGGCAGCAGATGCCAACCCTGCCCGCAGACCCGCTGGTGCGGGTGCTGCGCATCCTGCACCCACTCTTCGAACACCTCTCCCGGCCGCGATCCGCGCCGCGTCCCTCCCACGTCCCGCAGTCAGTCAACCGCCGCTCAAGCGGCTCGCATGCCCTGCCGCTCAGGCGCCCCCGCGGCCCGTCACCTCTCAGGCGCTGCAGGGAGCCTCCCACCGCTTTGTCGTCCGCCAAGCGCCGCTCCAGAGGCCGGATCGCCACGCCCGCCGTCAGCGCCAGGCAGCCCACGACCACCCACGGCAGCACCCGGTTCACGCCGTACAGGAAGCCGAACAGGCCGGGCGTCACCATGTCCGCCGTCGCGAACGAGTACTGGAACGCCACCAGACAGGTCCCTCGCGCCCCCTCCGCGGACAGCGCGTTCGAGGTGGTGCTCGACACCCAGAGCGTGCACGCGGCGGCCAGGGTGCCCGCGGAGTCGACGGGGCGTGATGCGGCAAAAAAGTACCGGGCCGCAAGCGCGGCCTGGCCGCTGACGTGTTGGGCCTGGTGATCGCGGTGGCGGTGCTCGCCGCGTCCGTGCACGACAACGCCGCAGGCATCGCGCTCCTGGACAGGGTCGCCGCTGATACCGACACCGTGGAGAAGGCCCTGGTCGACCAGGGCTTCAAGAACGCCGTCGTCGCGCATGGGCAGACGGTGGGCATCGAGGTGGAGATCGTCGAGCGCAACCCGGCCCGGACCGGGTTCGTGCCGATCCCCAAGCGGTGGATCGTGGAGCGCGCCTACGGGATCTTGATGCTGCACCGCAGGCTGGTGCGCGACTACGAGCACCTGCCGCGCAGTTCGGAGTCGCGGGTGTACTGGGCGATGACTGCGGTGATATTGCGCCGGCTGACCGGGGCCACCGCTATGGCCTGGCGCAGCGCATGACCGGCGGGGAGCTGACCCTCGGGGCGGTGCTGGCGCGGCTGGAGGAGCGGGAACGGGAGATCGCCGCGCAGGCCGAGGCGACGAGGAAGGAGATCGCGCAGCTGACCGCACGGCTGGACGAGCTCGGCCGGGCCGCCGAGGAGGTCCGGATCACCCGCAAGACGCTGCTGAAGCTGCCCGATCCGCAGCCGCACGCGCCGCCGGCCCCGAAGCTGCCGGACCATCCGGCCTACCAGCAGATCATGGCGGTGTTCGCCGCGGCCGACACGCCGCTGCGGGCGCGGCAGGTGTGCGAGGCGATGGACCTGGAGATCACGCCCAACAACATCAACAACACCCGCCTGAAGCTCAAGCGGCTGACCGAGCGCGGAATCCTGGTCGAGACCGAGCAGGGCTTGTTCACCCAGCCGCGGCCGTAACCGCCCGGCGACGCCACGGCCGGCCCGCTTACCCTCCCGAAAGGGCGAAACGGACACCAAATCGCATACCGCTCTCTGAGAGGGCGTTGCACGGAGCAACGCGATGTCCGATCTGCAACAGGGCTGCCGTGCAGGCCATGGCGGGCCTCGATGAGAGCACGGTCAGAAGCCGGGGGCGGAGCCGGCGAAGAACCACAAGGCGGCTGTGTACCACATCAGTGCGATGGCGGTGACCAGGGCGCCGCCGGCGGCCGGAAGCGCCCAACCGGGCAGTCGGCGGCTGTGTACCACCAGCACTTTGGCGACGAACGCGCCGTACAGGACGCAGCCCGTGATGGAGTGCACCGCCACTCGGCTGTTCGTCAAATCGACTCCGTACGCGGTGATGCAGTGGTAGGAGATGGGCAGCGAGAGCAGAAAGGCAAGGAGGCCGATGAGCCGGTGTGCGGGGTGCACCCGGTGCGGTGCGGCCCCCGCTCCCGGTAGGCGCCGGTACATCCACAGTCCGAGCAGCAGTTGGACGACCGCGAGTGCCATCAGAGCGCTGCCCAGGCGCGCCTTGAGATCGATGACGCCGACGCCGTGCTGCCCGAACAGGCCGCTGGTGTAGTCGGGTGTGTGCGTGCGGCCGAACGCATACACCCCCACCGCGACCGCGACCGGCAGCAAAGCAGCCAAAAAGCCCGCCACCGTTCGTGCGGGACGCCGCATCCGCGCGCCCGTGTGCCCGGTCATCAGGCCCCCATCAATCGGGTTCGGCCTTGCTGCCGGATGCGTTTGCGACGTACCACTGTGACGCCGGACGCGCTGGTTTCCTCGCCGTTGGTGTCACCGGCCGTCGTGTCACCCGCGAAGCAGTGCAGCGGGTGACCGGTGTAGGTCACTTGAGTGATGCCGTTGGAGCGTTTCGCGGTGCTGATCAGGTTGCTCCTGGCAAGCGGGGCCGCCTTGGGCGTGCCGGAGGTGAGCGGCGGCGGCCAGGCAAACGCGTATGCTCCGCCGCCGGTCGGCGTAGTCGGCTTGACGGCCTTGGGGAGGTAGAGCGTGCGCCCCTTGGCGTCATCCAGGATGGGGCCGAGCTTGCTGGAGTGCACCGTGGCCGTGCCAGTGGCGGCGGCCGCGCTGCCGGGTGCGGCCGAGCCGATGTATAGGGGGATGCCGACTGACAGCGCTCCAGATGTGGGCCTGGGACAGGCGGACGAGATCGTCCGGCTGGGAGTGCCGCTTGCAGCAGCAAGCGGCACGGCGGAAACCGCCGGCAGTGCCGCCGCGGCCATTTCTTTCATGAGCGCTCCATGGTGTCGGACGGCGCATCCACGCAGCCGCGGGAAACGACCCCAGCGGACCTGTTCTCCCAGTTGGCCCCGGGTGCTCGGGTCCTGTCCACTCCAACTGGCCCGCCCGGGCAGACGCTGCTCCATCGGTGAGGACCCCGTTTACCTGACTTCGGCTCGTCAGACATCTCGACGCCATGGGGTGTCTGACGAGCCGGAGTCAGTAGGAAGCCAGGACTTCTTGCGGGCGGACATCCGGCCTGCCGGCCAGCAACTGCGGGCCCTCGGTGCGGAGGATGGCCGCTCTTTGAGCGTGGTCCGAGCCAGTGGTACCCGATGCGCCGGGACCACTGGCTTCTGGCCACTGCCATGCTGCGCATGGTTGTCGCGCGGTGGGGGCGGTCAGAGATGACGCGCCACGAAATCGGCCACCTGGGTGCCGAGTTGCTGGCTCGCGCGGTTGTCGAGGGAGGTGTGCTGGCCGGACCAGATCCGGCTGAGCCACGCTTCGGTGGCGGCGTCCTGGAAGCCGGCGAAGGTTCGGGTGACGCCCTTCGATGTCACCGCGAGATGATGCCGCGCACCGTAGAACCCGGCGAGCGTCGTTGCCGCCGCCTGGCTGAGAGCGCCGTGAGCGCCGGGATAGGACGGATCCGGTGCGGTCGGCAGCAGGGGGGTCCAGTTGGGATCGCCGACGATGCTCGGGTTGTAGTGCGTACCGCCGAGCCGGATGGCGGTCACGGGCCGCCATACGCGGTAGGCGTACTTGGCGTCGTACATCGCGATTGTGGTGTCGGCGAGGGACAGGTCGAGCCGGGCGAAGACCTTCACCGCCTTCTCCAGGCTCGCGTTCTGGGAGGTGACAAGGCCCTGCGCGACCTGGTTCCAGACGTTCCAGACGGGCGCCGCCGCCCAGAACTTCGCGGCTGCCGTCTGATCGGGGGTGCGGGTGGTACTGGTCTTGCTCCCCAGGCTCTTGACCTCGTTCAAGGCGCTGGCGTAGGCGGCGCCGCTCACGGCCGGCGGCGGTGCCGGGCGGAACTGGCGTCCGTCGGCCAGCACGAACGGCTTGACCGAGCCCCAGTTGGTGAACACCGGTGCCGGGAACTTGGGAGGGGTGGGCCGGTAGTCACCGGCCTTGTCGCCGGGGCGGAACCGCGGCGGCTTGGCCGAGGACCCATCGTTGGACCGCAGGCTGATCAGTCGGCGGGCGACCGCGGCTCCCACACCAATGCCCGCCTGCTTGCCCGGGCCGCCCGGAATCGCGGACAACTGGCTGCTCAGCAGCTGGTCCACGCCTGCGCGCTTGGCCGGGTACAGGGCGACCAGCACATCGTGGGCTGCCTGGTCCGCTGCGGCATCCGCACGAGCGCCTCCTGGCGCCGACACCGAGAACACGTAGGCGGGGCCGGCCCGGGTGATCGATACCACGGCGTCGTACTCGGCGGCCTGGAGAAGCGCGAAGCTGCGCGTGGGCTGGACGGTGGACGGCTGCGCCTTCGGATCGCTGAGGATGGTGATGAGCTCGCGGTTCCACTCCACGACCGACTTCCCCGACCCCGTCGCGGCGGTGCGCAGGGCCGGCGAGTGAGCGGTGGTGGACCCGAAAGCTGGGCTGGTGAGTCCGGCTGCCAGCGCGGTTCCGGCAAGTATGGCGAGTGTCTTCTGCTTTCCACCCATGTTCTGTGGCTCCTTGTCTCTGGTGGCGGGCTGTGGCAACTGGCGGTCATGCACGTGGCTCATCTGGGCCGGCCACGCGAGCGTGATGGTGTCGGGGTGGTGCGGGCCGGCCGCCAGGTCGGGATGGCGGCGGTCGTGGAGGAGGAGTTGTTCGGCGGTTTCTGCGGCAGCCGCGACCGGGCCGGGGCCGGGGCCGTCCAGGGCCATCCGGTCCATGAGGGCGGCCCGCCGTAGCAGCCAGGCGCGTTCGGCGGCCGTCGCATCGATCGGGGAGCCGGTGAGGGGCCTGGCCTGGCGGCGGTCGCGTTCGGCTCCGAGAGCGAGCACTTGATGCATCTCGCGCCGCAGATCCGGCGCATTCGTGTATGCCTCGTGCGGGGGCGGGACGCTGATGTCTTTGCCGCTGTTCGGGGTGACGTCCACGCTCACACCTCCGCCGGAACGCAGGAGCCGGCGCCGCAGCGTCGACACAGCACCGTGTCGTGGTGAGGGCCGCCGTGATCGAGGGCCGATGGGTGTGCCACGGACCGCATGGGTACCTGGGCCGGGCCCGGGCAGTTGTCGACGGGGCACGGCTTGTGGGTTGCGAAGGCCCACTCGGCAGGGGCGTCGGGTGACCCGGCCCTGTGCCGCAGTGCCGGCCCCGGCAGGGGGGCGCGGCTCGTGCGGAGCGTACGGTCCGGTCATGGCGAGCACCTCAGGCAGGCGTGGACTTCGCGGCCGCTGCGTGTCTGGTGGATCTCGGTCGAATGGGCGAGGTACTGGACGATGCCGGTGCCACGGCCGTGTTCGTCGGGGGCGACCTCGGAGCGATGGCGCTCCACGGCCGCGCCGGAGTCGGTGACCACAATGTGCAGAGCGTCGTGGTCGAGGGCGAGCAGCAGGGCCATGCGCTCACGGCCGTACTGGGCCGCGTTGGCGGCGAGTTCGTCGACGATGAGAACGGCGGAGTCCCGCTCGCTCGCGGGCACACTCCAGGTCTCCAGCAGATCGGCCGCGAAGTGACGAGCGGCGGAGACGTGCGCCTCCTGCGCCGGCAGGGTGAGCAGCGCCTGGCGGCGGCAGGGCCGGCCGAGCAGTGAAGTCGGGCTGGCGGAATCGGTCACAAACATGGTCTTCTGACTCTTCTGTGGATGTGCGGAGACCGGAACGGGGCGAGCGCAAACAATTTCGGAGGCGGTCGGTAGGCCGGATCCTGATCCTGCATGGGCGCGCTCAATCAGTTCCACGGACGACGTATGCCGGACGGTTCGAGCTATTCGCCACTTTTGTTCGGATTCTTGCGAGTCGTGTCAATGTCGGCGCCTGTCTGGGCTCAGCCGCCGCTGCCCAGAGCCCACTGCCGCACGGCCGGACCGGGCACCGACAGCTCGGTCCCCTCGCCCGTGGTCTTCCGGACGGCCCTGCGGGAGCGTCGCGCCGTAGAACGGGACCGACATCCCTGCCCGCATCTCGGCTGGGTCGCAGTCCTCGGCGTGCAGACGTGCTGGATCCTCTTCTCCGGGCTGTACGGACTTCGGGGAATAAGAAGAGTTGTGCACGCCCCGTCGGCCCACTCATGCATGAGGTCAGCTGCGGACTGGGCCGGTTCGCCGGAGCGGGACGAGAGTGACCAGGGCCCGGAAACCGTCGGCGCGTCTCGGGAGCCACTACGGAGGTCGCGTGACGGAAGCGGGCCAGAGCCCCACGACCGAGCTGCAGAACTGCCCCGATACCGACACAGTCCCCCGATGACAGGTCGTGCAGGCGAAGCAGCCGCAGCAGCTGACCGGCCCCGCGATGTGTGGCACCACAGCGGCCAGATCGATCGGATGGCTGCTTGAACCCGACCCTCGACCCGCTGGTCGTGCACCCGGACGGCCTTCACCTTGATCAGCCTGGCCGCGGGGATGATGTTTCCCGGCCGGTGGCGGCCTCTTCGACCACCAGCCGCCTCCGCGCGCTTGGTGCCGATCAGCCCCTCGGCCATAGAGGTGCCGGTGTCGGCCTCCAAGGCCGCCGCGCTCATCGGCCGGGAGCCCTTGTCGGACGGTCTCGCCGATCCCGGAGCTGTGCGGTGTGGCGGCATCGGGGGACGACGGTGATCACGAGCGTGCCTGTACAGCCGATGTCCCGATCGCAAGCCCTCTCGCTGGCCATCGGCTGGACGTCCTGTGCGCGCTCCTCCAGGCCCGGTCCACCGGTCTTGAGGCGGCCCGGTTGTTGTCGACTGCCCGGGGCCCCTCGCCGCTGAGGGCCCGGCCTTTCGAAGGCGACGTCTTCTTGGCCTCTTGTGCCACCATCCGCTCACGCCCGGCTGCCGTCGTCATGTCACTGGGCGGCCGGGCCGTCCCGTGACATGACCGCCATGGCCTGCCTGGCCTCACGCTCGGATGGTGACCAGCTTCTGACCGTTGCCTGCGAGGATCTCAAAGTGCTCGATGGCTCCCGGAGCCATGGCGACCGCTCCTGGGATCGTGGTGCCGGCAGGGTACTCGCCTGCCCGCCAGGTAGCGCCGTCCGTCCTGGCCCCGCCGGGCCCGACCGCCTGGAGCCGGCAGGTGATTCCGGCGGGTGCCCCCCTGGCGGAGATCTGCAGAAGACTGCCCCAGGCAGAGGGCGAGACCTTCACCGAGGCGGAGACGCCGGTGGTGGGATCGCTTCCGGAGAGAGTGCGCCAGATAGTCGGCGCGATCGGCCCGGGCGGCGTCGCCTGACTGCCCACGGATCCGATGGCCGCCAGCCATGTGCCGCCTGCCGCTGCCGCGATGAACGTCAGCGAGACTGCAACGCCGGCCAGTTGCAGACGCCAGGACTTGCGGCGCCGGGCCGCGGCCTGCTGGAGCAGCCTCTCCAGCACACCCCCCTCTGGCGCCTGCGACACCACGGGCGCGGCGGGCCGTTCGTGCAGGGAGCCCTGCGCGCTTTCGGCTGCCCGTGCCACCAGCCGGCCGGTCAGGTCCCTGTCAGCCGTCGGCACCGTCTGGCCTGAGGCTTCGGCTTCGGTCACCGTCCCCAGCAGCGCAGGCAATCCCGCCAGCTGGACGTGTTCGGCCCGGCATTCGGCGCATGCCGCGAGGTGGACGCGCACCTGTTCTATGTCCGCCGAGGGCAGCGTGCCCAGGACGTATCCTCCCAGCGTCAGCCGAAGGGCGTCGTGCTCCGCACTCATGGTCGCCACCTCCTGCCCGCCACGGTCATGGCTCGATGCCCCGTTCCTGCAGCGCCAGCCGCAGGGCGTGCAGGGCGTAGTACGTCCGCGACTTCACGGTGCCCAGCGGGATAGCCAGCACCTGTGCGGCCTCCGCCATGGTCCGGCCCCGGTAGTAGGTCTCCAGCAGGACGGCGCGGTGGTCCGGGGACAGTGACCGGATGGCGTCGGCAACCGCCCAGCTCTGCAGTGCCTGCTCGATCTGGTCCTCGCCCGGCGTCTGCTCGGCGGCCCGCTGAAGGGCCTCGCCGCCGGCCTCGGCCGGTCTGGACTGCCGGGCCCGGTGGGCGTCGATGACCAGGTGCCGGGCGACCGTACACAGCCATGCCCGGGCCGGGCCGCGTGCGGGGGCGAACGCGGCGGGATGCTGCCACGCTCGCAGCAGTGTCTCCTGCACCACGTCCTCTGCCCATTGCCAGTCTCCTGAGGTCAGTCGCAGCACGTAGTGGAACAGGGCTCCTGCGTGCTCCGCGTACAGAGTGCGTAGCAGTTCCTCATCTACGGTCGAAAGCGTCCCTCTATCAGAGACACGGTGCGCGGAGCGATCCGGATCGGTCCTTGGACCACGCTTTCGGGAACTCCAGGGCATAAGACGATCGTCACGCATATGCGCCGCTTTATCCTGTACGAGCAGCCCCGCGCCGGTCACGCTCTGTGCGCGTCGCGGGTGGCATGTCCTTGCGGCGTTACGGCCTCACCAGGATCAAGCATGCGTGGGCCGGGGGTCGGCTGGTCCGCGGCGATCCCGCTTTCTGAACTGCACGACGCCCCTCCCCAGACAGCCCGCACATCCACGGCGTGCGAACCGTCGTGCCCCGCAGCCGCGGATCATCCGGCACGTACGATCAAGTCGAGCGGCGCCGCGCAGGATCAACACCAGAGTGCGACCACCCCGTGAAGCCCAGGACCACAGGCCCCAGGGGCCGTGAGCAGCCAAGCATTCTGGCCTCGTCGCAACGGCGCGGCGCGACGGAAAGCCGAAGCCACTGCTCCCGCCAATCACGGCACACCGTCGCAACCCACCACACGCAGAGCCCCCATCGGCATCAGCCGACGGGGGCTCCTCACCTCTCACAGTGTTGCGACGACCACTGGAATCCGCCCAGACCGGCCGGGCTTCGTCGTGCTGTCAGCTGTCACGCGCGAATCACACACCCCGTGGACGCCCTCCCGGCACAGGATCCCGAAACTGGACATACACGTCCGCATAGGACTGGATGGACGGCCCTGGACGGCTTCTACGACATGTGCCATGTGGTACCCAGTGAGGGACCGAGGATCAGGACGGGAGCCTCTTCTGGCCCGTCAAAGCGGTATTGCAGGGTGTTCGACGGTGTCTCACTCACGCCTCAGACCCTCTCACGTATCACGGACGCGGCTGTAACGGGGGATGCTGGATACCGTCCTGACCAGGTTGAAGACCTCTCGGGCGGCATATCGCTTGAGGCATCGGATGATCTCACGCGGGGTCTTGCCCTCCTGGCTGCGGCGTTCGTAGTACGCCTGGGTGCGCGGGTCGTGGCGCAGCCGAGTGAACACGATGCGGTGCAGGGCGGCGTTGGCCTGCCGGTCGCCGCCATGGTTGAGCGACACGAGCTCCGCCGGCCCGAGGAGTACTCGATGGGGCTGACTCCGCACAGGGCAGCGAAGGACGCCTCGGTGTGCAGCCGCTCGGGGTTGTCTCCCATGGTGATCGGTAGAGTGACGGCGCTGTCCGGGCCGATACCCAGGGGCGTGAGCAGCTGCTGGGCGTGGCGTTCGACGAGCCGGGTCAGGCGCTGATTTCAGCTCATCGATCTGCCCGGTGAGTTGCTCGATGCGCTGGGCCAGCAGGCTCAGGGTGATGCGGGTCGCCTGGGCCACGGCGTCCTCGTCGTCCCCCTCGCGCAGGCTGAAGCGCGCGCACGTGCGGAACAGCTCGCGGTTGCCCAGACTGGACAGCCGTTCCCGCAAGGCCGGGTCGGCTATGACCATGACGGCCTTGAGCTGGTTGACCGCTTGGGTGCGGGCCTTGACCGCGGAGTCCTTGGCTAGTGCCCCGGCAGGCAACGTTCGCCCCGTCGCGACGCCCGGCACGCACTCTCGCCGCACCGGCCGAAAGCCCAAGTACGCCCAGTACGAGGGCTTCCGTCCGGCACTCCCCCAGCCTCCGGCCGGGGGGGGACCCCCAGAGCACGCACCGGACGCCGCTCCTTGACGGGCAAACGTTGCCTGCCGAGGCTCTAGTTTGAACATCCGGGCGCTGTGCACCGGGCCGTCGCCGGATTTTGCCCGGGCCCGGGCACGACCAGTGAGCACGGCCCGTGCAGCAGCCTGCGCATCGAGCGGGTCCGACTTCCCGAGCAGACGGCGGGCCGTGCGGTCGGGCCGGTTCACTTCGTACACCTGGACATGTTGAGCCGGCAGGTAGCGGGACAGGACCGCGCCGAAGGTGCCGGTGCCTTCCACACCGGCCCGGCGCACCGTCCCCAGCTTGCGGGCCCGGACGAGCATCCGACGGTAGCCGGCCGCCGTGGCAGGAAAGGACTGGGAGCCCAGGACCTTCCCCAGCGGGGAGACCACGGCAGCAACATGAACCTCGCCGTGCGTGTCCACGCCCAGGACGACCTCGCTCGGGACAGGAGAATCCGTGCTGGTGGAGGAGGTGCTGCGCTGTCCGGTCGTCATGGTGGTTCCCCTCCCGCATGGTGACGCGCTGGTGGATGGCACCGGCCTGCTCGGGCGGTCTGAACCGTGATGGCGCCTGATCCTCGGCAAGCCCCCTATGGGGACACGCCCTGTGGCTCGGTACCAGCAGGCACCATCCCGCAACGACAGTCGACAAGCCCGTCACGGGACACTTCGGTCATAGATCTCGGTACCGCGGCCGGGAACGGCTCGCCGGAGTCTCAGACCACCCGCCGGATGGCGGGTCGACCTCGCAGTCGCCCGGAGGTCCCGGCACCGGGACGATGCCGGGGAACCCATACCCGGAGCGCCCGAGGACTGATGCGGCACCGCACGGGAGTCGGCAGGCTGACGGCTTCGCCGTCCAGACCGGCCGGGAGGACGGGGCCGTGCCGAGTTTGTCGTCCCGATAGGCGGGGTCCTGTACCAGGGCGGCACAGGCGCCGAACGACACGTTTGCGTCAGCCCGGCCCACACCACTGGCGGCAGCGGAACACCCGGCGAGGAGGTCTTCTCGTTTTCCCGTGACTGGGCTGGGCACCCGATGACCATGGCGACGCGTCCGGTTCCGGTGCGAACCATCCTCGCCACCATCGGTCTGGTGCTCGCCACCTACGGCATACTCGAGCTGGTGGTCCAGGCTCGCCGTGTCTTGATCTGGGCGGTCATCGCGGTGTTCTTGGCCGTCTCACTTCATCCAGCGGTCGAAGCGCTGCACCGACGGGTGCCGCGGTGCCGACGGTCGGTGGCCACCTTGCTGGTCTTCCTGGCTGCGGCCGCGGCCGTCGGCGCGGTGGTCGCCCTGTTCGTCATCCCCCTGGCCCAGGAGGGAAGCCGGTTCGCCGGTCGTCTGCCCACGATGATCAGGGACGCCCAGGCCGGCCGCGGGCCAGTCGGTAGCCTGCTGGAGAGGATGCATGCTCTGCGGTATGTCCATCAGCATCAGGCGCAGATCCACGCGTTCGCGACCGGACTGAGCACGCCCGCCTTGAAGTTCATCCGCAGTGCCGCGAGCACCGCGGCAGGCGCTCTCACCATTTTCGTCCTGGCCTATCTGATGGTGCTGGAGGGCCCCAAGGCCATAGATCGGTCGCTGTCCCTCGTGGACGAGGCGCCCGCGGCCCGGATACGCCGCGTCGGAGCCGCGTGCGCCCGTACCGTCAACGGCTACCTGACCGGAAACTTGCTGATCAGCGTCATCTGCGGGCTCCTGACCTACGTGATGCTTCTGGTTTCCGGAGTGCCGTTTGCCGGCCTGCTGGCCCTCTTCGTCGCCCTGACCGACCTCATTCCCCTGGTGGGGGCCACCATAGGGGCTGTCGTCGCCTCCACGGTGGCGTTCGTCCACTCCCTGCCGGCCGGCATCGGAGCCATCGTTTTCTTCATCGTCTATCAGCAGGCCGAGAACCACCTCCTGCAACCGGTCATCCTGTCGCGGAAGGGGATGTCATGGCGCCCGCCTCCTCCTGGGAGCCGTGGTCACGTCCGTACATGTCCATCGTCACCCGATCAGCCTCATGTTGCTCGGTGGGAATGTTTGCTCACCGGGACCGGGGTCCGTGGCCCATGAGGCATGCCGAGCGTCCCGTTCAGATTGACGACGGCAATCACGCGTGGGGGGTGATGACAGCACGTCCCTGAATCCTGCGTCGTGCAGGAGCTGGTACGCCTCGTTGGCGCGTTGCAGGGGGAAGTGCTCGACCAGCACCTTGATCTTCTCCTGCTGGGCGAGCGTGATCACATCCATCAGTTCGGTGAGGGAGCCCCAGTAGGGCGAGGCGACCGAGCACCCGTGCGGCGGGCTGGAGAAATCGACGGGCAGGGCTGCGCCGCCGAGGCCGACGATGGTCAGGTGGCCGAGCATCCTGGCCACCTGGGCAGCCATCCGCAGCGTCGGGTCCGTGCCGACCATGTCCAGCACGAGCTGAGCGCCCTGCTGCGCCGACATCCTTGATGCGCGCGATCGCTTCGTCGCCCGAGAGCAGAGCCTCGTCGGCGCCCATACGCTTGGCGGTTTCCAGCTTGCCGGCGTCGGTGTCGACGGCGACGACGGTGGTCGCCGCGCTGAGCGCGCGCAGGATCTGGATGGTCATCTGGCCCAGGCCGCCGGCCCCGATCACGACCGCGGTCGAGCCCGGTCCCAGCAAGTGCAGCGACCGCTTCACAGCGTGATAGCGCGCACGACGTCGGCGATCCGGATGAGCGGCACACGATAGATAGTGGAAGATATGTCCACTTCTGATGAAATAGTCAGCCGTAACAGCTTGGCCGTCAAGTCCCTCAAACATGATGAGGCGATCAGATGTGCGATCCGCAGCGGCCACTGGTGCGCTGCCGCGGCGTTGAGGATCGTGCCGTTGCTCCGCCCCCTGCCCACACTGCATCGGCCCAGGACTGTCGGTGGCCTCTGCCGGCCGGCTGGGGTCGGGTCGCTTCCCCGCGGACAGGCTTTCCGCAGCGTGTTTTCCGCAACAGCGCGTTTGCGATCGCGGTAAGGCGGGACGATCATTTTTTTAGGGCCCAACGGCCCCTGCCGGGCCTTGATACCGACGCCATCGGATGCCGTATGTGACGCTCACAGCCCATACGTGGCACGCGGAGGTGGCGAGGTGCAGGAGGCTTGAGAACCGCTCCATAGCTGCAGGAACGTGTCGATGGTTGCCGTGGGGCGGGAGGCAGAGCGGAAGGAGTCTGCCCATGCGCATCGTCGTGGACCTGAATCGATGCCAGGGATACGCACAATGCGTGTATCTGGCTCACGACGTCTTCAGGTTGAGTGGTCAGGAGGCGCTCACCTACGAGCCGAACCCTGATGACGAGCGGCGCCTGCAGGTCGAGCGAGCCGCTGCGGCATGCCCCGTGCAGGCGATCGTGATCGACCGCTTGGACGGCGCGGAGGGGAGCGCGACGTCATGACGTTGCCGGCAACGGTCGCAGAGCTGGTGCGCGAGTTCAGAGCCAGTGGCCGGATTGTCATCGTGGGTGCATCTCTGGCCGGGCTGCGGGCCGCGGAAGCCCTGCGCGAGGAGGGCTTCACCGGTCCTCTGACCATTATCGGGGACGAGCCGTACGAGCCCTACGACCGTCCCCCGCTGTCCAAGCAGGTGCTCAAGGGCTGGGTGCCGGCCGACCACACCAAGCTGCCGCGCATGCGGGAAGTGGATGCGCACTGGCGGCTCGGGGTGGCCGCCACCGGGCTGGACCGGGCGGCCAAGCAGGTGCGCCTGGCCGACGGTGAGCAGGTCCCGTACGACCGGTTGCTGATCGCCACGGGCACCCGCGCGCGACAGTGGCCGAACCCCGCCGAGGCCGCCCTGCACGGGGTCCACACGATCCGCTCGCGGGATGATGCTGCACAGCTGCAGAAGGCGCTGGCCGAGTCACCGTCGCGGGTCCTGGTCATAGGCGCCGGGTTCATCGGCTCGGAAGTGGCCTCTGTCTGCCGCGAATTGGACATCCCGGTGACCGTCGTCGAGCGGGGTTCGGCGCCGCTGGTCGGCGCGCTCGGCGGGGTGATCGGGGAGATCGCCGCGCAGATGCAGCGCGATCACGGCGTGGACCTGCGCTGCGGGCTGGGGGTGTCGTCGCTGGAGGGCGACTCCGGCGGGCACGTGCGGCGTGCTCAGCTTTCGGACGGCGCCACCGTGGACGCCGACGTGGTGGTGGCCTCGCTGGGGTCGATCCGCAACGTGGAATGGCTTGAGGGCTCGGGGCTGGCGGCCGGATTCTGGGGCGTGGGGTGCGACGCCGGTGGTCGTGCCTTCGACATCAACGGCGTGGTCACCGACAGCATCTACGTGGCGGGGGACGTGGCGCGTGCGCCGCATGTGCTGTACGAGTACCAGTTCCTCGCGATGGAGCACTGGGACAACGCCGTTTTCGGTGCCGAGGTCGCGGCCCACAACATGGTGAACCTCGAGCCCCACTATCGCCCGCATCTGCTGCTTCCCGGCTTCTGGTCCGGTCAGTTCGGCGTCAATATCAAGTCCGTCGGCGTGCCGCCTTTCGGTGACGAGATCGTCTTCACGCAGGGATCCGTCTCGGAGCGCCGTTTCGCCGCCGCCTACGGTCACCGGGGTCGCATCGTCGCCGCCGTCACCTTCGACCACGGCAAGTGGCTGGAGTACTACGGAAAGCTGATCGAGCAATCCGGTCCGTTCCCGCCTGCGCCGCCGGGCTGGGACCAGCCGGCCGACACGAAGCCGATGCCGGCCGAGTTCCCGGAACGTGGCGCCCCCGGAGCCGTACCCGACGTCGTCCTGACCGGCCACGACCCGGGCGAGCGGACGGCCGAGTTCCGGCCTCGGCGTCACTGACGCGCCCGCCGGGTCAACCCGTGTGAGCGGACAGCACCGACAGGAAGAAGGAGGGGAGCCTCGTGGTCGAGGAAACCCCCTGGCAGCAGGCCCTCCGCTACGCCAACCGCGCCAATCCGTACCCGTTCTACGAGGAACTCCGCAAGACACCGGTCGCGCGGCAGCCGGACGGAACCTACGTCGTCAGCACCTACCGGGAGATCGTCGCGCTGCTCCACGACCCCCGGGTCAGTTCGGATCCAAGAAAGTGTGCCGCCCCGGCCGCGGCCCAGGCAGAGGGCCCGGCGGAGCCGGTGGCCGAGCCGATCAGGGAGGCACTGACCGAGCCGAACATCATCACCTGCGATCCGCCCGAGCACGATCGGGATCGCCGGATGATGATGCCGCACTTCGCCGGCCCGCCCCACGCGCCTCACCTGATATCCGACCTGGAACCCGACATCCGCCGCATCGTCGACGGCCTCCTGGACAACATGAAGGGCAAGAACCGGATCGATGCCGTCGACGAGTTCGCCTATCCCCTGCCGGTGACGGTGATCTGCAAGGTTCTGGGCGTGCCGCTGGAGGACGAGCGACGCTTCCACCACTGGATAGAAACCGCCCTGGACGCCTTGGACTTCGGTCCCGAGGCCGCATCCGAAGAGATCCAGAGCCGGCAGGCCGGGGGGCGGCAGGCCGTGCAGGAGTTCGGGCAGTTCGCAGCCGAGCTGCTCGACAGGTACGCCCAGCAGCCCGGCCCGGGCATGCTCTCGGCGATGGTGAACGAGGACGGCCCGGAGGGACGGATGTCCAAGGGCGTGCTCGCGAGCAACACCCTGCTCCTGATCTTCGCGGGACACGAAACCACGGTCAACCTCATCGCCCACAGCGTGCTCACCCTGCTGCGCCATCCCGACGCGCTCGAGAAGCTGCGCCGCCGGCCCGAGCTCATCGTGCCCGCGGTGGAGGAGCTGCTGCGCTTCGAGTCGTCGGTCCAGTTCTGGCACACCCGCTCCGCCGTGGAAGACATCGACATCGCCGGCACCACCATCCCCAAGGGGGCGCCGATCTTCCTGGCGTACGGCTCGGCGAACCGCGACCCGGAACGGTTCTCCGACCCCGACGAACTCGACCTCGAACGCCGCGACAACCAGCACCTCGGGTTCAGCCAGGGCATCCACTTCTGCTTCGGCGCTCCGCTCGCGCGGCTCGAGGTCCAGATCGCCGTCGGCGAGTTCATCCGCCGGGTGCAGAACCCCCGCCTCGTCGAGGACCCACCGCCGTACCGGCACAACCAGATCTTCCGCGGCCCCCGCCACCTCCTGGTCGACATCGACGGCATCCGCGACTGAATGGGCGTGCGGGAAGGACCGTCATGCAGGCCTATCAACTGGTCGGATGGCAGCAACCGCCCGAGCTGCGCGAGGTGCCGGTACCCGATCCCGGTCCGGGGCAGGTTCTGGTGAAGGTCGGGGGTGCCGGTGCGTGCCACTCCGATCTGCACATCATGGAGGCACCCGCCCCGCTACCCGGTTTCACGAGTCCGCCCTTCACGCTGGGCCATGAGAACGCGGGATGGGTGGAACGGCTGGGACCCGGTGTCACCGGGTTCGTACCCGGGGACCCTGTGATCGTCTATGGCTCCTGGGGCTGTGGGGTGTGCGCCAACTGCCGGGAGAGTCGCGAGAATTACTGCCAGACCCTGGGCGGTCAGGGCCCGGGCCTGGGAGGTGGTCACGACGGGGGCATGGCCGAGTACCTGCTGGTCCCGGCAGCGCGGTACCTGATTCCGCTGGGCACCCTCGACCCCCGCCAGGCCGCCCCGCTCAGCGACGCCGGACTGACCAGCTATCACGCCGTCAAACGGTCGCTGCACCTGCTGGGGCCGGGCTCGACCGCGGTCGTGATCGGGGCCGGCGGCCTGGGCCAGATGACCATCCAGATTCTGCGCGCGCTCAGCGCGGCGACCACCGTCGTCGCCGTCGACACCGACGCCGGCAAGCTGGAAACCGCCAAGCGCATGGGCGCCGACGAAGCATTGCTCTCGGGTGACGAGGCGATCAAGCGCATCAAGGAGATCACGGGGCAACAAGGCGCTCAGCTCGTCCTGGACATGGTCGGCGTAGCCCCGACCCTGCGGATGGCTGCTCAGGTGGCCAGGATGCTCGGCCACCTGACCATCGTCGGCCTCGGCGGCGCAGCCCTGCCCGTCAACTTCTCCAGCCCGCCCCACGAGTGCTCGGTCGCCTCGCCCTACTGGGGCTCCCTCACCGAACTGACGGAAGTGATCACCCTCGCCCAGCAGGGAAAGATCAAAATGCTGGTCGAGCACTTCCCCCTGGAACGCGCCGACGCCGCCTATCAACTCCTGCACGACGGCAAGATCCAAGGACGCGCCGTCGTCACCCCCCAGGCATGAGTACCGACGAGTCAACCCGAACCGGACACCACGACGTGTGCTGCAGCCGCTGGTGTCGGGCGGCCCAAAGACGCCTGATCCCGACCTCGACCGAGGGCACGTGCCGGTGAGCAGGCCAAAGGAGCTTGCTCGTGGAGTGCTCGACAAGTGAGGCCGCCCGCTGGGCGACTCGGGCACTGCGGGTATGGGTTCAGCAGCCAGCTGAAGCCGATCCACAGGACGAGCAGCAGGATCGACTCCAGGGTGCCCCGGAAGCAGATCAGTCAGTCGTCGGCGGACCAGCCACCGGGCCCCCTCGGTGTCCGCGGGGCGGGCGGCGGCTGTCGCGCGGCGGCCTGCAGCCGACGGCGGGGCTGCTCGGCACGTCCATCCGCCCTTCCTCCGCTGACTCAGCTCAGCGAACCGCCGCCCGCATGTCGAGGCCGCGCAACGCAACCCCCGTGGACCGAGTGGACAGCGATATCTAACTCACCCAGGAGGCCCTGGAGTTGTCTGGACACTCCTGCGCGCCTTTCACCTTGGTCGCCTTCATCACTTCGACATTTCCATACGGCGTATGGTAATACTGGAAGGGTGCTTCCATACGGCGTATGGAAGTGCTCGTTCGTACCACACCAGGGGCCACACATCGCCTGACCGAACCACCGCCGGCGCAGATCACGCCACCGGGAAGGAAAGATCATGAAGAAGCTCACGAAGCGCATCGCCCTCACTGTCTCCTCCGTAGCGGTCGCGGGTGTCGCCGTCCTCGGTGCCGGGGGCACCGCATCGGCCGCACCCCTTGCGCCCGCGCACGCCCCGCGACCGTCCGACAGGGGTGAGGCCGCTGATCACAGCTGGGACCACGGGGTCGGCTACCTGCTCGAACAGGGCTACTCCTGCGACGAGACCCGTGGCTGGCACCAGGACCACCACGGCACCGACCCGACCCGGCACGACTGCGAGGGTCTCTACTACCGCGATGGTCACTTCTACCGCTGGGAGGGCGAGGGACACGACTGGACGTCCGACAGGTCCTACCGGCACGACGGAGCCGCTGCGAGCACGACGGCCGGGGCAGGCACCACCACGGCCTGAGCCGCGACGACCGGTGAGACGGGTACCGAGGCCGTGAGCCCAAGCAGTTCCCCTCGGTCCGATCCCTGCCGGCGGCAGGGACGCGCCCGGCGGTCGTGGGTCGGCGTCGCCGACCGCCGGCCGAGTGAGTGCAGCGCCACTCATCGTGCGGTGCGCCGGTGCCGTCCGGCGCCCGCGCCCTGCTGCACCGTCCCGCCCGCGCTGCCTCTTTGCCACAGGCCGTGCGTGACACGCAGCCGAGCCGCGCCCAGGAGTGAAAGTCGATGAAGAAGTCCTTGAAGACTGTGGAGCGGCGGACAGCCGTGCAGCTGGTCGTCTCGCGCGCCTACTCACTGCCCCTGTGCGTACGTCTTCGGTATGAGCCCACCGACCCCTATGTCGTCCATGCCGTCTTCTTCGCCGACTGTGACGAGCCGGTCGAATGGGTCTTGGGGCGGGATCTTCTGGCTGACGGCCTGAAGGGTTCCGCAGGCTACGCGGACGTCAGGGTCTGGTGGGCCGCGGGGCGGGGTGACCAGTCGATGTACATCGCCCTCGGGTCTTCCACAGGCACCGCCTTGCTCGAGGTCCCCGTGCAGGACATCACGTCCTTCCTTCAGGACACGGAGGCTCTGGTGCCACGGGGCACCGAGTCCGGACACATCGACTGGGATGCCGAACTGGCGCACCTCCTCCCCCAAGACTGACCGCCGACCATCCATGATCAGAGCTCAGAAGAAAAGGAACCTGTGTCATGCCTCAGTACCAGCTTCGCATCTACACCCTGCGCGGCCCCGACGCCCTTTCCGCCTACGAGAAGATCTGGGCCCAGCACATTCCCGGCATGGCCAAGCAGCGGATCACCACACACGGCGTCTGGACGGTGCCCGCGGCGCCCGGAAGCGAGACTCCCCGGCTGTACGCCCTCATTTCCTACAGGGACATCGACAACGTGCAGGAGCGGCTGGAGGCATACCTGTCGAGTCCAGAATTCCGCGCGGACATGGAGGGCTTCGACATCAGCCAGATCATCGATGTCGACGAGTCCGTGCTGACGCCCACCGCCGACTCGCCCTTGCGATGACGGCTGGCCTTCCTGCAGGTGACGCGACCAGAAGGGCAAGCGCCCTCATGGCTCTTCCGGACCTGGGCGATCTCATCGCGGAAGTCCACCGGAGATGCGACACCACACACCGTCCCGCAGGTCAGGAACAGCACGACGGAATTGCCCTGTTGACCGTCGCTGCGGACCTTGCCGGCCAACTGCAGGCGTTGGCCGATGCCTTGGTCGAGGAACACGTCGAGCGCTGCCGGACGCACGGCTCCTCGTGGGCCGACATCGGTGCCGCCCTGGGTGTGACTCGACAGGCGGTCCAGCAGCGCTTCAACGGCCCGCCCAAGCGCTACAGCCCCGAATCGATGACCGACGATCTCCGCCGGGCGCTGGCGCACGTCAAACAGGCGGCGATCCAGCAGCGCAACAACTACATCGGCACCGAGCACCTGCTCTGGGGCCTGACCGCCGAGGACAACAGCGCCACCCGGCTCCTGCAGGCCGTCGATGTCTCGCCGAAAGCGGTCCACCGGTTGGTCGGCACCCGACTGAGCATGGGTGCCTCCCAAGCAGCCGAGCGCATCGCCTGGACGCCCTACTCCCGCAAGGCCATCGCCTTTGCCCGGACGAGATCCGATCACAACGGCTCCGACCGCATCGACTGCGACGACCTGCTGATCGGCCTTGCCCAGCTCGGCCGCGGAGTGGCCGCCGACATCCTGGCCGAGGCCGGCTTCGCCCCGTCCTCCCTCGACGCCGGGCCACGGACACCCGCTCATCACTGCACGACTGCCAACAACGCACTGCGCTGATGCTCAGGGGCCACCGACCTCACGGTCAGCGGCCCCTTGCATACTCATATTCCCTGCCCCCTCAAAACCAGATCAACTGCGGAGAAGAGCAGCTCTGGCCGAACCCGGGAAGTCTCACCGGCGGCGAGCGCGGCTCCGTACCCGCGGCGAGGCCCGGCCTCAGGGGACCCGAGCCGCCAGGAGGCAGCTGGACGCCACTCGTGCGCCGAGGAGCGGCAATTGGCCGCCCGGGCGTGGCCCGCCCCCTGCTCCGGGGAATGCAGGTGTACCAGCGACACCATGCCCGCCATGCTTCGACCGGCACCGCACAGACAGCTCGGCTGCCAAGGCGTGGTCAGGCTCGCTGTCCAAAGTGCGAGTGAGCCGCGCAGCTGCGTCCAGCGCCCTTGCGCGCGCACCGTCCAGGTGAGCGCACGGCACCCAGGGGCCCGCGGTGCCGACGCAGCGCCTTGAGGGGAGAAAGGCGCGGCCTGCGACGACGCCTGAGGGTGTAGTTGCCGGGAGGGCAGATCCGGGGGCGTGCACACAAGCTCGGGGCAGTCGCGACGAGGGCCACCCGGAGCTCCGGACCGCGGACCTGTCGGTGGCGGTGCCGGCCTGCAAGTGCTTCCCCTGCTGCTCGCCACCGCGCAGCCGGGTCGACAACACACCGTGCACCGGCAGCGGCTGCCCCGGGACGGTCTTCCCGGAGGTGACGGGTGGCTCCAAGTGCGTCGCAGGCTGAACTCGCCCGATCACGGGCGCCCCAGGCCGCAACGCCTTGGAACCACCGACTCAGCGGCCGGCGCCCTGGCCATTACGATCGGCGGCGAGCCGGCCCTCCAGGCCCGTGACAAGTGTGTCGATCACCAGCCGGAACATGTGCTCCTGGTCAGGGCCTGCCTGGTCTGCGTCCGTGACCTCGTCCGCGTCGGCAGCGGCATCGCGGGGCTTGAGGCTCGCCCACTGCTGGAGCGAGCCGTTGAGTTCGGCGCCGAGGACACCGACGACGACGGCGACCATGAGAGCGGCGATCTCCGGGACCTCCGGCTGCGACACCCCGGCAGCGGCCACGATCGCGGTGAGCGCGGTCCAGAACGGGTCGTCGGGCTGGATGAAGTCCGGCTGGTGACTGAACGAGTAGGCCATCAGCTCCGGGTGACGGTGCGCCAGGGTCCGGAAATCCATGGCCAGCAGACGGATGCGCTCCTGCCACGGAGCGTCCTGAAGCGTCACGGTGCGAAACTGGGCGCCGACCATTCTCGCCACGCCGCGCAACACGGCTTCCTTGTTCGGCACGTGGTGGTACAGCGACATCGGGTTCGCGTCGAGCACAGTGGCGAGTTTGCGCATGGTGAGCGCCTCGACCCCGTCCTCGTCGATGAGCCGCAGAGCGGCGGCATAGATCCCGGCCTCGGTCAGAGGCACGTCTCGCTTCCTCGTTCCCCGCGGGGCACGCCTCACCTTCTTTTCCATACCACGTACGGTATCAGTTCCGTACGCCGTATGGAAATGACCTGAATCACAGCACCTGCCTGCACGGTCGCGGGTTGTTTCAGGTTTCCATACGCCGTACGGTACTAATTCCATACGGCGTATGTTTCCGTACGGCGCCACGGCATCGACCTGCGCAGCGCGCCCTTGCCCATCCCCCTCCACGCAGAGGAGCAAGCCATGACCACGCACCCCGCGAACGACCTTCGCCCCATCCGGTCCCCGCGTGGGATCCCCCTCCTCGGCCACACGCCGCAGATCCCCGACACCAACCCGGTGGAGTACTTCAACGAACTGTCCAAGCAGTTCCCCGAGGGCATCTACGGCATGGACATCGCCGGCATCGAGCAGGTCTTCGTCTACGACCCGGACCTGGTGGCCGAGGTCTGCGACGAGACGCGGTTCTTCAAGCAGATCGAGAAGACGCCGCTGAGCCATGTGCGGGACTACACAGGGGCGGGACTGTTCACGGCCCACCAGCACGAAGAGGAATGGGCCATGGCCCACCGGATCCTGCTGCCGGCCTTCAGCCAGCGGGCCATGAAGACGTACTTCGGGCAGATGCTGGAGATCGCCCAGAACCTGGTCGGCAAGTGGGGGAGCCGGGAGGGCCAGCCGGTCGCCATCACCGACGACTACACCCGGCTCACCCTGGACACCATCGCCCTGTCCGGCTTCGGCTACCGCTTCCAGTCTTTCGACGAAGAGGAGCTGCACCCCTTCCTCAACGCGCTGCTGGAGGCACTGATCGAGTCGATGCGGCGCTCCCAGGAGCTGCCGATGATGACCAAGCTGCGCAAGGCGGACGACAGGAAGTACCGCAAGAACATCCAGCTGATGCGCGACCTGGTCGAGAGCGTGATCAAGGAGCGTCGCGAGGGGAAGGGCACCGGCGAGGAGGACCTGCTCGGCCTGATGCTGGAGGCCACCGACCCGGAGACCGGCCGGCTGCTGGCGGACGACAACGTCCGCGACCAGGTGGTGACCTTCCTCATCGCCGGTCACGAGACCACCAGCGGCCTGCTGTCGTTCGCCACGTACTCGCTCATGCGCAACCCGCACGTCCTGGCGCAGGCGTATGCCGAGGTCGACCGCCTGATGCCCGGCGACACCGTCCCGGACTACGACACGATCATGCAGCTGGACGTCATCCCGCGGATCCTGGAGGAGACCCTGCGCCTGTGGGCCCCCATCCCGCTGATTGCCAAGGCGCCCATCGACGACACCGTCATCGGCGACCGGTATGAGCTGAAGAAGGGAACCAGGGCCAACATCCTCATGGGCGCGCTGCACTCCCACACCAAGGCGTGGGACCGGCCGGATGAGTTCGACATCGACCGGTGGCTGCCGGAGAACCGCGTGGAACAGCACCCGCACGCCTACAAGCCGTTCGGCAACGGCGTACGCGCCTGCATCGGCCGCCAGTTCGCGCTCACCGAGGCCCGCCTGGCCCTGGCGCTGGTGCTGCAGAAGTTCAGGTTCTCCGACACCACCGACTACAAGATGGATGTCCGCGAGGCGCTGACGCGCAAGCCCGGTGACTTCCAGCTGGTCGTCCGCACGCGTCAGGAGCACCAGCGGACCGTCTTCGGTGCCACCGACCCGCAGACCGACGACACGCAGCAGCAGGCCCCGGTCAGCGGCGTCGGCGTCAACCTCACCGTCGCCTACGGCTCCAGCCTCGGCTCCTGCGAAGACCTGGCGCGCACCATCGCCGACCGCGGTGAGCGCTCCGGCTTCGGCACCACGCTGGTGAGCCTGGACGATCTGGGCGACAACCTGCCCACCGAGGGTCTGCTCGCCGTCGTCGCCGCCAGCTACAACGGCAAGGCACCCGACAACGCCCAGCGCTTCGACGACCTGCTCGCCGCCGGACTGCCGGAGGGTGCACTGTCGAACGTACGGTTCGCGCTGCTGGGCGCCGGCAACACCCAGTGGGTGGCCACCTATCAGGCCTTCCCCAAGCGGATCGAGGAAGGTCTGCTGGCCGCCGGCGCCACCCCGGTCGTCGAGCGCGGCATCGCGGACGCCGCCGGTGACTTCGACGGCATGGCCACTCGTTGGATGGACAACCTGTGGGCCACCCTGGCCGAGGAGTACGCCGCCGACACCTCCGAGGCGAGCGGCCCGCGCTACCAGGTCCAGCTGCTCACCGAGTCCGACGTGCGCCCCGCCATCGTCTCCGAGCAGGCGTACCCGCTCACGGTGGTGGCCAACGAGGAGCTCGTGGCGGATGCCAGCGGTCTGTGGGACTTCAGCATCGAGCCGCCGCGCCCGTCGGCGAAGTCCATCATTTTCCAGCTGCCCGACGGTGTCACCTACGACACCGGCAACCACCTGGCCGTCTTCGCCAAGAACGAACTCTCCCTGGTGGAGCGCGCGCTGAGGCGGCTCGGTGTCGACTACGACCAGGTGCTCCGGCTCGACCAGCCCGCAGGCGGCCGCACCCACCTGCCGGTCGGCGTCCCCGTCACCGCCGGCATCCTGCTCACCGAGTTCCTGGAACTGCAGGACGTGGCCACCCGCTCCCAGATCCAGACCCTGGCCGAGTACACCCAGTGCCCGTGGACCCGGCCGCAGCTCCAGGCGTACACCGCCGACACTGAGGAGGCCGAGGAGCGCTACAGCAAGGAGATCCTCGGCAAGCGGGTCTCGGTGCTGGGCCTGCTGGAGCGCTTCGAGGCCATCGAGCTGCCGCTGGCGGTCTTCCTGGAGATGATGGGGCCGATCCGTCCGCGCTTCTACTCCATCTCCTCCGCCCCGTCGGCCAACCCGCGCCATGTGCGCCTGACCGTCGGCCTGCTGGAGGGCCCGGCCCTGTCCGGTGACGGCCAGTACCGCGGCACCTGCTCCTCTTACATCGCGGGCCTCGAGCCTGGGGACGTCGTGTACGGCTACGTCCGCGTGCCCTCCCCGACGTTCGCCCCGCCCGCCGACCCCGCCACTCCGCTGATCCTCATCGGCCCCGGCACCGGCATCGCGCCGCTGCGCGGCTTCCTGGAGGAGCGGGCCTGGCAGCACGCCAACGGCACGCAGGTCGGCGAGGCGCAGGTCTTCGTCGGCTGCCGCCACCCGGAGCACGACTACTTCTACCGTCAGGAGATGCAGGACTGGGAGCAGGCCGGGATCGCACAGGTCCACACCGCCTTCTCGGCGGTGACCGGCCACCCGGCCCGGTTCGTGCAGAACGCCATCGCAGGCGCCGCCGACAAGGTGTGGCAGGCCGTCGAGGACGGCGCGTACATCTACGTCTGCGGTGACGGCCGCCGTATGGCACCCGCCGTCCGCGAGGCACTGGCCGCCATCCACCGCCAGAGGACCGGCAGCGACGACGAGACCGCCCAGCAGTGGCTCGCCCGGCTCGAGGCCGACGAGCGCTACCAGCAGGACGTCTTCGCCTGACCGTCGCACGCCGTCACGGCGTGCGACCCCCAGCCGCCGGGAGGCGTGCGGCATCCCCCGCTGCCGGCCGTACGCCTCCCGGCCACCACATGCCATTCAGACACCACATGGCACCCATGTCCCGAACCACCGGGCGGTGCCGCTCGCAGAAAGCAGATCTTCATGGACACCATGCTCGCCGGACGCTTCCACCTGGACAGCAAGAAGTTCGCCGTGGAGGAGGTCCCCATCCCCGTACCGGGCCCGGGCGAGGTCCTCATCGAGGTGAAGGCCGCGGGCGTCTGTCTCTCGGACGTCCACCTGATCGACGGCTCCCTGGTCCCGCTGTTCGCCACCTCCGACACGGTCACCGTCGGCCACGAGGTCTCCGGTGTGGTCCACACACTCGGCCCCGACCTCAAGCGCGGTCTGCCCGTCGGCACCCGCGTCACTCTGGAGGCCGGCAAGACCTGTGGCCGGTGCGCCGGATGCGTGCGCCGCCGGCCCTGCACCCAGATGCTCACCGCCGGCATCGACTACGACGGCGGCTGGGCCGAGTACGTGATCGCCCGCGAGGACACCCTCATCCCCATCCCGGACAGCCTGCCCTTCGACCAGGCCGCGATCATCCCCGACGCGGTCTCCACCCCCTACGCCGCCGTCGTCACCACCGCGGGCGTCCGCCCCGCCCAGTCCGTCGGTGTCTGGGGCGTGGGCGGAGTCGGCGCCCACAACGTACGCCTCGCCCGCCTGGTCGGCGCCGCGCCGATCATCGCCGTCGACCCGCTGCCCAGCGCCCGCGAGCGTGCCCTGGCCTTCGGTGCGGACCACGCCCTGGACCCGGCCGACCCCGACTTCGCCGACCAGGTCCGCGCGGCCACCGAAGGACGGGGCCTGGACTTCGCCTTCGACTGCGCCGGCGTACCCGCCGTCCGCGAGCAGGCCGCCTCCGTCCTCGGCCTGGGCGGCTCCCTCATCCTGGTGGGCATCACGCCCAGGCCGCTCACCATCACCGAGGGCCTGACCTTCAACTACATGTGCAAGCAGGTCCGCGGCCACTACGGCGGCAGCCCCGAGTCCGTCTCCGAGCTGGTGCGGCTGACCGCGGCCGGCCGCCTCGACCTGGCCCCCTCCATCACCGACCACATCCCGCTGGTGGACGCGGCCGACGCGGTCAGCCGTCTGGAGAACAAGATCGGCGACCCGATCCGCCTCATCCTCGTCCCCTGACGCCTGTCAGCAGGACATCGAGCCACCCTGGGCAGGGGTGAGTGGGCGCCGGTGCGTGAGGGAGCACCGGCGCCCACGGCTTTCCGGCACCCGTGGAGAGACAGAACCATGCAGACGACCGATGCCCTGGGCCGTACTCCGCAGCGCAGGGATGCTCATTCCAACCGCAGACGCATCCTCGCGGCCGCCCGGCAGAAACTGCGGGAGGACCCCGACGCGAGTCTCGACAGCATCGCTCAGGCGGCCGGCGTCGCCCGGCGCACCCTCTACGGCCACTTCCCCAGCCGGCATGCGCTGATCGCCGACCTGACGCGGGATGCAGGCCATGAACCCCGGCAGGTGTTCGCCGCAGCCCGTACTGCGGATGCTGATCCGGTCGAGGCGATGACGCGGATGGTGCTGGCGGCATGGGCGGTGGGCGACCAGTACCGCATGCTCATCGCCTTGGGGCGGCGCCATCTGGGAGAGGATGCGATCCGCGCCACCCTGACACCGGCCCGCGAAGAGGCCGTCGCGACCCTACGACGCGGTCAGCGCGAAGGCGTCTTCGCCGACCACCTTCCAGCACCAGTCCTCGCCCAGGCGCTCGAGGCACTGATGCTGGCCCTCGCCGAGGACAACGCCGCGTGCACGTGGGCGGACCCTACGGGTGAGGCCTCGGCCACCGCGTTCCTCGTAGCCGCCGGCATGGCACCACAGGCGGCCGCGCTTCAGGTGCGAGAGGTTGTCAGGCGGGGTCGGGCAGCGGGCGCCGGGTGACCTCATGGGCGTCGTCCGCAGCGAGGCCGAGCATGCGCAGGACCATCTCGGCCAGGTCGGAGGCGGCCTCGTCGCCGTCCAGGTCCGGGCGGTCCAACCTGAGAGCCACGAGGGACAGCACGGTGCCGCCCAGGGCGGACAGGGCCGTGGTCGCGTTGCCGCAGGTGAAGCGGCCCGAGGCGATGCCGATCTCCAGGTCGCGCAGGGCGCGCGGGGCGAGGCCACGGTCGGAGTGGATGTGGGCCAGGCCGCGGTCACGCAGGATCCGCAGGAGTTCCGGGTGGGAGTCGGCCATCCGGGCGGTGAGCCGGAAACCGGACGCGACCAGCTCGGCCGGGTCGTCGATGCCTTCCACACGCGCGTCGATGACCTGCCCGAACTCCTCCAGGGCGTCCGTCACCGCGGCATCGAACAGCTCCGTCTTGGACTCGAAGTGGTTGTAGAAGGACCCGAAACCGACATCGGCGCGCTCGGCGATGGCCTGGATGCTGACGCTGGTGTCCCCGGTCTCGGCGAGGATCTGCCGGGCCGCACGGACGAGCGCCTGGCGGGTCTCGGCGCGGCGCCGCTCGAAGCGGTTCTTGGGCGGGGCTGACGTCGGCATACGGCCCAGTGTAACCACCGCCACGATGACACTGCCATTACTGATGAGATCCTCAATTATTTGGGCTGCACCCATTGACGGAGGGAAACGGCAGAGTTGATGATTTCCTCATTACAGCAGTGTTGCCTGGAGGACACCATGTCCCACATCCCCGTCAACAAGGGCGGTCCTCTGACGCCCCACCAAGACCTCCACAGCGAGCAGGGCACCCTGCGCGGCGAGCACCCCGGACGAGCCCGGAATCCCGTGATCAAGGTGGCGGACCTGGCCTGGCTGGAATTCGAGAAGCCCGACCTGGACCGGGCCGAGGTGTTCGCACGTGACTTCGGCTTCGCGATCGCCGCACGCACCCAGCACGAACTCTGGCTGCGCGGCACGTTCGCGGGCTCTCCCTGCATGGTCATCCGGCGTGGGCGCGCCTCCCGCTTCCTCGGGCCGGCGTTCCGCGCGGCCGAGCGAGCCGATGTGGACCGGCTGGCCACCGCCGTCGGACACACGGTCCGGGACATCGACGTACCGGGCGGCGGTCGGTCGGTCTCCCTGTTCGACCACTCGGGCCTCCCGGTCCGGGTGGTGCACTGCGCCGAACCGCTGCCCGCGCTGCCCGAGCAGCCGCCGCTGACCCTCAACACCGGCACGGCACCCCGCCGTACGAATGCCACCCAGCGCCCGCCCCGTGAGCCGTCCCGCATCCAGCGCCTCGGCCATGTGGTGCTGGAGACACGGACTTTCGCCCGCACGCTGGACTGGTACCTGGACACCCTCGGGATGATCGTGTCCGACTTCCTGTTCCTGGACGGGCAGCGCGGGCGCGGGCCGACGATGGCGTTCATCCGCTGCGACCAGGGCAGCCTGCCCGTGGACCACCACACTCTCGCCCTGCACCTGGGTCCCGGTACCGGCTACGTCCACTCCGCCTACCAGGTCACCGACCTCGACGCGATCGCCGCCGGCGGGGAGTACCTGGCCGAGCGCGGCTACCAGCGCAGTTGGGGGATCGGCCGGCACATCCAGGGCAGCCAGCTCTTCGACTACTGGCGTGACCCCGACCGCTTCATGCTGGAGCACTTCGCCGACGGCGACCTGTTCTCCTGCGACCTCGAACCGGGATGGGCACCGATGTCGGCGAGCGGCCTGGCCCAGTGGGGCCCGCCCGTCACCCGCGACTTCCTGGGGACCAACCCCTCTCCCGCCAAGCTCCGCGAGGTCATGACGGCCCTGCGCGACGACAACGAACTCGACCCCGCACGCCTGCTGGGCCTGATGAAAGCGATGAGCTCATGAGCACCAACGTTCTGCGCACCCCCGACGGCTGGTGGGCCGTCCGGAACGAGCGCGCCGTGCGCATCGAGACCAAGGCGGTCACCACCGCCGAACTGCTCGCCGACCGAGCCGCCGTGCGGGAGGCCGCCGCCTCCGGCGAGAGCGGCACACCCGTCGCCGACCTGGTGGCGCTGCCCCCGGTCACCACCCCCTGCCGCGTGGTGGCCCAGATGGTCAACTACCGTAGCCACGCCAAGGATTCGGGCTTCACCGGTGACATACCGCCCACCTTCTTCCGCAAGGCGTCCGGCTCGGTCAGCGGCCCGCACGAGACGATCGTCCGCCCCGCACACGTGAACTTCCTCGACTACGAGGTGGAACTCGGCCTCGTCATGGGCGCGCCGCTGCCCGTGGGCACTGTTGTGGAGGAGCGGGACCTGCCTTCGTATGTCGCCGGGCTCGTCCTCACCAACGACGTCAGCGCCCGCGACGTCCAGCTGACCAAGACCCAGTTCTACGAGAGCAAGTCCTACCCGACGTTCACACCGACCGGCCCGTACCTGGCCCTGCTGGAGCCCGAGGACTTCGCCCGTCTGATCGACCTGCGGCTGCGGCTGAACGTCAACGGCGTACCGCGCCAGGACCGCACCCTCGCCGACATGATCGTACGGCCCGCGCAGGCGCTCACCCTGCTCGCCCGCTTCCAGACCCTCGACCCGGGCGACCTGCTGCTGACCGGCACACCCGGCGGCACGGCCCTGAAGGCCCCGCCCAAGCCGGTCGAGAAGATCGGCGCCCTGCTGCCGCCCGCGTTGAAGTGGAAGGCGTTCTTCAACGGCCAGGCAAAGAATCCCCTGTACCTGCGCGACGGCGACCTCGTCACCGCCACCATCGCCACCCCCGACGGGCACATCGACCTGGGCGAGCAGCGGACCGCTGTGGCGGACGCGACGTGAGCGCCGCATCCCGGAGACCGGTAGTGATCATCGGCGCGGGGCCCGTGGGAGTCACAGCCGCTCTCCTGCTCGCCCGGCACGGAGTGCCCAGCCTCGTCCTGGAACGCCACCGGGACGTCTACCCCCTGCCGCGCGCCGTCGTCGTGGACGACGAGGTGCGCCGGATCCTGCAGAGCGTCGGCATCCACGAGGAATTCGCAGCCCTCGCCCGGCCGGCGCGCGGGCTGCGGCTGCTGGACGCCCGGCACCGCGTGATCGCCGAATTCGCACGATCCCGGCACGGGCATCACGGCTTCCCCCAGACCAGCATGTTCGACCAGCCGGACCTGGAGCGTCTGCTGCGCGAAGCTCTGGAGCGCCGCCCGGAGTGTGAGCTGCGGGGCGGGGTGGAGGTCGTGTCCGTCACGCAGGACACCGACGGGACGGCTCCGGTCCGGGTCACCTTCCGCCGCGACGGCAGCGACGAGGACGAGCACGTGTGGGCCGATGCAGTCCTCGGCTGCGACGGCGCCGGCAGCCTCACCCGCGACGCCATCGGCGCCGTGTGGGAGGACCTGCACTTCGAGGAGAGCTGGCGGGTCATCGACGTACGCACCAGCCACCCGGTGCGGACCTGGGAAGGCGTCGACCAGATCTGCTGCCCCACCCAGCCCGCCACCTTCATGCGCCTCGGCGAGGACCGCTACCGCTGGGAGTTCCGGCTGCCCGCCGACGTACACCTGGACGGCCCGGACGGCCGGGAACGCCTGCGCGAGCTGGTCGCCCCCTGGGTGGACGTGCCGTCCGGCGCCGCGGGGGCCGACGACTTCGAGGTGATCCGGCAGGCGCACTACACCTTCAGGGCCCGCCTCGCCGACCGGTGGCGCCAGGGACGCGTCTTCCTGTTGGGCGACGCGGCCCACCTCACGCCCCCCTTCATCGGCCAGGGTCTGTGCGCGGGTCTGCGCGACGCCCGAAACCTCACCTGGAAGCTCGCCCGCGTTCTCCGACAGGGCGCGGACGAAGGCCTGTTGGACACCTACGAGCACGAGCGTAAACCACACGCCCGCTACATGATCCGGCTCGCGGTGGCCATCGGCTGGGCCATGACAGGTGGGCAGGACCGCGGCGCGGCACTTCGCCGGGCCGTCGTCGGCGCGGCATGCCGCCTCCCCGGCGTGACCGCGGCGGTGAGCCGCGACCTCAGCCCCGCGCTGACCGCCGGCCCACTGGTACGGCGCCGCCCCGGGCTCATCGGACGGGGGCTGACCGGCACTTTCTGCCCTCAGCCCTGGGTGATCGTCGACGGCAGGCGAATGCGCCTGGACGACGTCCTCAAAGACTCCTTCGCCCTCCTGACCGCTGTGCCGCCCACCCCACACATGACGGCCGTGGCCACGGCACTTGACGCAGCCACGATCCACGTCGACGACCTGGACGACGACGGCACGCTGGCCGCCTGGCTGGCACGCGGCCGGGCGGACGCCGCCCTGCTACGCCCCGACCGCGTCGTGCTGGACACCGTCCCCGCCGGCACCGGCCACTTCCCGGACCCCACCGCCTGGGCCTCCCTGCTCCACACGGCCCGCCGTACCACCGATGCCCGGCCCGTCCCTCCGCCGAGGAGCGCCACACCGTGACCACCCCGCACCCCGCGCAGCATCCGGAACCGTTCCTGCCGCCCGACCCGAAGGCGGCCGCCGGCAGCCGCATCGCGGACTTCGCCCGCTGGGCCGCCCGGCACCGGGGCGCCGAAGGGATCCAGGACCCCAGCGACTACGAGGCCCTGCACCGCTGGTCCGTCACCGACCTGGAGGGGTTCTGGACGGCGGTGTGGGAGTACTTCGACATCGACGCTGCCACTCCGTACGAGCGGGTGCTGGCCGAGGAGACCATGCCCGGCGCCCGCTGGTTCCCCGGCGCCACCCTCAACTACACCCACCACGCACTGCGCAACCTGCACCCGGACGCACCCGCGATCACCGCATCGGACGAGACCGGAGCCGGCTACGAGATCACGGGCCGACAGCTCCGCGCCCAGGTCGCCTCCGTCGCCGCCACCCTGCGCGACCTGGGCGTCGGACAGGGCGACCGGGTGGTCGGCTACCTGCCCAACACCCCCCACGCCGTCATCGCCTTCCTCGCCACGGCCAGCCTGGGCGCGGTGTGGTCGGTGTGCGGCCAGGACTACGCCCCCAAGGCCGCAGCCGACCGCTTCGCCCAGCTCGAACCCACGGTGCTCATCACCGCGAACGGCTACCTCTTCAATGACACCCGCCACGACCGCCGCGCCGCCTCCCTCGAACTGGCCGACGCCCTGCCCACCCTGAAAGCCGCAGTGCTCGTGGACCACCTGGGCCTCACCTGGCCCGAGACCCAGCACACCAACCTGACGGTGCCCTGGGACGACGCGGCCACCCGCACCGAACACCTCACCATCACGCCGGTGCCGTTCGATCATCCGTTGTGGATCGTCTTCTCCTCCGGCACCACCGGCCTGCCCAAGGGCATCGTCCACGGCCACGGCGGCGTCCTGCTCGAACACCTCAAGATCCTCGCCCTGCACTGCGACCTGGGCGTGGGGGACCGCCTGCTGTGGTACACCACCACCCACTGGATGATGTGGAACCTGGTCGTCTCCACCCTGCTGACCGGCGCCACCACCTGCACCTACGACGGCAGCCCCGCGCCGATGGCGCGCCCGGACGTCCTGTGGGAGCAGGCGGCCCGCCACAAAGTGACCGTCTTCGGCACCAGCCCCCAGTACCTGCTGGCCATGGCCAAGCTGGGCCTCGAACCCTCCGCGCACGACCTGTCGGCCATCCGGGCCATCGGCAGCACCGGCTCCGCCCTGCCCGCCTCCGCCTACCCCTGGGTCCGCGACCACGTGGGCGCAGGCATCCAGCTGGCCTCCACCAGCGGCGGCACCGACGTCGTCTCCGCCTTCGCCGGCAGCGCCCCCACGACCCCCGTCTGGGCCGGCGAGGTGTCCGCCCCAAACCTCGGCGTGGCGCTCGCGGCGTACGACGGCGCGGGAGAGCCGGTCGTCGACCAGGTCGGCGAACTGGTCGTCACCCGCCCGATGCCGTCCATGCCGCTGTACTTCTGGAACGACCCGGACGGCAGCCGATACCGCGACGCCTACTTCGGCGCCTACCCGGGCGTGTGGCGGCACGGCGACTGGATCACGCTCACCTCCCACGGCTCGGTGATCGTCCACGGCCGTTCCGACGCCACCCTCAACCGCAACGGCGTGCGCCTGGGCAGTGCCGACATCCACGACATCGTCGAACGACTCCCCGAGATCACCGAGGCCCTCGTCATCGGTGCGGAGGAACCCGACGGCGGCTACTGGATGCCCCTGTTCGTCGTTCCCGCGCCTGGTGTCACGCTGGACGACACCCTGCGCGAGAAGATCCGCGACGCCGTCCGCACCGGCTCCTCGCCCCGCCACGTGCCCGACGAGATCCTCGCCGTGCCGGCCATCCCGCACACCAGGACCGGCAAGAAACTCGAGGTCCCGGTCAAGCGCCTCCTCCAGGGCGCGCCCGCCGAGCAGGTCCTCAATCCCTCGGCGGTCGACAACCCGGACCTGGTCTCCTACTTCGCCGACCTGGGAGCCGAACGCCGCCAGGCCCGTCACCCGCACACCGTCAAGGACGCTTCATGAGCCTTTCCGCCGCCCTGGCCTGTCTGATCGTGCTGATCTTCGCCCTGCTGGGCGTAGCCAAGATCATGGCGCTCGGTCCGATGCCCGAGCTGGCCGCCCACGCCGGCTTCACCACCGCCTCCTACCGGGTGATCGGTGCGCTGGAGCTGGCAGGCGCCATCGGCGTGGCCCTCGGCCCGGTCCTGCCGCTGTTCGGAGAGCTGGCCGGCCTCGGCCTGCTGATGCTGCTCGCCGGTGCTGTGACCACGCACGTGCGCAAGGGAGACCAGCTGCCCAAACTCGTCCCCGCGATGGTGTGCGCCGCAATGGTCACCTGGTATCTCGTGCTCCTTGCCGATGTCGGCTCGTGACGTTGGCCGAGGACTGTAGCGGCCACCTGTGATACGCAGACGGTCCTGCTTGTCGGCTGCTGCGCGCCGGCGGCGGAGGCCCCTGAGTCCTGTTAGCGAGCCCACGCCGAGGCTGGCAGACTGAATCTGTGGTTCCGCTGATGACCGCGACCGGTCAGGCCGCGTCCTCATCACTCACAGGCGCCGGTGTGGTGTCGGTCTGCGCATTGCTCTTCACCGTCGCGTCGTTCTGGTGGCTCAACGCCAGACAGGGGCGCCTGAAGACATGGGAGCCTCATGCCTTCGCAGCGATCATCCACTCATCCACCGCCCGCCTGCGGCTCCCGCTCGTCCTGCACAACACCGGCCCCAAGCCGATAGTCGTACAGGACCTCCTCCTGACCTTCCCTGACGAGCCCGCTTCTCACCTGCCGCTGCTGTGGGTGTCCTCACCGTCTCGCCTCCAGCCCGGGCCGGATGAGGATGCAAAGCTGCCGGCCGGCTTCGTTGTGCCCGGCAGAGAAGCGCAACAACTCTTCATCGAGTTCGAGGCACCGTTTTCCGGGTTCATGCCGGAAGCCCGTGACTTCAAGGTCCAACTGCAAGCGAGGGTCGGCCACCGCAAGGGGTGGCGCCGCCTGCTGACGTTCACCCTGCGGGCCGCCAACATCACCGATCCGGATCGCTACACCGTCTACAACAACGCGCCGATCGAGCTGACGAAGGAAGATCGGAAAAGGGCGGATGCCGCACTCCTTGAGCTATTGGAAGAGCAAGGAGACGACTCCGCTTCGGGCGGCAGGAGACAGCGGCATTCTTCCAAGGACGACGGCGACGCCGACACGAGCCGCTGATGCAGCTCCCGCCAGCCGGGCAAGCTCCTGCTGCGAGCAGGAGATCACGGCTACTGCGGCCACGCCGGCCCGTGAGCCCGCTGGGCGAGCACCCTGAACAACGCCGAACGACTGCCTTTCGGCAGCTGGGACAGTTGGCGCGGCAGATCGAATGCCTCCTGCTCAGCTCAGCGTTGCTGTTGCATGACGCACCCCATGGCCCCCCACGGCCTGGTCAATGACGCTGCGCGAGGGGGCGGCCGAGTCGAGCCGCTGCGTGAGGCGACGATGCGCAGGGCGTCCTGCCAGCCGGTGGACAGCGACGCAACGACAGCGCCGAGCCGCTCGAGCAGCTTCTGTTCCCGCTCGCTGCAGCACGCAAAGGTCGGGCGACCTTTTCCAGCACCTCATGGACCACCGCGGCCAACTGGGCCCAAGCCCAATCGCCGCAAACCTCCCCAGCACGCTGTCAGCACTCCGACAGCTTCGGGGTATCCGCTGAAGACACAGGTTCACCCACCGGCTCCAGTCGCGCGGAAGACGGCTTACCAGCACCACGGCCCGACAGGTGGGCAGGGAATGCGTGCTTGATTGCGATGGCTCTGGGAGTGCCGAGATGAGGAATTCGCCGGGGGGAGGCCGCTGGCGCAGGCGATCACCACGCCAGGGCAGAGACGATGGCACACACGGAGCGCGCGGCGTCCAGCGGCTCCTGCATGCCGGCCACCATGCAGGCATAGCCGGTGCCCTGCGAACCGGCACCGCGTCATTCCGAAGGAATGCGAAACTCGAATTCGGGACGGTCCCACGGCACGGCGGGCGGGTTCGCGAACGCGGTCCCGGTCCGCACCGCACCGACGCGGTGGTAGAAGTCCTCAGAGGGACGATGCGACACGACCTTGACACGGTCGAGCCCGGCGGCACGGGCCTCGGACTGCATGTGCGCCACGAGCAGCCGTCCAATACCCCGTCCTTGCACGTCGTCGGCCACGAACAGCAGGTCGAGCTCCGGTGGAGCGAGGACGAGCGAGTAGAACCCGAGGACCCGCCCTCCATGCTCGTCGGCGCCGACGGCCACGAAAGCGCGGTGGGCTTCGATGTAATCAGGACCGACCCGGTAGCCCGCCACTGCGGCTGCGTACTTACCCTCGTAGGCGCCTGAGCCACGCACGAGCCGCGTGAGCCGTTTGGCATCCCGCGCGACTGCCCTCCGTATCGTGATCGGCTGGCTGATCGAGGAAGTGCGTGAACTCATCGGGAGAGTATTTCGCACCAGGAAGTGCCTTCCTGCGGCGGGTCGGCTGCTCGCGCAGGCGTTCCTGCACCGCTCCCGGGAACCGCTCGCCCAGGCCCCGACCGATCACGTCGCTGCCGCCGAATGGGCCGCCCGCCAGCAGCAACTGGACGCCCGGCTGCGGGGGAGCTGGAGAACGGGGTGGTCGACGGCAGCTCTCCCTGGGCCTGCCGTGGCGAAGCCGAGCCGGTACAGGATGATCTCGGGTCGGCCTCGTGAGGCGGATCATCCTCGACCTGTTCGCCGGCCCCGGCGGCTGGAGCCACGCCCTCACCGTCCTCGGGGCCCGGGATTTCGGCCTCGACTTTGGCCGACCACAACGGACCGCGCAGGTCGACATCACGTTCAACCTCGATACTTCAGCGGCCGTGAGCGCAGGCCCGGGCCGTCGGTTCGCCCTGCTTCTTCTCTGTGATCACGGGCGGGGTGCTCACCGCCTGCGCGACCCGCAAAGCCACCCCGGCACCCGCGGCACCCGCGGCGGCCGCTGCGGCCGCGGCTGCCCTCTTGTCTCGGGGCCGGGGCAGCGGGCAGATGAGACGGATGCCGACCTGAGCGCCAGTACGTCTTCGGCGGCGGGTCGTATCGAGCGCTCGTCGGATCACACAGGCAATGGATCACCCTGTCCCGCTCTCCGGGTACCGTCAGGGTATGAGTCATCCGCACCCCGAGCTGAAAGCCGCGCCGCCCCTTCCCGAAGGAGGGCTGCGGGTCATCGCCCTGGGCGGCCTGGGTGAGATCGGCCGCAACATGACCGTCTTCGAGCACGCGGGCAAGCTGCTCATCGTCGACTGCGGCGTGCTGTTCCCGGAGGAGACCCAGCCCGGCGTGGACGTGATCCTGCCGGACTTCACCTCGATCCGGGACCGGCTGGACGACATCGTGGCCGTGGTCCTCACCCACGGCCACGAGGACCACATCGGCGGCGTGCCGTACCTGCTGCGCGAGCGGTCCGACATTCCCGTCGTCGGCTCCAAGCTGACGCTGGCGTTCCTGGAGGCCAAGCTCAAGGAACACGGCATCCGGCCGCGCACGGTACGGGTGCGGGAGGGCGACCGGCGCGGCTTCGGGCCCTTCGACTGCGAGTTCGTGGCGGTCAACCACTCCATCCCCGACAGCCTCGCGGTCGCGATCCGCACCCGGGCCGGGATGGTGCTGCACACCGGCGACTTCAAGATGGACCAGTTCCCACTCGACGACCGCATCACCGATCTGCGCGCCTTCGCCCGCCTCGGCGAGGAGGGCGTGGACCTGTTCCTCACCGACTCCACCAACGCCGAGGTACCCGGCTTCACCACCTCCGAGCGAGAGCTGAACCCAGCGATCGAGCAGGTGATGCGCACCGCGCCGCGCCGGGTCATCGTCTCCAGCTTCGCCAGCCACGTGCACCGCATCCAGCAGGTCCTGGACGCCGCCCACCAGCACGGCCGCAAGGTCGCCTTCGTCGGCCGGTCGATGGTCCGCAACATGGGCATCGCCCGTGACCTGGGCTATCTGAAGGTCCCCTCCGGTCTGGTCGTGAGCACGAAGGAGCTGGAGAAGCTTCCGGACCACAAGGTCACTCTGGTGTGCACCGGCTCCCAGGGCGAACCGATGGCCGCGCTGTCACGGATGGCCAACCGCGACCACATGATCCGCATCGGCAAGGGCGACACCGTCCTGCTCGCCAGCTCCCTCATCCCCGGCAACGAGAACGCCATCTACCGGGTGATCAACGGACTCACCCGGTGGGGCGCCCACGTGGTCCACAAGGGCAACGCCAAGGTGCACGTCTCCGGGCATGCCAGCGCCGGCGAACTCGTCTACTGCTACAACATCGTCAAGCCCCGCAACGTCATGCCCGTACACGGCGAATGGCGCCACCTGCGGGCCAACGGCGACCTCGCCATCCGTACCGGTGTCGACCCCGACCGGGTCGTCATCGCCGAGGACGGCGTCGTCGTCGACCTCGTCGACGGGCACGCCTCCATCACCGGCAAGGTCCCCGCCGGCAACGTCTACGTGGACGGCATGGAAGTCGGCGGCGCCACCGAAGCGTCCCTCAAGGACCGCCTCACTCTCGCCGCCGAAGGCGTGGTCACGGTGGTGGCGATCGTCGACGCGGACACCGGCGCCCTCGCCGAGGCCCCCGACTTCCTGGCCCGCGGCTTCGTGCACGACGACGCCACCTTCGAGCCGGTCATCCCCGTCATCGAGAAGACCCTGGCCACCGCGGCCGAGGAGGGCGTCGGGGACGCACACCAACTCGAACAGCTCCTCGCCCGCGCCGTGGCGAACTGGGCGTTCCGCGCCCACCGCCGCAAGCCCCTCATCATCCCCGTCATCATCGACGCCTGAGCCCCAGCCCGGCAGCACGGTCCCCGTTCCGGCCGCGGCCCCGCCAACACCGAGGCCGGGCACGGGAGTCAGCAGCCACCCCGGAAGGCCGGGGTGGCAACGCACTCCACATGATGCGTCATCGGGAACATGTCGGCCAGGCAGGGGCTAGGGAAAACCACAGGTCAAGTGTGCTTTTCCGGCTCCAGTTGGAGTTCGTCAGGCCCGCAGAGCGTCAAATGAGCGTCACGGCGGCGAGAGTGCAACGGGCGCGGCGACTTCCCGGCGGCCATAGCACCCCGGAATCGAGGATATGCCGGGCGCGAGGGGTTTCAGGGGATGCATTGCTCATCGCCCCGGCCACCGTGTAGGGGCTTGCCCCGACACCGTTGGCCCGCAGGCTGCGGGTGTACGCGGCCATGTCGTCGTCGACAACCATGGGCCACCCGCCGTGTCGGCCATGCTCGCGGGTGGATACCAGACCTCCCTGGATGCCGTCGCGATGGGCCAGAGCTAGGCTGGCGCTGAGGCGAAGGAACTGCCCGAGGGACGTGATCGCGGTGTTGGGCGGTCAGGCGATCGGCTGGATGTGGGTGTGGCCGGCACTGGTCGTGGCCGGTTCGCTGATCATCGGCTACGCGGCGGTGAACCTGGCGCGTGGCGGCCGGGAGTCTTCCCGCATCGGGGCTGGGGCCGGGGCGGCGGCCCGGCGGATCCGCGATGAGTGCTACGCACGCGGGGAGATCGACGAGCAGGAGTACCGGCGGCGCAGGAGCGTGTTGCCGTGAGCGGGGAGCCGATCAGCCGCCGCCGGGCGCTGGGTCTGCTCGGGTTGGGTACGGCCGGCGCGGCGGCCGGCGCGGCGGGCTGGGCCACCGGCTCGGGCGCCCCGCCCAGGGATCGGCTCAAGCCGGCCGCGCAGGGCCGGCGGCTTGCCGAGCCGCAGGTGCTGGCAAGCCGCGACGGGCTGCTGGATGTGCGGCTTGTTGCCGCCTCAGGCGTACGGCTGGCGGGGCGGGATACCGCGGGGTGGGGGTTCAACGGCACCTCACCGGGTCCGACGTTGCGGGTGCGGCCCGGGGATCTGCTGCGGGTGCGGCTGGTCAACCACATCGACCAGCCGACCAACCTGCACACCCACGGCCTGCACGTGTCCCCGTCGGGCAACAGCGACAACCCGTTCCTCACCATCGAGCCCGGTGGCAGCTTCGACTACGCCATGAGGATTCCGGCCAGGCATCCGGCGGGCACGTTCTGGTACCACCCGCACCACCACGGCACCGTCGCCGATCAAATCTTCGCCGGCCTGGTCGGGGCGCTGCTGGTCGAGGGTTCCGGGGGTGAGGCGGACCTGCCGGTCCACGGCGACCGGCTGCTGCTGGTCACCGACACCACCCTGGACGGAGCCGGCCGGGTCGCCTCGCCGACCATGATGGCCAGGATGAGGGGTCGCGAGGGCGAGTTGGTGTTGGTCGACGGCCAGCGCCAGCCCGTCATCACCGCCGCACCCGGGTCGGTGCAGCGGTGGCGGGTCATCAACGGCTGCGTATCCAGGGTGCTGGCGCTACGGCTCGAGGGGCACCGGCTCACCCACGTCGCCCTGGACGGGGCGTTCCTGCCCGCACCGGTCGACCGGGACCAGGTGGTGCTGGCCCCCGGCAACCGCGCCGACCTGCTCGTGCGCCCCACCGGCAGCGGCCAGTACGCATTGGTCAGCGAGCCCTACGACCGGGGTGGTCTCGGCATGATGGGCGGCATGATGGGCGGTGGCCCCTCCACTGGTGATCCGGTCACCCTGGCCACCCTGGCCACTGCCGGACCGGCCACAACGTCGCCGTCGGTGCCCGTGACGCTGCCGGCCCCGACTGTCCCGCAGGGCCCGGTGGCCGGGCGGCGTCGGCTCACCTTCGCCATGGGCATGGGTGGGATGGGCATGGGCGGGATGGGTTTCACCATCGACGGGCGTACCTTCGACCCGGACCGTGACGACCAGAGCGTCGCCCTTGGCACGGTCGAGGAGTGGACCGTGGTCAACACCAGCCCCATGGCTCACCCGTTCCACCTGCACGTCTGGCCCTTCCACGTGCTGGCGGGGAGCGCCGGTATGCCGCCGGCCGGCGTGCTTCAGAACGTCGTCCTCGTCCCCGCACGGGGGTGGGTGCGCCTGCGCATCCGGTTCAGCGACTTCGCCGGGCGCAGCGTATTTCACTGCCACATCCTCGACCATGAGGATCTGGGCATGATGGCCACCGTGAACGTACGCGGCTAACTACCGGCCGGTGATGTCGAGTCCGGCGTACGTACCGGCCGGGTAGTGGCCCGGAAGGTTGAAGACCAGCTCGTAGCGGCCGGGCTGCAGCGTCAGCGTGGTCCAACCAGTCGTTCCCCGGGGTGATGTTGTCACCAATGCCCGTTACCCGGACGGTCGTTGCGACACCGGACTGCTGGGACAGTAGATCCTGCAAGCGACGGCCCGAGCAGGGCCCGTAGAGACGGCCGAAAAGGCCCCAACCCCTGGTGGAGGCGGGGCCCCCGACCGATCGGCGGTTTCTGGTTCCAGACCGACGACCGCTTCGGCCGCATCCTCGCCGCCCACGGCGGATCTTCGTGGCCGGATCCACCGCCTGGGGCATGGTCGTGGACGGCTACCGCCCCGACCACCTCGACATCACCGGCGCCCTGGTCCGCCTCACGGGCATGGCCGTCATCAGCAGTGCGTGAGCGATTGCCGGCGTGCAGAGGGTCGTCATACGGAAACAGCTCAGCAGCGACCTGGCCCAAAGCGCCGCACGTCGGCACACTCACTGCCGCGGATGTCGGCCTGATCATCTCGGCACTCGACGCGCTCGACCAGACCGGCCCCGGCCAGTAGGGACAGCAGAGGAGCGTCGGCATCCGCGTACCGGAGCAGCAGGCGGCAGCCGTCACTTGTGAGTCGTGGCGGTGGGTGTGGGCTCCGTGCCGTCGGCACGCAGGGTGCCGTGGTCGGCCTTGGGGCGGGCGGCGACCACGGTGCCCTTCTTGTGGTGGCGGGGCACGACGTCCTGGGGGAACGTCAGCTGCTGGTTCATCCACTTCAGGGTGGCCGGCATCTCCCGTACCCAGGTCGGGAAGTTGTGGCTGCCCTGCTCGGGCAGGATCGACGCGACCCGCATGGGTGCCCGGACGGCCTTGATGAACGCCAGTGTCTGCGGGTAGCCCGGCTCGCCGTGCTTGCTGTCGGCGACCAGGACGGAGACCTGGGGGACGGGCAGGTGCTTGAGCCGCCACATCAGGTCGTGGCCGTTGATCCGGTTGACGCGGCCCAGCCCGCTGCCGAAGAGATTGCCGGTCGTCGGATCGTCCTTGACCCGGTAGTCGGGCGACAGGGCGCCGGCCGTCGTGTACACATGCGGATTGCGCATCGTCAGCTGCAGGGCGCAGCTGGCGCCGGAGGAGTAGCCCATGACACCCCAGGCGCTGGCGTCGTGGCCCACCCGGTAGGCGGATTTCACGGCGTCCGGGAGGTCCTTGGCCAGGAAGGTCTCGGTCTGCGGACCGCCCGGGACGTCCACGCACTCGGTGTCGCGGGGCGGGGCGATCGTCGGCCGGATCATCACCATGATGGTGGGCTGCATCTGGCCGTTCTTCTGCAGCTCTCCGGCGGTCTGCGACACACGCAGATGCTGCGCGAGGTTGAAGATGCTGCCCGGGTAGCCGCTGAGCACGACGATCACGGGGAAGCGCTGGCGGTGGTACGCCTTCTGGAAGTACTGCGGTGGCAGGTAGACGAATGCCGGGTCGACCACGCCGGTGCGGCGGCCGATGACCTTCACCGACTCCACTCGCCCGTTCACCGCGGCGGGGCCGGTGGGCAGTCCGCTGACCCGGCTCAACTGCTCGTCGGAGGCGGGCTGTACCAGCGCCCCCTTCACGGCGACGCCGTTCACCGTTCCGTCGCCGTTGCCGGCTCCCGCCTGGGTGATGCCGACGGGGGCCGTCTCGACGTGACCGAAGAGTTCGCCCCACGATCCGAAGAACTGATACGACGAGTTCAGCCAGCACGCGAAGGCCGCGATGATCGCCACCTGGGTCACCCCGATGGCCCCGAGCCGTCCGAGCACGTGACGCAGCCCCTGCTTGGCCAACCGTGGCCACAGCCATACCAGCAGCGCCACACAGATGGCGGCCAGAGCCGCCATTACGTACACGGTCGTCTCGCTGGTCAAACCCATACCACTCGATCCCCGGTTTGCTTGCCTGTGCGGTCTCCTTCATTCAGAAGGAGGGCTGCAGACTCCTCTGCGTTCCCCAACGGACGCGAAAGGGATAAAGACGCGGGCCGAGCGGCTGTTCGTCGCCACGGAGTGTCCCGCGCAAGCCCGCGCAACCCTCGCCGGGCCGGCTCGCTCGTCCAGGCTCGGCGCGACGTAGGCCAAGTGGATGCCCCGCAGGGTGCGCTGGGCCGCGGACCGGACACCGTGATGTCCGACGGTGCAGCCGGGTCGGAGGAACGATCAGCCGAGCCCGAACCAGCCGAGCACCGTCTGCACGAGCAGGATGGTGGACATGCCACCGACGCCGACGACGACGGTGGCGGCGATGCGATGGCGCGGGCCGCTGGCGGCGTCGCCGAGGACCGAGCGGCGGTTGGTCAGCACCAGTTCAGCTGCTGATCCGGCGCAACCGCACCACTGGTGAACTCGCCTACTACCGCTGCCATTCCACCTTGCCGGTCCCGCTGAGCACCCTGGTCAAGACGGCTGGTTCCAGGTGGCGGGTGGAGGAAACCTTCCAGGCCGAGAAGGGCCTGGCCGGGCTCGATGAGCAACAGGTCCGCCGCTACCCGTCCTGGAGCCGCTGGGTCACCCTCGCCATGCTCACCCACGCCTTCCTCGCCGTCGTTCGCGCCGACGAACACGCCCACCACCCCGGGCCAGGTGAGCTGATCCCACTCACCTGCAACGAGATCCGAAGACCTGCCCATGGCACCGGGTGAGCGGCCCGAGAAGCGGTACGGGCCGCCCCGCGGAATGTGACGGTCGCTGCACATGGAAATGACGTCCCCATGCCCTCGTCGACCCTGACCTCCCTCCTGGGTCCACCAGAACGCCTGCGACCCGCGCCTCCTGAGACGTGGCGTTCCGTAGAGAAGTAGCTCGGCCGCGAACTTCCCGCGGACTACAAGGAGTTCGTCGACGGATACGGCGATACTCTGCTCTGGAGCTCGTAACACGATCACGTCACCCGCTGCCGAGCTGGCGCATACGGCGCCTCGGGGAACGGGGCTGGAAGCAGAAGCGCATCACCGAGTAGCTGAGCATTCGCCGGCCTTGAAGAGTGCGTCGAGCGCGTCCCGTGACTACGCAGCAGCCCTTTTGAGTCGTCGCCGGCAGATCAAAGAGCAAGCGAGCGAGATCCGTGCGAACCATTGCGCCCTGTAGTCGCAGGCCCCCCGCCGGAGCAGGCCGACGGGGGCCATCACGTGTCACGAGCGATCGCAGGCGGGTCACCAACCCCGCGGACGCACTCACGTCACAAGGCTCTGAACTGGACTTACGCGCTCACCCTGGATCAACTGGACGCCCGTGGACGGTTTCCACGACATGTGCCATGTGGTGCCGAGGGAACCCGGCGGTTCCTGTCCCGGGTCCGGGGTCCGGTCGTACCGCCCGGGGCCGACGCTTCCGGATGGAGGCGGTCCGGTGGCGCCGGCCCACTGGGGGGCGTCCGCGAGCGGTACCGCGGGGTGTCGCCGTCAGTCGGTGCCGGCCGTGAGCGGTTCCCAGCGGGTGTACTCGTCCATCAGCTCGGCGAAGCGGCCCCGCACCATCTCCAGGCCGGCGGTGGCCACGGCCAGGTGAAGCGGGGGCTCGTCGATGCCCGTGATGTCGGCAACGGCCGCCATGGACTTGACGAGGTCACCCCTGACCGCCTGCGAGTCGAATGCAGCCATGGTCGTGTAGGCGGGCGCGTAGGCGGGGATCGACGTGGCGGGGAGCTTCGAGTTGTTCGCGAACCCGGTGTTGAAGCCCGCCGGCTCGACCAGGGTGACGCGGATGCCCAGCGGGCCGACCTCCGCGGCCAGCCCCTCGGTCAGGTTCTGCACGGCGCTCTTGGAGGCGCAGTACACGGCCATCGTGGGCAGGCTGACGTGGCCGCCCATGGAGCCGATGTTGAGGATGTGGCCAAAGCCGCGTTCCCGCATGTGCGGGAGCACGACCTGGATCACCTGGACGAGGCCCACCACGTTGGTCTCGAACTGGTCGCGCAGCTGGTCGGGGCCGACTTCCTCGACGGCGCCGACCTGCCCGTAGCCGGCGGCGTTGACGAGGGCGTCGATGGCGCCGAAGCGGTCGAGCGCTTCCTCGACGGCCGTCTCGATGCCCGCGCGGTCGGTGACGTCCAGGCGGGTGACCAGGACGTTGGCGAGGTCGGCGAAGGCAGGGTTGGCCTTGGTCGTGTCACGCATGGTGGCCACGACGTTCCAGCCGCGCTCGGCGTACTGGAAGGTGATCGCCTCGCCCATGCCGGTCGAGGCTCCGGTGATCAGAACTGTCTTGCTCATGATGCTCTCTTTCGGCGTACGGCCTCTCGCCGCACTAAACAGGAACGACAAATACTGTATAGCATGCTCACTCTGTATAGTGCGCCTATGTCAACACCCAGAGGAGACGCCCAGCGCCGTGAGCAGGTGCTTGCGGCGGCGCTGACCGTTTTCGCCACCTTCGGCTATCGCAAGACGTCGATGGACGCCGTGGCCCGGGCCGCGGACATTTCCCGGCCGGGGCTGTACTTCCTCTTCTCCAGCAAGGAGGAACTGTTCCGCGCGACCATGCGGCAGGAGCTGGACAAGGCCCTGGACGACGTCCGTACGGCGCTGACCGCACCCGACGCGGACCTCGACTCGCGCCTGGTGGCCGCACTCGACGCCAATCTGGGCCGTTACGTCGGTACGCACCTCAACGAGGGCGTCGACGAGCTGCTGGAGCAGGGCACGGCAAAGCTCGACAGCTTGTACGACGACTACCGGGGTGCCTTCCACGACGCGCTGGCCGAGGCCATCGCCGCCTCCGGCCGGCCGGCCGGCACCATCACGCCGCGGCAGATCGCCGAGGTACTGGCCGCCGCCGGCGAGGGTTGGAAGCACCGCGTCGCCGACCGTCCGGAATTCGTGGACAAGCTCGCCCTGGCCGTCGCCGTCGTGCTGCGGCCGTAGGACGTCGGCATCACCCCCTATGGGGTGGCGCCCACGACGAGATCCACGAGGATCTTCCGCCCTCCGGCCCTGATCAGGAAGGATCCGAAGGAGAGGACGAGCTGCCCGTCCTCCAGATAGCCGGGGCGCGTCGTCCAGTCCACACCGGGAAACAGGACGTCGGGGTTGTGGGCTCCGGAACCGTCGGGGAGAAAGGCGATCGACGTGTCCCCGACGGCGACACGGGACCGAATGGCCGGCTGGGACATGGCCTTGTCCCTTCGTACGCAACGGCCCGAGCTGCGACGTACGTACCGGGGTCTTCCGGTCCAGCGGAGGCGGGGTCGGAGCGCCGGCCGGCTGTCGGTCGTCGAGCGTCCCCGTCCTCGGGAGCGTTGCGGTCGCCGGCGACGACACCGTGCGGGGCGGCCGGCTGGTCGGCGTACGTCCTCGGGACGGCCGTTCGGGTCGAGCACGCGGCCGTCGTCGGTGATTTCCGACGCCTGGACTTCACATCTATTTGACAGCTGCATATTAGCAGCTTTGCCGCATTTCGACCCCCGCAGCTGACCCGCGGATGACAGATGCCCCGCAGATGACAGCTGTCGACCGGTGCCCTCACCGGCCGATGACAAAGCCCCCGGTGGCCAGGGCCAACGGGGGCTGTCGTGTCAGGCGGACCGCAGGAGGTCGCGCAGGGCGGCGGTGTCGAGGAGGTGCGCCCGGGACGGGAACACCTTCTCGACCAGCACCCGGTGGATCTCCGGGTCCGGGTCGGCGACGCCGTCGGACAGGACGTAGACCCGGTAGTCGCGGTCGGCGGCCTCGTTGAGCGTGGACAGCACGACGCCGCCGGTGCTGATCCCGGCGAGGATCAGGGTGTCGATACCCCGCTCGCGCAGCTGCTGGTGGAGGTCGGTGGTGGAGCCGGACCCGAAGCGGATCTTGCGTACGACGATGTCGCCGTTCTCGGGGGCTATGCGGGCGTCGACCTGGGTGGCGGCGTCCTCGTGGTGCATCAGCTTCGCGGCGGCGACCGCACTGAAGGTCTTGTTGGTCTCCGGAACCGCCGCCCAGTCGTCCTCGGTGAAGGCGACACGGACGTAGCCGATGGTGCCGCCGGCGGCACGGACGTCGGCGATGGCGCCCTTGACCCGCTCGACGAGTGCGTCGGAGTCGGGCGCGATCGGGACGATCCCGTTCTGGAAGTCCATGGCCAGCAGGGCCGTGCGTTCGGGGTCGATCGTGGGGAGGGCGGAGGTGCTCACGCGGGGTTCTCCTTGACGGGGGTGTTCGTGGTGGGGGTGTCGGTCGTGGTGTTCCCGGTGGTGCCGGGCGAGCCGGCCGGCCGGTTCGCGCGACCGCTCATCAGGTCGCGGTCGAGGACGGTCAGCAGCAGGACTGCGAGGCCCGCCGCGACCAGCACCAGGCCGAGAGTGTGCAGGCCGTGGTCGCTCGCGCCGTCGCGGAAGACGGCGCTGCCGATCACGGCGGAGGTGATCGTTCCGAGGTATCCGAAGGTCCGGAACAGTCCCGAGGCCGTGCCGATCTGCTCGGGCGGTGCCGCGAGGTAGAGGGCGGTCTGGTTGCCGACCGTGGTGGCGGCGGACGTGACGCCGAAGATCAGGGAGACCAGCACGATCACGAGCGCCGGGCTGTGCGAGGTCAGCAGCATGATGCCGACCGAGCCGAGCAGCATGGTCACCGCCGAGGCGATCAGCGGCCCGCGCACCAGATTGCGCCGGGCGAGCGGGCGCGAGAGCAGCGCGGAGACGGCGCCCATCGGCAGCAGCAGGAGTCCCGCAGTCAGGGTGGACAGTCCGTGCCCGGCCTCCATCCACTGGGTCATGCCGTACATCACGGAGTAGACGCCGAGCAGGGTGAGGGCCTGGCGCAGATAGGTGCGGGCGAGGGCGCCGTTGGCGGCCAGCCCACGGAAGTCGAAGAAGGGCGTGGCCTTCCGCAGCTCCCACACGACCGTGGGCACCGCGGTGAGGACGAAGACGGCCAGAGCGATCCACTCGGGGTGGGGCAGGCGCATCAGGAAGACGACCAGTGCGCTCATGGACACCGCGAAGCCGAGGATGCCGGGCAGGTCGATCCGGTCGGCGACCCGGCGGAAGCCGCTGTGCGCGCGGTCGAGTCCGGCGTCCCCGGGCAGCCAACGGGCTGCCATGGCCAGCGCGATGACGGTGACGGGGATGTTGATCAGGAAGGCCCAGCGCCAGCCCGCGGCACCCACCAGCAGTCCACCGACCGGCGGGCCGACGGCGGCGGTGGCCATGCCCGCGATCGCGATGCCGCCGAGCACACCGCCCGGTGGAGCGTCGAGACCGGCCTCCTCGGCGCGGCGCCGGATCAGCACCATGGCGCAGGGGAATCCGGCTGAGGTGCCGATGCCGATCAGTACCCGGGCGACGGTCAGCATCGCCAGGTTCTGGCCGAGGCCGCCGACCACACCTCCGAGCAGCACCAGCACGATGCCCGAGAGGAAGATCCGGCGTGCGCCGAGCACCTCCGCCAGCTTGCCCGCCGTGGGCTGCGCGACGGCGCTGGCCAGGTAGAGCGAGGAGACCAGCACGGCCGTGCTGCCCATCGAGACGTGCAGGTCGGCGGCGATCGGCACCAGGCCGGTCGCGATGATGGAGCTGTTGACCGGGTTGAGGCTGGAGCCCACGTAGAGGGGCGTGGTGAAGGACCACGAGAAGGGCCGTCGTGCGAGGTCGTGCGCCGGCGCCTCGGTCCGGGCCGGGGTCGTCCTCATATGCCGCCGTCGCTCAGGTCGTCCGCGGCGAGGCGTTCGAGCAACTCGATGGCCTTCTCGACGTCCTGGCGCTCGCCGGGGGCGACGACCCGGTCGATGGCCCGTGCCAGGAACACGGCGCGTCCCTGGAGCAGCCTCCCGACCAGGTCGGTAGCCGACGGGTCGGGGCTCATCAGCTTCTTGCGGCCGTCCTGCGGATCGGGCTCGCCGTGGACCAGGCCGGCGGCCTTGAGCACCGCCAGGCTCTGCGCGATGGACTGCGGGCTGACGTGCTCCAGCGAGGCGAGCCGGGCCGCGGTGACCGGGCCCTCCCGCACCACGCTCGCCAGCACGCTGAGCTGCGTGGGGGTCAGGCCCGTCGCGTGCTGCCCCGATTCCGCCCGCAGGCGTGCCCGCAGCCGCTTCATCGCGTCGTTGAGACGCTCCGCGGTCGCGGCGGACTGCTGCCGGGCGTGGTCTGTGTTCATGAAGCGCAGCGTAATACTCGACAAGAAACTTTGCCAAGTTACTTGTCTATTTTCGGGAACGGTTGGGTCCAAGGCCGGGCGGGGGCCGTGTCACAGGGCGTCCGGCGTGTCCAGTCCCGTCAGCGCGCCCACCGGGTCCAGGTCCGGCGTGCCCCGGGGCCACCAGTCGTCCTGCCCCGGTTCCGACTCGTACGCGTACCACAGGCCGTCGCGGCCCAGGCGGAGCTGGACGTGGCCCCGGGGGTGGGTGAGGCGGTTGCGCCAGGGGCGGAACGCCGGGAGGTCGGCGGCCAGGAGCAGCGGTCTGGCCCGGTCGAAACGGCCCGCGGGCGGGTCCCAGGGCTCCTCCAGGACGCCGAGTCCGTCGAGCCCGCCCTGCCGCCAGGCGGCCACCGCGCGCGCCAGCTCGGCCGGGGTCCGTCCGGCGGCCGAGGCGAGCGAGGAGTAGAGGGCGCGGGTGCCCGCGGTCAGGCCGGAACCGGGGCGGGCCGCGGCGAGGCGCACCGCGTCCTGCCACAGTGTCAGCTCGCCCACCGGGTCACGTCCGGTGCCGAGCAGCGCGTGCGCGCGGGTGGCTGCATCCGTCGCCAGCTGGTCCAGGGCGAACGGGTCGGGGCCGTCCGGAGCCGCCGGATACACCGGGGGCTGTTCCGGATGCAGGGGTGGTGGCAGCGGCGCCGGGAGGGACGGCAGTCGACGCGGTGCGAGGGCTTCGGACGCGCGTACGCCGGGAAGGGGGGCCGGTCCCTGTTCCTGCGCGGCGCGGGCCGCACGGGCGGCATTGCGGCGGGACAGCGCGTCGAGCAGCTCGCGCTCACCGCGGCCGCGCAGCAGGAGCAGCACGAAGGGGTCCGCGTCGAGCAGGCGTGCCGTCTGGTAGCAGAGGGCGGCGGCGTGCTTGCAGGGGTGGCCGGAGTCTGGGCAGCTGCAGCGCGGTTCGAGGTCTCCGGGGCCGGGCAGGAGGGGGACTCCGCAGTCGGCGAGGGACTGCGGCAGCTCCCTGTCGAGCAGTGCGGCGATGTGGCCGGGCCGGTCGGCGGCCGCGTCCAGGAACCGGTCCCAGTCGGCCTCGCCGAGGGTGCGCAGCCGGACCTGCACGCGGTACGGCCGCGGCCGGCTGCCCTGCACGTACGCGAGGACGAGCCCCGGCGTCACGGTGATGGCGTCCACCTGCCCCCGCTCCGCGTACCCACGCCCACGGGCCAGCCGTTTCACATCCAGCGCGCCCCGCTCCAGCGCGTCGACCCAGGCGTTGCCCCACCAGGTGTCGGCGAAGCCCGCGCCCTCCTTCGGCGTCCGGGGCCGGAACGCGGGGAAGGTGCGGCGGAGTTCGCCGTCGCGGTGGGGGGTCGCCATCGTGCGGGGGACGGGCGGGGGTGCCGGAGCCTCCGCGGAAATGGTGCTCGGGGCCGCGGGGTGCGACAGCGCGTCGGCCGCGTGCGTCGGGGCGCCGGTGAAGGTTGCCGAAGTGCCCTGACTCTCCTGGGCGTGGGCCTCGGCCCCCTCCCCCGGGCCATCGGTCGCCGACGGCATCCGGAACGCGCCCGAGAGGAACTCCCGTATGTCACGGGCAACTCGGGCCCGGTCCACACCGCGGCCCGCTGCGGCGCCCCCGCCGGCACGGGAAGCGGACGGCTCGGGTCGCGACAGGCGTGACGGGCGTGACGGACTTGAAGAGGAAAACGCGGAGCGGGCCGAGGAGACCGGGCGGCGTGCGGTGTCCGCTCCCCCTGGGGACACGGCGTCCGCTTCTGCCTTCACGCTCTCCCGGCGCGCGGCTCGCAGGGCCTCGCGCGCCGCGTCCCCGGGACGCCCTCCGGTCCGGGCCGCACCACGAGCACCGGGAGCGTCCCGCGGAGCGGGTCGGTCACCGGTCTCGTCCGCGCCGGCCGCGGCGCCCGCCGCCGCACCGACCTCGACGCCACGGGACCCGGCAGCGTCACCGGTGTCGACTCCACGGGACCCGGCAGCGTCACCGGTGTCGACACGACGGGACCCGGCAGCGTCGTCGGTGTCGACACGACGGGACCCGGCAGCGTCGTCGGGGCCCGCCCCCGAAGCGCGGCGGGCGGACACGGCCGACCGGAGTGCCGCCCGCGCGGCGTCACCGGGCCGGGGTCCACCGACGACGGGGGTCTCCACCGTGCCGCCCTCGGCCCTGCCCCTCGCCGCCGGTCCCCCGGCTCGCTCCGCGCGCTCGGAGGACAGCTGCGGCTCCGCGGCCTCACCCTCGGCAGCCTGTCCCCCAGCCCCTGCCGGTGCCTCGGCAGCCTGTCCCCCAGCCCCTGCCGGTGCCTCGGCAGCCTGTCCCCCAGCCCCTGCCGTTCCCTCGAACACCGGTCCCCCAGCCCCGGCCGTTCCCTCGGACACCGGTTCCCCGGCCCCGGCCGTGCCCTCGGGAGTTTCCGCCGCCCCCTCGTCCGAGCCCTCCCGCAGCCTGTTCGCCCGGTCCCGCGCGTCCCGCAGCGCCCGGCGCGCCACGTCACCGGGGCGTGGCTCCCCGGACGTCCCCCGCGACAGCCCGCCCGCCCCGGTCACGACGACCTCCGCAGCGACACCAGGTCGGACAGCTCCCGGTCCGTCAGTTCCGTGAGGGCCGCCTCGCCGGAACCGAGGATCGCGTCGGCCAGGGCGCGCTTGGCTGCCAGCATCTCGGCGATGCGGTCCTCGACCGTGCCCTCGGTGACCAGCCGGTGGACCTGGACCGGCTGGGTCTGGCCGATGCGGTAGGCACGGTCGGTGGCCTGCTCCTCGACCGCCGGGTTCCACCAGCGGTCGAAGTGGATGACATGGCCCGCACGGGTGAGGTTCAGGCCCGTGCCCGCGGCCTTCAGGGACAGGATCAGGACGGGCGTCCGCCCGCTCTGGAACCGGTCCACCATGCGTTCACGCTCCGGAACCGGCGTGCCGCCGTGCAGGAGGTCCACGGGGACCGCGCGGGCGGAGAGGTGGGAGGCGATGAGACGGGCCATCCCGACGTACTGCGTGAAGACGAGCGCCGAGCCGTCCTCGGACAGCAGGGTGTCCAGCAGCTCGTCGAGCAGGGCGAGTTTGCCGGAGCGGGCGGACAGCCGGTCGCCGTGCGCCTCCTCCTTGAGGTAGAGCGCGGGGTGGTCGCAGATCTGCTTGAGCGCGCCCAGGAGCTTCAGTACCAGGCCCCGGCGCGCGATGCCGTCCGCCGTCTCGATGGCCAGCAGCGACTCCCGCACCACCGCCTCGTACAGCGCGGCCTGTTCACGGGTGAGCGGGACCGGGTGGTCGGTCTCCGTCTTGGGCGGCAGCTCCGGGACGATGCCGGGATCGGACTTCTTGCGGCGCAGCAGGAAGGGGCGCACGAGGCGGGCCAGCCGGGTCACCGCTTCGCTGTTCTCGTCGGCCGCACCGTTCTCCACCGCGCGCGCGTGCCGGGCGCGGAAGGACTTGAGGGGGCCCAGCAGTCCGGGGGTCGTCCAGTCCAGCAGGGCCCACAGTTCGGACAGGTTGTTCTCCACCGGGGTGCCGGTCAGGGCCACGCGCGCGGGGGACGGGATCGTGCGCAGTGCCTTCGCCGTCGCCGAGTACGGGTTCTTGACGTGCTGCGCCTCGTCCGCGATCACCATGCCCCAGGGCTGCTCGGCCAGCCGCGCGGCCGTCGACCGCATCGTGCCGTACGTCGTGAGGACGAAGCCGCCGTCCAGGTCGTCCAGGGTGCGGTCCGGGCCGTGGAAGCGGCGGACAGGGACGCCGGGGGCGAAGCGGGCGATCTCCCGCTGCCAGTTGCCGAGCAGGGACGCCGGGCAGACCACCAGGGTGGGCTCCTCGCGGGCCCGCTTGAGGTGCAGGGCGATGACCGTGATCGTCTTGCCGAGCCCCATGTCGTCGGCGAGGCAGCCGCCCAGGCCGAGGGAGGTCATCAGGTCGAGCCAGGCCAGTCCGCGGAGCTGGTAGTCGCGGAGGGTGGCGTGCAGGCCGGCGGGCGGCTCGGCCGGCCGGAGCCCGGCCGTCAGGCGGTCGCGCAGGGCGGCCAGCGCGCCGGCCGGCACGGCCTCGACGGTCTCGCCGTCGATCTCCGCGCTGCCGGTGAGCGCGACGGACAGCGCGTCGACCGGGTCGAGCAGGCCCAGTTCGCGTCTGCGGGCCTTGCGGACGAGGGCCGGGTCGACGAGCACCCAGCGGTCGCGCAGCCGGACGACCGGCCGGTGGGCCTCGGCGAGCGCGTCCATCTCGGCGTCGGTGAGCGGGTCGCCGCCCAGGGCCAGCTGCCAGCGGAACTGGAGCAGTTCCTCGCTCTCGAAGAAGCCGGTGCCGTCGGTCGCCGAGCCCGGCGCGGGCCGTACCACCGCGGCCGCGCTCAGGTCCTGCGCCAGGTCCCTGGGCCAGTGCACGGCGACCCCGGCCGCGGCGAGCCGGGTGGCCGCCACGCCGAGCAGTTCGCCCAGCTCCTGCTCGGACAGGGCCAGTACGTCGGGCACGTCCTGCTCGCGGAGCCGGTCCAGCGGCGCCCACACGCGAGCGGCGCGGCGCACGGCCAGTGCCGCGTCGACGCGCGCGCGGGGGCCGAACGCCGCGTTGGCGTCCCCCGCCCACAGGGCCGCCGCGTCGGCCACGAGGGTGGGGTCGGCGAGGCTGTGCACCTGGACGATCGCCGCTCCCGCGCCGCGCGTCCCGTCGCCGCCCGCGCCGGCGTCGAACAGGTCGTGCGCGGAGAGGTCGAGGCGGAGCGAGATCCGCACGCCCGCGTCCATCCCGGCGGCGACCTCCGCGGCCCACTCGTGCGCGTGGGGCAGCCGCTGGGGCTCGCGGGCGGCGAAGGGCTTCCCGGAGGTGTAGGGGGCGGCCGGGGTGCGCGGCAGGGTGTCCGCGACCGCGTCCAGGAAGGAGCGCACCAGCGCTTCCGGGTCGGGCAGCAGCAGCGGGCCGGGGCCGGGCAGGGGTACGGCGTGGCCCTCGGCGGGTAGGGCCGCGGCGACCGCGCGCAGATGGGCGATGTCGTCGGGCTCCAGGGGGCCGGCGCGCCAGGCGTCGTGCCCGGTGGGGGTCAGGCCGGGCAGCAGGCGGCCGCGGGCGGCGAGCCGCAGCGCGTGCAGGGCGGCGGCGCCCCAGCACGCCGTGGCCGGGTGGGCGGCCGGGTCGCGCCGGGCCCGCACGAGCACCGGGAGGGCCTCGTCGAGCGGCAGGGACAGCGCGGGCACCTTCCTGCGGCGCACGCCCGCGCCGTGCCGTCGTACGACGGTCAGCTCCTCGCCGTCGACGGTCAGTGGTCCCCCGTCGGGGTCCCAGAAGGCGATCCGGCCCTCGCGCGGGAGGGGCGCGGGCAGGTAGACGGCCGCGAGCCGCACCGGGACGCGCTCCCCCGCCGTCCCGGTCTCCCCTGGCGTCCCGGTCTCCTCCGTGCGCCCGGCCACCGCAGCCGTGCCGCCCATACGTCCTGCCACCTCCCGCCCGTGCCTCGAGTCAGATGTCTTCGACTGTACGGGCGGGGTCTGACAACCGGCCCCGGCGACCGACAGGGGCCCGCGCCGTCAGGGGACCGTGCGGGAGACGACGTACACCATCGGGAAGTTCGGATCGGCCAGGTTCACGACCACGTCCTGGGTCGGCGCCGGGTTCTTCTGCCGGTGGGCCAGGCCCCACCACGGGCCGGGGCCGGTGAAGCTCCAGCCGGTGATCTTCTGGTCGCGGGTGCCGATGGCGATGTCGTCCTTCTTCAGCTCGTCCCGTCTGATGCCCATGCCCTCGAGGAAGCTGTCCAGTCCGGCACTGTTGGTGCGGAACTGCACGTAGAGACGGCTGGTCTTCCAGTTGTTCGTCTCGTAGTAGGCGATCTCGTCGGCCGGGTGCGGGACCGGCACCTGGTACAGCCGGCGCTGCACCTTCGACGGCCAGCCCGCGGTGAGGCCGGTCGCCGAGTACTTCTGCTCCTTGTCCTTGCCGCTGTTGCGGCTCTGGTTGGCGGAGATCACCAGGTAGCCCGCGGGGACGCCGATGAGCAGCACGATGATCAGCAGGGTGAGCGCCCTGCGCCGGGCCTTGTGACGCGGGTTCTCCGGGCGGCGCGGCTCGTCCGGGGGCGCGGCCTGACGGGGCAGGGACGCGGTCATGCCGTGTCCTGGGTACGGCGGGCCTCCGCGTACCGCTCGTAGCGCTCGTACCGCTCCACCCGGCGTCGCTTGGCGCGCCGGAAGCGGCGGGCGACCAGGCGGGCGAGGTCGGCGGCGCCGACCATGCCGGCCTCGGGGCCGAGCTGCGCGCGGGTGATACGGGCCTCGGGGCGGTAGCCGCGGCCGGTGAGGTGGCGCTTGAAGGCGTCCCGCGCGGGGCCGATCAGCAGGTCGTCGGCCGCGCTGACACCGCCGCCGATCACGAAGCAGGACGGGTCCAGGGCGGCGGCGAGGTTCGCGATGCCGACGCCGAGCCACTGGCCGATGTCCTGGAGCAGCTCGATGCACATGGCGTCGCCCTCGCGGGCGAGTTCCGTGATCATCGGCCCTGTGATGTCGGCGACGTTGCCCTTGACGTGCTCGATGATCCCGTACGCCACCGGTGAGTCGGCGGCGGCCAGCTCCCTGGCCTCGCGCACGAGGGCGTTGCCGGAGCTGTACTGCTCCCAGCAGCCGCGGTTGCCGCACGGGCAGCGGTGGCCGCCGGGCACGACCTGCATATGACCGAACTCACCGGCGACACCGAACTTGCCGCGCTTGACCTGGCCGTCCTCCAGGATCGCGCCGCCGATGCCGGTGCCCAGCGTGATCATGACGAGGTGGTCCTCGCCACGCCCGGCGCCGAACCGCCACTCCGCCCAGGCGGCCGTGTTGGCGTCGTTGTCCACCAGGACCGGGACGGAGAGGCGGCCGGAGAGGCGGTCCCGCAGCGGCTCGTTGCGCCACGACAGGTGGGGCGCGAACAGCACGCGGTTGCGGTCGGCGTCGACCCAGCCGGCCGCGCCGATGCCGACCGCGTGGACGTCGTGCCGGTCGGAGAGGTCCAGGACGAGTTCGACGATGGTGTCCTCGACGACCTTCGGACTCTTCGACTTGTCCGGGGTCTCGGTGCGGACCTTCTCGAGGATGTTGCCGTCGGCGTCCACGACGCCCGCCATGACCTTGGTGCCGCCGATGTCGATGCCGACCGTCGGCACGCGGGGCGCGGTCAGGTGTGACCGGCGTTCCCGGGTGCCCACGGTACGCAGGACCGGGGCCCGGCGGGAGCCGATGGGGGCGGTGAGGTCGCGGTAGGTGCTCATCGGGCTCGATTCTGCCTCACCGGGAGGTGGGGTGCCGTGCAGGGGAGCGAAGGGGGATACCCGATCTTTGCCGACCGCGGGTGCGCCGTGGCCGGTCGCGCCCACGCGGCGCGGCCGCGACGGCGAGGACGGTGGCAGGGGCGGTGGCGGGGGCGAGCACATCCTTCACATTGTCCGGACATTACGACGCATCAGGCCGTACGTCGGGGCGCGTCGGGCGGCCTTCAGGGCCGCACGAGCAACTGGAACTCGAACGAGTAGCGGGTCGGGCGGTAGGTGTGGTCGCCGAACTCGACCGCGCGGCCCGTGTCGTCGAAGGTGGTGCGCTGCATGGTGAGCAGCGGGGCGCCCTCCTCCTCGGCGAGCCGCTCGGCCTCGGCGGCCGTGGCACCCCGGGCGCCGATGGACTGCCGGGCGCTGTGCAGGGTGATACCGGCGGACCGCATCATCCGGTACAGGCCGGTGGCCTCCAGCTGCGCGGTGTCCAGGTCGAGCAGGCCGGGCGGCAGATAGTTGACCAGGTACGCCATCGGCTCGCCGTGGGCCAGGCGCAGCCGCTCGATGCGGTGCACCTCGCCGCCCTCGGCGACCCCGAGCGCGGCCGCGACCTCGGCGGTCGCCGGGACGACGGTGTTGACCAGGACCTTGGTGGCGGGGCGCTGACCGGCCGCCTCCAGGTCGTCGTAGAGGCTGCTGAGCTCCAGCGGGCGCTTGACCTGGCTGTGCACGACCTGCGTGCCGACCCCGCGGCGGCGGACGAGGAGACCCTTGTCCACTAGGGACTGGATGGCCTGGCGGACGGTGGGCCGGGACAGGCCTAGCCGCGCGGCGAGCTCGATCTCGTTGCCCAGGAGGCTGCCGGGAGTGAGGTCTCCGTGCTCGATCGCGGCCTCCAGCTGCTGGGACAGCTGGAAGTACAACGGCACCGGTGAGTTCCGGTCCACTCTGAGGTCGAGCGCTACGGTCGGGTCCACTGCTGGTTTCGGCACGGCCCGAGCGTAGCTCCGTGAATGGTTGACGGGAAGTTGTGTAGTTCGATTGTCCGGACATACGCATTGACAGCGTGCGGGGTGGGCCCTCACTTTGTTTCCATGCGCATCGGGGTCATCGGTACGGGCCGCATAGGCACCATTCATGCGAACACGCTCAGCCGCCATCGCGAGGTCGGGTCACTGATCCTCACGGACGCCGATCCGGCACGGGCCCAGGAGCTCGCGCACCGTCTGGGGGAGACGGCGGCGCCGGGGGTGGACGAGATCTTCAAGTGGGGCGTGGACGCCGTGGTGATCACCACGGCGACCTCGGCGCACGCCGAACTGATCGGCCGGGCGGCGCGGTCCGGGCTCCCGGTCTTCTGCGAGAAGCCGATCGCCCTCGACGTGCCCGGCACGCTGCAGGCGCTCGCCGAGGTCGAGGCCGCCGGCACGGTCCTGCAGATGGGGTTCCAGCGGCGTTTCGACCCGGGCTACGCCGGTGCGCGGGAGGCGGTGCGCTCGGGGCGGCTCGGGCGGCTGCACACGATCCGGGCGCTGACCTGCGACCAGTCCCCTCCCCCGGCCGATTGGCTGCCGCTGTCCGGCGGGCTGTTCCGGGACACCCTGATCCACGACTTCGACGTGCTGCGCTGGGTGACGGGACGCGAGATCGTCGACGTGTACGCGACCGGGTCGGACGCCGGCCCCAGGATGTTCCGTGAGGCGGGGGACGTCGACACGGGCGCGGCCGTCCTCACGCTCGACGACGGCACACTGGCCACGGCGACGGCGACGCGGCTGAACGGGGCCGGCTACGACGTCCGGATGGAGCTCGCCGGGGAGCTGGACACGGTCGTGGTGGGCCTGGACGACCGTACGCCGGTCGCCTCGACCGAGCCGACCGGGCCGCCCGCCGCGGACAAGCCGTGGACCGGGTTCCTGGAGCGGTTCGGGCCCGCGTACGAGGCCGAACTGTGCGCCTTCGTGGAGGTCCTGCGCGGCGGGCGGGCCAACCCCTGCGACGGCGGCGAGGCGCTCCAGGCCCTGCGCGTCGCCGAGGCCTGCGAAGTGTCCCGCCGGGAGCGCAGACCGGTACGGCTGGCGGAGATACCGGACGGCACCCGGCCGGCGCTCGGCTGACCGGCGACCGGGTGCCTCTCCGTGCCCCTACCAACGCACCGGCAGGCTCCGCACCCCCCGCATCAGCATGCCCGGCAGCCAGTCACCGGGTGCGCCGTCCAGGGCGAGGGCCGGGGCGCGCTCCAGGAGGGAGCGGAGAGCCGTGCGGGCCTCCAGGCGGGCCAGGGGTGCGCCCAGGCAGAAGTGGATGCCGTGCCCGAAGGCCAGGTGGCCACGGGTGTCGCGGCGGATGTCGAAGCGGACGGGGTCGGCGTAACGGGTCGCGTCGCGGTCGGCCGCGCTGAGCGTGACCAGCACGATGTCGCCCTGCGCGACGGCCGTCCCCGCGATGTCCAGTGGTTCCACGGCGTATCTGTACGTCGCGTTCTCCACCGGCCCCTGGTAGCGCAGCGACTCCTCGATCGCGGCGTCGAGGAGCGTCATGTCGGCACGCAGGGCGGCCAGTTGGTCGGGGTGGCCGAGCAGGGCGAGGACCGTGTTGCCGATGAGGTTGACGGTGGTCTCGTGGCCGGCGATCAGCAGGATGAAGGCCATGCCGCGCAGTTCCTGCGGGGAGAGCCGGTCGCCGTCCTCGGCGGTGGTGCGGATCAGGTCGCTGAGCAGGTCGTCGCTGGGACCGGCGCTGCGCTTGTCCTCGATCAGCTCGGTGAGGTAGTCGGCGAGCCCGACGAAGGCCTCGTACTCGCTCTCCGCGCTGGTCGGTGCGACCGTCTCCGTGGACAGCTTCCGGAACTCCGCGCGGTCCAGCTCGGGGACGCCGAGCAGTTCGCAGATCACGGTGATCGGCAGCGGGTAGGCGAGGGCATCGATGAGGTCGGCGCGGCCGTGCGGGAGCATCTCGTCGAGCAGTCGGTCGGTGATCTGCTGAATCCTCGGGCGCAGTTCCTCCACCCGGCGCATGGTGAACGCGCGCGTGATGAGCCCGCGCAGACGCGTGTGCTGCGGCGGGTCGGCGAGCAGGAGGTGCTTGCCGATGAGCTCCTCGTCGAAGAAGCGGACCCCGAATCTGCCGCCGTCCTTGGACAGCCGCGGGTCGGCGAGCGCCGCGCGTGCCTCCTCGTACCCCACGACGAGCCAGGTCTCGAGCTCTTCGGGTGCCGGGAGCCGTACGCGGTGCACGGGGCCGAGCTCCCGCAGCCGCGCGTAGACCGAATGCGGGTCCTCGCGGAGCCCGTCTCCGAATTCACTCAGGTCGATCACTTGCCCCATGATCCTCCCCATCTCGGACAGTCCCGAGGTCCTCCGGGGCGCGCCCCGGTGAACCGACAACGCGTGGCCGGCCCGGCTAGTGCCCGGCCCTCCCCTCCGCGTCCTTCCCGCTCCCCTCGTCCAGCATCCCCGCGTCGTAGGCCAACAGCGCGATCTGCACGCGGTTGTTGAGGCCGAGTCTGGCCAGGATGCGGGAGACATGGGTCTTGACGGTGGCGACGCTCATGAAGAGTCCGGCGGCGATCTGGGCGTTGGCGAGCCCGCGGCCGACCGCTACGGCGACCTCGCGTTCACGGTCGTTGAGTCCCGCGAGCCGCTCCCGCGCGCGGGCTCGACGGGTGTCGGCGGGGGCACCGGCGGCGTGCTCCATCAACTGGCGGGTGACGGTGGGCGACAGCACGGGGTCGCCGGCCGCCACCCTCCGTACCGCGTCGACCATCTCGGCGGGCGGGGTGTCCTTGAGGACGAAACCGGCGGCGCCCGCGCGCAGGGCACGCAACACCTGCTCGTCGGCGTGGAAGGTGGTGAGGACGACGACCTGCGGGGCGTCCTCGCGGCGGCGCAGCCGCTCGGTCGCGGTCAGCCCGTCCACCGACGGCATGCGGATGTCCATCAGGACGACGTCCGGCCGGGTGCGGTCCACGAGCGCCTCGACCTCGCCGCCGTCGGCGGCCTCCCCGACGATCTCGATGTCGTCGGCCCCGCCCATCATGAGGGACAGGCCCGCCCGCACCAGCGGATCGTCGTCGACGAGCAGCAGTCTGATCGCAGTCATGGGCCCTACGTAATCACGGTCGTGCGGTAACGGATCACGGTCGTGCGGTAACAGATCGCGGTCGTGCGGCAACGGATCACGGTCGTACGGCACCCCTCACCCCTCACCCCACGGCAACCGGGCCCGCACCTCGAACCCCCCGTCCGCCGTGGGCCCGTGTGCCAGGCGGCCCCCGGCCAGCGTCGCGCGCTCCGTCAGGCCGATCAGGCCCTGGCCCGAGCCCGGCACGGGCGGGACATCGGCCTCCGGAGCGGGGTTGCGCACCGCCACGGCCAGGCCGTCGCCGGGGGCGCCCGTGACGGTCACCGTGACCTCGGTGCCGGGGGCGTGCTTGCGGGCGTTGGTCAGTGCCTCCTGGGCGATGCGGTAGACGGTGCGGCCGACGGCGGCGGGGACGGCCGCGGGGTGGGTGACCCGGCCGTCGAGAGTGACCTTCATGCCGGCCTCGCGGGACTCGGCGACCAGGGCGTCCAGCGCGGCGAGCGTCGGCTGGGGCCGGCCCGCGTCGTCGCGCTCGCCCGCCCGCAGCACGCCGATGATCTCCCGCAGGTCCTGGAGGGCCTCGTGCGCGCTCTCCCGGATCACGCCGGCGGCCCGCGCGACCTCCTCGCGGGGCGCGTCCGGGCGGAACTCCAGGGCTCCCGCGTGGACGCTCAGCAGGGTGAGCCGGTGGGCGAGTACGTCGTGCATCTCGCGGGCGATGGCCTCCCGTGCGAGCCGCTGCGCCCGCTCGGCGCGCAGCCGCGCCTCCGTCTCGGCGCGGCGGGCGCGGTCGCGCAGGCTGAGCGTCAGCTGCCGCTTGGCGCGCACGAACATGCCCCAGCTGACGACCGAGACGGTGAGCAGCGTCGTCAACGCGACCATGCCCGCGTACGGCACGTCCGGGTCGGGGCGCAGCCAGAGGGAGAGCGGGACCAGTGCGAGGTCGACGCCGCCGATCCAGGCCACGTACCGGAAGGGCCGGTGCACGGCGAGGGTGAACGCCACGACCATGCTCGCGCCGCCCGCGGTGTTGGACAGGAAGCCGACGGGGATCATCGCGACGGCGAGCGCGACCGGCCACCGGCGCCGGAACCAGACGGCCGCACAGGCCAGTGCGCCCAGCAACTGGTCGAGGACGGCGAGGGCGTGCGGCAGGTTCGGCTCGTCGGGCAGGGACTGCGCGCCCAGGAGGCCGACGACGACGGCCAGCAGGAAGCAGGAGAAGTCGACGACCCAGTCGCGCGCGGTGCGTCGCGGCCGCCGCCCGGAGGATCCGACGTCCGGGTCCAGTTCGTGCATCACGGCGGACGGGAACAGCCACCGGCGGACCGTGAACTCGTGCGACACCCCGGCCGTCTCGTCACCCATCACGGTCGGCAAATCTACGCAGCGTGGGCCCGCGTGGCTCCCCCGCGGTCGGGGTCGCCGACCAAAGTCGCGCCGTTGTGGACTTTCGGCGGTCCGACGCGTCCCGATCGCAGTCCTCCGGCGGGCAGTGACCCGCCCCGCGGCCGATGCGTGGGGGCAGACCGCGGGGCGAGAGTCCTGCCATGAAGAAGTTGCTGGAACTGATCGGATTCATCGCCCTGGTGCAGGGTGTGCTGGGCCTGGTGCACGAGTTCACCCACTGGCACGTGGGTCTCGTGCAGCGGCTCGGCTTCCTCGACGGCTACGAGGTCTATGTGAGCGCCGGCCTGGTGGTGCTGGCGTTCGCGCTGTTCGCCGCCGCGGAGAGCCGGAGGTCCGGCTGAGCGCCGCACGGACCTCCGGCTGGTCGCACTGTTCCCCAGGACCCGATGCCCGGCTTCAGCAGCCGAAGTCGATCAGGTCGAACGTGGCGTAGTGGTCCGCCGTGTAGTAGTCCTCCTCGTACTCCTCACCGGTGACGATGCGCCGGGCACCGCGGGTGGAGGAGCCGGGGGTCTTCACCGTGTACTCGTGGTAGTAGCCGGACGACTGGCTGGGCAGAACGCCTTCGCGGTTGGAGAAGACGGTGCCGTCCTGCGAGTACGGGAAGGGGCCACCCTGGTCGATGAGCCGGAGGGTGGTGTACGCCTGCGAGGGCAGGTCGCTGTAGCAGATGCTGCCGACGGACGCGGCAGCCGCGTCCGCCGTGGTGGCGGTGACGGCGCCGCCCACGAGGAGGGCGGACAGGAGGGCGCCCGCGGCGCCGATGCGGGTGATGCGTGGGGGGAATCTCATGGCTTCATGATGACGCGCGTAGATGGTGGCATGTCAATGACAAGTCTGAAGAGTTTCCCCTCAAGTCCGATGAGTTTTCGGGGAGTTAACCTGCGCGCTGGGGCGAATGATCTGCGGTCAGGAATTTTCGGTGGAGTTCGTACAAGCCGTACGTCGGCCGTCTCACCCCACGTGCGTGGAGAACAGTCCGCCGGTCGGCCCCTGCTTGTCGCCGCCCTGCGCCTTCTTCAGGGCGTTGGCGAGGCCCTCGATGGTCAGGGACTGCAGGATGACCCGGCCGTTGCCCTCCAGGGTGGCCAGCGACAGGCCCTCGCCGCCGAAGACCGCGTTCATGATCCCCTGGCGGTTGAGGCCGCCGACGCGCTGGACGCCGTACTGGATGCCCTCCTCGAAGGCGACGACACAGCCGGTGTCGACCTCGATGCGGCCGCCGAAGTCGGCCGGGTTGAGGTCGATGAAGTTGCCCGCCCCGGCGATGATCACCGTGCCGTACCCGGTGAACTTCTCCAGGACGAAGCCCTCGCCGCCGCTCCTGCCGGTGCGGCCGCCCTGGAAGGCGATGCCGAATTCGACGGTGGACTCGGCGGCGACGAAGGCGTCCTTCTCGGCGAACCACGCGCGCGTGCCGTTCAGCTCCAGGGCGCGCATCTCGCCCGGGAGGACGCCCGCGAAGCCGACCGTGCCCTCGCCGCCCTGCGCGGTGAAGTACTGGAAGGCCAGCGACTCGCCCGCGAGGACGCGCTGGCCGACCTGCATGGCCGTGCCCATGGCCTGGCGCAGCATGCCGCCCATGCCGCCCCCGCCCTGGGGAGCGCCGCCGTTGCCGTTGCCGGACGGGCTGCTCAGGCGGGTCTCCATGGTCACGTTCGTGGTCTTGAACAGGAACTTCCCCGCCTCGCAGTACACGGTCTGGCCGGGGTTCAGGTTGACGACAGCCATCTGCATGGCGTTGCCGACGATCTCTTGCTGAAGGGTCACGAGGGGAGAACGCGAAAGGCGGAGGGAAGAGTTCCGCTCGCCGGAGACCAGTGACCGACGACTCACGGAACCCCTGAAGTCCGGCAGGCGGTCCGGGTCAGCCGCCCAGCTCCTGATGGCGGGCCGCCAGGGCCGACGCGCCCTCCTCCGTCAGGGAGCCGAACAGGCGCAGGCGGGAGATGCCGCCGTCGGGGAAGATGTCCACGCGCGCGTGCGTGCCGACGGCGGGCTCCGGCAGGACGAAGCGGTGGTCGGTGTCGGGCTGGAGGCGGGTGCGCGGGAGGATCTCGCGCCAGTCGCCGTTCTCGCCGTCCCGCACGGACACCGCCGCCCAGCCCGCGCTGTTGCCCTTGAGGCAGGCCGTGTCGATCCCGATCGCGCGGATCCGGGCCTGGGCCGCCAGCCGGTAGCGGATCCAGTCGTTGCCCCGGTCGCGGCGGCGGCGGGTCTCCCAGCCCTCGTCCATCGTGCGGGAGCGGCCCGGCCGGACGGTGTTGGCCGCCGGCGAGTAGAAGAGGTCGGAGGCGTCCTCGACCCGGCCGCCGTTCTCCAGGGCGACCACGTCGAAGGTGCCCAGGACCGCCAGCCACTCGGGGTCGGGGACGACCTCGCCGTACACCCGCAGGCGCGCGATGCCTCCGTCGGGGTGCTGGTTGACGCGCAGGTGCGTGAAGCGCTGTTCGACCGAGACGGCGAAACCGTTCGCCGCGTGGCCGCCGACAGGGGTGCGCGGGACGAGGGTCGTCCACTTCACGTCGTCGCCGAGCAGCTCCCGCGGGGACGGGGCACCCGGCACGGACGCGCCCTCGACCGACACCGCCTGCGGGTAGTTGCCGCGGAAGTGGGCCGTGTCGACCACGATGCCCCGCACGACACCCGGCGCGCCGAGGCGGACGAGCGCCCAGTCGTGGTCCTCGGCCGTGGGCCAGGGGTGCTCGGCCGAGGCTCCGCGCCGGCGGCGCGTCTCCCAGCCGTCCATGATCTTGCCCTTGTGCCCGAAGCGCTCGGGGTCGAACTCGGCCCGCCCGGGCACCAGCAGGTTCTCCCGCTCGGCGAAGAACTCGTCGTTGGCGGCGATGACACCGGCGCCGAGCCGCCGGTCGGCGAGGTCGGCGTGGTGGGTGAAGGGGAAGTCGGCGGTGCGGTAGTCCGCGTACGGGTCACCGCCACCGTAGGGGTTCGCGTCGCCGGTGAAGCTCTGGATCGCCGTCACGGGGATCAGGGGTCCTTTCGGGAGTCGGCCGTTGCGGGCGCGGGTGCGGATGCCGGTGCGGGTCAGGTGGCGCGGGTCAGCAGGCGGCCCTTCGGTTCGGTGAACTCGCCGTCCGCGACGATGCGTTCGCCGCGCAGCCAGGTGGACTTCACGACCCCGTGCAGGGTCCTGCCCGCGTACGCCGTGACACGGTTGCGGTGCTGGAGGGCCGCCGGGTCCACGGTGAACGTCTCGTCGGGGGCGAACACGGCGAAGTCGGCGTCGCGGCCCGGCTCGATGGCGCCCTTGTGCGCGTCGAGGCCGACGAGGGCGGCCGTACGCGTCGACATCCAGCGGACGACGTCCTCCAGGCCGTGTCCGCGCCGGCGCGCCTCGGTCCAGACGGCCGCCAGGCTCAGCTGAAGGCCCGAGATGCCTCCCCACGCGGTGGCGAAGTCGTCGGTCTTGAGGTCGGCCGTCGACGGCGAGTGGTCGGTGACCACGCAGTCGATGGTGCCGTCGGCCAGCGCCTGCCAGAGCAGGTCCTGGTTGGCGGCCTCGCGGATGGGCGGGCAGCACTTGAACTCGCTGGCGCCGTCCGGGACCTCCTCGGCGGTCAGGGTCAGGTAGTGCGGGCAGGTCTCCACCGTGATGCGGACGCCCTCGGCCTTGGCCGCGGCGATCAGGGGCAGCGCGTCACCGGAGGACAGGTGCAGGACGTGCACGCGCGCGTGGAGGCGCTTCGCCCGGTCGATGAGGCCCGCGATGGCGGTGTCCTCGGCGTCACGCGGGCGGGAGGCGAGGAAGTCGGCGTATCGGGGGCCGCCGTGCTGCGGGGCCGCGTCCAGGTGGTGCGGGTCCTCGGCGTGCACGATCAGCAGGCCGTCGAACCCGGCGATCTCGGCCAGCGACCGGGCCAGCTGCTCCTGGTCGAGGTGCGGGAACTCGTCCACGCCCGACGGCGACAGGAACGCCTTGAAGCCGAAGACGCCGGCGTCGTGCAGCGGGCGCAGGTCCTTGACATTGCCGGGCAGGGCGCCGCCCCAGAAGCCGACGTCGATGTGCGCCTTGTCGGCGGCCACCCGCCGCTTCGTACGGAGGTGGTCGACCGTCGTGGTCGGCGGGAGGGAGTTGAGGGGCATGTCGACGAGGGTGGTGATGCCGCCGGCCGCCGCGGCGCGCGTGGCGGTCCAGAAGCCCTCCCACTCGGTGCGGCCGGGGTCGTTGACGTGCACGTGGGTGTCGACCAGGCCGGGCAGCAGGACGTCGTCACCGAGGTCCTCCAGGCGGGCCGTGGAGGGTACGCCGGCGTCGTACGGCAGTACGGCCGTGATCCGCCCGGCGGAGACCGCGACCAGAGCGGCCCGCGTTCCCTCCGGGGTGATGACGCGCGTCGAGCGCAGCACCAGTTCAGCGTCGGACACCCGGACCCCTCTCTCTGCCGCCGTTTTACTTCCAGGAAACGGGATTTACGCCCACGTAATGGAATTCAACGTTCTGTTGAAGGAGTCTTCACTCCCGCTCCCGCGCCGTCAAGAGGCACACTTCTCCACGGCGCATCCGACCGCACCACTCTGGACGTTTCCACAAAGCGGAATTAGAATTCCGGCAGACAGAACGTGGCTACGTACAAGCGGGGAGTCGGCCGACTGCCGGTTAGGCTTCTGCCCTTCGTGCCAGTCCCGAAAGGAACGCGCCGTGCCGACGTCCAGCGCCAGCACCACCGGCTCCGCCAGGTCCGCCGGCGGCGGGGTCCAGTCCCTGGAGCGCGCCTTCGACCTGCTGGAGCGGATGGCCGACGCGGGCGGCGAGGTCGGCCTCAGCGAGCTGTCCGCGAGCAGCGGACTGCCGCTGCCCACCATCCACCGCCTGATGCGCACACTGGTGGCCTGCGGCTACGTACGCCAGCAGGCCAATCGCCGGTACGCCCTCGGCCCCCGCCTGATCCGCCTCGGCGAGTCGGCCTCCCGGCTGCTCGGCACCTGGGCCCGCCCCTACCTCGCCCGCCTGGTCGAGGAGACCGGCGAGACGGCGAACATGGCACTGCTGGACGGCGACGAGATCGTCTATGTCGCCCAGGTGCCGTCCAAGCACTCGATGCGCATGTTCACCGAGGTCGGCCGGCGCGTCCTGCCGCACTCCACGGGCGTCGGCAAGGCCCTGCTCGCCGACGTCCCCGACCAGGAGGTGCGCGCCCTCCTGTCCCGCACCGGCATGCCGGCCGCGACGGAGAAGACGATCACGACGCCGGACGGCTTCCTGGCCGCCCTGGAGGACGTGCGCCGCCTCGGGTACGCCGTCGACGACGGTGAGCAGGAGGTCGGCGTCCGCTGCCTCGCGGTCTCGGTGCCCGGCTCCCCCACGGCCGCCGCCATCTCGATCTCCGGCCCGGCGGGACGGGTCACGGAAGCGGCGACGGACAGGATCGTGCCGGTACTCCAGCAGGTCGCGACGGAACTGTCCCTGGCACTGGCGAGCTCGGGCAGCTGAGCCACCGGGCCTCCGGGCAGCCGGACGCGAACCCGCACCCTGCCGACCGGGCACCGCCCCGTTCGCCACCGGGCACCACCCGCACCGCCCCGCGCAATGCCGGGCGCCGACCGCCGCCGAGCCCGGACGGCCGGACGCGATCCTGCGCCCCGTGGGCCAGGCCGGCCGGCCGTGCGTCGGTCGGGCGCTGTCGTGTCCCGCGAGGCGGGCGCCGTCCACGTCCCGCCGGTGCGTGTGGCATCGCGCCGGTGCCTCGGCCACCGCCCCGGCGTCGAAGGCGCCGTCGAGGCGGGAGTGCCGCCGCCCCTCGCGATCGAGCCCCGGCCCCGCGCGTGACCACCGCCGCACCTCGCGCGGCGGGCCTGCCGGGCGCGCGGCACCTCCGCCGAAGCCGAGCCGCAGCATCAGCCACAGCCACAGCCACAGCCACCACAGGGTTCGTCCGCGGGCCGCCGTTCAGCCGCGCGGCGGTTCCCCGAACAGGTCCACCGCGTCGCGGACCTCGGACAGCCCCCGCGCCAGTGCGCTGACGGAGCCGATCGCGCCCGCGACCAGGAGCAGGGAGCGGCGCAGGCGGGGTATCTCGGGGATCCCGCTCACGGCCATCGCGGCGAGCGCCGCCAGTTCGTCCTCGGCGATGCTGCGGTCGGGGAACTCCGCGGGGTGCGCGGCGAGTTCGCGGCGGAGCCGGGACACCGCGGTCCGCAGTTCCGCCACTCTCGGGTCCTCGTCGCTGCCGGTCACTGGCCTCTGTCCCAAGCTCCGCAACACAGCCCTCCCCCTGGCACGCCGCCCTGCGCACACGCCTCGCGTTCCCGCCCGGTGCCCCGTGGCGTCGGTCGGGCGCCGGGGGACGCGGGTCAGTAAACGCCACCCGCTAGGCGGTGCGCCACACCGCGGACCGAAATTCCGGTCACGGAAGCCGGTCGCTCGACGCCGCGTCAGGTATGCAGGACGTATGACGGACAACCAAGGCCGAATCGCCGGTCTGCTGCTCGCCGCGGGCGGCGGAAGACGGCTCGGCGGACGCCCCAAGGCGCTGCTCGAACACCGGGGACGGCCGCTCGTCGAGCACGCGGTCGGTGTCCTGCGCGCGGCCGGGTGCGGCCGTGTCCACGTGGTCCTCGGGGCGCAGGCGGACACCGTGCGCGACAGGGCGGAGCTGCCCGACTGCGTCCTGGTGGAGAACCCGCACTGGAAGCAGGGCATGGGCTCCTCGCTGCGCGCCGGGCTCGCCGCGCTCGCCGGAACCGGCACGCGGGCCGCGCTGGTCTCGCTCGTCGACCAGCCCGGCATCGGGCCGGAGGCAGTGGCGCGGGTGCTGGCCGCGTACCGGGGCGAGTGGTCGCTGATCTCGGCCGCGTACGACGGGGTACGCGGGCATCCGGTGCTGTTCGGCGCCGCCCACTGGGCCGGGATCGCCGCGAGCGCGACCGGCGATCAGGGCGCACGTGCCTATCTGAAGGCACACGAGGAGGCGATCACGCTCGTCGAGTGCGGCGATGTGGCACAGCCGTACGACATCGACACGGAAGCCGACCTGATCCACCTCGAATGAGGGGACGGCACCGGGAGCCACCTTGCCTCGACCCGGAGAATCTCGACATCAACAAACCATTGAAGTTCCACAATGAGGAAACTAGTATCCACACTTCAGAAGCGCCCTGTCGCTCCCCGGGCGTCCTCAGTCCTACCCGGTTCGACTGGCACCCGGTGCCATCGCTGAAGGAAGTGACAGCTCATGTCCGCACCAGCGCCGTCTCCGCTGGCCATCGTCGACGCCGAGCCCCTGCCCCGGCAGGAGGAGGTCCTCACCGACGCGGCGCTCGCCTTCGTGGCCGAGCTGCACCGGCGGTTCACGCCGCGCCGTGACGGGCTCCTGGCCCGCCGCGCGGAGCGCCGCGCCGAGATCGCCCGCACCTCCACGCTCGACTTCCTCCCTCAGACCGCCGCGATCCGCGCCGACGACTCCTGGAAGGTGGCCCCCTCGCCCGAGGCCCTCGACGACCGGCGCGTCGAGATCACCGGCCCCACCGACCGCAAGATGACCATCAACGCCCTCAACTCGGGCGCGCGGGTGTGGCTCGCGGACTTCGAGGACGCCTCCGCCCCCACCTGGGAGAACGTCGTCCTCGGCCAGGTCAACCTGATCGACGCGTACACCCGGAACATCGACTTCACCGACCCCGGGTCCGGGAAGTCGTACGCCCTCAAGGCGAACGAGCAGCTCGCCACCGTCGTCATGCGCCCCCGCGGCTGGCATCTGAACGAGCGCCACCTCGTGGACGCGGACGGCAGCCCGGTCCCGGGCGCCTTCGTCGACTTCGGCCTGTACTTCTTCCACAACGCCCAGCGCCTGCTCGACCTCGGCAAGGGCCCGTACTTCTACCTCCCCAAGACGGAGTCGCACCTGGAGGCCCGCCTCTGGAACGACGTCTTCGTCTTCGCGCAGGACTACCTCGGCATCCCCCAGGGCACCGTCCGCGCCACCGTCCTCATCGAGACGATCACGGCGGCGTACGAGATGGAGGAGATCCTCTACGAACTCCGCGACCACGCCTCCGGGTTGAACGCGGGCCGCTGGGACTATCTCTTCTCCATCGTCAAGAATTTCCGCGACGGCGGCCCCAGGTTCGTCCTGCCGGACCGCAACGCGGTGACGATGACGGCCCCGTTCATGCGCGCGTACACCGAACTCCTCGTCCGCACCTGCCACAAGCGCGGCGCGCACGCGATCGGCGGCATGGCGGCCTTCATCCCGTCCCGCCGCGACGAAGAGGTCAACAAGGTCGCCTTTGAGAAGGTCAAGGCGGACAAGGACCGCGAGGCGAACGACGGCTTCGACGGCTCCTGGGTCGCCCACCCCGATCTGGTCCCGCTCGCCATGGAGTCCTTCGACCGGGTCCTCGGCGACAAGCCCCACCAGAAGGACCGTCTGCGCGAGGACGTCCACGTCGAGGCGGCCGACCTGACCGCCGTCGACTCGCTCGACGCGAAGCCGACGTACGCGGGCCTGGTCAACGCCGTCCAGGTCGGCATCCGGTACATCGAGGCCTGGCTGCGCGGCCTCGGCGCGGTCGCCATCTTCAACCTCATGGAGGACGCGGCCACCGCCGAGATCTCCCGCTCCCAGATCTGGCAGTGGATCAACGCGGGCGTCGAGTTCGAGAACGGCGAGAAGGCGACCCCGGAGCTGGCCCGCAAGGTCGCCGCGCAGGAGCTGTCGGCCATCCGCGAGGAGACCGGCGAGGAGGCCTTCGCGGCGGGCCACTGGCAGCAGGCCCATGACCTGCTGCTCCAGGTCGCCCTGGACGAGGACTACGCGGACTTCCTCACCCTGCCCGCGTACGAGCAGCTCGCCGGCTGAGTCCTCGCAGGCGTCCGAGTCACCTGTCCGAGTGGCCCAGGGACTTTCCCGGGGCCACTCGGTCCCGTACGGCCTGCTTCACGGCCGTCGGCTCCGGGAAGCCCTGTGCCCGGCGGTCCCAGACCACCTCGTCGTTCACCCGGACCACGAAGACGCCGCCCGTGCCGGGCTTGAGGGCGAGCTCCGTGAGCTCGGCCTCGAAGGTCGTCAGCAGCTCCTGCGCCAGCCAGGCGGCTCGCGGCAGCCACCGGCACTGGGTGCAGTACTCGATCTCGACCCGCTGCGTGTGCCGCGCGTCCGGGGGGCTGTCCGTCATCCCAGGTGCACCGACCAATCCTGTTCCGCCGCCGGTTTGCCGTGCAGGTCGGGGACCCGCTTGAGCCAGTTCGGACGGCCCTGCTGCGAGCGCTCCGCCCGGAGCGCCTCCTCGGCGGCGAGTTCCTCCCGGGTCGGGAAGTCGGTGGGGAGCCAGGCCGCGGACGCCTCCACGCGCGCGTGGAGATAGTCCACGTACGCCGTGCGGACCTCGTCCGGTGTCGTGAACCCCTCCTCGCCGTCCAGCCAGGCGTCGGGGACCTCGGCAGTGATCTCCCTCAGCAGTTCCCTCGTCACCTTCGGCGCCAGCTCGGCGTCGGCAGCCCGTGTGTCGGGCGCGTAGTGGCCGAGGGCGTGATGGCGGAAGTCGTACGCCTTCGCGGGATCCGAGGCGTCCCAGCGGTGGTGGAAGACGAGGGCGGCGCCGTGGTCGATCAGCCACAGGCGCGGGGGCACCGTGCCGAAGGTGGGCCAGACCATCAGGTTGGAGCTGTGGACCGTACGGTCGACGTTCACGGTCAGGGCGTCGAGCCAGACGATCCGGCCCGCCTCCAGGGGATCGACCCGGAAGGTCTTCGCGGCCTCCGGGGTGAAGTCCTTCGCGCCCGGCAGGAAGTCCATGCCGAGGTTGAGGCCGTCGCTGGCGGCGTGCAGGTCCCGTACCTCCTGGTGCGGCTCGGCGTCGGCGACCGCCGGGTCGAAGTGCACCAGGACCAGTTCGGGGAAGCGAAGGCCGAGCACGCGGGCCAGCTCGCCCACGATCACCTCGGCGACCAGCGCCTTGCGGCCCTGCGCGGAGCCGGTGAACTTCACGACGTACGTCCCCAGGTCGTCGGCCTCGACGACTCCGGGCACGGAGCCTCCGGACCTCAGGGGCTCGATGTAGCGGGTTGCAGTCACCCGCCTCAGCGTTTTCCCAGACCTCACGGCGCTATCGCCTTACATTCCACGTCCAGCCCCCAACAGGCGGTGCGCCCCTTGCTTCCGGCCTCCGACACGAAACGACCATAGTGACCGAGCGTAACAGTTGGTGAGGAGCGCCCGAGCAATCGCGCCGGACCCGTCGCCCCACCCCTTGCCCGACTGATCGCATCGGGCGCTGAACGCGATCTTCAGGACGTTCAGCGGCCCCTCAGCCGCCGGGAGCAAGAGTTGCCCCGTACTCGATCCCGGCGGGACCGGGGCCGGATCAAGGCCGGCACGCCTGGGCCCCCTCGCGAAGGAGCTGATCCCATGAACACGCGATGGCACGGCATCTCGCGTCGGCGAGGCATGGTGCTGGCCGGCACGGTGGCCGCCCTCCTGACCTCGGGCGGAGTGGCCGCGGCGGCGGCCTCGGGCGATCACGGCACGGCCAAGCACGACGGCGTCACCATCACCAAGGTGTCCGGCAACCCCCACCCGCACCACATTCGGCCGGCCACCCCCACCAAGGTGCGCGACCTCAAGACCGGCGAAGGCACGGACGAGCAGACCACTCTCACCGAGGTGCCCGGCGTGGACCTGCCGGACGACGCGGTGCCGCTGGAGGAGCCCACGCCACTGCCGGACACCCCCGTCGCCATCGGCGACGAGGGGGCCACCACGGAGCTGCCGCCCACACAGTGACGCCACCGAGGGGGCAAAACGCTCGGCCGGGGCTTCCCGGCCGAGCGTTTCGTTCAATGACTTTAACATTCAAGCGATCCAGGCGTATCGTGAATTCAGAATGTTGAACATTGAAACTTTTGGACCCTCGTGGAGAGGAAGCGCACCATGAGCGCACTGCCGGCACCCAGCGTGGACGTACGACGCGCCGGCCGGCGGCCGGCCAGCCGGTTGTCCTGGCTCGACTCCAAGCACTCGTTCTCCCTCGGTACCCACCAGCCGGATCCGGCCAACACGCACCACGGTCTGCTGCTGGTCAACAACGAGGACCTGGTGCAGCCGGGTACGGGCTTCGAGACGCACCCGCACCGGGACATGGAGATCGTCACCTGGGTTCTCCAGGGCTCGCTGGTCCACCAGGACTCCACCGGCCACTCCGGCGTGATCTACCCCGGGCTGGCCCAGCGGATGAGTGGCGGCACCGGCATCCTGCACTCGGAGAAGAACGACTCCTACAGGGCGACCGGCGAACCTCCCACCGACCCGGTGCACTTCGTCCAGATGTGGGTCCTGCCCGACGAGGCCGGCGTCGCGCCGGGCTACGAACAGCTCGAAATCGACGGCGAGTTGCTGTCCGGAGGGCTGGTCACGGTGGCGTCCGGCATGGACAGGGACCAAGGCGCGAGCGCCATCCGGATCCGGAACCGGCATGCCGCGCTGCACGCGGCACGGCTGCGCCCCGGACAGCATGTGGCCCTGCCCGAGGCACCGTACCTGCACCTGTTCGTCGCCCGCGGCTCGGTGGACCTGGAGGGCACGGGCGCACTCCACCAGGGCGACGCCGTGCGTTTCACCGCCACGGGCGGCCACCGGATCAGCGCCACCGGGCCCGCCGAGATCCTCGTGTGGGAGATGCACGCCACCGTCGCCGTGTGACCGGAGCGAATCCTCAAGGGAGGCGGCCGGCCCGGGCGGCCTCGTCACACCGGACAGCCGGGCGCTGCCGGTCACGGAACAGCGCCCGGAACTGTCCGGACTACGGCTGGGCGGCCGGCTCCAGCGCTTCGACGGCAGCGGCGGCCGCGGAGGAGTCCTGGCCGTAGAAGATGTCGATGTCGACTTCTTCGCCGCCCATGGTCAACGTGTCCCAGGCGCCGCTGAGGACGAGCATGCGCAGCGTGGCGGGCTGCAGGGTGCCCAGGCGTTCCAGGATCGCCTCGTCGTCCGGCATTCCGGGCAGACGGGAGGCGAGCCTTTCACGAATGGCCCGCATGCGTTCCAGAAGCGTCGCGGTGTCCGACTCGCGGTCGGGCTCATCGGTGATCCCGTTGATGCCGTGCTCGATGATGTCCTTGATCGCCCAGGTGACACCCTGGTCGTCGGTGGTGACCATCGCCTTCCACGCACGGCTCTTGTGCCGGTACTGGAGCATCGACATGGCGGCTTCGTGCCGCAGGAAGTCCGCGTCCCGGAAAGCCCTTCCGTTCCAGGCCCCGTTGAGGGAGCGGGCCAGCGATATGGCCGAGGCGAGACCGCTGTTGAGCCCGCGGCCCGGCCAGAAGTGGATGGCGTTGGCGGCGTCGCCGAGCAGGAAGCCGTAGGTACCGGGCGAGTTGGCGGTGGGGGGCAGCAGTTCGGCGGAGAAGCGCGGGCGTTGCACCATGTCCAGGCGGAAGCTGGTGACCGCGGTCAGGTCGTCGGACTGGACGCCGAACAGCAGCAGTCCCTCGCGCACCCGCTTCCACAGGGGCGAGCCCTTGATCAGGGCGGGCAGGAACAGCGTGCCGTGGGTGGAGCACTGGAAGTCGCCGTGTTCGTCGCGGTTCATCAGGCACGGCCGGGAGGCTATGCACTCCTCGAAGACGCGGCGGACCGGGTCGAGGCCGATGACCTCCGCCGCCTCGGCGTCGGTCAGCCGCATGTTGAGGAAGCCCTCGCCGCGCAGCGAGTTGAGCAGGAAGCGGTTCTGGGCGACCGTCAGCAGGACCGCCATGGGGTCGGGCAGGCCGGACTGCACGCGCAGGCCGAGGATGACGTCCTGCAGATGGCGGCCGTCGAGCGAGTAGATGGACTCGTCGGCCTTGCCGAACCGGGCGGCGAAGTGCTCCCGGGTGCGCGACCGCCCGCCGTCGCAGATGGCGAGCACATGCTGCGTGGTGAGCGCGTCCTGCTGTTCCGCCGGGTCGAACCGGGCGGGTATGAGCCGGATCCGGTCCCGCTTCTCGTTCGCCAGCTCCAGCAGCCGGTCCTCGATGTAGGCGATACGCATGTTGCGCGGGTGGTGGTCGCCGACCGAGTCCGGGCCGGAGGGCCACATCTCGGTGTAATGCTTCGGATCGAAGAGGCGGGCCCGGACCTCCTCCGGCCACGCGAGGTACTGGCGGCTCTGCACGGTCACCACCTGCTGGCGCCGCACATTGCCTTCGTCCTGGCTCTTCCAGACGACGGTGCGACCCTGCTTGCGCCATCTGCCCTCGTAGACGGTGATCTGCGCCTGGGCCCCGAGGAAGTGCTCCAGCAGCAGGGCGAAGGACAGCCCGACGGGGCCCCCGCCCACGACGGTGACCCGCAGCACCGGCCCCTGTTCCCCCTCGGCACCGTGGGTCACGGACCGGGGCAGGGAGAGCGCCATGAGGGTCTCCATGGCGTCCGCCACCTCGAAGCGGAACTCCTGGTCCCCCAACGTGATCTCGTCACCGGGCTGCAGCAGCCGGTTCTCCACCTCCTCCCCGTTGACCAGCGTGCCGTTGCTGCTCTCGCAGTCGCGCAGCACGTATCCCTCGTCCTCGTCGAAGACGATCTCCGCATGAAAGCGCGAGACGCTCAGACTGGAGATGACGACGGTGTTCTCGGAGTTGCGTCCGAAGGTGACGCGGGTGTCGAGGATCGGGATGCGCTCTCCCGCCAGCAGACCTTGGAGCCCGACAAGCACCGGTGCCACGGCACTTCCTTCCAGGGGTGGATGACATCGATATCGCTGCGGTGCCACCGGACAGCTCGACGCACGTCCGCGCCGGACGGCGGTCGACCGGCGCAAACAGCGACACGCTGGACATGTTGCCGAGCCGTGGACCGATCACAGGCGATGGCGGCACGGCTCTCCCGGAGACGTGCGGCCCTCTGCCCCAACTGCCCCCATTGGGGAGCATATACTTGCTTAGCCAAGTACTTCCAGTGTGCACTTCGCTGCGCTCCCGTGTGATCCACAGGACTTCGTCGTCGGCTCCCGGCCCATGGCCCGCGCCAGAGCAGGAACAGGGTCTCACTCCCCGGGCCGCCGCACCACCACGGCGCCGGCGAGCGGGTTCGGCAGCGGCAGGTAGCGGGCGTCGGCACCGTCCGCGCCGGTCCAGCGCAGCAGGAGGTTCGTCTTGCCGGGCAGGGTGGGCGAGTTGAGCAGCGCGGCGATCTCGGGGAGGTCGTGGCGGGCGAGTTCGCGGCGGGCGGCGGGCCAGGGGTCGAGGCCCGGGTGGTGCTCGGCCAGGGCGGCGGCGATCTCGGCGAGGTGGTTGACGACCAGGCAGTACACCAGGCGCTCCCACCCGGCGGCCCGGGACACGTCCGGCAGCAGCTTGACGCCCTCGGCGTCCCGGAACAGCGCCTGCACCGGGACGCCGGAGGCGTCCACGGCGACCAGGGTGTTCTGCAGGTGGGCCTCCAGGACGACGCCGTGGTCCGCGAAGGCCGCCAGGACCGGGGGGACCACCTGGCGCAGGTACGCCTCCCACCAGGTGGCGGGGTCGGGGGCGGTGGCCAGCGGGTTGCCGTCGAAACCCTCCGCCAGGCCCGCGGCGAGCAGCGGGGTCGCACCGGGCAGGAGGTGGCCGCGCAGTCCGTCGCGGACGAGGACGGCCAGCTCCTCGAAGGCGAAGCCGGCGGTGCGGTAGCCGCGGTCGCTCAGCCAGGCGGCCGGCGGGTCGATCGCGGCGAAGGCCCGGGTCGCGGCCGTGTCGGTGCGGCGCAGTCTCAGCAGGTCGTGGCGCCACAGGCGGCGGATGTCGTTGGTGATGCGCACATCGAGGCTGAATTTCACGAAGAGATCAGCCCGCGGCACGTAGTCGCCCCGCGGCACGTACAGGGTGCGGATCGCGGCCGTGGGCCGCGCCTCGAACGCGGTCGTGCCCAGCCGGACCAGGCGGCCGTCCGCGAAGGCGGGGGCGAGGTCCCGGCCGACCAGGTCGAGCTGCCAGGGGTGGGCGGGCAGCAGCCGGTAGCCGGGCGGGGCGGTGCCGAGGGCGTCCAGCGCGGAGGTGTCGCCCTCCTCGACGACCGTGTCCTCACGTACGCCGAGCAGCACCAGTGGGAAGCGCGCGTGCGCCTCGGGGGCGTACGGCAGCCAGCCCGCGACGGGGCCGCCTCCGCGGGCCTTGGGAGCGGGATGGTACGGATGGCCGGTGATCAGGGACTGCTCGGAGCGCAGATACAGGTCGTCGGGCGGCGTCGCCCCGGCGCGTGCGGTGAGCAGCGCGGCGACCGCGTCCCGGCTGTCGGTCATCTCGACCGGCAGCTCGTCGTTGGACAGTCCCGTGTGCCCGCGCAGCTCGTCGGCGACCAGCTTCACCAGATCGGCGTGGCCGAGGGGCTGCCAGGCGCCGTCCGTGTGCACCTCGGGGCCGGCGGGCCGCCGGCCGCCGCGCACGCGCAGCAGACGGCCGCCCGGCAGCCGGTACACCCGCGGTTCCCCGGATCCGGGGAGCGGCTGGGCCACCTCCCGCAGCAGGCAGTTGAGCAGGGGAGCTGCCGCGTACGCGTCGGCACGCCGTCCGACGTCGTCGCTGGGGGGCATGAGGTCCACGCGATCCATTCGTTCTCTTGCGTCCACAGGGTCCGATCGCGATCAGTATGTCTGTCGTTCAGGTCGTCTCCGTCGCCTCCGTCGTCGCTGACCATCGTGACCCTCCTGTCCATTCCCCGAGGAGCCCGCCCGTGCACCGTCCCCCCACCGTCGAGGCGCAGGTCGCCGCCGAGCTGGCCGATGCCCGGCCCGGCCTCGTGCCCCGGTACTCGGCCGAGCTGCCAGGCGCCCGGGCGGCCGTGCTGACCCGTCTGTGGCGGGCGCTCGCCCACGAACCGCTGCCCTGGATCACCCGCCGGGCGCCCGGCCCCCAGGGCCTTGCGCTGCGCCTTGCCGACGGCCGCGCGCTGCACGGGCCGCGCGCGGACCCGTACGCGACCGGCGCCTACGTCACCGCCGTACATCTCGACGACGAGCAGTACGACGACCCGGCACGCCTGATGACCGACCTCGCGGTGCCGCACTCGGCGGGGTTCGCGGCCGAACTCGGGCACAGCGTGGCCTCGTTGGCGCTGTCCCGGGCCGGACACCCGGCCCACCCGAAGGAGTGGCCCGCGCGGGACTGGGAGTGGGAGCAGCGCGTGGTCGACGGGCATCCGTTCCATCCCAACTGCCGTTCCCGTCCCGGCTTCTCGGTGGCGGAGCAGCTCGCGTACGGCCCGGAGCACGGGCCGGTGGTGGAGCTGAGGACCGTCCCCGTCCCGCGGGACGAGTGCCTGCTGACCGGGTCGTGGCCGGCGGACGGGGAGCGTCTGCTGATCCCGGTGCACCCCTGGCAGGCGGCCCACGTCCTCAAGCTCTCCGGCGAGGGCGGGCAGCCCGCACACCCCCTGATGTCCCTGCGCACCCTCGCCCTGCCCGACGGGCCGCATGTGAAGACCGCGCTCAGCACACGGCTCACGTCCTCGGTGCGGGACATCTCGGAGTACTCGATCGGGGTGTCCGCGACCCTGTCGTCCTTCGCGGAGGACCTGGCGGCCCGTACGGACGGGCTGTTGCACGTCACGCGCACGCTGGGCGCGGTGACGGCCCACTCCCCGGACCTGGCGGCCGTGCTGCGCGAGTCGCCGCGGCTGTACGCCGGGCCGGGCGAGCACGTCCTGCCGGTGGGGGCCCTGGCCACGACGGGCCTGCAGGACTCCCCCGCCTGGCTGGCCGGCTTCACCCGCCTCGCCCTCGGGGTCGGCCTGCGCCTCCTCGAACTGGGTGTGGCCCTGGAGGCGCACGGCCAGAACCTCCTCGTGGTGCTCTCCGCAACGGGCGCTCCCCTGCGCCTGGTCTACCGGGACCTCGCCGACATCCGCGTCAGCCCCGCCCGCCTGGCCCGCCACGGCATCCGCCCGCCCGGCCTGTCGGGCCGCCTGGTCACGGACGACGAAACGGCCCTGCGCCGCAAGCTGTTCGGCTCCCTGGTGGCGGGCGCGCTGGCGGGTACGGCGGGCTCGGGCGCCGCGCTGCGGACGGCCTTGGAGACCGCCGTACGGGACCTGCCGCGCACCCCCGATCTGACGGCGCTGTGCGAGGAGCCGCTGCCGGCGAAGGCGTTGACGCTGATGCGGCTGTCGCCGCAGACTCCCGGCGACCAGTGGTTCGGCCTGCCGAACCCGCTCGTTTTGGAGCCCGACACCTCTGATCAATAAGATCCGCCGATGATCAGAACACAACGGCTGGCGGCAGGAGTCTGCGCCCTGCTCGCCGCCCTGACGGCCGGGATCGCGTTCCCCGCCGGAGCGGTCGCCGACGAGACGGACCAGGCCGCTCCGAAGGTGGAACTCGTCCTCGACGTCAGCGGTTCCATGCGCGCACGGGACATAGACGGCGGGTCGCGGATGGCCGCGGCGAAGCAGGCGTTCAACGAGGTGCTCGACGCGACGCCCGAGGAGGTCCAGCTCGGCATCCGGACCCTGGGCGCCAACTACCGCGGCAACGACCGGAAGACGGGCTGCAAGGACACCGCACAGCTCTACCCGGTCAGCACGCTGGACCGCACCGAGGCGAAGACCGCGGTCGCCACGCTGACGCCGACCGGCTGGACCCCCATCGGTCCCGCGCTGCTGAAGGCCGCCGACGACCTGAACGGCGGCAACGGCACCCGCAGGATCGTCCTGATCAGCGACGGCGAGGACACCTGCCAGCCGCTGGACCCGTGCGAGGTGGCGCGCGAGATCGCGGCCAAGGGCATCGGGCTGACCATCGACACCCTCGGCCTGGTGCCGGACGCCAAGACCCGTGACCAGCTCAGCTGCATCGCGGACGCGACGGGCGGCACCTACACCGACGTGCGGCACAAGGAGGAACTCAGCGACCGGGTCGGCGAGTTGGTCGACCGGGCCGCCGATCCGGTGGTGACACCGGTGGCCACGGAGGGTGCGGCGCAGTGCGCGAACGCGCCCGCGCTGAAGTCCGGCCTCTACACGGACCACGAGGAGTTCGGGCAGCAGCGCTGGTACAAGGTGGCCGTCAACCCCGGCCAGGAGCTGCGCGCCTCCGTGAGCGTGGCCGACGACCGGGCGACCGACCCCGACTACGGCGTGCTGCTGCGGGCGGTCACGGTGCACGGCCGCGAGATCGTGCGCGGTGAGGCCGCGGGCGACGGCCGTACGGACATGATCTCCACGGGTCTGCGCTATCCGAGGCCGGAGAGCGACGACGACACGGCGACGGCCGAGACGGTGTGTCTCCAGGTCACCAACTCCTTCTCGGCGGCGGCCGGCGTGAAGACCACGCCAGGTCTGCCGCTGGAGCTGACCGTCGACGTCGTGGACGGTCCGGACAAGGCGGGCGACGTGGCCTCCTTCGGCCTCGGACGCGGCTGGTGGCTGCTCGGCGCGCTGGTACTGGCCGGCTTCGTCGCGGGTCTGCTGTGGGGCTGGCTGTCGCGCTGGCGGGTAGCGGTCTGGAGGACCAACTGATGAGAATCACACATGTGCTGAGTGCCGCACTGCTGGCCGTCGGACTGGCCGCGGGTCCGGCCGTCGCCGACTCCTCCCCTTCCCCGAGTGCCACTGACGACAGCAAGGCACCCACCCGGGCGGGCACCTCGTTCCGTACGGCGACCGAGATCGACCAGGGCGAGCAGGCCACCGCCAGCGGCTCCACCGGCGACTACATGTACTGGTCGTTCCCGGCCGACGCCGGCCAGCGCCCCACCGTCAAGGCGACGGTGAAGCTGCCGGACTCGCACAGCGCCGAGACGTGGCAGATCGACGTGTACGACGGTCTGCGCCGCCGGCAGGCCTGCCAGTACGGCGCCCAGAGCCGCACCGCCGCCCAGGGCGCGTCCTCGGTGGAGCTGGCCTGCGTGCTGCGCACGGTCCGTGCCTGGTCGGAGCCGTGGGCCAACGACCCGCTGCCGGGCACGTACTACATCCGGCTGACGGTGGTGAACCTCGGCGCGTCCGACCTCGGTCAGCCGGTCGGCGCCGAGGTCCGGGTCGACTCCAAGGACATCGGCGGCTCGGCCGCGGTGGACGGCTCGCTGGCGAAGCCGCTCGTCCCCGGGATCGCCGTCAAGTCGGAGTCCGGGGACGACGGTTCGGACTCGGCGAAGCCCGCCGTGCTGTCCGGCATCGAGCCCGGCGACGGCTGGTCCTCCGGCTGGTGGACCGACCGCTGGGTGTGGACCGCCTTGGGCGGCGTACTGGCCGCACTCGCCGGTATCGGCGGGTACGCGCTGACGCGCGGTTCGGGGCGGCCGTCCCGGGTGCCGCCGGGCGTCTGAGTCACCGCACAGGGTCCGCCACGCTCGCGTGGCGGACCCTTTCCCTTTCACGGTCCTTGCACGGTCCTTGCACGGTCCTTTTCAGGCCTCCCGAAGCGCCTTGGCCAGGGCGCCGTCACCGGTCACCGCGATCCGGCCGTCCCGCACCGCGTCCAGCACGTCCGACTCGCCCCGTATGACGGCCGTACAGGTGGCGGAGTCGAGGACGAGCCGCGCGTCGGGCTCGGCGGGTGCGGGCCCGTCGCCGTACACGGCACCCTCCTCGGCTCCGAGGAACAGATGGAAGTCCCCTTCCTCCAAGTGGACTTCGACCAGCCCCGCACCCTCCAGCCCGCGCGTCAGGGGCAGCGCGAACCAGTGCGCCCGTACGGCGTCGGTGGGCCGCCGCTCCCCCAGCTCGGGCTCCCCCCACTTCCCCAGCGCCTGCAGCACGGGCAGCAACTCCCGTCCCCGTGCCGTGAGTTCGTACACGTAGGCCGCACCCGGCGGAGGGAGGCGGCGCCGCGTCGCGAGACCGTCCCGCTCCATGTCCTTCAGCCGCGAGGCGAGTACGTCCGTGCTGACCCCCGGCAGGTCCGCGTGCAGGTCCGTGTAGCGGCGCGGACCGGCGAGCAGCTCCCGGACGATCAGCAGGGTCCAGCGGTCGCCGACGAGGTCGAGTGCGCGGGCTGCGGAACAGTACTGGTCGTAGCTTCGGCGAGGTGACATGCGACGCAGTCTAGACGTGTTGTTGGACTTTCCAAGCTCACACTTGGTAAAACCAAGTAACACGAGTTTCCGGAGGGGCGCATGGAGTTCCGGCAGTCGAACAAGCTCAGCGAGGTCTGTTACGAGATCCGCGGCCCGGTGATCGAACACGCGAACGCGCTGGAGGAGGCGGGCCACAGCGTGCTGCGCCTGAACACCGGCAACCCGGCGCTGTTCGGCTTCGAGGCGCCGGAGGAGATCCTCCAGGACATGATCCGGATGCTCCCGCAGGCACACGGCTACACGGACTCGCGCGGCATCCTCTCGGCCCGCCGCGCCGTGGCCCAGCGCTACCAGGCGCTGGGCCTGGAGGTCGGCGTCGACGACGTCTTCCTCGGCAACGGCGTGTCCGAGCTGGTGTCGATGGCGGTGCAGGCGCTGGTGGAGGACGGCGACGAAATCCTGATCCCCGCCCCCGACTTCCCGCTCTGGACGGCCGTGACGACCCTCGCGGGCGGCAAGGCGGTCCACTACCTGTGCGACGAACAGGCCGACTGGTACCCGGACCTCGACGACATGGCGTCGAAGATCACCGACCGCACCAAGGCCGTCGTCATCATCAACCCGAACAACCCCACCGGCGCGGTCTACCCGAAGGAGATCGTCGAGGGCATCCTCGACCTCGCCCGCCGCCACGGCCTGATGGTCTTCGCCGACGAGATCTACGACCAGATCCTGTACGACGACGCCGTCCACCACTCGGCCGCCGCCCTCGCCCCCGACCTGGTCGTCCTCACCTTCTGCGGCCTGTCGAAGACCTACCGGGTGGCGGGCTTCCGCTCGGGCTGGCTGGTCGTCACCGGCCCGCGGCAGCACGCGAAGGACTACCTGGAGGGCCTGACCATGCTGGCCTCCATGCGTCTGTGCGCCAACGCGCCCGCCCAGTACGCCATCCAGGCCGCGCTCGGGGGCCGCCAGTCCATCCGGGAACTCACCGCGCCGGGCGGGAGGTTGCACGAACAGCGCAACGTGGCCTGGGAGAAGCTCAACGAGATCCCGGGTGTGTCGTGCGTGAAGCCGAAGGGCGCGCTGTACGCGTTCCCGCGGATCGACCCCAAGGTCCACCCGATCCACGACGACGAGAGGTTCGTCCTGGACCTGCTGCTGCGCGAGAAGATCCAGGTGGTCCAGGGGACGGGCTTCAACTGGCCGACGCCGGATCACTTCCGCATCCTCACCCTCCCCCACGCGGACGACCTGGAGGCGGCCATAGGGCGGATCGGGCGGTTCCTGAGCGGGTACCGGCAGTAACGGCCTCCTAGTGTGGGGCTCATGGGTGATCTCCTTCTCGTCCGGCACGGTGAGACCGAGTGGTCACGGTCCGGGCGGCACACCGGCTGGACGGACCTGCCGCTCACCGAGCACGGGCGGCAGCAGGCACGCGGGCTGGTACCGCTGATCCGCTCCCACCGGATCGGGACCGCGTTCGTCAGCCCGCTGCTGCGGGCGCGCGAGACCGCCGAGCTCATCGGCGCGCGCGACGCGCGCGTCGATGCCGACCTGCGGGAATGGGACTACGGCGGCTACGAGGGCGTGACGACCGCCGAGATCCAGCGCACCCGGCCCGGCTGGTTCCTGTTCAGGGACGGGGTCGCTCCGGGGCCGCCGGAGCACCCCGGGGAGACCCCGGAGCAGGTCGGGGAACGCGCCGACCGCGTCCTGGCCGAGGTGGACGCGGCCCTCACCGGCGCCGAGGGCGTCCTCCTCGTCGCGCACGGCCATTTCCTGCGGGTCCTCACCGCACGCCGCCTCGGGCTGCACCCGTCGCACGGGGCGCTGTTCCAGCTCGCGACCGGGACGCTGTGCATGCTGAGCACGGAGCACGAGCGGCCGGTGATCGCCGGGTGGAACCTCCGGCCGCCCGGTTCGCCCGAATAGCCGCGCACGGACCCGCGTAACCGCGCGCACGGACCCGCGTAACCGCGCGCACGGGCCCGTGGCCCCGGGTGCCGGCGGCCCGCCCCGTTGTCGGACCCCGGCCGTAGTCTTCGAGTGGGCCGCCCGGCAGGCGGCCACAGGGGCCGGCACCGGGGAGGAACAGGCCGTGACAGGACCGCCGACCGCCGCGCAGCGGCGTGTCATCGACGCCGCCGACCCGGTCACCGGACGGCTGCGGGGCACGGAGGCGCAGCTCGCGGCGCTGGTGAAGCGGGGGCTCGCCTTCCGGCACCCGCGTCCGCCGCACGACCACTTCCTGACACCGGCGGGACATCGCGTACGGGAGGCGGTGCCGGAGAGCACCGCCGGCCCGGTGGATCCCGCCCCGGCCGGCGGGGTCTTCGCGGCGCGCGTCGGCGGCGAGGAGGAAGGGGAAGAGCCGGGGGCCGGGTCCGGTCCGTCCCGGGTGCGTGAGGTGCACAGCGCCTGGCAGGGACTCCTCGAGCTGCGCAGGATGACCAATCCGGACGGTGCCACGGACCGGCCGTGCGGGTGGGAGCGCACGCATCTGGTGCGGGCCGCCGCACTCGCCCTGGAGGCGGCCGGGCACCGGCCGGCGCGGAAGGACGCCGACGGGTACCGGGTGCGCGCGACCCCGCAGCCGGAGGCGGTCGCCGTGTACGCGCCCGACGGCGAGGCCCTGCGGGCGTGTGCGGCCACGCTGGAGGGGGCGGGCTGGCAGGCCGGTGAGTACACGGAGCCGCGGACCCGGGCGCGCTATCTGCTGGCGTCCCCGCGCCGGGTGTGAACGGCGTGCCAGGATCGGGGGATCAACGCGCCGTACACGAGAAGGGGAAGTCGTGAGCGAACCGTATTCCGTCCGCGTGACCGTCCGCGGGTACGAGACCGACGTGCTGGGTCACCTCAACCAGGCGGTGTACCTCAACTACGCGGAGCACGCCCGCTGGTCGCTGCTCCAGGCCGCCGGGGTGAGCCAGGCCCGGCTCGTCGGCCGGGGCGTGGGCCCGGTGGCGCTGGAGACGACCATCCGCTACCGGCACGAGCTGCTCGCGGGCGACGAGGTCGACGTGACATGTGCCTTCGCATGGGGCGACGGCAGGACGTTCCGGATCCAGCAGACGTTACGCAGGACCGACGGCACGGTGGCGGCCGAGATCACCGCGGTCGGCGGCATCATGGACCTCAAGGAGCGGAAGCTGGTCGCGGACCCGCGGGAGATATTCAAGGAGCTGACGACGGATCCGGCCCTGTTCGGGCTGTAGCCGCCGTACGCTCCCGCGCCCTCGCGTCACCTACGCGTCGAGCAGTTCCGGCTGGTGCTCGGCGTCGTAGGCCGCCCGCGACTCGGCGACGTGGACGCGGTTGCGCTCGGCCCAGTCGGTCAGCCGCTGGAGCGTGTCGTGCAACTCACGTGCGACCTGGGTGAGTTCGTACTCCACCTTCGGCGGAACGGTCGGGTACACCGTGCGCGTCACCAGCCCGTCGCGCTCCAGGTTGCGCAGGGTGAGCGTCAGCATGCGACGGCTGATGCCCTCGATTCCGCGTTCCAACTCGGTGAAACGGATGGGACCCTGGGCCGCGGCGACCAGGATCTGGACGCTCCATTTTCCGGCGACCCTGTCAAGAACTTCGCGCACCGGGCACGCGTGCGCGTTCACTGCCTGGACGGTAACACCGGTGTTCCTCTGGGACATCGGACTGCCTCCTTACGCCTCCCCTCATGGTCACTCACGATGAACCCCGTTACAAGTCGTGCACCATGAGGAGGTCCGGAGCCATGCCGACCACGATCGAGTCACCGGCGAAGACGCCGGCGCCGTCCCGAACGTACTCCCGCTGGGCGTCCCTCGCCGTCCTGTGCGCGGGAACGCTGATGACGGTCCTGGACGGCAACATCGTCACGGTCGCGATGCCCGCCGTCCAGAGCGACCTGGGCTTCAGCGGGCCGGGGCTCGCCTGGGTCGTCAACGCGTACCTGATCCCCTTCGGCGGACTGCTCCTGCTGATGGGCCGGCTCGGCGACCTGGTGGGCCGCAGGCGGATGTTCGCGGCCGGACTCGCCGTGTTCACCGCGGCCTCGGTACTGGCCGGGACGGCCACCGGCCAGGGCGTGCTGATCGCGGCGCGCGCCCTGCAGGGAGCGGGCGGGGCGATGGCCTCCGCCGTGGTGCTCGGCATGCTGGTCGCGCTCTTCCCCGAGCCTCGCGAACAGGCCCGCGTCATCGCCGTGTTCAGCGCGGTCGGCGCGGCGGGCGGGGCCCTCGGCACCTTCCTCGGCGGGGCGCTGACCCAGGCCCTCGGCTGGCACTGGATCTTCCTGATCAACCTGCCGATCGGCATCGCGGCCTGGCTGGCCGCCGTCCGCGTCCTCGCCCCTCAGAGCGGTACGGGGCTCGGCGAGGGAGCGGACTTCCCGGGGGCCGCGCTGGTCACGGGCGCGCTGATGCTCACGGTGTACGTCATCGTCGGCTCCGGCGACCGCGGCCTCACCGCCACCCTGCTCCTGGCCCTGCTCGCCCTCGGCCTGTTCGCGGCGTTCGCCGTCCGCCAGGCACGGACCGCACGCCCGCTGCTGCGGCTGCGGCTGTTCCGCTCCCGGCTGCTGACCGGCGCGAACACGGTCCAGGTCCTGATGATCGCGACGATGTACGGGTTCCAGTTCATCGGCGCGCTGTATCTGCAACGCGTCCTCGGATACGGCGAACTGGCGACCGGCGCGGCGTTCCTGCCGGCCCCGGTCGCGATCGGCGTGCTGATGCTGGGCCTGTCCGCGCGGACCGTCGGCCGGTTCGGCGCGTACCGGGTGCTGCTCGCCGGGCTGACGCTCATCGCCGCCGGAATGGCGCTGCTCGGCCGCGCGCCCGCCGACGGCTCGTACCTCCCCGACGTGCTGCCGCCGCTGCTCCTGCTCTCCGCCGGGTTCGCGGCCGCCATGCCCGCGCTGACCGGGCTCGCCATGTCGGGGGTCCGGGAGGAGGACGCGGGTCTGGCCTCCGGTCTATTCAACACCACGCAGGTGGTGGGCGGTTCGCTGGGTCTGGCGGCCCTGTCGACGCTCGCGGCGAGCGACACGGACGGGCTCCTGGGCCGGGGCGTGGAACTGATACCGGCCACGGCGGAGGGCTACCGGCTGGCGTTCCGGGTGGCGGCGGGGATCGCGGTGGGGGCGCTGGCCGTGGCCGCGGGGGTGCTGCGACCGCGGGCGTGAGGGGAGGCGGGGCGGCGCGGCCCCCGTGTCCGCCGCCCCGCCCCGCGTGTCAGGCCGTCGCGAACGCCGCCACGTGGTCCTGCGCCCACTCCCGGTAGGTCCGGGCCGGCCTCCCCAGCAGCTCCGGCACGTCCTCGGTGACGACCGCGTTGCCGCCTGCGCGGACGAAGGTGACGCCGGCCAGGACGCCCTCCGCCTGCGCGTCGTCGAAACCCCAGACGGTGCGCAGGTGCTCGCGTGTCCCGTCCGGCGACAGGTCCTGCGTGGTGACCGGGCGGCCGAGCACCGAGGCGAGCACATCGGCCTGCTGGGGCACGGAGATCGTCTCCGGCCCGGTCAGGGTGTAGGTGCGCCCGGCGTGCCCGCCCTCGGCCAGGATCCGTGCCGCGATCTCGGACACGTCCCGCGGATCGATCACCCCCGACAGCCCGTCACCGGTCATGTTCGCCACCGGTTTGCCCTCTTTGACGGCCGGAGCCCAGCTCAGCGTGTTGGAGGCGAACGACGAGGGCCTCAGCACGGTCCACTCGGCACCGCTGTCCCGCACGGCCCGCTCGCCCGCCACATGCCAGGTGCCGGAAGGGCCCACCTCGGGATCGCCCGTCCCGATCGCGGAGAGCTTCACCAGCCGACGGACACCCGCCGCCCGCGCGGCCGCCACCAGTTCCTGGTCGTGCCGCGAGTCCGGACCGGGTGCGCCCAGCAGGAAGGCGGCCGTCACCCCCGGCATCGCACCCGTGAGGGAGGCCGGGTCGAGGTAGTCCCCGCGCACCACGTCCACCCCCGAGGGCACGCGGGCCTTCGCCGGGTCCCGGGTCAGGGCACGCACCTTCTCACCGCGCGCCGCGAGCTGTCGTACGACTTCACTGCCGATGGTGCCCGTGGCACCGGTCACAAGGATCATGGTCTCCACGGTGAGCCGGATGAGCCCGGATCTCTTGGAAATTCCGGCACGGTTCGCCCGCCTTCCGGGCCGTGCGGCTCGCTTACGGTGAAGGGGTGACGAACACCCGCGCCGAGCCCGCCCTGCCCATGCCCGAGGCCCTGCGTCCCTGGATCACCGGGATCAGGACCATGTCCGTCGCGCGGCCGTCCGAGGAGGCGTTCGTCCGACTCCCGGACGCCTCCACGAAGGTCGTCGTACGCGTGGGCGTGTCCGGGCACCGTGACGTCCTCGCCATCGGTCCACGGGTGCGGGCCTCGTACCACGAGGGCAAGGTCCTCGCCTCCTGCGTGGAGCTGAGCCTCGCGCCGGGCACGGCCCTCCCCCTGCTGGGCGTCCCGGCGTCCGAGCTGGTGGGCGAGGTCGTGCCACTGCGTGCGCTGCCGAGCGGCGCGGCACGTCAACTGGACGACGAGTTACGGTGGTTGACCTCCGACGAGACGGTGGCCCACCTCGCCGACGTACTGCCCGAGCGCCTGACCGCCAAGACCGACCGCACCCGCACCGAGCTGGTACGGGCCGGCACCGAGGCGCTGTCGGTGCGGATCGGCCACGCACCGGAGCAGGTCCGGCAGGTCGCCCGGGAACTGGCCGTCAGCGAGAGGCAGTTGCGCAACCTCTTCACGGAGGGCGTGGGTCTGTCCCCCAAGCACTACGCCCGCATCGACCGCGTACGCGCGGTGCTCACCCACGCCACGTCCGCGCCCTGGGCCGAACTCGCCGCCGCCACCGGCTACTACGACCAGTCGCACATGACGTCCGACTTCCGCGCCCTGATGGGCGTCCCGCCGCGCTCGTACTTCACCGGCAGGCTGCCCGCGACCACTCCCTGCACCATGGGCCCCCGCACCTGAATTCGGATGCGGCGGGCACCCGTCCCTGCGATGCTGCGGTCCCATGCCCGCACGACGCGTCAGACCGAGCCTGTACGTCTCCGTCGACATCGAGGCCGACGGCCCGATCCCGGGCCCGTACTCCATGCTGAGCCTGGGCGCGGCCGTCGCCGGGACGCAGGACGCCGACGGGTTCACCGCCACGGATCCCGAACAGCTGACCTTCTATCGCGAGCTGCGCCCGATCAGCGAGGAGTTCGTGCCCGAGGCGCTGGCGGTGAGCGGGCTCGACCGGGGACGGTTGATGGCGGAGGGAGCCGAACCGGCCGTCGCGCTCGCCGAGTTCTCCGACTGGGTGCGCGAGGTGAGCGCGGGCGCCCAGCCGGTGATGTGCGGCTACCCGGCGTCGTACGACTGGACGTTCCTGTACTGGTACCTGATCCGCTTCACCGGGGCGAGCCCCTTCGGCCACTCGGGCTGTCTGGACATGAAGACGCTGTACGCGGCGAAGGCCGGGCTGCCGTTGCGGGCGGTCGCGAAGGGGACGATGCCGCGGCACCTGCTGTCGAGGCGCCGTCACACGCATCACGCGCTGGACGACGCCGTCGAGCAGGCCGAGTTGCTGGCCAACCTCATGATGTGGCCGGGTCCCGGGTCGGCACCGGTGCCTGGTTGAAGCCGTAGTACAGGGCTATCAGTCCGTGCGCGGCGAGGGTGAGGGGGGCCGAGACGAAGGCCAGGCCCACCGTCACCGGGTAGGCCAGGGAGCCCAGCGCGAAGCGTGCCCGGGTCGCCCTGGCCGCCACGGGGTCGACGCGGGCGTCGAACAGGTGGCCCGTGCGGGTGAGATGCCACCACAGGGCCTGGAAGGCCGCCGCCATCGCGACCATCACCATGCTGTAGACCGCGGCCGCCACGTGCGAGGCCTCGTCCTCGCGCAGGTACTCCGCGAGCATCGCGGTCGGCCACGGCACCGCGGCGACCACCATCAGCACCAGCAGGTTCAGGAACATCAGCGTGCGGTCGACGCGGGCGACGTAGCTGAACAGCTGATGGTGGTTGACCCACATGATGCCGATGACCAGGAAGCTCACCACATAGGCGGCGTACGAGGGCCACTGCGCGCCCAACGCGTGCCACAGGCCTCCGTGTTCACCGGCCTCGGGGACCTTGATCTCCAGGATGAGCAGGGTGATGGCGATGGCGAAGACACCGTCGCTGAAGGCCTCGACGCGGCTGGACTCGGTTGTCATGGCACACAGGGTGCCCCATCGGACCGCCGGGTGAGTGCGTTGTGCCGGACCGGCGGACGGGGACCGTTCCGGGGCGCGCGGCGACGCGCGCGCCCCGGAGACGGCCGCCGTGGACCCCTCTCGGGTCCACGGCCGCCGGCCGGGAGCCGTCCCTCCCGGCCGGGGTCCTTCGGCGGATCAGCCCTGGGCGGTGATCCGGGCAAGGCGCTGGGCCTGTTCCCGCGTGGAGCGGGCGATGCCGTCCTCGTCGACGTGCAGCAGGCGGCCGTTCTCCACGATCTGACGGCCGTTCACGAACGAGGCTGTGACCGGTGCCGCCGCTCCGAGGACGAGGGCGGTCACCGGGTCGGCGATGGAGGCGTGGGCGAGGGTGTCCAGCTTCCAGAGCACCAGGTCGGCGAGCTTGCCCGGCTCCAGGGAGCCGATCTCGCCCGCGCGGCCGAGCACCTGGGCGCCGCCGGACGTGCCGAGGCGCAGCGCCTGGCGGGCGTTCAGGGCGGCCTCGCGGTGGGCGCCCAGGCGGTTGATCAGAAGCGCGTTGCGCAGTTCGGTGTGGAGTTCGCCGGACTCGTTCGACGCCGTTCCGTCGACGCCGAGGCCGACCGGGACGCCGGCCGCCAGCATGTCGGGGACGCGGGCGATGCCGGCCGCCAGACGTGCGTTGGACGACGGGCAGTGGGCGACACCCGTCTTCGTACGGGCGAAGGCGGCGATGTCGGAGTCGTTCATGTGGACGCAGTGGGCCATCCACACGTCCTCGCCGAGCCAGCCGGTGGACTCGAAGTAGTCGGTCGGGCCCATGCCGAACAGCTCGTGGCAGAACTTCTCCTCCTCCACGGTCTCCGAGCCGTGGGTGTGCAGGCGCACCCCGAGGCTGCGGGCCAGCTCGGCGCCCTGCCGGAGGAGTTCGGTGGAGACGGAGAACGGCGAGCAGGGGGCGACGGCGACCTGGGTCATCGCGTCGAAGGAGGCGTCGTGGTACCGCTTGACGGTCTCCTCGGTCGCGGCGAGGGCGCCCTCCAGCGTCTCGACGGCGAAGTCCGGCGGCAGGCCGCCGTCCTTCTGACTGCGGTCCATGGAGCCGCGGGCGAGTGTGAAGCGGACGCCCATGTCGCGGGCGGCGCCGATGATCGCGCCGTCGAGGTCGCCGGAGCCCTCGGGGTAGACGTAGTGGTGGTCCATGGCGGTGGTGACACCGCCGCGGGCCATCATGGCGAGGGAGCCCTCGGCGGCCGCGCGGACCATCGGCTCGTCGATGCGCGCCCAGGTCGGGTAGAGCGCGACGAGCCAGTTGAAGAGGTTGTGGTCGGTGGCCAGGCCCCGGGTGATCCACTGGTAGAAGTGGTGGTGGGTGTTGACCAGTCCGGGGGTGACCAGGTGCCCGGTGGCGTCGATACGGCGGTCGACGTTCTCCAGGCCCTCGGGAGCCCTGCCCGCACCGAGCGACTCGATGCGGTTGCCGGCGACGACGACGTGCCCGTTCGCGTACTCGGTGTCATCGGCGTCCACGGTCGCGATCGAACAGTTCTCGATGACGATGCGCCGGTCTGCTGCCATGGTTCGTCCTTTGCGCTGATGTGGAGAGGGCACGGCAGGACCCTGGGAGATTTGAGTGCCGCGGCCGGAAGCCCGGAGACAACCGGCGATGACCAGAGATCACCGGAGATTCCGCCTCTCCGGCCACGGGTGCCGAAAACGCTGTGGTTCAGAGGTTGGTGAGGTCCACGGGGATCCGCGCCTCGCAGCCGTCCCGCAGGACGGTGGCCTCGATCAGGCCGTACGGGCGGTCGGCGGCGAAGTACACGGCACCTTCTTCGGTGGCGTTCTTCAGCCCGAACGGCTCCAGGTCGACGAGGAAGTGATGCTTGTTCGGCAGCGAGAAGCGGACCTCGTCGATCTCACCGCGGTTGTCGATGATGCGTGAACCCATCTGGTACAGAGTCTGCTGCAGGGAGAGGGAGTACGTCTCGGCGAAGGCCTGGAGCATGTGCTTCTTCGTCTGCTCGTAGGACTCCTCCCAGTCGGGCATCCGCTGCTCGTCGTCGGTCCAGTTGAACCGCCAGCGGCCGGACACCTCGGTCGCGAGGATGCGGTCGTACGCCTCCGGGAGCGTCGTGTACTTGTCCTTGACGTAGCCCCAGAACTCGGAGTTCGTCGAGTTCATCACGACCAGGTCCTTCAGACCGGAGACGACCTCCCACGACGAGCCGTCGTAGGTGATCTGGGTCAGCCGGGTCTCCTGGCCCTTGCGGACGAAGGAGTGCCTGGCCTCGTCCGCGCCGGTGGACCCGGAGTTGGCGCCGGAGGCCTCGATCCGCTCCCAAGCGTACTCTTCGACGCGGATACGGGCGCGGTGGATCGGTTCCTGGCCGGTCACGAAGTGCCGGGCTAGGTGGATGCCGAACTGCTCGGCGGACTCGATGCCGTACTCCTTGGCGAACGCGTACACCGTGTTCTTGGTGGTGTCCGTCGGCAGGACGTTGGCGTTCGAACCGGAGTAGTGGACCTCGTCCATGTCGCCGGAGAGCGAGACGGAGACGTTCAGGTCCTTGATGTGGTGGGTGGCGCCGTCCCGCGTGATCCTGACGACTCGGTTCTCGGCCTTGCCGTACTGGTTCTGTCCCAGGATGGGCATGTGCGCTAGCTCCCTCGGTAAACGGAGTAGCCGAACGGGTTGAGCAGCAGCGGCACGTGGTAGTGCTCGCCCGGTACGACGGCGAACGTGACCGCCACCTCCGGGAAGAACACACCGGCTCCGCTGTCCCGGTTCGCGGGGGCGTCCTGCTGCGCATCGGCTTGCTTCTTCGCGGATTCCTCGAAGTACCGCTCGACGGCGAAGTCGAGCCGTACATGGGTGGTCCCCTCCGGCAGCGCCGGAAGGTCCTTGCACCGTCCGTCCGCGTCGGTCGCGGAACCGCCGAGCGTCCGCCAGTCTCCCCCTCGCCCGGTGCGGGCGGAGAGCAGGACCGCGACACCCGGGGCGGGGCGGCCGACGCTGGTGTCCAGGATGTGGGTGGACACGGAGGCGGTGGTGCTGGTGCTCATGGTGTCAGGCGTCCTCTTCGACGAGTCGGGCCAGCCGGATGCGGTTGATCTTTCCCAGCTCGGTGCGGACGGTCTCCCGCTCCTGCTCCGGCGAGTTGCCGATCCGCGCCCTGACCGCGTCCCGCATCTGTTCTCCGGTCTTCCCGGTGGCGCAGATGAGGAAGACATGGCCGAACCTGTCCTGGTAGGCCAGGTTCAGTTCCAGCATCTCCGCCCTGAGCTCCTCGGAGGCGCCGGCCATGCCGCGCTGTTCCCGCGCCGAGGCCGGGTCGCCGGGCTTGGGGCGGCCGATCGGCGGGTGCCCGGCCATCGCCTCGGCCAGGTCCTCGGCGGTCAGCTCGGCCATGGCGGCGTCACTGGCGGAGTAGAGGTCGTCGGCACAGGCGTAGGGCCGGGCGCCGAGCAGTCGTGCGGCCCAGGTGGTGGAGGCGCACGCCTCGTGGAGGACGGCGAGGGCCGCGTGCTCCTCCAGGACGTTGAACCGGGCCAGGGCCGGGGGCGTGGAAGTCGAAGTCACGGGAGCCTCCGTGGCCGCGAACGGCCCTCGTGCCGAACGGGCTTCCGTCAGCTAACGCCCTCCGGAACGCCGCGTCAACACTTTGTTGAAAATTCCGCGTTACAACCCCCGCGGGTCAGCTCCCCTTCTCGCGGTTGAGGTAGTTGTAGACAGTGAAGCGACTCACCCCGAGCGCGCTCGCCACGGTCTCCACGCCGTGCCGTACCGAGAAGGCGCCGCGCGCCTCCAGTATCCGTACGACCTCCTGCTTGGACTTGCGGTCCAGATCGGCCAGGGGCTTGCCCTTCTTGCGCTCCATGGCCGCCAGGATGTGATCCAGGGAGTCGGCGAGCTGCGGCAGACGTACGGCGACCACGTCGGCGCCCTCCCAGGAGAGGACGACGTCGTCGGGGCCGGCCTCGTCCGGCGGGAGCAGCTCTCCGCCCATGGCGTCGACCAGCGGCTTCACGGCCGCGATGAAGGGCTCGTCCCCGGTCCGGGTCACTCGGCCTCCCCGATCACATTGACCTGGAGCGAGATCCGGGTCGCACCGGCCTCCAGGGTCCTGCGGAGCAGGGCGTCGACGGCGGTGAGCACGGTGTCGGCGCCGCCCTCCGCCGTGTTGCCGAAGGGGCCGACGTCCACCGCATCCAGTCCGGCCGCCTCGATGACCTCGCGGGCCGCCAGCGCGTGCGCCGGAGCCTCGTCCAGGTCGAAGGGTTCCGTCGTGAACTCCACTCGCAATCGCACTGTGCCCCCATGGCATCGCTCGCCCCGGTCGCTCGGAGACGACCTTAACGGACCGCCCCGCGGGAGCGGCCCGCACGCAGACCCCGAGGATCCGGGGCCGCGGGCACCGCCCCGGCCAGGGGAAACCCCGAAGACTCGAATTCCCCTCGCCCGGCACTCGAATAATTACATTCCAAATGTGCCCCGCTTATTCCCTGAGTCCCACCACAACGGCACTAGAACACCGTCGGAGTGCCGAAATGTTCCGTTGACCCTGCCGCAGCACGCCGTTAGCGTTTTCGACGCCACGAGGCAGTCATCGACTTTCAGGGCAAAGGAGAATGTGAATGTCTCTCGACGACGACAGGCTTGAGTCCACGAAGGAAGAGAACATCATCGCGGCCGCCGAGGCGGAGATCGAGGAGCTCTCGGAGACGAACGCGCGCCCGACCCTCATCTCGGAAATCAACATGGCGTGACGCGTCCTGGCCAGGACTGATTCCGGGGGACGGCAGACGGCCGCCCCCGGAATTGCTTCCGTTCAGCACTCATCCTTGAAGGAACGGCCGTGGGCACTGATCATCCACTCGCCCGTCTCATCGACGAGGCAGACCTGCCGGGCACCTACTGGAACAAGAAACACGGACTGTTCAAAAAGGCCTCTCCGGTCGACGGCCTGATCGACGAGGCCGCAATTCTGGACATGCTCGACACCGGGCTTCTGCGCTGGCCCTATTTCATGCTCCTCAACGAAGGCCGGCAGCCGGAGATACCGGCGTTCACGACGACCCGGCAGGTGGCCGGCCGGCCCGTCCCGGGTTTCGCCGACCCGGTGAAGGTCCGCGCGCTCCTCGCGGCCGGCGCGACCATGAAGATGAGCCAGCTGGAGGACTGGCACGCTCCGCTGCGCGGCGTGCTGAAGCAGATCGAGGCCCGGTTGCCCGCCGAGGTGAAGACGTACGTCTTCTACACCCCGCGCGACAGCACGGGGATGCTCCCGCACCGCGACGGCTCCCATGTGCTCGCCCTGCAGCTCGCCGGCGCGAAGGAGTGGCGCATCTACGACGAGGAGGGCCAGATCGACGCCCGCTCCGGGCTGGACGTGGATGTCGACAGCCACTCCCATTCCTTCGTCATGGAACCCGGTGACGTGCTCTACCTGCCGCACGGCATGCCGCACGTGGCCACCGCGCGCGGCGGCACCTCGCTGCACGTGACGTTCACGATCACCGAGCCGACCCCGCGGGACCTGCTGGAGTCCCTGCTGACGGGCCTCGCCGAGGACATCGCGCGCGAACCGCAGGGCCGCCCGGGGGCGGGGCTGGAGGAGGAGGCGGAGGCGGTGACCAAGGCCCTGCTGGACCAGGTGGGTTCGGTCGAGGCCGGGCCCCTCGTCGAGCGGGCCGTGACCCGCATGCGGACCAGGAAGGCATGACCCCATGACCACGACGCTCGAACCCGGCGGGCAGGGCGCGGCGCAGCTTCCGCCGGTGGGGCCGGCGGGGATCGTCGGCGACACGGACGCCTTCCTCACCGGGACCTGGGGCGTGCGCCCTCGCTCCTACCGGTGCCGTACGCTGCCCGACGCGCCCTCGCCGGCACAGATCTGGGAGCAGTTCGACTGCGGCCTGTTCGTCACCCCGTACTTCACGGTGCTGCGCGACGACACGCCGGTACCGCTGGGCGCGGTCACCGAGACCCGTGTCGTGCAGCAGCAGCCGCGGGTCGGCTACGCCGACGGGGCCGCCGTACGCGCGCACTTCGCCACCGGGCACACCGTGCGGCTGAACCAGCCCGAGGACTGGCACCCCGGGATCGGGGAGCTGGTCGCCGCGGTGCGCGAGGACCTCCGGGCGGCCGTCCGCTCCGCCCTTTTCCTCACCCCGGCCGGCACCGTCGGCGCCCCGGCCCGCTCCCGCCGCGACCATGTGATCGTGGTGCAGCTGCGGGGCCGTACCGTGTGGGAAACCGGCGACGCGGCCGAACGGGAGGTCTTCGCCCTCGAAGCCGGAGACGCCCTGTACGTCCCCGCCGGGGTCACCCGTGCCGGGAGCGTACGCGGCGACGAGTCCCTGCACCTGGCGCTGTCGGTGAGCCGGCCGGGGCCGCGCGAGTTCGCCGTGGCCGCCGTCACCGGGTTCCTGGAGAGCGCGGTGGCGGACGCCGTCGCGGGCACCCACCACTACATGTCGCCGGCCGAGAAGGTCGCCTGGCTGCGCACCGAGCTGACCGCGTATCTGTCCGGGCAGGACACCGGCGAGCTGGTGAGCCGGGCGGTCCGCGCCCACCAGGGCGCCGAGAAGGCCTGAGCCCGGCCATGGTGAAGGAGGACGAGGGGCCGGGCGGCGCCCTCCTGGAGGCGCTGCAGTCACCGCTGCGCGTTCAGGCCGCGCACCGGCACGGAACCGGCCTGCTCCTGGAGGCCGAACTGCTTCGCGCCAACCGGCGCGATCTGGTGCCCTTCGTCCTCGGCTACGGGGCACGCGACGACGGCGGCTGGACGCTGCGGCACGCCCACGCGGCCGCCGCGGAGGTCACCGTCACCGCCGACGGCGGCTACCTGTTCCTGTCGGACCTGCGGCCCAAGGACCGGCCCGGCCACCGGTACGGCGGCCGCTCCCTGTGGCACCACCACCCCGGAGCGCGGCCCGAGCCGCGCCTGCTCCTGGGCACTCCCGTCGGGGTCACCTCGTACGCCGCGGGCGCCACGGCGGCGGTCGCGGCCGTGTGGCTGAAGGACCGCGCCCGCACCCTCGCCGAGGACGCGGCGCTGCGGGCGCACGAACCGGCCGCCCCCTCCACGGCCACCCTGGTCGAGGCCGACCTGTGGCCCCTGTCCGCCTACCACCGGCCGGGCGAGACGCTGCGCCTGCTGCGCCTGGGCCACGAGCCCGGCCGCCGGGGCGGACCCGAGGTGCTGGCCCTGCCCCTGGGGCCCGGGGTGCGGCTGACCGGCGAGCTGGCGCTCACCCCGGACGGGCTGCGCTGCGCCGCGGGCCTGGCCCGTTTCCTGCGCGGCGGACACCGTCGGCACGGCCTGCTCCTGTTCTCCGTACGGCGGCCGCGGGACGCCCGCGAAGTCTGGTTCGAGGACGACCTGTCCGAGCCGGTGCCCTCCCCCGACGGCGCCTGGTTCGCGTGCACGGCGGAACGGGTGGCCCGGCCGGGACGGGGCCCGCGCCGGGAGGCGGCGCTGGTGGCGGCCGACGGCTCGGCGGTGGTGCGGGCCGCGCCCGGTCACCCCGACTGGCTGCGCCCGCGGGCCTGGGCGGGCCGGGACGCGCTGCTGTGCGTGGGCGAGCAGGACGGCCGCCGCCGGCTGTGGCACGTCGATCCGTACGACGGCAGCGTGGAGGCGGTCCCCCTCGCGGGCTCGGCGCAGCACGTGACGGCCACCGACGGCGAGGCGCTGGTCGTGCAGTCGGCGGTCGACCTGCCGCCCGAGGTGGTCGCGCCGCCGCTCGGCACACGGCGGCGGGCGGAACGGGGCCGGCCGGGCCGGTACCCGCCGCCGCCCGCGCTGTTCTCCCCCGCCGGGTCCGTCTCCCCGACCGGCCGGGTGGAGCGGCTGACCCACCGGGAGACCGACGGGTCGGACTGGCGCAGTCTGCTGTGTCTGCCCCGGGAGCCGGCCGAGCGGCCGCTGCCGGTGCTCGTGTGGTGCCACGGCGGGCCGCTGCTGAGCTGGACCGACTGGTCGTGGCGGTGGAACCCGTGGCCGTTCGTGGCCGAGGGGTACGCCGTGCTCATGCCCGACCCGCCGCTGTCCGTCGGCTACGGGCAGCGGGCGGTGGAGCGCGGCTGGGGCCGCTGGACGTCCGAGGTGGCCGCCGTCGCGGCGCGTCAGGTCCGGTCCGCGCTGGACGACCCGCGCCTGGACGGCCGGCGCGTGGCCGCCATGGGCGCCAGCTTCGGCGGCTACCTGGCCCTGGCGCTGGCCACGCTGCTCCCCGAGGTCCGGCTGGTCCTCAGCCACGCCGGGTGGGCCGACTTCGCCGCCGTGGCCCGCGGCTGCGACCTCCACTGGCACTGGCTGCGCGAGTACGGGCCGGTGGACACCGCGCCCGGTTACCGCACCGAGAGCCTGGACCTGACCGCCCTCGACCCCGGCGTGCGCGTGCTGCTGTCGCACGGGTGCGACGACCCCCATGTGCCCGTCGGCGAGTCGCGGGCGATGCACCGCTCGCTGGACGGCCACGGCGTCGCCGTCGAACTGATGCTGCTGCCGGGCGAGGCACACGCCATCCGCCGGCCGGACAACCTGACCGCCTGGTCCCGCTGGATCCTCCGGGCCTGCCGGAGCGTGCTGGCGACGCCGTACCCGCCCGAGGAGGCGCTCATCCGATGACCCCCGCCGCGTCGACCGCCGTCACCAGTGCGCCGCGCAGCCACTGGTTCCCGCCCGCCGCCACCGGCCCCCTCACCGCCTGCGGCACCTCGCTGCGCACCCGGACCCTGGAGGAGACCGAGGCGCTGGCCCGCGCCTCCATGGAGCGCTGCGGCATCACCCGGATCGCGGCCGTCACCGACCTCGACGTGCTCGGCATCCCGGTCTTCCACACCATGCGGCCCGCCGCCGCGCCGGGCCTGAACACCGTGACCAGCGGCAAGGGGGCCACCGAGCAGGCGGCCCGGGTCTCGGCGCTGATGGAGGCGATCGAGCGCACCTGGTGCGAGGCGCCCGCACACGCGCCGGCCAGGCACACCTCGTACGCCCGGCTGCGCCGGGAGGGCGTGCGGGTCCTCGACCCCCGGCGGCTGGTGCCCCGGCGGGGCCACACCTGGACCGAGGAGGCGGAGCTGGGCTGGTGGCCGGTGCGCGAGCTGTACACCGACACCGAGGTCATGGTGCCCGCGCTGTCGGTGTTCGTGCCCTGGCCGCACGAGTGCGGCCTGTTCAACTCGAACACGATCGGGCTCGCGGTGGGCAACAGCCCCCAGGAGGCGTTGCTGCACGGACTCCTGGAGGCCGTCGAGCAGGACTGCACGGCCTTCGGGGAGACGCTGCGGCGTGGCAGCCGTATCCGGCTCGAATCGCTGCCCGAGGTGCCCGCCGGGATCGTCGACCGATTCCAGCGGCAGGGCGTGCGCGTCCAGGTCTTCGCCTACGCCAACGCGGTCGGCGTGCCCACGGTGTTCGCGACCACGGACGACACGCACGCCGCCGACGGCATGCTGATCAACGGCGGCGCCGGCTGTCACCCCGACCCCGTCGTGGCCGTCACCCGCGCGCTGACCGAGGCGGCCCAGTCCCGGCTCGCCGTGATCAACGGCGCCCGGGAGGACCTCAACGGCCAGGCCTACCGCAGGCACGCCTCGTACCCGGCGATGCGCGAGATGCTGCACGCCTGGAGCGCGGACCGCGACGAGACCGACTTCTCGGGGCTGCCGGACAACAGCACCGGCACCACGGCGGGCGACCTCGACCAGGTGATGGAGAACCTGCGCGAGGCCGGCCTGCCGCTGGTCTTCGCGACCGAACTGGCCCCGGACGACCTGCCGTTCTCGGTGACGAAGGTGATCGTCCCGGGGCTGGAGGTGTACCACCACGACCGGGCTCGGCTGGGAGTTCGCCTGCACCGCGAGATGGTGCGGGCCGGGATGGCGAAGGATCTGCTGTGACGGGCTTCACGGGCACCACGGGCACCACGGGAACGACGGGCCCCACAGGGACGACGGGGACGACGGGGACGACAGGAACTACGGGGGCGACGGGAACTCCGGGGACAACGAGCGCCATCGGCGCCGCAGGCACCGCAGGCACCGCGAGCGGACACGCCGCCGGCGCCGGGCGCGTCGTCGTGTTCGCCGGGCCGTCGCTGCGCAGCGCCGACCTGCGCGAGCTCGGTCACCTGGCCGGCCGGCACGGCCGGACGCTCGAACTGCGGCCACCGGTGCGGCGGCTCGACCTGCTGGGGCTGCTCGACTCCGCCGGACAGCACGAAGTGCTCATGCTGGACGGGGAGTTCGGGCAGAGCCTGGCGGTCAGCATCACCGAGATCCGCGCCGTGCTGGCCGCCGGACAGCCCCTGTCCGGGGCGTCGTCGATGGGCGCGCTACGGGCGGTGGAGTGCCGCACGCTGGGCATGACCGGCAGCGGCTGGGTGTACGAGCAGTACCTGTCGGGCGCGATCGAGTCCGACGGCGACGTGGCCCTGCTGTACGACCCCGAGGGCTACGAACCGGTGACGATCCCGCTGGTGAACGTCCGCTGGCTGCTGACCGCGAAGACGCGTGAGGGACTGCTGACGCCCGCCGCGGCCGAGGCGGCACTGCGGGTGGCGCACGGTCTGCACTTCCGGGACCGGCGCCCGTCCCTGCTGCTGAAGCGGTGGCGCACGCACCTGCCCGCGGCGTCGGCCGAGGTGCTGGAGCCGGAACTGGCGGACGAGCGGCGGGACGCCTGGGACCGCAAACGGCTGGACGGCATCGCGGCCGTACGGGCGGCGCTGGGTGCGGGCGTCGGCGACCGGGAACTCATCCCTCGGTGAGGTGGCGTTCCCAGAAGATCTCGTCGTGCCAGACGCCGCCGATGTGGATGTGCCGGTGCGCGATGCCCCAGGACGTGAAGCCGTTGGCCTTCAGCACGGCGTGCGAGGCCAGGTTGTCCGTGCGGGTGTGCGCCTCGGCCCGGTGCAGGCCCAGTTCCCCGGCCATGACCCGCAGCGTGAGCGCCACCGCGCGGCGGGCATGGCCGTGGCCCTGGTGCGCAGTGGCGATCCAGTAGCTGAGGAACCCCTTCTGCAGCGGGCCGCGCAGGACGGTGCTCACCGTCACCTGCCCGATCACCTCGGCCCCGGCCACCACCACCCCCGGCCAGCCGTCGCCGTCCCGGTGGCCCCGCAGCAGTGTCCCGATGCGCTCCGCCTGGTGTGCCGGGGTGGCGAAGCCGTCCGGGCGGGCGGGCTGCCAGCGGGCGAACTCGGCGGCGTCACGGGCGAGATGGGCCGCGAGCGCCGGGGCGTCGGACGGTTCGACCAGCCGTACGGAGGTGGGTGCGGACGTCACGGGTCGGTTGCTCCTTGCCAGGGGCGGGGTGCGGTGTTCGAGCGGCCGTCGGCACCCTACCCCCCCTACTTGCGGTAGTCGGTGGGGTGTGCCGGAGTCCTGGCCGGGTCGCGTTCGACGATCGGGGCGAGGATCTCGTCGATGCGCTCCGCCGCCGCGTCGTCGAGGTCGATCCCCGAGGCGGCGGCGGTCTCGATGATCTGCCGGGGCTCGGTGGCGCCGACGATCGCGGTGGAGACGGCGGGGTTGCGCAGCACCCAGGCGACGGCCAGCTGCGCCATGCCGATGCCCAGGTCGTCGGCGATCTCGCCGAGCCGGCCGATCCGGGTGAGGACGTCCTCGGTGAGCGCCCCGACGGAGAACTGCGAGCGTGCCGGGCCGCCCGCGCGCGAGTCGGCCGGCAGCGGCACGCCGGGCCGGTACTTGCCGGTCAGCAGCCCCTGGGCGAGCGGCGACCAGACGAGCTGGCCGATGCCCTCGCGGGCGCACAACGGGACGATCTCGGCCTCGATGACCCGCCACAGCATGTTGTACTGCGGCTGGTTGGCGACGATCCGGTCGAGCCCCATCTCCCCGGCGATCCCGAGGGCCGCGGAGATCTGGTCCGCGGTCCACTCCGAGACGCCGACGTAGAGGACCTTGCCCTGCCGCACGAGGTCGTCGAAGGCGCGGAGCGTCTCCTCCAGCGGGGTGTTCTCGTCGTAGCGGTGGGCCTGGTAGAGGTCGATGTAGTCGGTGCCGAGCCGGCGCAGCGAGCCGTGCGCGGCCTCCATGACGTGCTTGCGGGACAGGCCGCGGTCGTTGGGGCCGGTCCCGACCGGCGCGCACACCTTGGTGCTGATGACCACGGACTCCCGGCGCGCCTTGCCGAGGACGCGGCCGAGGATCGTCTCGGCGAGGGTCCCCGCGTACACGTCGGCGGTGTCGAACGTGGTGATGCCCGCTTCGAGCGCCGTGCGCGCGACCTCCTCGGCCGATCCCTCGGTGAGGTTGATCCAGTTGCCGAAGGTGATCTCGCTGATCCGCAGCCCGCTCCCGCCCAGTCTCCGATGCCTCATGGCGGGCAGCGTAGGGGCCCTGTCCGGACCGGCCGCGATTCGTCTTGCGGGCCTCGACGCGGTTCCCGCCCCCGCCTCCAGCGGCTCTCAAGTCCCTTTCCGGCAGGGCTCTTTCCGCTTCTCCTACCCTCTCCAGCGAATCGGATCCGAAGGAGCGTGGTGAGGATGCCCGCATTACAGCACGTCAGGAACGCGCTGATACCACGGCCGGGTCCGGAACGTCTGCTGTCCCTCGTCAACCTCGCCTATGCGGTGGGCCGGGGCGTCTTCCTCAGCGGCAGCGTCGTTTACTTCACCACGGTGACCGGACTGTCCGCCGGGCAGGTGGCGCTGGGGAGTTCGGCCGCGGCGCTGTCGGGTTTCGTGGCCTCCCTGCTCCTCGGCGTGCTGGCCGACCGGGTGGGCGCCCGGCGCATGCTCGCGGTGGTCTTCCTGCTCCAGGCGGTGGGATTCGCGCTGTATCCCGCGGTGCACTCGACGACGGCGTTCTACTCGCTCATCGTGTCCGTGGGCTTCGTGGAGTACGGGGTCGGGCCCAGCTTCGGCGCCTTCGTCTCGGCGGTGGTCGAGCCCGAGGAGCGGGTCAAGGTGCGGGCGATCCTGCGCACCATGTTCAACATCGGGTTCAGCGTGGGCAGCGGACTCGCGGCGCTCGCGCTGTTCGGCGGCGGCTCCTTCGTACGGGCCCTGCCCTGGGCGAGCAGCGTGCTGTGGGTCGGCGCCGCCCTGCTCGTGGCCCGGCTCCCGAAGGGGCGCACGGGGGCGGCCGGCGGGCGTGCCCGGCGCTTCGGTGCCCTGCGGGACCTGCGGTTCGTCGGGGTCACGGCGTTGTCCGCGCCGCTCGCGCTGCACGCCTCGATCATCCTGGTCGTCCTGCCGCTGTGGACGGTGGAGCGCACGGATGCCCCGCACGGGCTGATCCCGCTGCTGATGATCGCCAACACGGTCTTCGTCATCGCCTTCCAGGTGGCGGCGAGCCGCGGCGCGGACACGGTGGCCGGGGCCGCGCGGCTGGCCCGGCGCTCCGGGCTGTGGCTCGCCGCGGCCTGCGCCGCCGCGGCGGCCGCGGCGACCGGCGACGCGCTCACCGCGTCGGTGGCGCTGGGCGCGGCCATGCTGCTGCTGACCGTCGCCGAGCTGCAGCAGGCCGCCTCGGGCTGGGGGCTGGCGCACGGGCTGGCCCCCGACGACGCGCAGGGCGAATACCTCGGCACCTTCCATCTGCACATGATCCTCCAGAGCGTGCTGGGGCCGGGGGTCGTGGCGGCGGCCACGATGTCCTGGGGCGGCTGGGGCTGGGCCGCGGTGGCGGGCGCGGTGCTGGTGTGCGCCGCGGCGGTCGTGCCGGTCGCCCGGTCCGCCGAACGGCACCGGCCGGACGCCGCCGCGCCCGGGTCCGCCGCCCCGTCCTCCGCGCTCGCCGAAGCCGCCTGAACACCGGGAGCCCCTCATGACGACGACCACGGAACCGGTGACGGCCGCCACGACGGCCCCGTACGGCTGGGCGGACCTGCCCGCGCTGATGGCGCGCATGACCGGCGACGAGAAGCACGCCCCGGCCGCGAGTTCGACGCTCGACGTGCTGTGGGTGCTCTACGACCGCGTGCTGCGGGTGACCCCGGACCTGGCCGAGGACCGCGACCGGTTCTACCTCTCCAAGGGCCACGGCCCGATGGCGTACTACGCGGTGCTGGCCGCCAGGGGCTTCCTCGAGCCGGAGGAGCTCGGCACCTTCGGCGCCTTCCGCTCGCGCCTCGGTCACCACCCGGACCGCATGCTGGTGCCGGGCGTGGAGATCTCCAGCGGCTCGCTGGGACACGGCCTGCCGCTCGCCGTCGGCACCGCCCTCGGACTGCGCGCCCGGGGTCTGCACGAGCCGTACGTCTGGGTGCTCATGGGGGACGGCGAGCTGGACGAGGGCTCCAACTTCGAGGCGATCGCGTACGCGTCCCGGGCCGGCCTGGACCGCCTGCGGGTCGTCGTGATCGACAACCATTCGGCGACCCAGGGCTGGCCGGGCGGCCTGGAATCCCGTTTCGCCGTCGAGGGCTGGGCCACCGCCCGCGTCGACGGCCGCGACCACGGCGCTCTGGCGGCCGCGATGAACACGCCCGCCCCCGGACGGCCCGCGCTCGTGGTCGCCGACGTCGACGAGCCCGTCGACCACCACTGAGCCGACCACCACTGAGTCGACCACCACTGAGTCGACCACCACTGAGTCGACCACCACTGAGCCGACCACCACTGAGCCGCCCCGCCCCGGCCGGCCACCGCCGCGCCGCCCGACCAGAATGCGGAGGACCCCATGCCCGGTGCCATGCGCGAGCGCTTCGCCGAAGTGACCACCGACCTGCTCGGCACCGACGAACGGCTGGCGGTGGTGACCGCCGACCTGAGCGCCAGGCTCTTCGACGAGGCGCGGGCCGCTCATCCGTCCCGGGTGATCAACCTGGGCATCAGGGAGCAGTTGCTGATCGGGGTGGCGGGCGGGCTCGCCCTGGCCGGGATGCGGCCGATCGCGCACAGTTTCGCGCCGTTCCTGATCGAGCGGCCCTTCGAGCAGATCAAGCTGGACCTCAACCACCAGGGGGTCGGCGCGATCCTGGTGAGCGCCGGAGCCTCGTACGACATCGCGGGCGGCGGCCGCACCCATCAGTCCCCGGGGGATGTCGCCCTGTTGTCCACGCTGCCGGAGTGGACCATCCACGTCCCGGGCCACCCCGACGAGGCCGAGGCCCAGTTGCGCGCCGCGGCCCGCGGCGACGACCCGGTCTACGTCCGCCTGTCCAACCAGTCCAACGAGCGCCCTCTCGCAGCCGACGGGCGACCGGGCTTCCGCGTCCTGCGCACCGGCGCCGCGGCCACCGTGATCGCGGTGGGACCGCTCGCCGACTCCGTCCTCGCGGCCACCGAGGGTCTGGACGTGACGGTCCTGTACGCGGCCACCGTCCGGCCCTTCGACGCCGCGACCCTGCGCGCGGTGCTGGCCGGCCAGGAGGCGGCGAACGTCGTGCTGGCCGAGCCCTGTCTGGCGGGCACCTCGGCCGGGGAGGTGGCCGAGGCGCTGCCGGACCGGCCGCACCGACTGCTGTCCCTGGGCGTGAGCCGGGACGAGGTGCGGGGCTACGGCAGTCCGCGCCAGCATGCCATCGTGCACGGGCTGGGCAGCGCGGGCATGCGGCTGCGCATCACCCGCTTCCTCACGACATAGGCTCTCACCTGTACAAACGCATCCCAGGTGCCCCGTTTCCGCGTCCGGCGGGAACGGGGCACCGCGCTGTCCGGGCCACCGCCGTTCCCGCCGGGCCCCCTTGACAAGCCCCGAACCAGCCCTGCAATCTTCCATTACACAGAAACTAATTTCCGCAATACGGAATTTACTGAACGGAAGGGAGCGCGGCCCCGATGTCAGGTCCTGGATCGAGCACAGCCGCAGACCGGCGCTTCGACGTCAACCTGTCGATCCTCTTCACGGAACTCCCGCTCCTGGAGCGCCCCGCGGCGGCCGCCGCGGCCGGTTTCACCGCGGTGGAGCTGTGGTGGCCCTGGACCGACTCGCCCACACCCGAACGGTCCGAGCTCGACGCGCTGAGGACGGCGATCGAGGACGCGGGCGTGCGGCTCACGGGTCTGAACTTCTACGCGGGGCAGCTGCCCGGCCCGGACCGCGGCGCCCTGTCGGTCCCCGGCGAGGAGTCGGAGCGGTTCCGCGCCAACATCGAGGTGACGGCGGAGTTCGCGCGGTCGCTCGGCTGCGGGGCCCTCAACGCGCTCTACGGCAACCGCGTCGAGGGCGTCGACCCTGCCGAACAGGACGCGCTGGCGCTGGAGAACCTGGTCCTCGCGGCCCGAGCCGCCGACCGGATCGGCGCGATCCTGCTGATCGAGGCGCTGAACCGGCCCGAGTCACCGCTGTACCCGCTGGTGTCGGCCCCGGCGGCGGTCGGGATCGTCGACCGGGTGAACGAGGCGACGGGCCTCGGCAACGCGCGCTTCCTCATGGACCTCTACCACCTGTCCATGAACGGCGAGGACCTGCCGTCGGTGATCGAGCGGTACGCCGCGAAGACCGGCCATGTGCAGATCGCCGACAACCCGGGGCGCGGAGCGCCGGGCACGGGCTCGCTGCCCCTCGAAGACCTCCTCGGCCGGCTGACGAAGGCGGGTTACGACGGCTGGATCGGCCTTGAGTACAAGCCCGGCGACCGCCCGAGCGCCGAGGCCTTCGACTGGCTGCCCCGCTGACCACCCGTACGGAAGGGAACCCCATGAGCAACGCACTTCCCAGGATCGCCTGGATAGGCCTCGGCATCATGGGCTCCCCCATGTCCGAGAACCTGATCAAGGCGGGTTACGACGTCACCGGCTACACCCTGGAACAGGACAAGCTGGACCGCCTGGCCGCCGCCGGCGGCACCGCGGCCGGTTCGATCGCCGAGGCGGTCGGGGACGCCGACGTGGTGATCACGATGGTGCCCGCCTCCCCCCAGGTCGAGGCGGTCTCCTACGGCCCGGACGGCATCCTGGAGAACGCGCGGTCCGGCGCGCTGCTGATCGACATGTCCTCGATCACCCCGCAGACCTCCGTCGCCCTGGCCGCGGCCGCCCGGGAGAGGGGCATGCGCGTCCTCGACGCCCCGGTCTCCGGCGGTGAGGCCGGCGCCGTCGAGGCCGTGCTGTCGATCATGGCCGGTGGCGAGCAGGCCGACTTCGACGAGGCGAGGCCGGTCTTCGAGGCGCTCGGCAGGACCGTCGTGCTGTGCGGTCCGCACGGTTCGGGTCAGACCGTGAAGGCCGCCAACCAGCTGATCGTCGCCGTGAACATCCAGGCGTGCGCCGAGGCCGTGGTCTTCCTGGAGAAGTCGGGCGTGGACCTGCCGGCCGCCCTGGAGGTCCTGGGCGGCGGCCTGGCGGGCTCGACCGTGCTGGCACGGAAGAAGGCCAACTTCCTGAACCGCGACTTCGAGCCGGGCTTCCGCATCGACCTGCACCACAAGGACATGGGCATCGTCACGGACGCCGCCCGCGCCGTCGGCGCGGCCCTGCCGGCCGGCGCCGTGGTCGCCCAACTGGTCGCGAGCCTGCGTGCCCAGGGCGACGGCGGGCTGGACCACTCGGCCCTGCTGCGGGCCGTGGAGCGCCTCTCCGGCGCCCGGGCCTGAGCCCGGCCACCCAGACTCCGGGCGGCGCCGCCGCCGACAACTGTCCTGTCGCGCCCAGGCGTCGGCGCCGCCCGGAACAGGTGAGGCCCCACCACCGTCCGGGGTGCGGATTCCTCCGCCCCGCAGGAGTCTTGAGGCATGACGTATCCACCGACGGAGTATCCGCACATCGTGGTGCACTCTCCCGCCCTGGACGGCTCCCGGCGGGTGACCGAGGGCGAGGTGACCCTCGGGATCGCCTCCCACCTCGACGACGTGGTCGAGATCCTGCGCATGGCCGACCTGGACCGGATCGAGGTCGAGGAGAGCGACCTCATCGAATGGCAGGGCGGCGGGCCGGACGAGTGGCCGGGGCTGTCGGAGCCCGAGCCGTGACGAGACGCGTACGGCACCGGGCGTACCGTCGGCTACGCCATCCTCAATTCAACCTCTGAACACGGCCGCCGAGGCTTCAACCACCCCCGCCGGTGGGCACGTACCCGTCATGCGGGGCCTGCCGGCACGGGGGCGGCGGGCCCCCGCACGGGGGTGTGCCATGAGCGGCAGTTCGACGATCCGGCTGGAGCCGCACGAGATCGCCTGGATACGGGGCGGTCCCCGGGCCGCCGTGCAGGTCAGCGTGCTCGACCTGCATCTGCGCGGCGCGGTCGGCGCGGGCCGGGCGGGCACGATGCGGTCTTCGGGCCCCGTCAAGGGCCAGGCGGGGCAAGCCGGGAAGACACTGCCGCCCCTGACCAAGGCCGTGCATGCGGCCCTCTACCGGCCCGCGGGCTTACGGCAGTTGCTGGACCGGCAGGGCGTGCGCTCGGCGCTCGCCGACCTGCGCCGCGAACTCGCGGCCGCCGGACTGCTCCGTGCCTTCCCGCCCGGCCGCACCCGCGCCGCCCGCCGCGCACTGAAGGAACTGCGCGAACGCCATCCCCTGCCCGCCGGCCGGGCCGGGCTGTCGGCGGAGGACACCCTGCTCGCGGTCGCCCTGTACGGCGACCGGGCCCTGACCGCACTCACTCCGCGCTTCGCACGGGAGGCGGGGCTGACCGGCCGCGGCGGGACCACCGAGCGGGAGCTGCCGAGGTCCTCCGGCGGCGGAGGGGGGTTCACCTGCGGGTCGGTGTGATGGCCCGCGGATCCTCCAGGAACGCCAGCGTGTGCCGCAGGAACAGGTCCGGGCGTTCGTTGTACGGCTCGTGGGCCGTCGGCAGCAGCACGCTCACCGTGTGCCGGGGCAGGGCCCGCCGGGCCCGGCGGCCGTCCAGGAAGGCCGGGACGACCGGGTCGCGGCGGCCCCACAGCAGCAGCACGGGTATGTCGAGGGCGCCCGGGTCCGTCAGGCCGAACCCCGGGTCCGCGAAGCCGCGCCAGATCGCGCAGTGCACCGCCAGCCGCTCGCGCCGGTACGGCAGCCCGCGGGCGCGCCCGAAGGTGGCGCGGGCGCTCGGGGTGCGCCGTCGGCCCAGGTAGGCACGGGCCAGCGGAACCACGAGCCGCCGGGCCACGGCCGGGCGGCCCATGACCTCGCGGCAGAACCAGCGGGTGAGCGCGTTCTGGGCGGTGAAGCCCGCCGGATCGACCAGCACGAGCCCGGCGATCCGCTCCACGTGGGCCCCTTCGGCGAGCCGGCACGCCACGTACCCGCCCACGCTGTTGCCGACCACGGTCACCGCGCTCTCTGCGCCGAGCGCGTCCAGGACCCGCTCGGCCACCTCCACCAAACCCTCCGGGGAGACCAGCCCGGGGTCGGGCGCGGTCGAGTCGCCGTAGCCGGGCCAGTCGACCACGTAGGTGCGGTGGCGGGCGGCGAGGGCGGGCAGCACGGCGTCGTAGTCGCGCCCGTCTCCGGGGTTGGCGTGCAGGAGCAGCAGCGCGGGGGCGCCGGGTGGGCCGTCGCAGCGTACGGCGACGTCTCCGAGCGCTGTGGCAACGGTCATCCGCATGCGCCCGAGGGTATACAAGGGGGCGGTCCGTCCCCGTCGGAACTTCAGACCTTCAGACCTTCAGCGTCCTGATCGACGTCGGGGCGTGGGACGGCTCTGTGGGCGGCTCCTCGAACTCGACGACGTCGGAGATGTCGTTGGTCGTCGACATCGAGATGTCGGTGACGCGTTCCAGGATCACCTCGACGACCACCGGCACCCCGAACTCGGCGGCGAGCTTCTTGGCCTGCTCGAAGGCGGCACCGAGTTCGTTCGGGTCGGTCACCCGGATCGCCTTGCAGCCGAGCCCCTCGGCGACCTTGACATGGTCGACGCCGTAGACGCCCAGCTCGGGCGAGTTGACGTTCTCGAATTCCAGCGCGACCTGGAAGTCGATGTCGAACGCCCGCTGCGCCTGGCGGATCAGGCCCAGGTAGGAGTTGTTCACGAGGACGTGGACGTACGGGATCCTGTGCTGCGCCCCGACCGCCAACTCCTCGATCATGAACTGGAAGTCGTAGTCGCCGGACAGGGCGACCACGGACGCCTCCGGGTCGGCCTTGGCGACGCCGAGCGCGGCCGGGACGGTCCAGCCGAGCGGGCCCGCCTGACCGCAGTTGATCCAGTGCCGCGGCTTGAAGACGTGCAGCAGCTGGGCCCCGGCGATCTGCGACAGGCCGATGGCGGAGACGTACCGGGTCTCCGGGCCGAAGGCCTTGTTCATCTCCTCGTAGACACGCTGCGGCTTGATCGGGATGTCGTCGAAGTGCGTACGGCGCTGGAGGGTGGCCTTCTTCTCCTGTGCGGCGGCGGCCCAGGAGGACCGGTCGGGCAGCCTGCCCACCGTCTTCAACTCCCTTGCCACCTCGACGAAGAGCTTCAGCGCCGCCTTCGCGTCGGAGGCGATGCCGTAGTCGGGCGCGAAGATCCTGCCGATCTGGGTGGGCTCGACGTCGACGTGGACGAACTTCCGGCCGGCCGTGTAGACGTCCAGCCTGCCGGTGTGGCGGTTGGCCCACCGGTTGCCGATGCCGAGGACGAAGTCGGACTCCAGGAAGGTCGCGTTGCCGTACCGGTGCGAGGTCTGCAGGCCGACCATGCCGGCGTTGAGCTCGTGGTCGTCGGGGAGGACGCCCCAGCCCATGAGGGTGGGGACGACCGGGATGCCCGTCAACTCGGCGAACTCGACGAGGAGTTCGGCGGCGTCGGCGTTGATGACACCGCCGCCGGCGACGATCAGCGGGCGCTCGGACTCGTTGAGGAGCGTGATCGCCTTCTCGATCTGCGGGCGGGTCGCGGCGGGCTTGTAGACCGGGAGGGGCTCGTACGTCTCCGGGTCGAACTCGATCTCGGTGAGCTGGACGTCGATCGGCAGGTCGACGAGGACGGGGCCGGGGCGGCCGGAGCGCATGAGGTGGAAGGCCTGCTGGAAGACGCCCGGGACCTGTGCCGCCTCCAGCACGGTGACCGCCAGCTTCGTGACCGGCTTGGCGATCGAGGCGATGTCGACGGCCTGGAAGTCCTCCTTGTGGATCACCGCGGTCGGGGCCTGGCCGGTGATGCACAGGATCGGGACCGAGTCGCCGATGGCCGAGTACAGACCGGTGATCATGTCGGTGCCGGCGGGGCCGGAGGTGCCGACGCAGACGCCGATGTTGCCCGGGTGGGTCCGGGTGTAGCCCTCGGCCATGTGCGAGGCGCCCTCGACGTGACGGGCGAGGGTGTGGTGGATGCCGCCGGAGGCCTTGAGCGCCGCATAGAAGGGGTTGATCGCCGCGCCCGGCACGCCGAACGCGTCGGTGACGCCCTCGCGCTTGAGGATCTCAACTGCCGCGCGGGCAGCGGTCATTCGAGCCATCGAGTACTCCTGCTTCGGCTGTCGGATGCGTACTCCCGTCGCGCCCCGCGGTAGCACTTCCGCATTACGGAAAATAATTTCTACTATCTGAAAGTAATGTAAGAGGGTGGGCGAAGGTCGTCAAGGGAGGGACAAGCGGGGGGTTTCTCGTGGACGATGGGAGCCATGTCCGAGAGCGTGCCGGTGCGCTGTCCGGCCTGTCGGCGCGAGCACGTCTACGCCGCGCCGTCGTATCCCTGCGCGTGCGGTGCCGCGGTCGCACCGCGGCTCGACCGCGGAGCCCCGGCGACGATCGCCACCCACCGCGTGTGGGACCAGGACTGGGTCACCGTGAGCTGCCCGTCCTGCGGACGCCGGGACGAGTGGCCGCGACCGGAACTGGGGTGCGAGTGCGGCACGTTGCTGCGCATTCCGGTCACGGACACGAGTCCGGACCCGAAGCCGGGCTCGCATCAGCACCCGGGCGCGGAAGCCGGTCGGGGCGCAGCCCTGGACGCAAGCCCGGACGCAGCCCTGGACGCAAGCCCGGACGCAGACCCCCGCGCGGATACGGGCCCAGGCTCGGACCCGGACCGAAGCGCAGGCGCGGGCGCGAGCCCCGCGGGCGGGGGCACAAACCCCGCGGGCGCGAGCCCCGGCCCGGACCGAAGCGCAAGCGGGGGCGCGGGCACGGGGCCCGGCCCGGGTGCGGGCGGGAACGCCGGCTCCGGTCGCTCCGGCGCGGCGCGCCGCACACCCCGGGGCCGTTCCGGCTCACGGCCCGCCCCCGGGACGCCGCCGCGTCGCCCCGCCTTTCAGCCCGTCGCGATCCGCACCGCCCGCGACGTGGTCACCGCCGCCGCCCTCTATCTGCGGTGGCTCGGCTACCGGGACATCCGCCGTGCCGACCAGCGGCCGCCGTCCGGCATCGGGCTGGCCGCCCGCGGGGTCGTGGCCCAGGTGGACCCCACGATCACCCCGGCCTCGCTGCGGGACGTGGAATGCCTGTGGCTGACGGCGATGACGGAGTCCGCGGACTGTGTCTACTTCTCCCTCGCCGGGTACACCGACGACGCCCGCGGCCGCGCCGACTCCCTGGGCGTCCCCCTGTTCGTCCTGGACCTCACGGGCACCCCGCAGCCGGTGAACAGCCGCGCCGACGACCTGAACGCCGCCGGCGCCTGACCTGGCCCGGCCTACTCGCCGTACTTCTCCCGCAGTTCGACCTTGCGCACCTTCCCCGACACCGTCATCGGGAAGGCGTCGAGGATCCACAGCCGGCTCGGGACCTTGTAGTGCGCGAGCCGCCCCTGGCAGAAGGCGCGCAGGTCCTCCAGGGTCAGCGGGTCCGCCGTGTCGTGCGGGATGACGCAGGCGAGGACCTCCTCGCCGTACGTCTCGTGCGGCACGCCGACGACCTGGACGTCCCTGATCTTCGGGTGGGCGTAGAGGAACTCCTCGATCTCGCGCGGGTAGATGTTCTCGCCGCCCCGGATGATCATGTCCTTGATGCGGCCGACGATCTCGACGTACCCGTCCTCGCGCATCACCGCCAGGTCCCCGGTGTGCATCCACCGCCCCGCGTCGACGGCCTCGGCGGTCTTCTCGGGCTCGTTCCAGTAGCCGAGCATCACGCTGTAGCCGCGGGTGCACAACTCGCCCGCGACGCCCCGGGGCCGGGTGACGCCGTCCACCGGGTCGACGACCTTCACCTCCAGGTGCGGCAGGACCCGGCCGACGGTACCGGTGCGGTGCTCCAGGTCGTCGTCGATCCGCGTCTGCAGGGAGACCGGGGACGTCTCCGTCATGCCGTAGCAGATGGAGACCTCCTCCATGTGCATCTCGGCCACCACCCGCTTCATCACCTCGACCGGGCAGGGCGACCCCGCCATGATCCCGGTGCGCAAGGACGACAGGTCGTACGCCGCGAAGTCCGGGAGGTTCAGCTCCGCGATGAACATGGTCGGGACGCCGTACAGCGAGGTGCACCGCTCCCGCTGGACCGCCTCCAGCGTCGCCTTCGGGTCGAAGGCCGGCGCCGGAATGACCATGCACGCACCGTGGGACGTAGCGGCCAAATTGGCCATGACCATGCCGAAACAGTGATAGAACGGGACGGGGATGCAGATCCGGTCCTGTTCCGTGCAGGAGATCGACTCACCTACGAAATAACCGTTGTTGAGGATGTTGTGGTGGGAGAGCGTGGCCCCCTTCGGGAAGCCCGTCGTCCCCGACGTGTACTGGATGTTGATGGGATCGTCGCAGGACAGCCCGGCGGCCCGCGCGAGCAGTTCCGCGCGCCGCTCCGGCGTCCCGCGCCCGGTGAACGCCTCCCAGCCCGGGTCGCCGATGTACACGGTCTCCCGCAACTGCGGGCATCTGCCCCGCACTTCGTCGACCATCGCGCGGTAGTCGCTGGTCCTGTGGCCGACGGAGGCGAAGAGCAGACGGACGCCGGCCTGGTTGAGGACGTACTCGACCTCGTGGGTGCGGTAGGCCGGATTGATGTTGACCATGATCGCGCCGACGCGGGCCGTGGCGTACTGGACCAGCACCCACTCGGCGCAGTTGACCGCCCAGATGCCCACCCGGTCGCCCTTGGCGACGCCGCTCGCCAGCAGGGCGTACGCCAGCTCGTCCACGTCCGCGGAGAACTCGGCGTACGTCCAGCGCCGCCCGGACGGCGCGTCGACGAGCGCCTCCCGCTCCGGCCAGGCGGCGACCGCCCGGTCCAGATTGGCACCGATGGTGTCGCCGAGCAGGGCGGTTCCGCTCGTCCCGTGGGTGTACGACAGCCGCGTGTACGACGGTTCGGTCACCGGAAGTCCTCCTCGCGGTACTCGTTCTGCGAGCCCGCGGCCGTGGCCTCGCGCAGCTCGATCCGGCGGATCTTGCCGGAGACGGTCTTGGGCAGCCCGGCGAACTCCAGGCGGCGGATGCGCTTGTAGGGGGCGAGGACCTGGCGGGAGTGCTCGAAGAGCACCTTGGCGGTGTCGGGTCCGGGCTCCCAGCCCTCGGCGAGGACGACGTACGCCTTGGGTACGGCCAGGCGCAGGTCGTCCGGGGCGGGCACGACGGCCGCCTCGGCGACCGCCTCGTGCTCCAGCAGGGCGCTCTCCAGCTCGAACGGGCTGATCTTGTAGTCGGAGGCCTTGAAGACGTCGTCCGCGCGGCCCACGTAGGTGATGTAGCCGTCGGCGTCGCGGGAGCCGATGTCGCCGGTGCGGTAGTAGCCGCCCGCCATCGCCTCCGCCGTACGGTCGGCGTCGCCGTGGTAGCCGGCCATCAGACCCACCGGCTGTGCCGACAGGTCGAGCGCGATCTCTCCCTCGTCCGCGCCGGGGGCACCGGAGACCGGGTCGAGCAGTTCGACGCGGTAGCCGGGGCTGGGCCGGCCCATGGAGCCGGTCTTCAGCTGCTGGCCGGGGCTGTTGGAGACCTGCACGGCGGTCTCGGTCTGCCCGAAGCCGTCCCGGATGGTGACGCCCCAGGCGCGCCGCACCTGCTCGATGACCTCGGGGTTGAGCGGCTCGCCCGCGGCGACGGCCTCGCGGGGCGGGGTGCGCAGCTCGGTCAGGTCGGCCTGGATGAGCATGCGCCACACGGTCGGCGGGGCGCAGAAGGAGGTGACCCGGGCCCGGTCCATCTCGGCCATCAGACGGGCCGCGTCGAAGCGCGTGTAGTTGTGGATGAAGACGGTCGCCTCCGCGTTCCACGGGGCGAAGAGATTCGACCAGGCGTGCTTGGCCCAGCCGGGAGAGGAGATGTTGAGGTGCACGTCACCGGGCTTGAGGCCGATCCAGTACATGGTGGCCAGGTGCCCGATCGGGTACGAGGCGTGGGTGTGCTCGACCAGCTTGGGGCGGGCGGTGGTGCCCGAGGTGAAGTAGAGCATCAGCGGGTCGTCGGCGAGGGTCTCGCCGTCCGGCGTGAAGTCGGCGGGGGCGGCGTACGCGTCCTCGTACGCCTGCCAGCCCTCGGGCGCGCCGCCGACGGCGATGCGCGTGTAGCGGCCGGGCACCTCGTCGAACTTCGTGGAGTCGGCCGCGCGGACGAGCACATGCCGGACCCGGCCGCGTTCGACGCGGTCGCGCAGGTCGGCGGGGCCGAGCAGCGGGGTCGCGGGGATGACGACGGCGCGCAGCTTCATCGCGGCCAGTGCGGTCTCCCACAGCTCGGCCTGGTTGCCGAGCATGACGAGGAGGCGGTCCTCGGCGCTGACGCCGCGCGCCCGCAGCCAGTTGGCGACCCGGTTCGAGCGTTCGGCCAGCTCGGCGAAGGACAGCCGGGTCTCGCTGCCGTCCTCCTCGACGATGTGCAGGGCGGTGCGGTCGTTGCCGTCCGCGATGACGTCGAACCAGTCCAGGGCCCAGTTGAAGTGCTCCGGGCGCGGCCAGGCAAAGCCCTCGTAGGCCGTGGCGTAGTCCTCGCGGTGCTCCAGCAGGAAGTCCCGCGCGCTGCGGAAGAGCTCCGTCGCCGTCGTCATCTGTCCTCCTCGTTAACGGACCATTGCCGGGCGGCTCTCTGGCATCGTGTAATCCGTGACGCAGGTCTCACTACCCCCGAACGGGGGTGTGGACCGCACAAAAGCGGCGACGAAGGGGCAAACAGGTGGCAGCAGACGCCGCGGGGGCGGTGGAGATACGCAGTGCGCTGGGCCGGCTGCGGCGCACCACCGGGCTCCCGGTCGCCTTCGGCGGCCTGGTCGAGTCCGGCCGGCCGCAGATGCGCATCAGCGAACTGAGCGGCACCAGCACCATGGCCCTGCGCTCGCTCAGGGTGACCTCGGGCAACGGTCTGGGCGGCAAGGCGGTGGCGCTGGCCCGCCCGTGCGCCGTGACGGACTACTCCTCGTCGCGGCAGATCAGCCACGAGTACGACGTCCCGGTGGCCGCCGAGGGCATCCGTTCGGTGTTCGCGGTGCCGGTGGTGGTACGGCGCCGGGTGCGGGGCGTGCTGTACGGCGCCCTGCGCGCGGCCCAGCCGCTGGGCGACCGCACGCTGAGCGCGGCGGTGGCGGTGGCGCGGGACGTGGAGCAGGCGCTCGTCGTACGGGAGGAGGCGCGGGGCCTGCTGGCGGCGGCCCGGCCGGAGCCGGTCGCCGACGCGGGTGCGAACCCGTCCTGGGAGCGGGTGCGCGAGGCCCACGCGGCGCTGCGTGCCCTGGCGCCCCGGATCGCGGACCCCGGGCTGCGGTCGGAACTCCTCGCCGCCTGCGGTCTGCTGACCGCGCCGGCGCCGGCGGGCGACGTCGGCCTGGCGCCGCGTGAACTGGACGTCCTGGCCTGTGTGGCCGAGGGCGCGACCAACGCCGCGGTGGCGGACCGGCTGGGCCTGAGCCCGGAGACGGTCAAGGGCTATCTCCGCTCGGCGATGCGCAAACTGGGCGCCCACACGCGCGGGGAGGCGGTGGCGGCCGCACGCCGGTCGGGCCTGCTGCCGTAACCGTCAGGAAACCTGCCCATTCATTCGCCCGCGCTGTGAATTTCCCTATGCTTGACCTCTGTTATTTCCCTCACGACGCGGTCCGTCCGAATTACAAGGTTCGTTGCCTAGAATTTGGCCCGGACACGACACACGAGGGGAGCGGTGACCGTGCGACGGGACTTCCAGGAGCCTGCCAGATGCCGCCCCGACCTGGTCATCGGCCGGGAGGAGCTGTTCGGCGCCGCACGTGACCAGCTCACCTCGGGCGGGAGTGTGCTGCTGCACGGCCCCGCCGGAATAGGGAAATCGACCGTCCTGCGGGCTTTGGCCGCGGAATACGCCGTTGCCGCCCGCACCGTGTTGCGCTGCTCGGCCACCGAGTCCGAATCGCACCTCCCCTTCCTCGCGCTCGCCGACCTGCTCGGCCTGGTCCTCGACCAGGTCTCCGCACGGCTCCCCGCGGCCCAGCGCACCGCCCTGGAGTCGGCACTCACCGGCCGCGGCGAATCCACCCTCCAGCGCGACGGCCTGGCCCTGCGCCTGGCGGTGCTGTCCGCGCTGCGCGCCCTCGCCGCCGAGGGCACCGTCCTGATCGTCGCCGACGACCTGCAGTGGCTGGATCCGGCCAGCGCGGAGCTGCTCGGATTCGCCGCCCGCCGCCTCGGCGGCACCCCTGTGCAGTTGCTCTGCGCGGTCCGCACCGACGGTCAGGAGTACGACCGCCATCTGCGCGCGTGCCCGCCGGACACCGTCGCCGTACGCCTCAACCCCCTCTCCCGCAACCAGGTCTCCGCGCTGCTCGACCACCGCGGCTACACCGGCCTGACCCGCTCCACGGTCCGCGAGATCCACCGCACCAGCGGCGGCAACCCCCTCTTCGCCCTGGAGCTCGGCCGCGCCCTCGCCGAGAGCCCCACCCCGCCCCGGCCGGGCGAGCCGCTGCCCGTGCCCACCTCCCTGCGCGCCCTGGTGCTGAGCCGTCTCGACATGCTGTCGGTCGAGGCCCGCCGCACCCTGCTGGTGGCCAGCGCCGGCGCGCGTCCCACACCGGCGCTGCTGCTCGCGGCCGGCCGGGAGAACGTCGAGGCCGAGTGCGCCCAGGCCGCCGAACTCGGGCTGCTCGCCACGGATCCCGACGGCCCGACCGTACGGTTCGCGCACCCGCTCATCTCGGCCGCCCTCTACGCGGAGGCCCCCGCCCACGAGAGACGGGCCGCGCACGCCGCGCTGTCCACCGCGGCCTTCGACCCCATCGAGCGGGCCCGTCACCTCGCCCTGGCCACCACCGGCACCGACCCGGAGGTGGCCGCCCGGCTCGCCGAGGCCGCCGCGCAGGCCCGGGACCGGGGCGCTCCCTCCGTGGCCGCGCAGCTCGGCCTGCTCGCCGCCCGCCACACCCCCGCCGACACCCTGCCCGGCCCGGACGAGCGCCGGCTCCAGGCCGCCGAGGACGCCATCACCGCCGGCGAGGTCGACCTCGCCCGGGACATCGCCCGCGAGGTACTGACCCGGGCGAGCGTCCCCGCGGACCGGGTGCGGGCCTGGATCATCGTGATCGACACGGCGGGCCACACCATGACGGAGGTCGACGAGGTCTTCCCGCAGGCCCTGGCCGACGCCGGCGACGACCCGCGGCTGCTCGCGCTGGTCCACTACCAGCTGGCCTGGCGGGCCCTCATCGTGGAGGGCGACTTCACCGAGGCCCGCGAGGCGGCCGCGCACGCCGCGGAGCTGGCCGGGCGCGGCGGCGACCGGCGCACCGAACTCCTCGCGCTGGCCTTCCAGGCCCAGACCGAGACCCTCATGGGTCATCCGGCCGCCCCCGTCACCATCAAGCGCGCGCTGAAGGAGCCCCAGGACCCGAAGGTGGCCTGCCACCACAACGGCGCCGGCAGCGCCCGGTTCCGCTGGCTGGTCATGGGCGACCAGCTGTCCGAGGCGCGGACGACGGTGACCGCCCTGCTGCGCGAGGTGCGGCGGCGCGGCTCGGTGGAGAGCGAGGTGCACTTCCTGCGCGGCCTGGCCGAGACCGAACTGCGCGCGGGGCACTGCGGCCGGGCGCTCGACCTGGCCCGCGAAAGCCTCCGGCTGGCCCGCGACTCCGGGATCGGCGAGACGGCCTCGGCCATGCTCACCTCGCTCGCGGAGGCCTCCGGCGGGGACGTGGACCGGGCGCTGGCGCTGGCCCGGGAGGCGGTGGAGCACGCCGAGGAGGACGGTGACCAGATGTACCTGTCCCGGGCCCTGGGCGCCCTCGGATACGCCCAGTTGGTGGCCGGGGACCCGGCGGGCACGGTCCGCTCGCTGCGCCGGGTGCGCGAACTGGAGCAGGGCCTGGGGATCACGGACCCGGCGCGCGGCCGCTGGCACGGCGACCTCGCCGAGGCCCTCGTCCGGATCGGTGAGGCCGCCGAGGCGCAGGACGTCATCGACGTCACCCGCGAGCACGCGCTGCGGCTCGGCCGGGAGAGCGTCCTCGCCGTCCTGGACCGGGCGGAGGCGCTGGTGCGCGCGGACCACGGCGACCTGGAGGCCGCCACCTCCCAGCTGACGTCCGCTCAGGACCGGCTCGCCAAACTGGGGTACGGCCTGGAGGAGGCACGGGCCGCCTTCGCGCTGGCCGCGCTGCGCGACCGACGGCCCGGATCCACGTCGTACGACGAGGCCACCCGGCTGTTCCGGCGGTGCCGTGCGATGCCCTGGCTGCGCCAGGTGGACGCGGCCCTCGCGGCGCCCGAGCCGGAGCCTGCCGCCGCCGCGGCCGCGCTCGGCGGACTCGACGGGCTGGAGGGCCTGGCCTCGATGGAGCGTCAGGTCGCGGCGCTCGTCATGGAGGGGGCGACCAACCGGGAGATCGCCGCGCGCCTCTTCATCAGTGTGAAGACGGTCGAGGCGACCCTCACCCGGGTCTACCGCAAGCTGGGGATCCGCTCGCGGGTGGACATAGTCCGTTTGGCGGCGGAGCGGCGCGCGAAGTGAGAAAGCTGCCGGTTAACTGGGCCGGACCGAGGGTTTTCCCTGCCCTACTCCCTTAGGGGGTTCCCTCATTGGGAGGAGGCCGCACCCGGCCATAGCTTAAAGGCGTGCCGCTCGCCCGGGCATACGGGGGTCGGTCCCGCGGCCCCCGTGCTGAACCCCCCACACCCGTGCGTCCCCCCACCGGCAACCCCCACTGAGGAGACTCATGTTCGGGCTCACTCGCGCAAAGAAGACCGCCGCCGTGGTGGCGGCGACCGCTGCCGCTGCCGCGACCGCACTGCTCAGCGCCCCCACCGCTGTCGCGGCACCGCAGCCCATCGTGGGCGGCACGACGACCACGACGACCGCGTACCCGTTCATGATGCAGATCACCGACTCGTCGGGTAACCAGTTCTGCGGCGGCACCCTGGTTTCGGCCACGAAGGTCGTCACCGCCGCGCACTGTATGGCCGGCGAGACCACCAGCGGCGTGCGCGTCGTCGGCGGCCGTACGTACCTCAACGGCACGAACGGCACGGTCAGCCGGGTCAGCAAGATCTGGGTCAACCCCGACTACACCGACGCCACCAACGGCGACGACGTGGCCGTGCTGACCCTGTCGACCTCGATGTCGTACACGCCGGCGTCGTACGTCTCCTCCTCCCAGACGAGCGTGTACGCGGCCGGCACCACGGCCCGCATCCTCGGCTGGGGCACCACCTCGGAGAGCGGCAGCTCCTCCAACCAGCTGCGGACCGCGACCGTGCCGATCGTGTCCGACTCCAGCTGCAAGAGCTCCTACGGTTCGGAGTTCGTCCAGACCGACATGGTTTGCGCCGGATACACCTCCGGCGGCGTAGACACCTGCCAGGGCGACAGCGGCGGTCCCCTGCTCATCGGGGGCGTCCTGGCAGGGATCACTTCCTGGGGCGAGGGGTGCGCGGAGGCCGGTTACCCGGGTGTGTACACCCGGCTGACCACCTTCTCGGACCTGGTGACCACGCAGGTCAACTCGTAACCCAGAAGTACTCCTGAGAACCCCTCAGGTAAATACCAGGGGGGCGTTGCGAGCCACCACGAGCGGCCCGCAGCGCCCCCCTATCCATGCGTGCCGGGCTCCTCAGCGGCGGCCACCGGCCACGACGGTGCCGAACCGGATGTCGTACGCCGCACCGCCGTGCATCGTCGTGAGCATCCGCTCCCCCTCCGCCGTCACGTCCGCCCGCTGGGCCCCGGTCAGCTTCCCGAACGGTTCCACGACCAGCGCGCCGGCCTCCAGCTTCCACACCCCCGCGAGGAAGCCGTCGACGAGGAGGGTGCGGTGGGCCTGGTTGCCCTGCCAGGCACGGCCCCGGTACCCGGGCGGTACGACGCGGGTGCGGTCGGCGTGGGAGAGGAGGAGGTTGTCGAACTCGGGGAGGAAGCGGGGCGGGGCCGGGGTGTCCGGGTCGGGGCGAGGGGCGTCGGGAAGGTCGAAGAGCTCGACGCCGGCCGGGTCCCGGAAGGTGACCAGGCGCGGGCGGAGGCGTTCGAAGGCGTCGCGGAGCCGGGTGAGTCCGGCCCAGGTCTGCATGTCCTTCACGGACGCGGGACCGAAGGCGGCGAGGTAGCGCAGGACCGTCGCGTCCGGGGCCGGGACGGGCTCGGCGGGGCGGCCCAGCCAGTGCTCGGCGGTGGTGAGGGCGACCTGTCCGCTCCCGCCCCACAGACCGCGCGGGGTGACCTGGACGAGGGGGAGCCTGCAGCGGGCGGCGACGGACAGGGACTGCGGGTCGGCGTCGGGCCACTCGGCGAGCAGGGCCGCGCGCAGCTGCGCCATGGTGCGCGGCTCGGCCTCGACCAGCTCACGGGCGAGCGCGGCCAGGCGGTCCAGGTCGACGCCGGTCAGACCCTTGCGGAAGGCGTTCAGCTCCCGGTCCCGGGCGGCCTGCACGAGCGGCCGCAGGGTGAGGCAGTCGTCGGCGGTGTGGGTGTGGATGGTCGAGCGCATGGTGACGATGCGGACGACCTCGCGGTCGGCCAGGAGAGCGGACAGCTCCTCGGGCGCGAAGCCGTCGAGGCGGGCGGCGAGCGCGTAGTACGGGGGCTTGACGTTCTGCGCCTGGAGACCGAGCAGGTGCTCCACCGCGGCCTCGGCGGACAGCGGCGAGCGGGTCAGCAGCAGCTGCCGGGCGAGGGTCGCGCGGTTGAGGGCGCGGATGCCGAGCGCGGGGGCCGTACCGGTCGTCGTCCCGGTGGTCGTCCCGGTGGTCGACCTGGTCGTCGTCCCGGTCGTCGTCTTCGTCATGACCCGCACGCTAGCGCCGCTCGCGGACACCTTCTGTCCGCAACTCTCACCGAATCCCGGCCCCCCGACCAGGGTCCGGGGCGAACGTCGCGTATATCCTGCTGCGTGATCAGGCCGAACCGCGCTCGTACGGAGGTGCCGCCATCGCTGACAAGAGCCACCGCAGGTCCGTCTGGCGGCGCGCCCTGAACCAGCCGCAGACCTCCGCCGCGTCCTCCGCGCCCCCGGCCGAGCCGCCGGGCGGGGAGCCGGCCGAGGCGGGCAGCATCGTGCAGGCGGCCCTCTACCGGGACGGGGTACGCGTCTCCTCCCCCGCCGGTCTCACCGACACCTACCGCGAACTGCGCGAGCAGCCCTCCGGCATGGCGTGGATCGGGCTCGCCCGCCCCACCGAGGGTGAACTGCTCTCGCTGGCCGCGGAGTTCGGCCTGCACCCGCTCGCGGTCGAGGACGCGATGGAGGCGCACCAGCGGCCCAAGCTGGAGCGGTACGGCGACACGCTGTTCGTCGTCCTGCGTGCCGCCCGCTACCTCGACGCGCCGGAGGAGGTCGACTTCGGCGAGCTGCACGTGTTCGTGGGCCCGGACTTCGTGCTCACGGTCCGGCACGGCGCGGCCACCGACCTCTCCGCGGTCCGCACCCGTATGGAGGACTCCCCCGAGCTGCTCAAACTCGGCCCGGAGGCGGTCCTGTACGCGATCCTCGACGCGGTCGTCGACGGCTACGCGCCGGTCGTCGCGGGCGTCCAGAACGACATCGACGAGATCGAGACCGAGGTGTTCCGCGGGGACCCCGCGGTCTCCCGCCGTATCTACGAGCTCTCCCGGGAAATGGTCGAGTTCCAGCGGGCCACCCGCCCCCTGGTCGGCATGCTGCACGCTCTGATGGCCGGGTTCGCCAAGTACGAGACCGAAGAGGAACTCCAGCGCTACCTGCGTGACGTCGCCGATCACGTCACCCACACCAGCGAACGCGTCGACGGCTTCCGCCAGGCCCTGACCGAGATCCTGACGGTGAACGCGACCCTGGTGACCCAGCAGCAGAACGCGGAGATGCGGGCGCTGGCGGAGGCGGGGTTCGAGCAGAACGAGGAGGTGAAGAAGATCTCGTCGTGGGCGGCGATCCTCTTCGCCCCCACGCTCGTCGGGACGATCTACGGCATGAACTTCGCGAACATGCCGGAGCTGCACTGGGTGTTCGGTTACCCCTTCGCGATCGGACTGATGGGGATCGTCTGCACCACCCTGTACGTGATCTTCAAACGGCGGGACTGGCTCTGAGCCGACCGCGGTCGAAGGCCCCGGTCAATCCGTCAATCGTCCCCGTCACAGACCGAGCCGAGCCAGGTCAGGCCTTTGCGGTGGCTGAGGGTGTCCAGGCTGCGCATCAGTGACGGGAGGTCTCCCGGACGGGCGAGATAGTCGATGGTCGCCTGGGCGAAGGCGTCACGCACCGTGGGAGGCATGGCGTCGGAGGCGTCGAAGCAGTGCACCGCCCCCTTGTCGCGCAGGATGGTGGCGAGCGAACGACGATAGCCGTCAGCCGGTTTGTACGTGTCGAGCGCCACCCTGGTGTCGACGGAGAAGCCCGACTTCTTGTCGCTCCACGCCTGCTGGGCCTTCGCGGAGGCCAGGTAGCCGATCAGCTTCTTCGCCTGCGGTGTCGCGTGCAGGAGGGCGACCAGGTCGCCGGAGACCTCCCATGCGCCGGAGCCGCCCTTGCCGAGCAGTTGGGAAGACGGCACGTACTGCCCGTTCACCGTCTTCCAGGAGTCGGAGGAGTTGCGGATGAACGAGGCCTGGTGCTCCAGGCTGCACTGCCGCGGTGTCTTCGTGACGAGCTCGGAGGCCTTCCGGTAGTCGGTCCGCAGGGCCCGCCGGACGACGTCGGGATTCTTCCCGGCACCGACCATGGTCCCCCATTTCCGCCACGCGTCCTTGACCGTCTTCGAGTCCCAGAGGATCTTGCCCCGCGCCCAGTCCTGGTACGTCTTCCAGTCGGTCTGCTGGAGGAGGATGTCCTCGATCCAGTCGGTCCCCGGCCAGCCGCTGGTGGCGCCGGAGCCCATCCCCAGGCACCACTGGCCCGGCTGCCGGGCGGCTTCCTGGATCTGCCCGCCGGTCATGCCCTCGGGGTGCCAGACGATGCTCTTCAGGTCGGCCTTGAGCGGGAACCAGTACACGTGCTTCTCGCGGTCGAACGGGATGGCCCAGGACTCGCTGAAGTCCTTCTCGGGGATCAGTCCGTTGAGCTTCGCGAGCCGGCCCTGCCGGGCGTAGGCGGCGAGTTCGCCGGGCCCGGTGAGCACCACCACGTCGGGCGGGGTGCCCGCCTGCACGTCGGCGCTGAGCACCTGGCTCTCGGCGGAGCTGCCTTGGTAGGAGACGTGGATGCCGTACTTCTCCTCGAAGGGGTCGAGCACCGCACGACGGAACGTCTCCGCGTCGTGCCCCGTCCAGTTGGCCAGCAGCGTGACCGTCGGCTTCTGGCCGAGGACGCGCACGCCGATGACCGTGACCGCCGCCACCAGGGCAAGGCAGCTCGCCACCACGGTGAGGACGCGCAGTCGGGGCGCGCTCACTGCGGCCTGAACCGGTAGTCGTTGATGTGCTGTCGCAGACCCGTCTCGGCCAGCGTCATGAGCAGGAGCCCTCCTATCACGATCCACACCGCGGCCGCCGCCCGGAAGCCGGTGTGCGCGAGGTGCGTGGCGGTGTCCCGCCGCGCGTCGATGATGTGCTCTCCGGTCAGCCGCCGGTCGAGCAGGGCGCGGGTCTGCGCCATGCCGCCGTGCGTCCACACGGTGAACAGGACCAGGGTCACGAACCCCGCGACCAGCAGTGCGCCGGCCGCCAGCAGCTGCCGGTTGTACCTGCGCCGGAACCGCCCGCGCAGGAAGAGATGCGTCTCCAGCAGAGCCGCCACGAGGGCGAGGACGAGCAGTGCGGCCACGCCCCAGGCGAGCCGGAGCGCCCACCCGAAGGAGGTCTGCCGCTTCACCACGCCCCGCTGCTCGTCCTGGAGCCGGTCCAGCCGCGTCGTGATACCCGAGTCAGGGTCGTCGAGGACGCTCTTCGCGTAGGTGAGGTAGGCGTCACGCAGCAGCTCGCTCGCCGTCTCCAGCTGCGCCTTCTGGACCATGCCGTCATACACGGTGATCAGGCCGGCGACCGTCTGCAGTGCCTGCTGTCCCTCCGGACCGCCGACGTCGTCGGAGGCCGCGGCGGCCAGGCTCTGGGCGGCGACGGAGATCTGCTCCTGGAACCCGCTGGTGGACGGCGGGGTGGCCGTGGCCTCGCGCTGGGCCTGGCCGAGCGCGTGCTGCGCGGCGGCGATGGAGAGGACGGCCGGCGCGCTGGAGGTGCGCAGCGGGTCGGCGTCGCCGTGCACGCCCTCGTAGGAGACGAAGAGGCTGAGCGTGAGCGCGGCGGTGAGGCCCAGCAGCAGCCTTCGGCGCAGGGCCAGTTCGCGGGCGGTCGTGCTGCCGCCGTCCGGCGGGCGGTGCCGTCTGCCGGGGACGCGCTCCAGGAGGCGGGCGAGGCCGGTCGGCGCGGCGGGGACCGTCGTGTCCCGGGGCACGGTGTCCGTGCTCATACGTGCTCCCCGAGCCGACGACCGCAGTCGCCGCCGCAGTAGACGGAGCCGGCCGGGCCCAGCCACTTGCAGTCCGGGCACTCCACGAGATCCTCGCCCTGCTCACCGGCCACGCCGGGGTCCCCGGATCCGGCCGGGGGCTCCTGGGATTCGGCGGCCGGGTCCGGCGGAGTGGTCATGGCGCTGGAGAGGATCAGGTGCTGCCAGTCGACGTCCTTGAGCCCTTCGCGTACGGTGACCCGGCCCGCGGGCGGCCGGCCCTCGTCCGCGATGTGCCGCAGGGCGCGCAGCAGTTGGGTGTCGTCGATGTCGCGCGCCAGGGACAGGGCCCGGCCGAGTTCGGCGTCCGCCTCCGCCCGGCCGTCCGCGCCGCGCAGCCATGCCCGGTACGCCCGTGCCACGGCCGCGCCCGACCGCTCGTACAGCTGGTGGCGGCGGACTCCCGGGTGCTGCCGGGAGGCGTCGGCCGGGTTGTCGGTCCAGTGCACCAGGACCGGCTGCGGGGCGGGCAGCCGTACGGTGGGGCCGAAGTCGGGTACGAGCAGTTCCACCGCGGCGAGCTGGAGGTCCTCGCCGAGTTCCCGGCCGGACGGGTCCGCGGCGAGGACGACCTGGTAGTGCCGGACCTCGTCGCCCCAGCCCCGGGTGACGTACTCGGCTCCGTGTTCGCCCGGCCCGGTGCCGACGGCGAGGAGTTCCTGTTCGCTCGGCACCACCTGCTTGACCTGCCGGATCACCGTACCCGGGGTGGGGACGAGCCGGATGCGCAGCTCGGGGACGGCCGTGCCGAGCAGACCGCTCACCAACTCCTCGTAGGCTGCGGGCAGTTCCGACTCCCGGCGGACGGCGTCCGCCCTTCCGTGCAGCCGCCGGGCGATGCGCAGCAGCACCTCGGCGTCCCAGCCGTCGCCGATGCCCCAGGCGTCGCAGATGAACCGTCCCTCACAGGCGTCGAGTGCGGTGTCCAGCCGCATGGCGCCCCGGTCGTCGTGCTCGTTGCGCCCGTCGGTGAGCAGCAGCACGTGCTTGATGGGGGCGTCCTGCCCGTTGAGCAGGCGCCTCGCGAGGTCGAGCCAGGTGCCGATGGCGGTGCCGCCGTCCGCGTCCATCACCCGTACGGCGTACTCGGCGGCCTCGCGCTGCCGCTGGTCGGCGACGGCCATCGCCTCGGCGCCGGGGGCGGGGGCCGGGTGGACCACGGTCGCGTCGAAGCGGCCGGAGAGCACGGCGAAGGCCGTGTCGTCGGGGAGCAGCCGGACGGCGGCGACGGTGGCGTCCTTCGCGGCGCGCAGTTTCGTGTCGGGGTGGAGCATCGACCTGGAGGTGTCGATGATCAGCACCTCGGCGAGGGCGGCCCCCGAGCCGCCGGGGCGTCCCGGCAGCGGTCCGGCACCGGTGTGGCCGACCCCGATCTCCAGGATGGCGTGCATCTCCTGGTCCCCGGGCGGACCGGCGGCTGTCGGCGGAGCGGACAGGTACTTGTTCTGGCCGACCGCCAGTGTCACCTCGATGCCACCGGCCTCGCTCATCACGGTGTTCCCTTTCGACGGCTCGTCATGGGATTCGGAAGTCCAGAAGTCCAGAAGTCAGAAGGTGGTCATGGGCCGGACGGCGTTGGCCAGGTCGAGCAGGCGGCCGTGCTCGTCGGCGGTGCGGGCCTGACCGGCCAGCTGCCGGAAGGACTGTTCAAGGAGGGCGCGCAGCCGGTCCTCGGCGCCGGACCCGAGCACGGTCCCGGTGGGGAACGCCGGCCCCCATCCCCCGGCCGGCCGCCGGCCGAGGACGTTCTCCCGCACCTCGGCGACCAGCCGGGCCCGCGACTCGCCCTCGGCCGCTCCACCGTCCAGCCGCAGTTCGGGCAGCCGCCGCACGGCGTCCCGCAGGTCGGACACGGACGGCGCGGTGCCGTGCAGGGTGCCGGTGCGTATGCGCACCGCGGCGATCCGGGCCGTGTCGTGGTGCCGGGAGGTCGAGGGGACATGGTCGAGGACCCGCACCGCGTCGTCCCGCTGTCCGCAGGCCAGATGGCCGCGGGCCAGCCCGAAGGCGGCCGCCGCGTGGGCGGAGTCCCGCTGCCAGACGGCCTCGTAGAACTTCATGGCCCGGGCGGTCCGGGGATCGGGGTGCCCCCGCGTGCCCCGGTCCGGCCCGGTCCCGCGGAGCCGTTCCGCGCAGTAGCCGAGGGCGAGCTTGGGGACGTACTCGCCGGGCAGGGCCCGGTACACCGCCTCGAAGCAGTGGCCGGCCCGGCTCGTCTCGTCCTTGCTCAGGTGCAGGACGCCGCGGTGCCAGGCGATGCGCCAGTCGTGCTTGGCGTCCTGTGCCCCGAGTTGCGCCTCGGCCTCGTGGAGCCAGTTCTCGGCGTGGCCGTGCCGTCCGCTCCTCAGGTAGGCGCGGCACAGCCACAGGGCGGTCTCGGGGGTGCCCAGCCGGGACGAGCTGATCCACTGCTCGGCGACGCGGTCCGGGGCGTCCGGCGGGAAGGCGTCGAGCAGCAGGGCGGCGCCGTCGGCGGGGTCCGGGACGGGCTGGGGCAGGGCCGCGGCGACCTCGGCGGCGGGCGGCGGGCTGATGTCCAGCTCGCCGGCCCGGTCGTCGGGGCGTGCCGTCCAGTGGCCGAGCGAGGGGATCGCCCCGAGGCCGGCGTCGAGCGAGGCGTCGGTGGGACGGAACCGGGTGGAGCTCTCGGGCAGCTGCTCACCGAACCTGAGCGAGCGGAACTCCCGTAACACCTCCCACAGTTGCCGGGACATCTCGGCGGCCGACCGGAACCGGGCCCGGGGTTCGGCGTGGGTGGCCCGGTCGATGAGGCGGCGGAAGGAGTCGTGGGCGAGGCCGCGGGCCGGTTCCGTGTTCCGGGCCAGGGCCTGCAGGGTCATGCCGACCGTGTAGAGGTCGCTGTCGACGTGCCAGCCGCGCGTGTCGATCTCCTCCTGCGGCGGGGCGAAGGTGCTCGTGCAGACGTAGGCGGAGGTGCGGTCGCCGATCGCGCGCACCGCGCCGAGGTCGATGACCTTGATGCCGCGCCCGAAGTGGATGACGTTGGCGGGCTTCATGTCGCAGTACAGCAGCCCCCGTTCGTGCATGTACTGGAGCGCGCCGAGGATCTTGCACCCGTAGGTCAGCACATGGTCGAGGCGGGGGCGGCCCTTGAAGAGACGCTCCGCGTCCTCGGCGTCGAAGAGGTGCTGCAGGGAGCGTCCGCCGATGTAGTCCATGACCAGGTAGCCGGTGGGCGACTGGCCGGGCACCTCGTGTTCGGCGTACGTGATGATGCGGACGATGTCGGGGTGGTGCAGGTCGGTGAGCGAGCGCCGTTCCTCGACGGCGTTGCGGCGGGCCAGCGCGTCGTGGACGTTGATCAGTCCCTTGAACGCCACCCGGAAGCCCTCCGCGCGGGTGTCCTCGGCGAGGTGGATCCAGCCGAGGCCGCCGCGGGCGAGGCAGCCGAGGATCCGGTAGTGGCCGGCGACGACCTGGTCCGGCTGGAGCTGGGGCAGGAAGGAGTAGGGCGTGCCGCAGCGCGGGCAGCGGCCGGAGGACGGGGCGGGCTGTCCACCGTAGCCGACGCCGATCGTCATCGTGCAGCCGTCGGCACCGCAGCGGCGTCCGCCGGTGGGGGGTCTGGGGTCCTCGACGACCGGGTGCGCCGGGACGGGTACGTCGGGCAGGACGACCAGCCCGTGCTGGTCGAGGTCGCCGACGCCCGCGACGGCGTGGACGGGGGCGGGGCCGGGGGGTTCGGGGCCGGTCCGCGCCGGGTCGCCGAGGTCGGCCGGCGACGGCTGAGGAGGAATGTCGGCGGTGAGTGCGGGCCTGCGTCCGCAGGCGCCGCAGTAGCCGGTGGCCATGAGGCGGCCCGCGCAGCCGGCGTGGGTGCAGGACGTCATGGCGTGTCCTCGCTTCCGCTGTCGTCGGTGCCGGATGTGCCCGGGTGCCCGGAGCAGTAGGCGACGAACCGTCCGACGGCGCGTTCGGCCGCGTCGACGTCGCAGGGGGCTTCGCGCAGCAGCCCCGAGGCGGTCGCGTACAGCTCGTAGGCCGTCAGGTTCCGTCCGGGCTGCGCCGGGTCGGCCTTCCGCTTGTACAGCTCCCACACCGATGCGACCCGGCCGCGCAGTTCGTCGCGGCGCGCGATGCGGGCGTCGAGGATCGCGAGCGCCCGTTCCAGCCGTCGGGTGCGGCGCGCGGCGGCGGCTTCGTAGACGAACAGGTCGTCGGCCCGCAACGGTTCGGGCTCCCGGCCGGCGGCCTCGGTCAGCCGGCCGCGCAGCAGGCGGGTGAGCGGGATGCCGCGCCGGGCCCGGTCGATCAGGTGCGCGGTCTCGGGGCCGCCGCCGGGCAGGACCCGGACGAGGCGGGTGTCGAGGGCGGGTCCGAGCCGGTCCACGATCCGGTCGAGGTCCGTGCGCAGCCTGGCCCAGCGATCGCGCAGCGGCCGGTGCACGAGGGTGTCGGCGGCCTGCGCGGCACGGCCGTCCGGGGTGCGGAACACCAGGAGCAGCCGCGCTCCGCGCTCGGCGAGCCGCTCCAGCATCCCGAGCAGCAGGTCGGGTTCGGCCGCCTCGTCGACGCCGACGAGTACGGCGGCGAGGGTGATGCCCATGGCCACGATCTGCTCGGGCAGGGGGACCGCGGTGTCCCTGGGCACGCCGAGCCGTTCCGCGATCCGGTCCATGACCTGGGCGACCGTCAGCCCCTTGACCACGAGGGCGAGATCGTGTCCGCCGGGGGGCGGGACGGTCTCGGGCGGGTCGCCGGAGAAGCGGCTGGTGTTGTTCGTGGTGCGCAGCTCGCGGTCGGCCAGGGTGACGGCCCGTCTCAGGGTCCAGGCGCGGCGGCCGCGCACCGGGACGACGGTGACCAGCACCGGCCAGCCCTCGCCGCGGAACCAGGCGGCCAGTTCGGTGGCGAACGGCACGTCGAGTTCCCCGCCGCTGTCGCCGGGGTGGAGCTTCGGGTCGACGGCGGAGGGTCCGACCGTCCAGGCGGCGACCTGCGGGAGGTGCCGCAGGATGGTCTCGGTGGGGCTCATGTACGTGAAGGCGGATCCCTCGCCCGTGTCGACGCTGAGCACTATGCCGATGAGCTCGCCGGTCGCGTAGTCGACGACGCCTCCGCCGCTGAAGCCGGGGCCGGCGAGTTCGCCGGGGGTCTCGGGGCGCAGTTGCACCTGGCTGTCCCGGCCCCGGCCGCCGACCAGGGTGGCGCTGTGCCATCTGCCCCCGTCGTCGCCTTCCGGGAAGCCGTACATGCCCACGCCCTCGCGCGAGGCCGCGAGCCGGAACAGCCGGGTTGTCTGCCGGACGGGGCGTGGTTCGGCCAGCCGCAGCAGGGCCAGGTCTCCGGTGCGGTCGCCGAAGGAGTCCTCCTGCTGGGGGACGTGTTCGTCGGCGCTGACGGTGGCGGCGACCGCCGGGACGCCCCGCACGCCGACGAAGTGGACGACGTACTGTTCACCCGGGCTGACGACATGGGCTCCGGTGAGCACCCGGTCGGGACCGAGCAGCACTCCGGCGCCCACGACCGGTCCTCCGGCCTGTTGAATACGTGCGACCCAGCGCGGAGTCTCCATCCGCGACCTGACGGCTCGTTCCCCCGTGCGCGTCATGTGCCGAGGTTACTCCCCGTACCCGTCCGGTTCCACTGGGATGCACGACGACTTGACAGACTGGGGTTGACCTGGGCTATGGGGGTGCCGCGCGGTGCCACCGGGAGTCCGTGACCGCGCGCCAGCCGGTCCAGCGCCCGACGCTGACGGCGATCACCGGGCCGGTGGGCGGGTGGTCCCGGTAGGCGGAGTACTTGTCGCGCAGCAGGGCGAGGGCGGCCGCGCGGGCGTCGCGGGCGGCCGGGTCCGCCTCGTCGGGCGCAAGGACGCGGGCCTCGCCGTCGGCCCGGACCCACCACAGGCGGTCCCAGTCCTCGTCGTACGCGTCCGCCAGCAGGCACACGGACGGGTGAGCGGCGATGTTGCGCAGCCGCTTCAGCCGTGTGGTCGTCTTCGGCTTGTGGTCGACGACGGTCACGATCCCGTCGGTGCCGTGCGCGGCGAACACGACCGGCACCAGATGGGGGCGGCCCGCCGCGTCCACCGTCGCCAGCCGCGCCACCCGGGCCGCGGTGAACCGGCGCCGCGCCTCGTCCGCCGTCATGTCCGGCACCGTCGCACCTCCGTCGCCCGGCCGGCCGCCGGTGGCCGGCCGTCAGTGTCCCTGCAGCGCGTCGAGCACGTCGTCGTCCGTCAGCTGCCCGAAGTCGTCGTACCACTGGCCGACGGCGGTGAAGGCGTACGGCTGGTGCAGGCAGACCACGTCGTCCGCCTCGCCGCCCAGCAGGGCGACCGATTCCGGTGCGCCGACGGGGACCGCCAGGACGACCCGGGCGGGCGCCCTGCGCCGCACGTGACGCAGCGCGGCGCGCGCGGTCGCGCCGGTGGCCAGTCCGTCGTCGACGACGATCACGGTGTGGCCCCGGAGGTCGGGCGGCGGTCGGCCCCGCCGGTAACGCCGCTCGCGGCGGTGCAGTTCCTGCCGCTCCCGCTCCACGACCGGGGCGAGGGACTCCTCGGTCAGGCCCAGCCCGTCCAGGCTCTCCTGGTCGTAGAGCGGAGGATCGTCACCGGCGATCGCGCCGACGCCGAACTCCTCGTGGCGCGGGGCGCCGATCTTGCGGACGAGCAGCACGTCGAGCGGCGCCTCGAGCACCCGGGCGACCTCGGCGGCCACCGCGACGCCGCCTCTGGGCAGGGCCAGCACGACGGGGTCCGGCAGGGCGCCCTCGTCGCGCAGGGCGCGGAGCCGTTCGGCGAGTTCTCGTCCGGCCTGTTTTCGGTCCTGGAAGCGCATGGGTCGTCCTCTCGGCCGGCGGTCGGTCCTCGCTTTCCATGGTGATACGACAGCCGAAGAATGCGGGCATATCCATCCGTCCGCGCTCATACATACGCACCATCTGCGCACAGTATTTACGGATGGGGATGTACGGAGGGGGATGGACAGAGGGGCCCCGGGGCGCCCCTCACCAGGTCAGGTGGAGCTCCTGCGGGGAACGGTGGATCAGTGTCGGCCGCATGGTGACGGGGCGGTCGTCGGCCAGCCCCAGTCCGGGCAGCCGGCGCGTCAACTCCTCAAGTGTGATGCGGAGTTGCTCGCGGGCGAGCTGTGCGCCGGGGCACGCGTGCGCGCCGAAGCCGAAGGCCAGGTGGCGGACGGGGGTGCGGGTGATGTCGAACTCGTCGGGGCGGGGGTGCCGCCCGCCGTCCCGGTTGGCCGCGCCGAATGCGACGAACAGCGTGGCCCCGGCGGGGAGTTCGGTGCCCGCGAGGGTGACCGGCCGGGTGGTGACCCGGCGGAAGCCCTGGAGCGCGCCGTCGTGGCGCAGCGCCTCCTCGACGGCCGCCGGGATCCTGTCGGGTTCCGCGCACAGCAGCTCCCACTGGGGGCGGTGCCGGAGCAGGTGGAGGACGGCGGTGCCGATGAGCGCGGTCGTGGTGAGGTGCCCGGCGATCAGCAGGTTCTGGAGGTGGGCGACGGCCTCGTGCCGCTGGTCCAGGGTGAGTTCGGTCTGACCGGGGCCGGCCACGGAGGCGACGATCTCCGTGCACAGGTCCTCGCGCGGATGCGCGTACCGGTCGCGTGCGCAGCGGTCCAGGATGTGCTGCATGGCCACGACGTCCTCGGCGGCGGCCACCTGCTCCGCCTCCTCCAGTGGCCGGAACAGCAGTTCCTCGGCACGGTGTCCGCCGTGCACGACGGCGGGCACGTCGGCGGGGTCGAGGCCGACGATCCGCCCGATGACATAGCCGGGCAGCCGCTTGGCGTAGGCGGACATCAGCTCCACGCCGCTGTCCTTGGCGAACCCGTCGACGAGGGCGGCGGCGCGCTCGGCGGCGTACGGCACCGCCGCGGCGACCCGGGCCGGCGAGAGTGCACGCACGAGGGGCGCCCGTAACCGCTGGTGGCGCTCGCCGTCCGAGGTGACCACGACCGGCCGCCCGCCGAACCCGCCGCCGAGGACGGCGAACGCGGCGGGCGACGGCAGCACGTCCGGCCGGAGCGCGTTCGCCGACGAGAAGTCCTCGGTCCGGCGCAGCACTTCGCGTACGTCGGCGTCCCGGGCCACCAGCCAGGCGTCCAGCTCGGCGACATGGGTGAGTCCCTCGGTCTGCCGTGCCCGCGCGTAGTGCGGATACGGGTCGCGCATCAACGCGTCGAGCCTGCCGTGCGGTTCGCGGTCCACGGGGCGCCCTCCGGAACGGTGGTACGGGGACGCGCTCATGGTGCCGTACGGGCGTACGGGCGCGACAGGGGACGTACGGGCCGATGCGCGACCGGCGCCGGAACCGGTGTCGCAACCAGCGTCAGAACACCACGGTCCAGCCTTCCCGCGCGGCCTGGTCGCCGGTGTAGGAGACCCCGTCCACCTTCAGGCCGCCCGCGTCGACCAGGGTGATCTGGCCGCCGTGGTTGCCGAGTTGGACCCCGTTGGAGAGCGCCACCGGCAACGCGGCGCCGGGGGCGAGCCGGCCGGCCGGTACCGCCGCCCGCTGACCCACGCGGTCGACGAGGTGCCAGCCGGTCAGGTCGACCGGGTCGGGTGAGGCGTTGAGCAGCGTGACGTTCTCGGCCTCGGGCGTCGGACCGACCGGGTTGACCAGCGCGGCCACGATGCGCACGCGCTGGGAGCCGGGCTCGGGACGCGAGGTGTCCACCTCGTCGATGGGCTGGCCGGTGACGTCGTCCGTGTGCCAGGCCTGGCTCTGGAAGGCGAGGAAGATGGCGACCCAGCGGTTCTGGGCCGGGAAGCGGATGAGCAGCCCGCCGTCCTGCCACACCCCGTCGTCCTGCTTGAAGCGGCCGCTGCTGCCCTGGTTCATGTGGATGTCGTGGACGCCGTTGCCGGGCAGGAAGCCGAACACCTTGTCCTTGATCTTCGGTTCGGGGCCGAAGCGTTCGCCGAAGAGGTACATGCGGGCGTCCTGGTCCTCGACCGCGCGCTGCACATAGTGGTCGAGGAGGTCGGCGAGGTCGTTGTCGGGACCGGACACGTCCGGCGGCAGTGTGCGCATCTTCCCCGGGTCGAAGAGGTTTCCGCGCACGAAGTCGAGGTTGGGTCCGCCGGGGCCCGGGGGCAGCGCGTTCCAGCCGCTCTGCAGGCCGTCCAGACGGGCCGTCACCGGATGGTGGAAGTCCTCGTCGACGAGGTACAGCAGTTCCGAGGGCTGCTGCTGCGACAGGACGTTGACCGCGGCACGGTAGTGCGTCCCCGTGTCGTCGGTGAGGTGGATCTGGTAGTGCGGAGTGTCGGTGGCGCCCTCGCGCCGGGTGCCGACGACCCGCGATATCAGTACGCCATAGGCTTTCAACGGCATGACGACCAACTCCCCCTGGGGGCAGGCGTAGTGCCCGCCCGTACGAGGAATGGTAGGAGAACGCGGCTGCGCGCCGCCCGAGTGGTGCGGGATCCCGCCGCACTGACCAGCGTACGCCCGCTTCAGAATCGCCCGCTAGTGCAACCGTCCGAGGCGACTCGGGGCCCCCCTTCGGGCAACCGCTTCCCTAAGATCGTCTCGTGGTCACATTCCAGCTCGAACGCACGGCACCGCTGCCGATCGACGAGGCGTGGCGCCGGCTCACGGAGTGGCCCCGCCACGCCGACTCGGTCCCGCTGACGCGGATCACCGTGGTCACCGATCCGCCCACCCGGGAGGGCACGCGCTTCGTGGCCCGTTCGGGGATCGGGCCGCTGTCCTTCGCCGACCCGATGGAGGTCACCGTCTGGCGCCCGCCGCTGGACGGCGAGCCCGGCCTGTGTCGCCTGGTCAAGCGCGGGCGGGTGGTCCTCGGCTGGGCCGAGCTGGAGGTACTGCCGGGACCCGGCGGCCGTACCCGCGTCCTGTGGCGGGAGGAACTACGGCTCCGCGGACTCCCGAAACTCTTCGACCCGGTCCTGGAGCGGACGGCCCGGTCGGTGTTCGGGCGGGCGGTGAACAGGTTGCTGAGGCGCGCATGACGACCGCGGACCGGCAGCGCTGGGAGGAGCACTTCGCCGCCGGGAAAGGCTTCCGCGAGGTCGACGCGCACGAGACGCGCCTGCTGGCCGCCGCCGTTCAACCGCGCGCCGGGCAGCGGGCGTTGGACGTGGGGTGCGGGCTGGGCAGGTACGCGGCGGTGCTCGCCGGGCTCGGCTGCCGGACCCTCGCCGTCGACTGGTCCGACGCCGCGGTCTCGGCGGTCCGCGACCGGTACACGGACCTGGAGCCCCGGCTTGCCGTCCGCCGCCTCGACTTCGAGGACACCGCCGAGGCAGCGGCACGACTGCCGCGGGCGGGCTTCGACCTGGTGACGATGCGGCTGGCCCTGGCGTTCATGGCCGACAAGACGGCCGTCTCCACGCGCGTACGCGCACTCCTGGCCCCGGGCGGCCGGTGGCTGGTGACGACGCCCCTGACCCACCGTCTGCCCGAGGCGCGCCGCAGCATCGGCCTGTCCCCGCAGGACGTCGCGGCCATGACGGAGGGCTGGAGCGACGGCTGCTGGTACGACCTCGAACCGGGCGGACCGCGCTGCTTCGTCCTGCGCATGCCGCCGGAGTGACACGAGAAGCGGACGGGCCCGCTTCAGGCGGACACCGGTCCCCCGTCGGCCCCACCTCGCCGTGGCCGGAACAGCACGCATCACGCGCCCGGATCCGGCAGGGTCGGTACGGCCCGGGTTCGGCACCGCCCGGGCCTTGGCAAAGGGGCGGTCGGCGGTGGACAGTGGCTGGCGGGGTGCTCCGCAGCTGCTCAGCGCCCCGCCAGCGCCGCGACGAGCATCACGACAGCCACCGCCGACACCCCGAACGACAGCTGAACCAAACGGTACTTGCGCCACGCGACTTGAGCCATCACCACCATTTGCCGGCTGAGCACGGGCAGCGGGTCGGCCGTCCGGAGCACCTCGGCGAGCCGGTCCGGGTCCCAGTGCCGCAGATGGCCGAAGTACACGAAGTCGGCCGGCCCGTTCCGGTCCCCGCCGGAGACCCTCATCCGAGGCAGGACGACCCACATGGACAGCAGCACCGCGATGCCCAGCAGCGCGGCGGCGCACCACAACGGCCAGGAGGGGAGGCGGCCGGAGTTGCCCCCGACACCGTCGCTCGCCAGCGCGACCGCGACGGCGAGCCCCGCCGTCTGGAGACTCGAGGCGAACGCAGCCTTCGTGTCCACCTTGCCCGTCCAGTCCACCAGCGCCTCATGGATCCGCCACGCGTCGGCCACGGCCTCCGGGCGCGGCACGGGAGTGGGTCCCGGGGCGGGTGTCGTCCGTTCCATCGCTGTCCCCCTCGGCTTCTACCAGTGTGCTTCGTCCTCAACAGGCGTGCTCCGTCGGCTCCTTCATAGGGGGCGGCTCGCCACGGCGCTGCGTCAAGTGGCACACAGCCGGACCGTTGTCGGCCGGGGGAAGTGAGCGGGCATGCCGGACAGGATCCGCCGCGGGCTGCCGCGGAACGCGATGACAGCAGAGCACTTCGCTCCCGAGGAACTCCTGCTGTTCCGCGGCGTGGGCCACGTCCGCCGGTGGAACCGGAGCGACATCCTGATGCGCGAGGGCGAACCGGCCGACTTCGTCGTGCTGCTCACCGGCGGCCTGGTGAAGGCCACGGTCGACTCGGCGAACGGCTACACCAGTCTGCTCGCCCTTCGCGGCCCCGGTGAACTCGTCGGCGAGCTCTCGTGCGTCGACGGCCGCCCGCGCAGCGCGACCGTCACCGCGATGCGCCGGGCCGAGGGCGTGGTGGTCGCCTCGGAAGCGTTCCTGCGGCTGCTGGAGCAGAACGCCGCCCTGGGACTGTCCGTGCTGCGCAGCGTGGTGGCCCGGCTGCGGGACTCCGACCTGCTGCGCGCGGCACAGGGCGCGCACACCACCCGCGCCCGGCTGGCCAGCCTGCTGGTCAAGCTCGCCGTACGGCACGGTTCGTCCGCGTCGGAAACCCTGCCGGGCGCCATCTCCGTCCAGGTCAACCAGCACGAACTGGCCGCCGCTGCCGGGGCGTCCAGGGAGTCGGTGGTGCGGTGCCTGCGAGCCATGCAGCACGAGGGCCTGGTGGCCACGGGGCGGGGCCGGACCATCGTGCTCAACCTGGCCGGACTGCGCCGATGGGCCGACGAGTGACACAGGTCCCGGAGAACCGAACCGGTTGAGAGCGGCACTTCTACCGCTGAATGCGTCAAATGACGCTGTACGGCGACATCGGCGGGGCTTCCATCGTCCTCTGGCGCCCGGACCGACACGGCTTCGCGGGGGAGCGGGCCGGGCGCCCCGATCGGGGGCATGACCCGTATGAGGGCGAAGGCACGGCACTACTCCATCGTCGTGGTGGACATCGAGCGGTTCGGCAGCCGTACCAATCCGGTCCAGCAGTGGCTGCGCGACCGCCTCTACGAACTCGTCGACGAGGCGCTGGACGAGACCGGCGTCGACCGCGCGGCGGCTCCGCCGCCCTCGGACCGCGGCGACGGGTTCTTCTGGCTGCTGCCCGGTGACGTGGACAAGGTGGACCTCACCGGACGCTTCGTCGGCCTGCTGCACGACAAGCTGCGCGCACACTCCATGACCAGCAACGCCGAGGGCGCGATGCGACTGCGGGTGGCGCTGCACTCCGGCGACGTCGCCTGGGACGGGCGCGGCTGGCAGGGCGAGGAGCTCAACACCGCCTGCCGGCTGGTCGACCTGCCGGCCCTGCGCGCCGTGCTCACCGAGGCCGTCCGGGCACAGGTCGCGCTCGCCGTGACCGGCGACTGGTACCGGCGGGTGATCCAGCAGGACTACCCCGAGGTCGAGCGCGCCGCCTTCCGCCGGGTCCCGTTCGACGCCAAGGAGATCCGCGGCGAGAGCGCCTGGATCCGGGTGCCCGGTTACGACACACCGCCCGGGACGCCGCCGCCGGACGAGTCGGACGGCGACGGACCGGACGACCTCGGCCCCCGGCAGCCCGGGGGCCCCACCGCCCAGGGCGAGCAACCGATCGGGGTGTACATCGACGTCAAAGGGCCCGTCGCCGGCCCGGTCGGCGGCGACCTGACGGTCCAAGGCGACTTCCGAGTCGACCAGAGCTCTGGCAGGGATCGCGATGACCTCGACCGATCCAGGTAACGGCGAACCGGGCAGGCCGCAGCGGCAGAGCACCCCGGAGCCGCGGCCCCCCGGCGACCAGGAGGACGGCGACCGCAGGGCCGGCCCGCGCGACAGGCATTCGGTCCAGGTGGGCAACCGGCGCATCTCGGCGGGCGAGCGCCTGGGCGCCGAGCGCGACGCCGTCAACGGGTTCCGCATCCACTCCCAGATGTTCACCGGCGGCCAGAACGTCTACCTGGGCCAGGGCCCGGCGGCCGTATGTCTCTACCGGCTGTCGGAAGAGGAACTCGACGAGATCCGTACGGCGTTCGTCGCACCGGACGGCCATCGGGCCGTGGCCGACGAGGTGCGGGCGCGGCCGGTGACGCTGCTGGGCGGTCCGGCCGGGGCGGGCAAGGACGCACTCGCCCGGTCCGCGCTGCTCGCCGCGGGACACAGGGCGGTGTTCCGCCTCGACTCGGACACCGACCCGACCGCGCTGACCGCCGCCGATCTGACCACGGGCGCGGGCTACGTCCTGCCGGATCTGCCGCAGCACACCGCCGACGCGCTCACCCCGTTCGCGCTGCGCAGGCTGGCCGCCGAACTGAACAGCGGCGGGCGGGGCTGCCGACTGGTCGTCACGGTCAGCCCTCCGGTGCGGCCGGCCGATCCGGACGTGGCCGCCGAGCTCGTCGAGGTGCCCTCGCGGCCGGACGCGACCGAGGTGGCGAGGGTCCACCTGTACTGGCGTGCGGGCATCCCGCACCGGGCCCGTGCCGAGCGGATCCTGGCCCGTCCCGATGTGAGGGACCTGGTCCGGGACCGCCTCGTCGGCGTACGGACGGCCGACGCGGCCGAACTCGGCCGGCTGCTGTCCGAGGCCGCGGCCGCCGTACCCGAGGAACAGGTGGCCGAGCGGGTGCGCGAGCGGACGGAGGCGCACGCCGGGCAGTCGTTCGGCCTGTGGCTGGAGAACCTCAAGGACCTCGCCCGGCAGTGCCTGGCCATCGGCGTGGCGGCCTTCGGCGGCGAGGCGTACGTCACCGTGGCCTCCCTCTCCCGCGACCTGGAGGAACGGCTGCAGGCTCCGGAGAGCCCGGAGAACCCCGACCGGCGGCGCGGCACGCCGCTCGGCGGGACCCGCCGGGCCCGGCTGACGGACATCCACGCCACCCTCGTCGAGTCCGAGGTGGAGACCCGGCACGGCGGAGCCCGTGGGCTGGTGGTGCGCTACACGGACCCGGAGATGGCGCTGCGGGTCCTGGAGCACGTGTGGGCCGAGTACGACGAGATCCGCGAGGAACTCCCGGGCTGGCTGCGGCAGAGCGCGGTCAGCGAGCTGCCCACGGTCGCCGTCCGGGCGGCGGTCGCGGCCGGGGTGCTGGCCCGGCACGCCTTCGATACGGTCCGTACGCAGATCCTGCTGCCCTGGGCGGTCTCGGAGAACGACCAGCTCAGGGACGCGGCCGCGACCACGCTGTGGGTCGTCGCCGACGATCCGGCGCACGCCGCGGCCGCGTACAACCTGGTGCGCGACTGGACGGAGGACGACAGCCCTCAGCTGCGCGCCACCGCAGCCCGCGCCTGGCGCGTGGTCTTCGAACGCGACGGCACCGAACGGGCCTGGGCCCTGCTGCACTCCCTCGCCGACAGCGAGGAACTCGAGGTGACGGAGGCCGTCTGCCTGAGCCTGACCGACTACATGGCGCTGGGGGACGGCCGCCACCGCCACGACGCGCTCGACCTGCTCGACCAGTGGGCCGTGTCGGGCAACTACGGCTCGCAGCGCCGCTTCACGGGCGCCCTCGCCTTCCTGTTCGCGGCCAATGATCTCCTGGAACGGGTCCCCGGGGACGACCGGCGGTGGTGGCCGTCGCTGCTTGTCGCCGTCGCGCGCCACCCCGGGCTGCTGCCGAGGGTGGCCGCGCTGTGGGAGGAGGCGGTCAACTCCCCGGACCTGTACGAGGCGGCACACGGGGTGCTGGCCGGCTGGGCGCGGCAGGTGGAGGCGGACCCGGCCGGCCGTGCGGCCCTCGCCCGGCTGCTGACCGCCGTCGCGCGCCGTCCGCGCACCGAGTTGATCGTGCGGCACCAGGCCGCGGCGTGGGTCCGGTCCGAGGGCGGCCTGGGTGCCCCGCGGACCGGCCGCGCGGTCCTGGACCATCTGGACGGAAGGAGCACGGGTCAGTGAACGACCGGAAGCCGGACCTGCTCGTCACCGGGCCCTTCGGGGTGACCGTGAGTGACCGCGGGGCCTGGGCCAAGCCCAACCAGACGCTCGTCTTCACCCACGACGACGGTTCCGCGACCGAACTCCAGCGCCGTCCTTCGGCGTTCGGCTCGTTCAGATACCGCTACCGGTACGGCGTCGACACCAGCGACCACGTGACTCGATGGACGGAGTCGCTGACCAGCGGCACGGGCGGCTACTCGTTCCAGGCGGCGCTGGAGGCGCGCTGGAAGGTGACGGGGGCGACGGAGGTGGTGCGGCGCGACATCCGGACCGTCGCGGACGGCGGCAGCACGGTCCAGGTGGCGATACGGGATCTGCTGTGGCCCTACGCGGGGCAGTACGGCATCGAGCGGATCGACGACTTCGCGCACATCGTGCGGTCCGTCCTCTGCGGCCGGAGCCACCAACTGCCCGAGGGACTCACCGTGGTGACGCTCACCGCCCGGATCCACCTGGACGACCACGCGGCGGCCCATCTGCGGCAGCTCAAACAGGAGCAGTTCAACCGGCAGTTGGCGGTGGAGAAGAACAAGACGGACATGCTGGCCCATCAGCTGGACACGGATCTGCAGCAGGCGAAGGACGCGGCGATGCGGGCGGTGGTGACGGGGGACGGCGGGCTGATGATCCGGCTCCTGTCGCAGGACCCGAGCAGGCTGCACGAGATCATGCTGGAAATGGGCCAGCGCCACGACATCGCGGTCGAGCAGAAGAGCAGGCTGCTGAAGGATCTCATCGACGCGCGGCTGATCCAGCCCGCCGACGCGCAGACGATGTGGGCGGAGATGCACCGCCCGGCGTCCCTGTTCGGCGGCATGCCGACCGCACTGGCCCCGCCGACGGGCGGCCGGCCGCCCGCCCAGCTGATCCCGGGCGTGGTGGTGACGCCGCCGGACGACGCCCCGCCCAAGCCTCGCCGAAGGGAGCCGGAGGCGGGCGCCCCCGGTCCGTTCCCGCCACGGCCCGACCACACGGTGCCGACACCCACCCCCCGCCCACCGGAGCCGTACCCGGACCCGCCGGCACCCGTCACCCGCCCACCGGAGCCGTACCCGTACCCGTACCCGGACCCGGACTCGGACCCGCTGGCACCCGCCCCCGCCCCCTCCGGGCCGGACCCGGCGCCGACGGTGGTCGATGACGACGGTGGCGGCTCGGCCAACGTCGTCGGCTCCACGCCCGTGGGCCGGCGCCGGCCTCGCACGGACGGCGACGACACCTCCGGCGCCCCGACATGAAGCGGGAGGGCGCGCACCGACAAAGTCCGGTACGGCGAAGGCAGGTGGTCGCGGCCACGGTGGTGGTGCTGGCGGCGGCCGGGATCTGGGGAGGTGCAACGATGGCAGGCACCAAAGGCACGCTCACTGCGGCGGCGGGAGCCGTCGTGGCCCTCGGAAGCGGGGTGTGGTGGCTCCTCAGGGCGGCCACCCGGCCGTCGGAGGACGCCTCCGGTTCCCGGGTCGAACAGCCGGGCGACGGACGGACGCACCCGCCGGGTTCGGCGGGGGGCGCTCCACAGGGGTCCGGGCAGCCGCCCCCGGAGGCCGTCGTGGGCACGTCCGAAGCCCCCCGGCCCCTCACCCCCTCGCCGCCCCCTGTCCCCGCCGCCGGCCGTGGCTTCCCCGTGCTCGCGCGGGCGTCACGGGCCGCCGCCGCGCCCTGGCTGTTGCCGGCGGCGGGGTCGGCGCAGCACGGGATCGCGGCCGACTGTGCGGTGCTGGGCGGGCTGCGGATCCGGGCGGCATCCGTGGTGGGGCCCTCGCACCGGGGGCGGGCCGTGCCGCGGCAGGACGCGTACCGGATCGGGCGGGACGCGGCGGGCCGGTACCTGGTCGCGGCGGTGGCCGACGGCATGTCGGACAGCCGGCACTCGGACGTCGGCGCGAACGTGGCGACGGCCGCCCTGGTCGCGGCGCTGCGGGACGCGCTCGACGCGCACGGCGACCCGGACCGCATCGACACCAAGCAGGTGTTCCTGGCGGCGGCCGGCCAGATGTACCGGGCGGCCGAGCAGCGCGGCTGGGACGCCGACGACGTGCGCGCGGTGGCCGTCACGGCCGTGGTTCCGGCCCACCCGGACCCCGTCGGTGTACGCCGCGTCTGGCTCGCGGCCATCGCCGACGTGAGCGCCTGGCGGCTGCGTGAGGGACGGTGGCAGCAGCTGATCGGAGAAGAGAAGGGCGGGCTGGACGCGAGCGCCGTGGCCGGCTTCCTGCCCCATGATCCGGCCCGTTTCGCCCGCGTCCGCGCCGAGTTGGGGCCCGGTGACGTCCTGGCGCTGACCAGCGACGGGGTCGCCGACGCCTTCACCGTCGTACCGGGCGCCCGGGCCTGGTTCGCGGAACGCTGGGAACGCCCCCCGGCCATCGGCGACTTCATGCTTCAGGTCGGCTTCGAGCAGGCGCAGCTGCAGGACGACCGCACGGCGGTGGTGGTCTGGCCGGACGATCGGGAGGGGCGGGGATGAGTGCCGTGCGGACATGGTCCGACAGTCCCTTCCGAACGACCGTGGAGCGCGGCGCGGTCCGGTCGGCGAAGGTCCTCGCCACGGACAACGGGGAGTCCACGCAGGTCTACGAGATCGCGGACCACCCCGGCTGGCTGGCCAAGCTCTACCGCAGGCCGCTGACGGACGCGGCCGCCCACACCCTGCAACGGCTGGTGTACCTGCCCACGACGATGTCGGAGCACGACCGGTCCGTCGTGGACACCCGTATCTCCTGGCCCGTGGCCCGCATCTGCGACGGCCCGCATGTCGTCGGCGTCGTGATGGCGAAGGCGCCGGAGCGGTTCTACAAGCGGCTCCTCTCGTTCGACCAGCGGCTCAGGGATCCCGAACCGCTGCCGCTGGACTGGCTCGTCCACTCCGACGAGGCCTGCGTGAAGCGTGGCATCCGGCCCGCCGACATGAGCGTGCGCACGCGGGCGATGCTCGAACTGCTGGAGGTGGGCGCGATCTTCGCCCGCCACGACATCGTCTACGCCGACTGGTCGTACATCAACGCCTTCTGGGAGGAGGGCACGGGCGCGGTCTTCGTCATCGACATGGACACCAGCGGCATCGGAACCCGCCGGTGGATCGAGACGATGTGGTGGGAGGACCCTCTCTACCCCGACGCCACCAAGCCTGCGCTGACCGTGTACAGCGACCGCTACAAGCTGGCGATGCTGACCGTGCGCTGCCTCACCGGCCAGCGCAAGGACGTGCTCGCCGCCCACGGCACGCTGCTGCAACGGTTCGGGCGGAGCCCCTTCCACGAGGCGGTCGGCCGCGCGTTGCACGCGACGGAGCCCGCCGCCCGCCCGTCCCCCGACGAGCTGTTCGCGGCTCTCGGGCCGCACCTGCTCAACGGCTCACCGCGGACGGAGCCGGTGCAGGCGGCGCCCGGCGACAACGTGGTCGCCGAGGTGCCGGTGTCGGGCCGTACACACCGCCGCCCCACGCCTCCCACGCCTCCCGAGCCTTCGGGACCTTCGGAACCGCGGGTGAACCCGCGGCCGGCCGCGCCGCGCAAACCGTCCGCACACCCCAGGCCCGCTCCGCGGCGCGATCCGTCGGCACAGCCCGCGCCCAGGCCGCAGAGCAGGCCGGCCGCACCGGCCCGCCCGGCGAACCGGCCGCCCGCCCGGACCTCCGGGTCGGGATCCGGGCTCAGCACCACCACCATCACCGTCCTGGCCGTCATCTGCGTCGTCATCATCCTCATGATCATCGGCAGATGACGGCAGGAACGGTACGACAACGGGAGACAACGGGAGACACCGTGGAAGCCGCGAAACCGAAGGCGCTGCCGGCCTACTTGGTGCTGGACACGTCGCGCTCGATGAAGCCGTACGAGAAGCTCCTCAACGACACCCTGATGAGCATCTACGACACCCTGTTCACCAGCCCGCAGACGTCGGAGTTCGTGCACCTGTCCGTCATCTCGTTCAACACGCGATCCCATCTGGTGACGCCGATGACGGACATCGAGCAGTTGCGGAGCCTGCCCAAGGTCGTCTGCGACGGGTGGACCAACTTCGGTCCGATGTTCCAGCTGGTGCGCAGCCGCATCGGCGAGGACATCGAGCGGCTGTCGGCGGCGGGAACCCAGGTGCTGCGCCCGGTGGCCTTCATCCTGACCGACGGCTCCCCCACCGACAGTCCGAAGGGCAGCTGGACGAAGGACCTCGACGCCCTGCTCGACCGCGGTTTCCGGGCTCACCCGCACACCATCTCCTACGGTTTCGGCAGCGCCAGCGAGGAGGTGCTCAAGCGCGTCTCCACGCTCGCCGCCTATCGGGCGGAGGAGGGCACGCACGCCACCGCCGAGGCGCTCACCTCGGCCCTCAACAGCCTGTTGAACTCCCTGGTGGCGTCGGCGCGGGCCCGGCAGCTGCAGGTGCCGCAGGAGGTCAAGGGCTACAAGACGGTGGAGCTCGACGCGGTGATCGACTGACCGCCGCGGCCGCCGTTCATGCCACCGACCCGATCCGCGCCGCCGGCGGCGACGCCGGGTCGTGGTGGATCGGCGTGTGCGCGCCGGTGAGCGAGACCCCGCTGCCACCGCGGCGGTCGGCCACGATCTCCGACGCGATCGACAGGGCCGTCTCCTCGGGTGTGCGGGCGCCGAGGTCGAGGCCGATCGGGGACCTGAGCCGGGCCAGTTCCAGTTCGGTGACGCCTACTTCGCGCAGGCGTTCGTTGCGGTCCAGGTGGGTCCGGCGGGAGCCCATCGCGCCCACGTACGCCACGGGCAGGCGCAGGGCGAGCTTCAGCAGGGGTACGTCGAACTTGGCGTCGTGGGTCAGGACGCACAGGACGGTCCGGGCGTCCACGTCCGTGCGCTCCAGGTACGTGTGCGGCCACTCGACGGCGATCTCGTCGGCCTCGGGGAAGCGGGCGCGGGTGGCGAACACCGGGCGGGCGTCGCACACCGTCACGTGGTAGCCCAGGAACTTGCCGACACGGACCAGGGCGGAGGCGAAGTCGATCGCGCCGAAGACGATCATCCGGGGCGGCGGGACCGACGACTCGACCAGCACGCCGATCGGGGCACCGCAGCGGGAGCCCTGCTCGCCGATCTCCAGGGTGCCGGTGCGGCCCGCGTCCAGGAAGGCGCCGGCCTCGGCGGCGACCGTGCGGTCCAGTTCGGGGTGGGCGCCGAAGCCGCCGTCGTACGAGCCGTCGGGGCGGACGAGCAGAGCCCGGCCCCGCAGCTCCGCCGGACCCGACACGATCCGCGCGACCGCAGCGGCCTCCCCGCGTGCGGCGGCGGCCAGCGCGTCCGCGACCACCGGACGGACGGGGTCGGCCGCCCGTACCGGGGTGACGAGGATGTCGATGATGCCGCCGCAGGTCAGGCCGACGGCGAAGGCGTCCTCGTCGCTGTAGCCGAAGCGCTCCAGGACGGTTTCGCCGTCCCGCAGCGCCTGTTGGCACAGGTCGTAGACGGCGCCCTCCACACAGCCGCCGGAGACCGAGCCGATGGCCGCGCCGTCGGCGTCCACCGCGAGGGCCGCACCGGGCCGGCGCGGGGCGCTGCCGCCGACCGCCACCACGGTGGCCACGGCGAAGTCGCGTCCCCGCTCGACCCACCGGTTCAGCTCCTCGGCGATGTCCAGCATCTCTCGGTCTCCTTAACAGCGGTTGCGTGGAGGGGCTTTCGAGGAGCCGCTAGCGCACGCCCAGCCAGCTCTCAATGGGATGGAGGGCGAAATAGACCAGGAAGATGCCTGCGAGGCCCCACATGAAGGCGCCGATCTCCCGTGCCCTGCCCTGGGCGGCCTTGATGGCGGCGTAGGAGATGACGCCGGCGGCCACGCCCGCGGTGATGGAGTACGTGAACGGCATCAGGACCACCGTCAGGAACACCGGGATCGCGGTGGCCCGGTCGGCCCAGTCCACGTGCCGGGCGTTCATCAGCATCATCGCGCCGATGACCACCAGGGCGGCGGAGGCGACCTCCTGCGGGACGATGGCGGTGAGCGGGGTGAAGAACAGGCAGGCCGCGAAGAACAGGCCGGTGACGACGGAGGCGAGGCCCGTGCGGGCGCCCTCGCCCACGCCGGTGGCCGACTCGATGAACACGGTCTGGCCCGAGCCGCCCGCGACACCGCCGATCGCGCCGCCCGCGCCGTCGATGAACAGCGCCTTGGACAGGCCCGGCATCCGGCCCTTGTCGTCGGCGAGTCCGGCCTCGGTGCCGACGCCGATGACGGTGGCCATCGCGTCGAAGAACCCGGCGAGGACGAGCGTGAAGACGATCATCCCGACGGTCATCGCGCCGACCTTGCCCCAGCCGCCGAACTCGACGTGCCCGAAGAGCGAGAAGTCGGGCATCGAGACCGCGCTGCCGTGCAGTTCGGGGGCGCCGCTCGCCCACTGCTTCGGGTCGATGACGCCGGCCGCGTCGAGGACCGCGGCGACGACCGTGCCGCCGGTGATGCCGATGAGGATGGCGCCGGGGATGCCCCGGGCCTGGAGCATGAAGACGATCAGCAGGGTGCCGGCGAACAGGAGGACCGGCCAGCCCGCCAGTTCACCCGCGGGGCCGAGGGTGACCGGGGTGGCCTTGCCCTGGTGCACGAAGCCGGACTTGTAGAAGCCGATGAGGGCGATGAACAGGCCGATGCCCATGGTGATGCCGTGCTTGAGCGCGAGCGGGATCGCGTTCATGATCATCTCGCGCAGGCCGGTGACGACCAGCAGCATGATGACCACGCCGTACAGCACACACATGCCCATGGCCTGCGGCCAGGTCATCTGCGGGGCGACCTGTGAGGACAGCACGCCGGAGACGGAGAGGCCGGCGGCGAGCGCGAGGGGCACCTTGCCGACGAACCCCATCAGCAGTGTGGTGAGGGCCGCCGCGAACGCGGTCGCGGTGATGAGGGCCTTCTGGCCGAGCGTGTCCCCGGCCGCGTCCTTGCCGGACAGGATCAGCGGGTTGAGCAGGAGGATGTACGCCATCGCCATGAAGGTGGTGACGCCGCCGCGCACCTCACGCGCGACGGAGGATCCTCTCGCGGATATGTGGAAGTACCGGTCGAGCCACGACCTGCCGGCCGGGATGCGGGTTCCCGCACCCGCGTCCTCGTCGGTGGTTCCGGGCTCGATCGACTGCTGGGTCATGGTGCCGTCTCCCAAGGTTCACAGGGGCACCCGCACGTCGCCTTCCGCGACGTGCGGGATTTGGGATGTGCACGACCCGGGGGACGGCCCAGGACGAACAGTTGGGGGCCCGGGGGACGAAGCCCCCGGGGAAACACACCGGTTCAACCCCGGAGGGTCACGTTCCGGTGAGGTGCTCCGGCCGGACCGGCGTCCTGTTCAGCTCCAGGCCCGTCGCGTCACGGATGGCCGCGAGTACGGCGGGAGTCGAGGACAGGGTGGGGGCCTCGCCGACGCCGCGGAGCCCGTACGGGGCGTGGTCGTCGGCGAGTTCGAGCACGTCGACGGGGATGGTCGGCGTGTCGAGGATGGTGGGGATGAGGTAGTCCGTGAAGGAGGGATTCCTGACCTTCGCCGTCTTCGGGTCGACGATGATCTCCTCCATCACGGCGACGCCGAGACCCTGGGTCGTACCGCCCTGGATCTGTCCGACGACGGACAGCGGGTTGAGCGCCTTGCCGACGTCCTGGGCGCAGGCCAGCTCGATCACCTTGACCAGGCCGAGCTCGGTGTCGACCTCGACGACGGCCCGGTGCGCGGCGAAGCTGTACTGGACGTGGCCGTTGCCCTGGCCGGTGCGCAGGTCGAAGGGTTCGGTCGGGCGGTGCCGCCACTCGGCGTCGACCTCGACCGCGTCGTCGCCGAGGACGTCCACCAGGTCGGCTAGCACCTCGCCGCCGTCGGTCACGACCTTGCCGCCCTCCAGCAGCAGTTCCGCCGTCGCCCAGGCCGGGTGGTAGGTACCGAACTTGCGGCGCCCGATCTCCAGGACCTTCTCGCGCACCAGCTCGCAGGAGTTCTTGACGGCGCCGCCGGTGACGTACGTCTGCCTGGAGGCCGAGGTCGAACCCGCCGAGCCCACCTGGGTGTCGGCCGGGTGGATGGTCACCCGGTTGACGCCCAGCTCGGTGCGGGCGATCTGCGCGTGGACGGTGACACCGCCCTGGCCGACCTCCGCCATGGCCGTGTGCACGGTGGCCACGGGCTCGCCCGCGATCACCTCCATGCGCACCTTGGCGGTGGAGTAGTCGTCGAAGCCCTCGGAGAAGCCAACGTTCTTGATGCCGACCGCGTAGCCGATGCCGCGTACGACGCCTTCGCCGTGCGTGGTGTTGGACAGACCGCCGGGCAGCTGCCGTACGTCCGCGCCCTCGCTGCTCTCCCACTGGCGCTCCGGCGGCAGCGGCATCGCCTTGACGCGGCGCAGGAGTTCGGCGACCGGGGCCGGGGAGTCGACGGGCTGCCCCGTCGGCATGACGGTCCCCTGCTCCATCGCGTTCAGCTGCCGCAGCTCCACCGGGTCCATGCCGAGCCGCTTCGCCAGCTTGTCCATCTGCGCCTCGTAGGCGAAGCATGCCTGGACCGCGCCGAAGCCGCGCATCGCGCCGCAGGGCGGGTTGTTGGTGTAGAGGGCGATGGCCTCGATCTCGACGTCGTCGACGACGTAGGGCCCGATGCCGAGGGAGGCGGCGTTGCCGACGACCGCCGGGGAGGCGGAGGCGTACGCGCCGCCGTCCAGGACGATGCGGCACTTCACGTGTGTCAGCTTGCCGTCCTTCGTCGCCCCGTGCTCGTAGTACAGCTTGGCCGGGTGGCGGTGGACGTGCCCGAAGAAGGACTCGAACCGGTTGTAGACGATCTTGACGGGCTTGCCGGTGCGCAGGGCCAGCAGGCAGGCGTGGATCTGCATCGACAGGTCCTCGCGGCCGCCGAACGCGCCGCCGACGCCGGCCAGCGTCATGCGCACCTTCTCCGGGGGCAGGCCGAGGACCGGGGCGATCTGGCGCAGGTCGCTGTGCAGCCACTGGGTGGCGATGTAAAGGTGGACGCCGCCGTCCTCCTCCGGCACGGCGAGGCCGGACTCGGGGCCGAGGAAGGCCTGGTCCTGCATGCCGAAGGTGTACTCGCCCCTGACGATCACGTCCGCCCTCTTCGCGGCCTCTTCGGCGTTGCCGCGGACGATCGGCTGGCGGTGGACGATGTTGGGGTGTGCGACGTGGCCGATGTGGTGGTCGGTGCGGTCCTCGTGGACGAGGACCGCGTCCGGGGCGGTCGCGGAGGCCTCGTCGGTGATGACCGGGAGTTCGCGGTACTCGACCTTGATCTTGGCGGCGGCGCGGCGCGCGGTCTCCGGGTGGTCGGCGGCGACGATCGCGACCGGCTCGCCGTGGTGGCGTACCTTGCCGTGCGCGAGGACCGGGGTGTCCTGGATCTCCAGGCCGTAGTTCTTCACCTCGGTGGGGAGGTCGTCGTACGTCATGACGGCGTAGACGCCGGGCTGGGCGAGGGCCTCGCCGGTGTCGATCGACACGATCTCGGCGTGGGCGACCGTCGAGCGCAGGATCTGGCCCCAGAGCATGTCCTCGTGCCACATGTCGGACGAGTACGCGAACTCGCCGGTGACCTTGAGGGTGCCGTCCGGGCGGAGGGTCGACTCGCCGATGCCGCCCTTGGTCCGGGAGCCCTGGGTGATCTTGGTGGGAGCGCCGTTCGTGGGCATGCTCAGACAGCCTCTCCCTGCCGGGCGGCCGCGAGGCGGACCGCGTCCATGATCTTCTCGTAGCCCGTGCAGCGGCACAGGTTGCCCGACAGGGCCTCGCGGATGTCCGCGTCGGTGGGGTTCGGGTTGCGCTCCAGCATCTCGTCGGCGGCGACGAGCAGACCCGGGGTGCAGAAGCCGCACTGGACGGCGCCCGCGTCGATGAACGCCTGCTGGACGGGGGAGAGTTCGGTGCCCTCGCCGGTGTGCGAGTCGGAGCCCGGCTTGGCCTGCCAGCCCTTGGCCTCGTCAAGTGACGTACCGCAGGCGGCCGTTGCGCAGGACCGCTGCCTGGCGTGGTCCGCGAGCCCCTCGACGGTGACGACCTCACGGCCCTCCACCTGTCCGGCCGCGACCAGGCACGAGCACACCGGCACACCGTCCAGGCGGACCGTGCAGGAGCCGCACTCGCCCTGCTCGCAGGCGTTCTTGGAGCCGGGCAGGCCGAGGCGCTCGCGCAGGACGTAGAGCAGGGACTCGCCCTCCCAGACGTCGTCCGCCTCCTGCGGGCGTCCGTTGACCGTGAAGTTGACGCGCATTACGCAGCTCCCTCCGAGGCGCGGCGAGCGCCGCGGTAGGACTCCCAGGTCCAGGTGAGCGTCCGGCGGGCCATCACGCCGACCGCGTGGCGGCGGTAGCTCGCGGTGCCCCGGACGTCGTCGATCGGGTTGCAGGCGGCGGAGCACAGGTCCGCGAACTGCTTGGCGACCGACGGGGTGATGATCTTTCCGTTGTCCCAGAAGCCGCCCTCTTCGAGCGCCGCGTTCAGGAAGTCCTCGGCGGTCCTCGCCCGGACGGGGGTGGGTGCGGCCGAGCCGATGCCGGTGCGCACGGTGCGGGTCTCGGGATGCAGCGCCAGTCCGAAGGCGCACACGGCGATGACCATGGCGTTGCGGGTGCCGACCTTCGAGTACTGCTGCGGGCCGTCCGCCTTCTTGATGTGGACGGCGCGGATGAGCTCGTCGGGGGCGAGCGCGTTGCGCTTCACACCGGTGTAGAAGTCGTCGATGGGGATGAGGCGCGAGCCGCGGACCGACTCGGCCTCGACCTGGGCGCCCGCCGCCAGCAGGGCGGGGTGGGCGTCGCCGGCCGGGGAGGCGGTGCCGAGGTTGCCGCCGACGCCGCCGCGGTTGCGGATCTGCGGGGAGGCGACCGTGTGCGAGGCGAGGGCCAGGCCCGGCAGCTCGGCGCGCAGGTTCTCCATGATCTGGGTGTACGGGACGGAGGCGCCCAGCCGCACGGTCTCCTCGCCCACCTCCCACTCGTAGAGGTCGCCGACGCGGTTGAGGTCGAGGAGGTACTCGGGCCGCCGGTGGTCGAAGTTGATCTCGACCATCACGTCGGTGCCACCCGCAATCGGCACAGCGGTGGGGTGCTCGGCCTTCGCGGCGAGCGCCTCCTCCCAGCTGGCGGGGCGAAGGAAGTCCATGACCGGCTCTCTTCTTCGTCTCTGGTCGTACGGATCGAGTCTGGTCGTACGGATCGAGTCTGGTCGTACGGATCGAGCCAGATCGTGTGCGGCGGGCCCGGCTCGTTCATGTGGTGTTCACGCGGAGTGGGGTCAGTACACAGCGCTGTCCTCCGAGGGGGTCAGTCACGGAAACCATGAAGGAGTTGGCTGGCCAACACGGGCATCTTGTAGATTCGTATGAACGGAGGCCATCAGTAACCTCCTCGTTTTCCTATGGAAACGCCACCGGGCCCCCGCCCCACCGGACCCTTCAAGATTCATCGTAGTTTTCGAGACAAAGAACGGCGGCGACGAGAATGCGGCTGCGCGCACTGCTGGACACCGATGCGCTGGGGCTGCGGCTGCTCGGCGGCGAGGACGAGCTCGACCGCACCGTGCGCGGTGTGATGACCACCGACCTGCGGGACCCCAGCCGCTACCTCTCCGGCGGTGAGCTGGTGCTCACGGGTCTGGCCTGGCGCCGGGACGCGGAGGACTCCGAGCCTTTCGTACGCATCCTGGTGCAGGCGGGCGTGGCCGCGCTGGCGGCCGGTGAGGCCGAGCTCGGGGACGTGCCGGACGATCTCGTGCTGGCCTGTGCGCGGCACCGGCTGCCGCTGTTCGCGGTGCACGAGTCGGTTGCGTTCGCGACGGTCACCGAGCATGTGGTCCGGCAGGTCTCCGGCGAGCGGGCGGGCGACCTGGCGGCCGTGGTGGACCGGCACCGCCGGATGATGACCTCGGGCCCGACGGGCGGCGGACCGGACGTGGTCCTGGACCTCCTGGGCTCCGACCTGGACCTGCGGGCCTGGGTGCTCTCCCCCACCGGACGGCTGATCGCGGGCTCGAAGATCGCGGGCCCGGACCTGCCCCCCGAGACCTGCGCCAGGCTCGCGGCCGAGCATCTGGCCGCCGTGCGCACCGGCCGCCGCGGACCGCACCGGGTGCTGCTGGGCTCCGGGCCCGCGTCGACGTACTCCCTGTTCCCGGTCCGCAGCAGCGGGCGCTCGCCGCAGGCCGCCCGGGACGTGCGCGAGACGGTGCTGTCGGACTGGCTGCTCGCCGTGGAGGCGGACGCCGGGGACTGGGCCGGGGAACGCCTGGACCTGCTCCAGGGCGTCACCCAGCTGATCGCGGTCGAACGGGACCGGCGGGACGCGGCACGCACGGTGCGGCGGCGGCTCGCCCAGGAGGTCCTGGAGCTGGTGCAGTCGGGCGCGGCGCCCGCCGAGATCGCCGCGCGGCTGCGGGTGGCCGCGCCGGTGCTGCTGCCCGGCCTGGGGGCCGCCCCGCACTGGCAGGTGGTCGTGGCCCGGGTCGAGTGGGAGCAACAAGGGGGCGGGCCCGAAGGGCCCTCGGTTGAGGGTGGTGGCGGGCGACGGGCGGGCGGGGTGGAAGGCGGCCCGGTGGCCCAGTCGCTCCTGGAGGAGATCCTGGTCGACCCGCTCGCCACCGGCCCCGAGCCCTCAGACCGCATCGCCGTCGCCCACACCGGCGACGAGGCGGTGGCGCTGGTTCCGCTGCCCGCCGTCTCGTCCGAGCACGACGGCTCGGAGGCCGGGATCCTCGCCGACGCGCTCCTGGAGTCCGTACGGGAGCCGCTGTCGGCCGGCCTCGACGACGACGGGCGGGTCACGCTGGGCGTCAGCGCGGCCGTGCACTCGGCGGAGGGGCTGCGGGGCGCGCTGGAGGAGGCCAGACACGCCCGCCGGGTGGCGGCGGCACGCCCGGGCCGGGTCTGCGCGGCCGGCCATCAGGAACTGGCCTCGCACGTCCTGCTGCTCCCGTTCGTCCCGGACGACGTCCGCCGGGCTTTCACCGCCCGGCTCCTGGACCCGCTGCGCGACTACGACCGCCGCCATCGCGCCGAACTGATCCCCACTCTGGAGGCGTTCCTGGACTGCGACGGCTCCTGGACCCGCTGCGCCACCCGTCTCCACCTGCACGTCAACACACTGCGCTACCGCGTGGGGCGAATCGAGCAGTTGACGGGACGGGACCTGTCCCGGCTGGAGGACAAGCTCGATTTCTTCCTGGCGTTGCGGATGAGCTGAGGTCACCGGGGGCGTGCGCCGGTGGCGCCAACCGGTGCCGCCGTCCCACGACTTTGTGAAATTATTCACCCACCCTCTTGGCCCGGCCCGGCCATTGGTGCTGGAATGCCGCCACCACTCAACAGCTCGATGGCGTGCTCGGGGAGGGCAACGTGGCGCATACCGCCATGTCTGGTAACGGAACGACCGCCGGTGACGATCCTCTCCAGACCGCGGTATGGCGGCTGCGCTCGCGGGCCTGCTGGGCCGACGCGGCGGCGCTGCTCCCGCCGGACAGTCCCGCGGCCTCGTTGCAACGGGCCGGGCTGCTGGTGGAGCGCTGCCTGTACACCGAGCGGGGGTGGGAGGACGCCGAGGACGCGCTACGTACGGCGGAGGCGCTGGCCCAGAGCGACGAGGAGCGGGGCGCCGCCGCTTGTGAACGCGGGCAGCTTGCGTACGCGGCGACGCTGCACGGGGTGCGGGACCGGGCCGACGAGGCGCGGGCGGCGCTGGGCCGGGCGGCGGCGCTGATCCCTCCGGGGGCGCCGGGCCGGGCCCTGCTGGACTTCCGCCGCGGCCTGCTCGCCGAGAACCTCGCCCGCTCCCCGCAGGCGGCGCTCGCCGCGTACCGCCGGGCGCACGCGGCCGCCGCCGCGCACTCCGACCCGTTGCTGCTGTCCTTCACCTGGCGGCACCTCGCCGGACTGGCCCTGCGGGACGGCGAGTTGGCGGAGGCTCGGCACGGCTTCGCCGAATCCCTGCGCATCCGGGAAGAGTTGGGCTACCTGGTGGGCACGGCTCCCGCCCTCGCCTCGCTGGCCGACGCGGAGTCGGAGCCGGAGGCGTCACGTCTGCGGGAGGAGGCACGCCGGCTGTTCCGCCTGCTCGGCGGCGTACCCACCTGGCTGGCCCGCCAGCTGGCCCCGCCGGCTCCGGGGGCCGCCACGGCCTGAGGGAAGGCCCAGCGGACGCCCAGAGGACGCCCAGAGGAAACTGAGAGGTTCCTGTGCCAGGCTGGCGCGCCCGATCCCCGTTCAGGAGTGCCCCGATGAGCCTCGTCAATGGCCTGCCCGCACATGTCCTGCTCGTCCATTTCGTCGTCGTGCTCGTGCCGCTGACCGCGCTGGCCCTGGTGGTCTGCGCGGTGTGGCCGCAGGCCGCCCGGCGGCTGGGCCTGCTGCTGCCGCTGCTCGCCCTGGCGTCTCTGGTGAGCGTGCCGCTGACCACACAGGCGGGCGAGTGGCTGGAGAGCCACGTGGACAGCAACGCGCTGGTACGGCGGCACACCGAGCTGGGCGACGGGCTGCTGCCCTGGGCCCTGGGCCTGTTCGTCCTGGCGGCGGCGGTCTGGTGGACGGGACGCGAGTCGTCCGCGCCGACCGCCACGGCCAAGCGCCGGTCGGCCCTGCCCGTACGGGTCGCCGTGGCGGTGCTGTCACTGGCCGTGGCGGCCGGCGCGGTCGTCGACGTCTACCGCATAGGCGACTCGGGCGCGAAGGCCGCCTGGCAGGACGGCTTCTCCAAGACGGCGAGCAACGCACCCGACGCGCACTGACCACGGAGCGACCACAAACCACACCCCCACCCACCAAGGCCCCCCGCGGGCACTACGCCGACGGAACCCGCGGGCACCCCGCCGACAGGCCCCGCAGGCACCCCGACAGGCCCCGCAGGCACCCCGACGGGACCCGCGGGCACCCCGCCGACGGGACCCGCGGGTACCCGGCCGACGAAACCCGCACAGACCGCACCCAGTCCCCGGCACGGCGGTCCGTGCCGGTCCTGGTGTGGCCCGGAGCGGATCGCGCACGCCCCCCGGTCCGCGATGCCCGCTCCGTGGTGGTCGGGGCGGGCTCCGGCCCCGTGTCGTCCGCGGGGCCGGGAGCGGGCCGTGTTCGTCAGGGCGCGCCCGTGAAGTGCTCCCCGGCCAGTGCCCGCACCACGTCCAGGTCCTGGGCGATCAGCGCCTCAAGGAGCGCCGTGTGCTCCGCGGCGTCCGCGACGAGGTCGGCGCGGCCGTGGCGGACCGGTCCGCCGACCAGGGGCCACTGGGACCGGCGGTGAAGATCCTCGGCGATCTGGACGAGCTGTTCGTTGCCGGAGAGGGACAGGACCGCACTGTGGAAGGCACGGTCGGACTCGGCGTAGGTCGCGCGGCAGCCGGAGGCCGCGGCGCGCACGCTCTCCTCGGCGAGGGGCCGCAGCTCGGCCCACCGCACGGCCGGCACCGTACGGGCGAGCCGCAGCATCACCGGCACCTCGATCAGCGAGCGGATCTCGGCCAGCTCGGCCAGCTCCCGGGTCCCCCGCTCGACCACCCGGAATCCGCGGTTCGGCACGACCTCGACCGCGCCTTCGAGCGCGAGCTGCTGCATGGCCTCCCGCACGGGCGTGGCGGAGACCCCGAAGCGGTCGCCGAGCGCGGGCGCCGAGTACACCTCGCCGGGCCTCAGGTCCCCCGCCACGAGCGCGGTGCGCAGCGCGTCGACGATCTGGCCGCGCACGGACGAGCGCTGGACGACGGCACGCGGCTGCGGAATCGGCCGCTCACTGTGCGTGTGCTCGCCGCGGGCCTGGGGCGTCGAGGTGTCGCGCTCGCGCGCCACGTCGGCGGCGCGCGGCTGCGCGGGCACGCGTGGCGCGCCCGTCGGACGATCCGGGATCCCCGTACCGGCGGAGCCGTGTGCGCCCTGCTTCACGGGAGTCCTCCTCCGGGTTGTCGGCACTTGGGATATTAACGGCGGGTTGTTACTTGTCCGTCAAGCACATTAGACGCACAAGGTGACAGTTCAAATTTCGAACGGTGCAAGTAAGGCAAGGCTCAGCTTCCCCGCCGCGCCGGTCCGCCCCACCGGGACAGACCCCGGTCCGCCCCCCGGGGCAAGGCACGGCCCGGCATCCACTACGATCGGCCCCGGCTTGAACACCCGCACGGCGACAGGCAATTCACAACTTCCTCACTTGTCGCGGGAACTTTCCGCGGAACCATCCGTACGGGTAGTCTTATTCGAACTCAACTCCCGCCCCTCAAGCGACAGTTCGAGCAGAACGCCACCCTGGGCATCCCCTTGCACTTCCTTGGCGGCCTCTTGCCCCGAAACCCCCTGAGGGCCGGTGGAATTGGGCCACTATGGCGGGCGTTACGCCCTATCCCAATGCAAGGGACCCCAGATGAGACTGACCGACATATCGCTGAACTGGCTGCTTCCCGGCGCCGTACTGCTCCTGGGCATGCTGGCGGCGGTTGCGGTGCTCTCGCGCGGTAAGCGCTCCTCGGGGAAGGACGCGAGCGCGGACGACTCGTGGGAGCGCAGCGAGGAGCGCCGCAGGCGCAAGGAGGCCATATACGGCACCGCCTCCTATGTCCTTCTGTTCTGCTGTGCGGCGGTCGCGGCCGCACTCTCCTTCCACGGCCTGGTCGGCTTCGGCCAGCAGAACCTCGGCCTCACCAGCGGCTGGGAGTACCTGGTGCCGTTCGGCCTCGACGGCGCGGCCATGTTCTGCTCCGTGCTCGCCGTGCGCGAGGCCAGCCACGGCGACGCGGCGCTCGGCTCCCGGATACTCGTGTGGACGTTCGCGGGCGCCGCGGCCTGGTTCAACTGGGTGCACGCCCCCCGGGGTATCGGTCACGACGGCGCCCCCCAGTTCTTCTCGGGCATGTCCCTGTCGGCGGCGGTCCTCTTCGACCGCGCACTGAAGCAGACCCGCCGCGCCGCACTGCGCGAGCAGGGCCTGGTGCCGCGTCCGCTGCCGCAGATCCGTATCGTCCGCTGGCTGCGGGCCCCCCGCGAGACCTACAACGCCTGGTCGCTGATGCTCCTGGAGAACGTGCGCAGCCTGGACGAGGCGGTCGAGGAGGTGCGCGAGGACCAGCGTCAGAAGGAGCAGACGCGCCTGCGCCGCCGCGAGCAGCAGCGGGTCGAGCGTGCCCAGCTCAAGGCGATCAGCCGCGGACACCGCGGTTTCGTCGGCCGCGGCACCGGCCGGCAGGTCGAGGTGCACGAGGTGGAGCGTGCGTCCTCCCAGGTCACCGCGGAGCCTGCCATATCCGCGGCGGAATCGCTGCCCGTACGCTCTCGGCCCTCCCTTCAGCCCGTCCGCAAAGGGTCTGACCCGATCACCGTCGACCTGACCGCGGAGGACGACACCATGGCCCTTCCGCGGCTCGACTCCCTGGAGCGCAAGCTCAAGGATCTTGAGCAGCAGTTCGGCTAGGACCGGACACCACTCGGGACGGGGGCGTGACCTTGAAGGTCACGCCCCCGTCCCGTTGCCGTGACTCACGCCGCTTCCGCGTCGAGTTCGAACCACACCGACTTCCCCACCCCGTGCGCCCGTACCCCCCACGCGTCCGCGAGGGACTGCACCAGGACCAGGCCCCTGCCGTGCGTACCGTCGTCGGCGTTCGGTACGGACATCCGGGGCCTGCGGGCGACGAAGTCCCGTACCTCCACGCGCAGTCCACGCGGTCCGACGACGGCCGTCAGGACGGCGTCGTGGTCGGTGTGGACGAGGGCGTTGGTGACGAGCTCGCTGGTGAGCAGTTCGGCTATCTCGGAGCGCCCCGGCTTGCCCCAGTGCCGTAAGAGTTCGCGCAGTGCCCTGCGTGCCTCGGGCACCTCCCGCAGATCGGCCCGGCCCAGCCTGCGCCTGAGCTGCGGTGCGTGCGCCTGTTCCGTGTCGTTGTCGGTCGCTTCCCCCGCTGCCTTCGCCGAGGAGGCCCCGATTGCCACGGGACCGCCCCCTCGCGCCTGCCTCTTCATGACCCCCGCCCGCACGCTGTTGCCGGTACCCCTCCTGATCGAACACGTTCACGGGGATCCATGCCCCGTCCGCACGGGAGCAGTCATGTCGAAAAGTCAACAACCAGGTCTTCAGCCACGCCGAAAGCACGGTTCGACGGAACTTCGAGCGCTGTCGCGCCCCGGTTCCGGACCGGGGGTCCCTCGTACGCCGCCACGGGCGTTCCGTCAAGGGCCTACCGGTTCCGGTCCGCCGATCCGGCCGCGCCCGCAGCGTGAACCGGGCACACGATCGTCCGCAGGGACGATTCTGCAGGCCCGCTGAATCTGGCCGGAATCCAACGGTCCCGACAGCCGTCCGACAGCTGTACGAGCACCCCGCCCTCCCCCGCCCTACCCGTCAGGGCCGCGGCACGTTCCGCAGGTTGGAGCGGGCCATCTGCAGCATGCGTCCGACACCGCCGTCCAGCACCATCTTCGAGGCGGACAGGGCGAACCCGGTGACCATCTCGGCGCTGATCTTCGGCGGGATGGACAGGGCGTTGGGGTCGGTGACGACGTCGACGAGGGCCGGTCCCCGGTGTTTGAAGGCGTCCCTCAGCGAGCCGGCGAGCTGCTTGGGCTTCTCGACCCGGATCCCGAAGGCGCCGCAGGCGCGGGCCACAGCGGCGAAGTCGGGGTTGGTGTTCGTGGTGCCGTAGGAGGGCAGGCCCGCCACCAGCATCTCCAACTCGACCATGCTCAGGGAGGAGTTGTTGAACAGGACGACCTTCACCGGGAGGTCGTACTGCACCAGGGTCAGGAAGTCGCCCATCAGCATGGCGAACCCGCCGTCCCCGGACATCGACACGACCTGGCGCCCACGGTCGGTGAACTGGGCCCCGATCGCCATCGGCAGCGCGTTCGCCATCGAGCCGTGCGAGAAGGAACCGATGACCCGGCGACGGCCGTTGGGAGAGATGTAACGAGCCGCCCAGACGTTGCACATCCCGGTGTCGACGGTGAACACGGCGTTGTCGTCGGCGAGTTCGTCGAGCACGGAGGCCACGTACTCGGGATGGATCGGGACGTGCTTCTCCACCTTCCGGGTGTACGCCTTGACGACGCCCTCCAGCGCGTCCGCGTGCTTCTTCAGCATCCGGTCGAGGAAGCGCCGGTTCTCCTTGGGCCGCACGCGCGGGGTGAGACAGCGCAGGGTCTCGCGCACGTCGCCCCACACGGCGAGGTCGAGGCGGGAGCGGCGGCCGAGCACCTCCGGCCGCACGTCGACCTGGACGATGGCGACGTCGTCGGGCAGGAACGCGTTGTACGGGAAGTCGGTGCCGAGCAGGATCAGCAGATCGCACTCGTGGGTGGCCTCGTAGGCGGCGCCGTAGCCGAGCAGACCGCTCATGCCGACGTCGTACGGGTTGTCGTACTGGATCCACTCCTTGCCGCGCAGCGCGTGCCCCACCGGGGACTTGATCTTCCCGGCGAACTCCATCACCTCGGTGTGCGCGCCGGACGTGCCGCTGCCGCAGAACAGGGTGACCTTCTCGGCCCCGTCGATCATCTCGACGAGCCGGTCGATCTCGGCGTCGCCGGGGCGCACCGAGGGCCGGGAGGTGACGAGGGCGGTCTCGGCGGTCTTCTCCGGGGCGGGCTGGTCGGCGATGTCGCCGGGCAGGGACACCACGCTCACGCCCCGCTGCCCGACCGCGTGCTGGATGGCGGTCTGCAGCAGCCGGGGCATCTGCTTGGGACTCGAGATGAGCTCGCTGTAGTGGCTGCACTCGCGGAACAGCTGGTCCGGGTGGGTCTCCTGGAAGTAGCCCAGGCCGATCTCGCTGGACGGGATGTGCGAGGCGAGGGCGAGCACCGGGGCCATCGAACGGTGGGCGTCGAACAGCCCGTTGATCAGGTGCAGGTTGCCGGGGCCGCAGGAGCCGGCGCAGGCCGCCAGCTTCCCGGTGATCTGGGCCTCCGCGCCCGCCGCGAAGGCGGCCGTCTCCTCGTGCCGTACGTGGATCCAGTCGATGGCGGAGTTGCGGCGCACGGCGTCGACGACCGGGTTGAGGCTGTCGCCGACGACGCCGTACAGGCGGCGCACGCCGGCGCGGGCGAGGATGTCGACGAACTGCTCGGCGACGTTCTGCTTGGCCATGGCTCTCGCGTGCCCCTTCGTCTGCGCCGTGGGCGTCCGGGCTCGGGCTCTTCGAGGTCCATGAAGGCACAGGGCGCGCGGTCACGCCTCCCAGACGGCGGCCACCGTACGGTCGTCGGCGTATCCCTTCACCCGTACCTGGGTGTCCGCGAGGAACGCGGCCAGGCCGGGCGGGGCGCCGCCGGACCAGCGCCGGGCCAGGTAGGCGCAGAGAGCGGGCTCGCCGCGCAGCGGGTCGGCCAGGCCGCCGCTGCACATCAGCAGCGCGTCACCCGGCCGGGCGACGGAGGCACGGAACCGGAAGGGCTCACGGGGCGGTTCCGGCGCCGGCTCGTACGGACTCGGCGGCGTCGGAATCCCCAGGTCCATGGTGAGCCGGTCCCCCTCCGGGGTCTCGGCAGGCAGCGACCCGAACCCGACCACGGCCTCTCCGGTGGTGTCGGCGGCCGAGACCCGGGGTTCGATGTCCTGCCACTCCCCGCCCCGCAGCCGGAACAGCCCGCCCGCGCCGACGCCGAAGAACACGCGCGTACGGCAGTCCGGGTGGGCGGGCAGCAGCAGGCAGCGCAGGGTGGCCGCGTACTCCTCCGGGTCGATGCCCTGTTCGGCGGCGCTGGCGCGAAGCTTGCCCAGGCTGCGGTCGGTGAGCCGGTGCAGTCCGGACTTCAGGTCTCCGCGCCGGGCGGCCCGGATGTCCTCGACGAGCCTCGCGTGACTGCGCCCGACGGCCCGCCCGATCCACTGGCACACCTCGGCCGCCGCCCGGTGCGCCCCCGGGGTGGCCCGCGCCCCGGTCGCCAGGGCCACGAGGATCAGCGCCTGCTCCCCCGTCCCGAACCGCGCGGTGAGCAGCGAGTCGCGCCGCGGCTCGCCCCGGTACCGCGCGGAGTCCCCGCGCACGGACACGGCCCGCACGGTGCACGGCCCGTACCGGGCCCCGTCGAGGACCGTGTCCGCCACGAGATCGTCCAGCTCGTCCGGGTCGGCGGCCGGCAGCGCGGTGGGTTCGGGGTCGTAGGTGGGCGGTCCGGAGCCGACGTAGTCGACAGTGGCGGCGGGCGGCGGGACGGTCCGGAGGTCGAGGTGAGTCGCGGTACGGGCGTCCTGCCCGGCGGGGTCGGGAGCCTCGGCGTCGCGACCCGGCAGGGCGGTCGCGGCGGCCGTCGGCTCCGCCGCGGGGGCCTCCGGCGACACGGACGGGCGCGGGGGCGCGCCGGATGTGCGGCCCGGCGGCTCTGTGAGGCCCGGGGGCTCCGTGAAGCCCGGGCGCTCCGCGAGGCCCGGCGGCTCCGCAAGGCCCGGGGGCTCCGTGAAGCCCGGGCGCTCCACGAGGCCCGGGCGCTCCGTGAAGCCCGGGCGCTCCACGAGGCCCGGGCGCTCCGCGAGGCCCGGGCGCTCCACGAGGCCAGGCGGCTCCGCGAGGCCAGGCGGCTCCGCGAGGCCCGGGGGCTTCGGGCCGGGCGGGAAGGCCCCGGAGCCCTCGGGCTCGGCGGGCGGAGGTTCCCAGGGGGCGCGCCGCCTCGGCGGGCCGTCGCCCGACGGGGTGGGCGCGCGTTGCGGCGGGACCGCGGCCTCCGCGGGCGGGGCCGCGTCCGGCGGCTTCTCCTCCCGCTCCGCGCGCGGCCCTGCGTCCACCGTGTCGGCCGCCGAGGCGAACCGGTCGTCCAGGGAATCGGCCGCGGCCGTGGACCCGGTGTCGTCGGTGGAGTCGTCGTACAGCTGCCCCCACCAGTCGTCCTCATGACGGGTGGGCCTACCCCCCTGCTGGCTCATGCCCCCAATTGTCCACCGCACGGGCCGTATGAAAACGGGGCATCCCGAAAATCCGGCGCCTCTTCCGGCCTCGAACGCCATGTCGAGGGATGTGGCGAACTCCCGTACGAAACAAAGCGATACGGAAAGCGGCCGGGCGGTCCCACCCCCCACGGGAGGACCGCCCGACGGCCCCGGAGGCGGACACGATGATCAACTTTCCGGTGACGCCACCTTGGCAGAGTGACCGCTGGTACGGCGATGATGTGCCGAGGCGGATTCACGCCGTGGCCGATTTCCGCCACGGCCGCCCGTGGCACGGTCTTGTTCTCAGGAGAGGGACGACCGCCGATGCTGGCAGCGATAGGGCTGGACGAGACACACGAGTCGGCGTACCGGGCGCTCGTGTCCGTGGGAGCCTCCGACGTACCCGATCTGGCCCGGCGCCTGACACTGGCCGAGCACGACACCGAACGCGCACTGCGCCGGCTGGAGCGGCACGGCCTGGCGGCCCAGTCGTCGGCCCGCCCCGGCCGCTGGGTCGCCGCACCGCCCGGCGTGGCGCTGGGCGCGCTGCTCACCCAGCAGCGGCACGAACTGGAGAAGGCGGAGCTGGCGGCGGCGCTGCTCGCCGAGGAGTACCGGGCGGCGGCCGCCGAGCCCGCGGTGCACGACCTGGTCGAGGTGGTGACCGGGGCCCCGGCCGTCGCCCAGCGCTTCCTCCAGCTCCAGCTCGGCGCGAGCGACGAGGTCTGCGCACTGGTCACCGGCAACCCCGTCGTCGTCTCCGCCACGGACAACGACGCGGAGAAGCAGGCGGCCGGACGCGGGGTCTGCTACCGGGTGGTCGTCGAGCAGTCGGTGCTCGACCTGCCCGACGGCATCACCGAGCTGACCGCGGCACTGGGCCGGGACGAGCAGGTGCGGGTGGTGGACCGGGTGCCGACCAAGCTGGTGGTCGCCGACCGCGTGCTGGCCATGGTGCCGCTCACCTCGCGCACCGCCGAACCGGCCGCGCTCGTCGTGCACGCCAGCGGCCTGCTGGAACTGCTCTCCGGGCTGTTCGAGTCGGTGTGGCGGAGCGCGCTGCCGCTGCGGCTCGGCGCGCGCGGGGTCACCGAGCGGCAGCCGGACGGCCCCGACGGCACCGACCTGGAGGTCCTGTCCCTGCTGCTCGCCGGGCTGACCGACGCCAGCGTCGCCAAACAGCTCGACCTGGGCCTGCGGACCGTGCAGCGGCGGGTGAAACGGCTGATGGAGCTGGCCGGGGTGACCACGCGGCTCCAGCTGGGCTGGCACGCCTACGAGCGGGGCTGGGTGGCCCGGAACGACGACTGATCGTCCGACCGTGGTCGACCCGTGACCGTGCTTGACCTGCGCCCTCAGCCGCCCTCCGGCACCCTGGGCAGATGGGAGTGCCCGAACTCCTGCTGGTCGGTCTGGTGATCGTGCTCGGCCTGTGCGGGGTGCTGGTGCCCGGTGTGCCTGGGTCGTGGCTGGTGTGGGCCGCGGTCCTGTGGTGGGCGCTGAAGGATCCGCAGCCGGTGGCGTGGGGCGTCCTGGTGGGCGCCACGGCCGTGCTGCTCCTCTCCCAGGTCGTGCGGTGGGCGCTGCCGCCCAGGCGGCTGCACGCGAGCGACGCCACGCCCCGGATGCGGGTGTACGCGGGCGCCGGGGCCTTCCTCGGCTTCCTCCTGCTGCCCGTGCTCGGCGCGGTCCCCGGCTTCATGGCCGGGATCTACCTCCACGAACGTCTGCGCCTCGGCCGCCACGCCGAGGCGATGGCCGCGCTGCGCACGACGATGCGCTCGGGCGGTTCCAGCGTGCTGGCGGAACTGTTCGCCTGCCTGCTGATCGCGGGGGCGTGGCTGGGCGCGGTGATCGGCGGCTGACGCGTCACCCGAGGGTGGCCAGGTCGACGGTGTCGGCCAGCGCGCGCATCCCCGCGTCGTTGAAGTGCAGATGGTCGCCGGGGTCGTAGCCGGGCCGGATCCGCTGCGGCTGTGCCGGGTCGCGGACGGCGGCGTCGAAGTCGACGACCGCGTCGAAGACACCGCCACCGCGGATGACGGCGTTCACCTTCTGCCGCACCTTCTCGCGGGCCGCGGTGAACGCGGAATAGCCGCCGTACGGCGTGAGGGTCGCCCCGACGACCCGGATCCCGTGCGCGTGCGCCCGTTCCACGATCGTGCGGTACGCCTTCTCGAACGCGGCCACGTCGTTCGCCTCCGGCTTGCCCTTGATGTCGTTGATGCCCTCCAGGAGGATCAGGGCACGCACCCCGGCCCGGGACAGCGCGTCGGCGTCCAGCCGGGCCGTCGCGCTCGGCCCGGTGCCGTCCCGCAGGAGGCGGTTGCCCGAGAGACCCGCGTTGAGGACACCCAGCCGACGGCCGTTCAGGCGCTGGGCGAGCCGGTCCGGCCAGCGGTGGTTGGCGTTGGCGGTGGAGCCGTTGCCGTCGGTGAGGGAGTCGCCGAACGCGACGACACTCCCGGCGGACCTGCCGCGCACGTCGACGCCGGTGACGTAGTACCACTGGCTGATGGTGGCCGTGTAGGCCGCGCCGTCCTCGGCGGCGGCCCACTGCCCGCCGTCCGCGGCCACGTAGCTGGTCTGCAGGGCCGTGCGGTGCACCGTGGCCGGGCCGGAGTCGGTGGGCGTGTGGACCGTGACGAGCAGATCCGCGGCGTCCGGCACGGCCAGCGGGACCGGGTCGGTGAGCACGTCCACGCCCGGCGGCACGGTGACGGTCCGGGCGCCTCCGAAGCCGGCGACGCGCATCGAGCCGGGCACGGCGTCCGGGCCGCCCGCCCGCCGCAGGGCGACCGTGACCGCGCCGAGCGTGAGGGGCTTGCTGCCGAGCCGGTTGCCGAGCCGGATCCGCACGGCCGTCCCGCCGACACTGATGTGCACGACGTTGCGAACGGCGGCACCGGGGAGCGCGGGGGCGGTCCCGGAGGGCGCGGTCTCCCAGGTGCCGGTCCAGGGGGACGGGGCGATCGCGGCAGTCCGAACAGTCGCCGCCGTGGTCGCGGCGGCCGCCATGGTCGCGGCCGCCACCGTGGTCGGGGTCTCCGCCCCCATGATCGCGGCCGCCACCGTGGTCGCGATCCCCGTCCCGGTGGCCGCGGCCGCCACCGTGGTCGCGGTCCCCGTCCCCGTGGTCGCGGCCGCCGCCGTGGTCGCGGCCGCGGTCCCCGTCACCGTGCCGATCGGCAGAAGAAGCAGCAGTGCGAGAGCCCGTCCGACCCTGACCATGTGTGCGCACGCCCTTCGCCGTCGGCCCGCAGGAGGCGACCGTGACACACGGGCGGGGAGCGCTCGCGGAACATCACCGTGAAGGACACCCGCACGGCCCAGTCCCACCGGAACCGGCCCTGCTTCGACGCCATCACGACAACGCGGTCAGTGACCGGCGAGCGCCCCCTCCCGCGTGAGCAGCCACACCTTCCGGTCGAGCCCGCCCGCGTAGCCGGTCAGGGAGCCGTCCGCGCCGATCACCCGGTGGCAGGGGCGGACGACGAGCAGCGGGTTGGCGCCGATCGCGCCGCCGACGGCCCGTACGGCGGCGCGGGAGGCGCCGATCCGCGCGGCGATCTCGCCGTACGTCGTGGTTTCGCCGTACGGAACGGAGTCCAGGGCGGCCCAGACCCGCTCCCGGAACTCGGTGCCGTCGGTCCGCAACTCCAGCTGGAACTCCTTGAGTTCACCGGCGAAGTAGGCGGCGAGCTGCTCCTCGGTCGCCCGGAACGGTCCGGGGTCCCGCCGCCAGCCGTCCTGCACCGTACGGCCGCCCTTCTGCCCCGGCACGGAGAGCGAGGTCAGCGCGCCGTCCGGGTCGGTGGTGAGGAGGAGCGGGCCGAGGGGCCCGTCCGCGGTCGTCCAGTACGTCGTCGGTACGAGGATCATTTCGACTCCAACTCCTTTTCCACAAGCAGGTGTTGCACGGCGTACGAACGCCAGGGTCGCCAGCCGTCGGGTACGTCCTCGCCCGGCGGGGCCACGTCGGGGTCGCCGAGGGCACGGACCCGGATGGCCGCGGCGACGGCCGGGTCCAGACCGGGCAGGGCGAGCAGCGCCGCCTCGGCGTCGTCCCGGTCGGCGCCCGGGTCGAGCCGGACGGTGCCGTCGGCGAGCGCGGCGGTGAGCGCACCCAGGGGGCCGTGCGGCTCGGCCTCCGCGAGGACGGCGGGCTCGGGGAACAGATGGGTGAGGCTGCCGGAGGGGGCGTCCAGCGCCTTGCCGTACCGCAGGACCAGCCGCCCGGCCTCCGCCGGCCCGACCAGGGCCCGTACCGCGAGCTCGGCGGGATCGGCGGCGCCGGGCGAGCGCAGTCCCGGCCGGGCGGCGACCAGCGGAGCGAGCCGGTCGTCACCGCCCAGCCGCTCGTCGACGGCGTACGGATCCGCGTCGAGGTCGAACAGCCGGCGCAGCCGTTGCACGGCGGTCGTCAGGTCCCGTGGGTCGGTGAGGTGCAGCCGGGCGTCGAGCCAGCCGCCGGGGTGCGCGGCGGTGCCCGCGTTCGCGGCCCCCGTCCGCTCCTCGACGGCGACGATCCCGGTGCCGTACGGCAGCCGCAGTGTGCGCCGGTAGGTACGGCGGCCGGGCTCCCCGCCGGCCTCCTCGACTCCGCTCACGGCCTCGCGCCGGAGCAGGTCGAAGACGGCGCCGGACTGGTACGGCCCCCGGTACGCGAGCCGCAGCGGGATCCCCGCGCCCGGCGTGACCCGGCGTGTTCCCCTGCCCCTGGGCGCGGTGGCCCGCACCTCGGTCGGCGTCGAGGCGTACACGGCCCGGATCGTGTCGTTGAACTGCCGCACGCTGGCGAAACCGGCGGCGAACGCGATCGCGGTGACCGGCAGCTCGGTGGTCTGCAGCAGCACGCGCGCGGTGTGCGCCCGCTGGGCCCGCGCGAGCGCGACGGGACCGGCGCCCAGCTCCGCGGTGAGCTGCCGCTGGACCTGCCGCGCGCTGTAGCCCAGCCGCGCGGCGAGCCCGGCGACGCCCTCCCGGTCGACGACACCGTCCCCGATCAGCCGCATCGCCCGGCCCACCACGTCGGCCCGGACGTTCCAGTCGGCGGAGCCGGGCACGGCGTCCGGCCGGCACCGTCGGCAGGCCCGGAACCCCGAGCCCTGCGCGGCGGCGGCCGTCGCGAAGAACCGCACGTTCCGCCGTTTCGGCGTCACCGCAGGGCAGCTGGGCCGGCAGTAGATGCCGGTCGTCTCGACGGCGAAGAAGAACTCCCCGTCGAACCGGGCGTCCCGGCTCCGCACGGCCTCGTACCTGCTGTCTTCGTCCATCACGCTTCCAGTGTGGGCGAGGGACAGCCGACCGCGCTGGCGGCAATCGGACACGCAGCTGCCGGCACCGGGTGGCTAGCTCCAGCGCCCCCGCTTCAACTCCATCGCCGCCTTCCCCTCCGCCCCCTTGCGCTTCCAGTCCCGTCGAAGCTCCGCACGGACCCGCGCATCGGTCTTCGCAACGATCCACTGGTTCTCCCGGGTGAGCTTCCGGTAGCTCTCCAGCCGCCGGACCGGCAGCTCCCCGGAGTCGACGGCGGCCAGGACCGCGCACCCGGGCTCGGACTCGTGGGCGCAGTCCTGGAACCGGCACCGCTCGGCCAGCTCCTCGATCTCGGAGAAGACCTGCCCGACCCCGCTCTCGGCGTCCCAGAGCCCGACGCCCCGCAGCCCGGGGGTGTCGATCAGTACGCCGCCGCCGGGCAGGGCGAGCAGATTGCGGGTGGTGGTCGTGTGCCGCCCCTTGCCGTCCATGTCCCGCGTGGCCTGGACATCCATCACGTCCTCCCCGACCAGCGCGTTCGCGAGCGTCGACTTGCCCGCGCCGGACTGCCCGAGGAGCACGGACGTGCCCCCGGACACGAGCGCGACGAGGACGTCGAGCCCTTCCTCGTGCAGCGCGCTGACGGGCAGGACGGGCACGCCGGGCGCGGCCGTCTCCACGTCCTGGACGAGGTAGGACAGCGCCATCGGGTCGGGCACGAGATCGGCCTTGGTGAGCACGACCACGGGCTGCGCCCCCGACTCCCAGGCCAGGGCCAGGAACCGTTCGACGCGGCCGAGGTCGAGCTCGGCAGCGAGCGACACGGCGACGATCGCGTGGTCGACGTTGGCGGCGAGGATCTGCCCCTCGGACCGCTTGGAGGAGGTGGAGCGCACGAAGGCGGTACGGCGTGGCAGATACGTCCGTACATAACGCGGGTGGCCGCCGGGGTCGACGGCGACCCAGTCGCCGGTGCACACGACCCGCAGCGGGTCGTGCGGGGTGACGAAGGCGGTGTCCGCCCGTACGACGCCGCCGGCGGTGACGACGTCGCACTGCCCGCGGTCCACGCGGACGACCCGCCCGGGCAGCAGTCCTTCGGAGTCGTACGGGGCGAACTCGTCCGCCCATGCCTCGTCCCAGCCGTAGGGAACGAGAGCGGAGAAATCGGGGAAAGCGGGGAAAGCAGAGAAAACGGTGCTGGAAGTCAAGGGAGACCCTTCACAAGGGTGACCCCGGCAGCGCGCGGCAGGGCGCGGTGAAGTGTGAGGTCGTCAGCCGGTGGCCACGGAGGTGGACTTGATGAACTTCTCGATGTGGGCAGCACCCATCGCAGTGACAGCCATCGGTCGACACCTCCCGGTCCTCACTCAGTCGGCAGCGGCGACCAGCGGCCGCCGCGCGAAGCAGTCCTCACCTTAGAGCGGCACGCACCCGAGTGCCAGCGATTTACGCCCGCGCGTCGGCTCGGCCCCGCGGCCCGGCGTCCGCCGGTCGGCCGCCTTTCGGCTGCGGGCGTCTGCGCGCGTCTGCGGGCGTCTGCGGGCGTCTGCGGGCGTCTGCGGGCGTCTGCGGTCGGTGCCGTACCGGGCACGGAATGATTGCGGTATCGGCTTCCGGCCACTATGGCGCCGGCGCTGCGCCAACATGACGGCCCATGGGTAGAGACCGCTACGTCGACTTCCTGCGCGCGTGGGCGATCGTGCTGGTGGTGCTCGGCCACTGGCTGATCACTGCTCTGGTCCGGGAGCCCGGTGGACAGATCACCGCCCCGGAGCTGCTGACGACCATTCCCTGGACCCAGTGGCTGACCCTCGCGTTCCAGATCATGCCGCTGTTCTTCCTGGCCGGGGGCCATGCCGCGGGCGGTTCCTGGTCGCGTGCCCGGGCGGCGGGGGGCACGGCCGCCGGGTGGCTGGGGCGGCGGGCGCTGCGGCTGCTGCTTCCGACGGGCCTCTACAGCGGGTTGGTGCTGCTCGCCGTCGGTATCTGTTCGGTGGCCGGCGTGGACGCGGACACGCTTGCGCTGGTGGGGTGGGCGATGGCGATGCAGTTCTGGTTCCTTCCGGTGTATCTGCTGCTCAGCGCCCTGACGCCGCTGCTGTATGCGGCGCACCGGCGCTGGGGACTCCTCGTCCCGCCACTTCTGGGGGCAGTCGCCCTGGCGGCCGACGTGCTCGTGGTGACGGTGCACGCGCCGTATGTCGGACTGCTCAACTACGTGCTCGTGTGGGGTGTCGCCTACCAGTTGGGCTTCTGCTGGCGGGACGGTCTGCTGACCGGGCGTCGGCTCGTACCGCTCGCGATGGCGGCGGGCGGCGGGCTGGCTTTCGCCGCGCTCGTGGCCCTCGGACCGTTCCCGGTCAGCCTGATCCTGGTGACCGGGCAGACCCCCAGCAACACCAATCCGCCGTCGGCGGCGATGCTGGCGTGGGTGGTGGCCCAGGTCGGTCTGTGCCTCCTCGTCGCGGTGCCGGTGCGGCGGCTGTTGGACCGCGAGCGGGTGTGGCGCGTGGTGCGCCCCGTGAGCGTGGCCAGCATGACGCTGTATCTGTGGCACATGCTGCCGGTGCTGGCCGTCGCCGCCGCGTTCTACCTGACCGACCTCGCGCCCGAGCCGGCGCTCGGGTCCGCGGCGTGGTGGGCGCTGCGGGTGCCGTGGCTGCTGATGCTCGGCGTCGCCCTGGCCGGTGTCGTATCCGCACTGGGGCCGCTGGAACGCGGGCTGATGGTGCTGTACGAGCGGACCGGTCCGGACGCCGGCCTTCGCCAGGCCTGGCCGCTGTGGCTCGGGCTGGCCATGAACATCGCCGCTCTGAGCCGCCTGGCCGTGCGGGGCTTCGCGCCCGACGGCCGGCTCCCCGAACTGCCCGCACTGGGCGTGGCGTTGGGCACGGCGTTGGTGATGCTTCCTCGGTGGACGGCGGCACGCCGACTCGACCAGCCCGACCCGAGGCCGGTGCGAAGGACGGGGCGACAGGCTTGAGCGGTATGGGAACAAGACGGTCGCCGACCGCTTTCCCCTGGCCGCTCTCATCTGCCGGCGCGCCTGCGTCCGCCACGTCCGCGCATGCGGCTGTCAACGATGGAGACCTCGGTCACCCGCTGGTGCGGACCCTCGGCGGCTGGTTCGCACTCCGGACCGTGTGTGAAGCCGGTGACCAGGCGAACGGCACGATCACCGAACGGCTCGGAGGAACCTCCGCGCGCGACGATGCCCCCTCACGGGCCGATGGAGCTGTGCTACGGTTTTGGAGTTGCAGTTGTGGTACCCATGAACCTATGTGCGCCTGACGGGAATGTTTCTCCTTCGGGCGCATTATTTGTTTTTCCGGCGTCTCCGGATGGGGCCTCTGCCTATTGAAGGAGAAGTTCATGGCACAGGGAACCGTGAAGTGGTTCAACTCTGAAAAGGGTTTCGGCTTCATCGCGCAGGACGGCGGCGGCCCCGACGTCTTCGCCCACTACTCGAACATCGCGACCCAGGGCTTCCGTGAGCTCCAGGAGGGCCAGCGGGTCTCGTTCGACGTCACGCAGGGCCAGAAGGGCCCGCAGGCGGAGAACATCGTCCCCGCCTGATCGCCGGACGCGTATCCACTCACCGGGGTCCGCACCGTCACGGTGCAGACCCCGGTTTGTGCTGTTTCCAGGAAGGCAGATAACCGCATGTCCCGCAGGCCCCAGAAGCCGAACCGGCGCGCCTCGTCACCCCCGCCGTCCCCGTCGGCGCCAAGGGAATTCCGGCTGCCGGCCAGCACGACACCCGCACTTCCCGCCGTCGAGGACTTCGCCGGTCTGGACATGCCCGCGGGACTGCTGAAGACCCTCACCGCACAGGGCGTCACCACCCCCTTCCCGATCCAGGCCGCCACGCTGCCCAACTCGCTGGCCGGCCGTGACCTGCTGGGACGGGGACGCACCGGCTCCGGCAAGACCCTCGCGTTCGGGCTGGCGCTCCTGGCCCGCACGGCCGGACTGCGCGCGCAGCCCAGGGCGCCCCTCGCCCTCGTGCTGGTGCCCACCCGGGAACTCGCCCAGCAGGTGGCGGACGCGTTGACTCCCTACGCGACGGCGGTGAACCTCCGGCTGGCCACCGTGGTCGGCGGGCTGTCCATCACCAAGCAGGCCGGTGCGCTCCAGCGCGGCGCCGAGGTACTCGTGGCGACTCCGGGCCGGCTCAACGACCTCGTGGAACGCGGGGACTGCGTGCTCGACGACGTACGCATCACGGTGCTGGACGAAGCCGACCAGATGACCGACATGGGCTTCCTGCCGCAGATCACCAAGCTGATCCAGCAAGTGCGGCCCGACGGACAGCGCATGCTCTTCTCGGCCACCCTGGACCGCAACATCGACCGCCTGGTGCAGCGGTTCCTGACCGACCCCGTGGTGCACTCCGTGGACCCGTCCGCGGGGGCGGTGACCACCATGGAGCACCACGTGCTCCACATCCTGGACGAGACCGACAAGAAGGCCGTCACCACGCGCATCGCGGCCCGTGACGGCCGGGTCATCCTCTTCCTCGACACCAAGAGGTCCGCCGACCGGCTCGCCAAGCGGCTCCTGGCCGTCGGTGTCCGCGCGGCGGCACTGCACGGAGGCCGCACCCAGCCGCAGCGGAACCGCACCCTGGAACAGTTCAAGAACGGCCAGGTCACCGCGCTGGTGGCGACGAACGTCGCGGCCCGGGGCATACACATCGACGACCTCGACCTCGTCGTGAACGTCGATCCCCCCACCGACCACAAGGACTACCTCCACCGGGGCGGCCGCACGGCCCGCGCCGGCGGCTCCGGCAGCGTGGTCACATTGGTCCTGCCCGACCAGAAACACGACGTCACCCGGCTCATGTCGGACGCGGGCATCCGCCCCCGAACGGCCCGCATCAAGTCGAGCGACCCGGACCTGGTCACCATCACCGGCGCCCGCGAGCCTTCCGGCGTGCCCGTCACCATCGAGGTCCCCCAGCCGGCGACACCGGCGGCGTCCCGCCCAGACCGGAAGACCGGCACCGAGCGCGGCAGGCGGTCCGACCGCCGACGCCGGAGCGGCGGCGGGTCCACGGCGGCGACAGGTGCTGCCACCAGCACGGGAAGCCGGGGCTCGAACCGTCGGGCCGCCACCGGGGCGGCAGCGGCCGGTGACACCTCCGCGGCCGGCGGGCGCGGTTCCGCCCGCCGTGCGGGAGCCGCCGGGGCCACGGGTGGTGCCGCCGGCGCGGGCGGCCGCGGTGCCGACCGCCGAGCCTCGGCCGGTGCGCCGACCGGCACCGCATCCGGCAAGGACGCCCGCGGGTCCCGCCGACGGACGGCGGCCGGCGGAGCCACGGGCGGCGCTGCCGGCAACGGCGGCCGCGGTGCCGACCGCCGAGGCGGCCGCCGCACCTCGGCCACCTAGTGCGCACCTGGGCAGCGCCCAGTGCGGCGGCAGGCACCATGCGCTCTGTTGATCACCTGACGTAGGCCTTCGTCGACGGCGTGGCCCGCTGTGACCTTCGCGACGCGGCAGGTGCGATCCGGCTGTGGGCCGCGGCGGGCCGCGGGTCCAGGACGCCATGGAACACCTGGAGGGCCGGGCCGCTGTCCCCGGTCACCTTCCGGTGTGCCCAGGCGCCGGGGACGGCCTCGTGACTCCTCAGCCGCTCGTCCGCACGCGGCCACCGCTCGGGCCGGCCGGGGCCGGCTCGCCCCGGCCACCGTCCGATGACCAGGACCACCTCCGCCTGGAACGAGCACTGTCCCTGTGGCGGCGCATATCGTGACCGCTCCGTCGCGAGGTACGCCTCCGGTCGGCCGCGTCCCCCCTGGTGGTCGCGGATGTCGGCCAGGGGGCTTACGAGTTGTGTGGCAGCCGCGTCCACAAGGCCTCGGCACCGCTGATGGTCGAGACCGGCATGGCGGAGGAGTCCCGCGGAGCCGGTGCGTGAGGACTACCGGTGGGGCCCCGGGATCTCCCCCGACCCCCGCGGGATCAGCCGGGTCGGCAGGACGACGGTGCGGGGCGGGGAGGTGTCACCGTGGATGCGGGCGAACAGCAGATGGGCGGCGGTGGTCGCGAGCGCGGCCGGGTCCTGGGCGATGACGGTGACCGGCGGAGTCATCCGCGCGGCGAGGGTGAAGTCGTCGAAGCTGAGGAACGCGATGCCGGAGGGCAGGACGGCCAGCGCCCCGAACGCGACGATGTCATTGCTGGCCAGCACCGCCGTGGGCGGCTCGGGCGAGGACAGGATCTCGGTGACGGCCCTGGCGGCGTCCGGGCCCGATCTCAGTCCGTGCCGGATGAGCCCCGGGTCGGCGTCGATGCCCGCCGCCTCAAGCGCCGCCAGATAGCCGCGGCAGCGTTCGCCGACGGTCCAGATGTCCTGCTTGTCACCGAGGTAGCCGATGCGTCGGTGGCCGTGCGCGATCAGATGCCGGACGGCCTCCTTCACGGCGCCGAAGTTGTCCACCACCACCGCGTCCGATTCCAGGCCGGGCGCCGCCCGGTCCACGCACACGATCTTCGTCCCCTGCGCCTGGGCCGAGCGCAGGAAGCGGTGGCTGCCCGCGACCGGGGTGAGGATCAGCCCGTCGACGCGGCGCGCGGTGAAGGCCGCGATGACCTCCCGTTCCCTGCGCAGGTCGTCATGACTGGAGCCGATGAGCAGCGTGCTGCCGCGCTGCCGGGCCACGTCCTCGGCGGCCGAGGCGACCGCGGCCATGAAGGGGTCGGAGACGTTGTCGACCATCAGCCCGATGGTCTGGCTCGGCTGGTCCGCGCGCCGCAACTGGCGGGCCACGTCGTCGCGTTGGTACCCGAGCCTGCGAACCGCGGCCGCCACCAGGGCGGCGGTCCGCGGCGCGACGGAGGCATCGCCGTTGACGACCCGGGACACCGTCATCGCGCTGACGCCCGCTTCCGCGGCTACGTCTTTCATAGTGGGTCGGCCGGCCACGCCGCGTCCTCCACCTGAGATCCGGTTCACACCCGACCCTTGACCGCCGATCCACGAACATCCCAGAATCGACGGGCTGTTAACGATACCAACGTGAAGGCACAACATGGCCTCTGCAAGGGAACCACTACTCACGGCACACGGTGTGGTGAAGCGTTTCGGCCACGTCCAGGCGCTCCAGGGCGCCGATTTCACGGCGCACCCCGGCGAGGTCGTCGCTCTGATCGGTGACAACGGTGCCGGCAAGTCGACGCTGGTCAACGTACTGTCCGGCGTGATCGCCCCCGACGGCGGCGAGGTCCGCCTGGAAGGGCAACCGGTCCGGTTCACCGGGCCGATGGACGCCCAGCGCCACGGCGTCGAGACCGTCTACCAGGACCTGTCGCTGGCGCCCGATCTGGACGCGGCGGCCAATCTGTACCTCGGGAGGGAGCTTGTACGCGGGGGCCTTCTGGGTCGCCTCGGCATCCTCGACCGGCCGGCGATGCGACGCGAGGCGGTCAAGGCGTTCGCCGGACTCGGCGTGGAACTGAAGGACGTGACAGCACCTGTGACAACGTTGTCAGGTGGCCAGCGTCAGTCCGTGGCCGTGGCGCGCGCGGTCGCGTTCGCCAACAAGGTCATCTTCATGGACGAGCCGACCGCCGCTCTGGGTGTCGTACAGCGCGCCCGTGTCCTGGAGACCGTCCGCAGGGTCGCCGACCGCGGCATCTGTGTCGTGCTGATCAGCCACAACATGCCCGAGGTGCTGTCGGTGGCGGACCGGATCGAGGTGCTGCGGCTGGGCCGTCGGGTCGCCTCGTTCACCGCGGCCGGCACCACGATCGAGGAGCTCGTCGGGGCCATGACCGGATCGCTGGACGGCGCCGCGCAGCGGAACGCGGCCCTGGGACAGGCCGGTGCGACGGAATCGGAGGAAGGGCGATGACCGCCGACAGCCAGGAAGTCCACAAGAGCGCTCAGGCGCAGGATCCGCCCCGGCCCGGCGGCGGAGGGTTCGCGCTGCCCGGGTGGCTGGGACGGGCGGCCGGTGTCAGTGAACTGTGGACCTTCGTGATCCTCGTGGCACTGGTCGCGTTCTTCACCATCGCCGCGCCCGGCAAGTTCTTCACCACGTACGACCTGACGCAGATCGCCGTCAACGCGGCCATCTACCTCGTGCTCGGCGTCGGCATGACATACGTGATCATCACCGCGGGCATCGACCTGTCGATCGGCTCGGTCCTGGTCCTGGCCGCGGTGGCGGCGGGCGAGTACAACATCCACCACGGCGGGGCCACTTCGAGCTGGGGCACGGTCGCCGTCTGTGTCCTCATCGCCCTTGCCGTCGGCACCGCGTGGGGCGCGTTGCAGGGAGCGGTGGTGGCGACCGGGAAGGTGCCGCCGCTGATCGTGACGCTCGGCGGCCTGGGCGCGGCGCTGGGTCTGGCCGAACTCGCCACCGGGGGTCAGGATCCGGCCGGTGCGGCCTCCGCCCACCTGCAGAACAGCCTGGGCTTCGGCAAGGTGCTCGGTATCCCGTGGATGGTGGTCCTCGCCGCGGTGGTCACGGCCGTGTTCGGGGCGGTGCTGGGCGCTACGAGGTTCGGCAGCCACACCCTGGCGATCGGTTCCAATCCGACCGCCGTCCGGCGCGCGGGCATATCCGTGGGCCGGCACCTGATCAAGGTGTACGGGCTGATGGGGCTGCTGGCCGGGCTCGGCGCGGTGATGTGGCTGGCCTCGTACGGCACGACGTCCATCGCCGGTCACTCCACCGACAACCTGAAGGTGATCACCGCGGTGGTCCTCGGCGGCACCAGCCTGTTCGGCGGGCGCGGATCGGTGCTGGGCACCGTGATCGGCGTCTTCATCCCCGCGGTGCTCACCACCGGACTGATCGTCATCGGCGTCCAGCAGTACTGGCAGGACGTCGCGGTGGGCGTCGTGCTGGTCGCGGCCGTCTACATCGACCAGATGCGCAGGAAGACCCGGGAGCGCGCATGAGCACCGCTCCGTCTCGACACCCCATGTCCGCCGGTCGGCAAGGCCGCGCTCACATCAAGGAGAACACCGATATGCCGAGCATTCACAGCAAGCGCAGACTGCTGGTCGCCGTGGGCGCCGTACTGGCGCTGACGAGCGCCGCCGCGTGCAGTTCGTCGAACGACGACGGAGGGTCCGGGTCGTCGGGAGGCGCCGCCCACAAGAAGGTCAGGCTGATCACCGGTGTGAAGAGCGACCCCTTCTACATCACCATGACCTGCGCGGCGCAGGAGGAGGCCAAGGCCAAGGGCATGGACTTCAGCGCCGACGGCTCCGCGCAGTGGGACGTGTCGGTCCAGCGTCCCCTTCTCGACTCGGTGGCGGCGTCCCGGCCCGACGGGCTGCTGATCTCGCCGGTGGACACGAACGCGCTCACCCCGTCGCTCAAGCAGATCCAGTCGTCCGGGACCAAGGTCGCGCTGGTGGACACCACGGTCGCGGACACCTCGATCGGGATCACCCGTATCTCGTCCGACAACGAGAAGGGCGGCCGGGTGGCCGCCGACGCGCTCGCCAAGCTGATGAACGAGAAGGGCTCGGTCATCGTCATCAGCGTGAAGCCGGGTGTCTCCACGACCGACGCCCGGATCAAGGGCTTCACCGAGGAGATGGCCAAGTACCCGGGCATCAAGGTACTGCCGACCCTCTACGACAACGACCTGCCGGCCACCGCGGCCTCGCAGATCCAGTCGACGCTGGCGGCCCATCCCGACCTGGGAGGCGCCTTCGCGGGCAACACCAACACCGGCCAGGGCATCGCGACCGGTCTCAAGCAGGCCGGCAAGCAGGGCAAGGTGAAGGTCGCCGCGTTCGACGCCGAGCCCGACGAGATCGAGGCGCTCAAGGCGGGCACCCTCCAGGTCCTGGTGGCCCAGGATCCGGCGGCGATCGGCAGGCAGGCCGTCGACCAGCTCGCCGCGGCCTTCGAGGGCAAGCCGGTCCAGAAGTCCGTCGGCACCGGCATGGTCGCCATCACGAAGGCGAACATGAACGACGCCTCGGTCAGCAAGTACTTCTACAAGTCGGGCTGCTGACCGCCGACAGCCGCCGGGGATCCCGCTCTTCCGCTCGTCGGACGGGATCCCCCGGTGGGCTGCGGTCGCCTCAGTTCTGCGTGCAGCTCTCGCCGTTCAGCGTGAACCCGTACGGCGCGGTGTTCTGGCCGCTCCAGGAGCCGAGGAAGCCGAAGGAGAGGGTGCCGCCCGCGGCGACCGACTCGTTGTAGCTGGCGGCGGCGGCGGTGACACGGGAGCCGTTCTGGCTGACCGTCGCGTCCCACATCTGGCCGACCTGCTGGCCGTCGCGGTAGGACCAGGAGACGCGCCATCCGTTGAGCGCCTCGGTGGTGGTGACCGTGACGGTGGCCTGGAAGCCGTTCGGCCACTGCCCGTCCAGGTGGTAATTGACGCGGCAGTCGGCCGCCGGGCTGGTGTCGGGATCGGAGTCGGTGCCGCCGGGGGCGGACGACGATGAGCCGTGGTCGGACGAGGGGCCGGGGGTGGACTGCGAGCCGGGGGTGGACGAGGCGGAGCCCTGGGGTTCCGGGTCCGGGTTTCCGCCGTCGGACTTGGTCACGGTCTCGGTCGCGGAGGGGGCGGTCGAGGTCCCCCGCCGGGAGGCCGACGGGAGCGGGTCGCCGGAGGACAGCGAGAAGCCCGGGTCGGCGACCGGCTGTCGGTCGTCCTGGGCGGCCGCGCTGTCCTCGCCGGAACCGCCCGGCAGCATCGACACGCCGAGCGCGAGGGCCGACAGCACGACGGCGGTGGCCAGCAGGCTGTTGCGCAGGATGCGGTTGCGGCCCGCGCCCTCCTTGGGGTCGCCGGTGTCCCGGTCGGCCGCCTTCGGGTGGCCGCCCGCGCCCAGGCGCACCTCGGCGGCCCGGCGGCGGCGCTCCAGATAGGCGAGGCCGCCCCAGCCGATCACACCGCCGGCCAGGGCTGCGGGCAGTCCGCCGCCGTGCAGGCGCAGACAGGCGGCGGCCTCCGCACACTGCACGCAGGTGGCGAGGTGCCGCGAGAGGTCCCCGGGCGTGTCGGCGGCGGACGAGCGGGTGACCGCGTCGAGGAGCCGGGCGTAGCTGCGGCACTGCGCGTCCATCGGCGAGTCGAGGTGCGCTCGGTGCGAGCGGTCCCTGAACAGGCCGCGCACCTGGTCGAGTTCCTGGGCCGCGGCGGCCGGGTCGAGGCCCAGGCGACGGGCCACGGCGGGCAGCGGCAGCGCCTCCACCTCGGCCAGCCACAGCAGCGACGCGTCCGCCTCCTGCATGTCCCGCAGGCCGCGCAGGGCGACCGGGCGCTGGAGCGGCGGCCCGGTGTAGCGGGCGGCCTTGTCGGAGTTGAGCCACAGCCTCAGGTCGGGGTCGAGCTTGTGGCCGAGGCCGGCGGCCTCCCATTCGGCGGCCGTGGTGCGTACGGAGGTCAGCAGCAGTGGGATCATGGGCAGCCGGGCCGCGGCGCGGCGGCCGGCGCTGCGCATGGGCGCGGCCTCGGCGGCGCGAGCCTCGCGCATGCCGAGTGCGAAGGCCTCCGTGGCGAGCTGATTGGCCGTCAGGGAGCCTGACGTGCACAGGTCCGCGTAGGAGAGGACCGCGTCCCAGCACTCGGAGAACAGCGCGGCCTCGGCGGCGTCCTGGGGGGTCGGCAGGTCGGGCATGGGTCTCCTGCATCCACAAGCGAGGTCAACTCACCATATTGGCAATGGAGTTGGGGGGAACCTCGCGGCAGAGCAAGAGCTTTTCACGTCTTCGACACAACTGACAAGCGGCCTATTCAAATTGGTTTAGCGGCGGTCGCGTGACCCATTTCGCCAAGTCGCCCAACTGCCCACAATCGTCCGAGAGTTGACCGCTCGCGCAGCAACCGGGCGGCTTCACGCCCACGTCCCGCCCCCGCGCGGCCGACGCCTCCGTCCGCCCGGGGCCCCACATCTCCACCCTCTTGTACGGACCACGGCCGCGCTCCGACTCAGCGTCGTCCTCAGTTTCTCGCGTACCGGATCCCGCGTACCGGATCTGACATACCGGATCCTGCGTACGGGATCCCGCGTACCGGATCCTGCGTACGGGATCTCGCACACCGGATCCTGCGTACCGAGGGATACGGAGGCGGGGCGCGCCCGCCTCCGGAGGCGTCATACCTGCGTCGGCTCCACCGCCGGAAGACTGTCCATGAACGAGCTCACCGAGAACACCGCGCGGCCGGGGCCGGGCTCGCCGTAGCCGGGGGGCGAGGAGAGACCGAACTCGTCCATCGTGGCGCGGTACGCCTCCAGGAGGCGGATGTGGTACTCCAGCGGCGCGCCCTGCGGGTTGGCCTTGCCGAGGGGGGTCGTGGGCTCGGGGCACCAGGTGGTGAAGCGGGGCGTGATGCCGTGCGACATGAAGAAGCGCAGGCCTTCGGTGGTGGACGCGATGGCCTCGTCGACCGAGGTGAAGCCGAAGGGCTCCGCCATCTCCACGCCGGCCACGAAGTTGGGGATCACGTTGCGTGCGCCGAAGACGTCCGCCGAGTCGAGGATGCGCCGGTGCCATTCGTCGCGGCCGACGTAGCGCTCCTTGCCGGGGCAGTACAGCTCGAAGAGGCGGCGGTCCCACACCTCGTAGTTGGGGTGGTAGATCTGCACGCCGTAGTCCTTGAACCGCTGGACGTCGTCCTTCGGCAGCGCCTGGGCGACCACCTTGCCGATCCACCGGCCCGGGAAGCGCTCCTCGATGGCCTTGGCGTAGTGGCCGTAGAAGTCGGCCTCGTCGCGGCCCGCGACCTTCGAGGTGATCGCGCCGCCGGTGAGCGTGTAGGCGGTGGACGCCTTCTGGGTGTCGTACCGGTCGATGATCTCCAGCGCCTCCAGGACCTCCTCCACGTCCTTGACGCCGGTGTACGGCCGCCCCGCCGCCTTGTGCTGACGCCAGTTGTGGTTGATGTCGCAGTACTGGCACTCCTCCTTGGCGCCGAAGTACTGGCACACCCGGAAGACGGTCAGATAGATCAGGTAGCCCCACTGGATGGTGGGGGCCACCTCCATCACGGACTTCCCGTTGGAGAGGGTGTGCCGGTAGTACTCCGGCATGGGCGGCACACCGACGTCGGCGATCCGCTTGCCGTCGAGGTAGAGCCCGAGGAGCCCTTCGCCGTCGGCGGCCACCCGGTACGGCGAGGTCGGGTTCACGCGCACCGACACGACGGTCCGCCGCAGGTCGTACGGCCCGCCGGTGAGGATGATCTCCTCCGGGGGCCGCCGGAGCGCGGCCTCGCCCAGCTCCGGCAGGGTGCCGTGGTCGAAGGAGAAGATGAAGTACGACTTCGGCTTGACCTCGCCGTTCTCGTTGTCGGAGAGCGCTGACGCGTCGAAGGCGACCCCGCCCCGGAGCAGGTCCTCCTTGAAGACGGCTTCCCTCGGTACGTGCGGGAACCTCTCCATCAGATCCTCGACCAGCGCGGTGCGGCTGCCCATCCCGTGTCTCCTCCCGGCTCAGGCGTTCGACTCCTCACGGTATGCCCCCGCCTGTGCGTCAGCCGTGCCGGGTCCCCTCGTGCCGCGCCACGTGTTCTGGTACGGCGATGTCCGGCGGCAGCGCCGCCGTCGTCGGGCGCGCCGGTGCGGATCTTGACGGAGGCCTCTTCGAGGGGGAGGGCCAGGAGGGTGGTGGCGGGTTCGCTGCGGTTGGGCTGCCGGGCGTACGACCACTGTCCGGGCGTGGCGTGCTCGGGCCACCCTGGGACGCGCCCGTCATGCCACCCGTTCCAGAACCGTGTGGTCGACTGCATACAGCAGACCGTCGCCGGACAGCAGTCGTTCGGCTTCCTCGGCGACCGTGCGGCCGAGCCGGGCCAGCTCGTTGCCCTGGGAACCGGCCAGATGCGGGGTGATGAAGGCGTTGGGCAGGTCGAAGAGGGGCGAGTCGGCGGGCAGCGGCTCGGGGTCGGTGACGTCGAGGACGGCGTTCAGGCGTCCGGTGCGGAGTTCCCCGACGAGGGCGTCGTGGTCGACCAGGGCACCGCGGGCGGTGTTGATCAGCGTCGATCCGGTGGGCATGAGGGCCAGCTCACGGGGGCCGAGGAGGTGCCGGGTCTCCGGAGTCTGCGGGGCGTGCACGGTGACGACGTCCGAGGTGCGCAGCAGGTCGTCGAGGGACAGCAGGGGTACGCCGAGCCGAGCGGCCTCCGCCTCGTCGACGTACGGGTCGGCCAGGCTCACCCGCAGGTCGTACGGGCGCAGCAGCTCGATCAGGCGGCGGCCGACGCGGGAGGCGCCCACGATGCCCACGCGGCGGCCGAAGTTGCCGATGTCCGGGACGATGTCGCCGTAGGGGAAGGCGCGGCGGTCGCGGAGCTGGTCGCGGAAGGCGAAGACGCTCTTCCCGGCGAGCAGGATCATCGCGAGGGTGTACTCGGCGACGGGCAGTGCGTTGGCGGCGGCCGCCGAGGACACCGCGATACCGCGCCGCCAGACCTCGGGCGTGGTGAAGCCCTTGACCGAGCCGGCCGCGTGCAGCACCGCACGCAGTTCGGGGGCCGCGTCCAGGGCCGCCGCGTCGAGGCGGGGGCAGCCCCAGCCGGTGATGAGGACCTCGGTGCGGGCGAGCGCCTTCCGTACGCCTGGATCGGTGAAGTCCTGGGCCACGCGAGTGGGATCGATTTCCACGCTCTCACGCAGTCGCGCGAGCGTCTCCGGCGGAAAGACGTGCGGCACGTTCTCGGCTGTCATGGCGAACATGGCGTGGGGACGCTCGGGCAAGGAAGTGACCCTCCGGCTCGGTGACGCACGGACAGCAAGCGGTTTCTACGGTAGATGTCGGCGAATGAGAGGGTCAATGGACACGCACTCACCGGAGGACGGACAGGAATGACGGAAACGGTCACCAACTGGGCGCGCAACATCTCCTATACGGTCGAGGAGTTCCACCGACCCGGCTCGCTCGACGCGCTCAGGACCCTGGTGGCCGGGAGCGCCGGGGTGCGGGTGCTGGGCAGCGGCCACTCCTTCAACAAGATCGCCGACCCGGGGGCCGACGGCGTGCTGCTGTCGATCGCCGACCTGCCGCCGGTGATCGACGTGGACACCGCGGCCCGCACGGTACGGGTCTCGGGCGGCGTCCGGTACGCGGAACTGGCCCGCGCCGTCCACGCGCGCGGCCTCGCTCTGCCCAACATGGCGTCCTTGCCGCACATCTCGGTGGCTGGCTCGGTGGCGACGGGCACCCATGGCTCGGGGGTCGGCAACGGCCCCCTCTCCGCGGCGGTGCGCGAGGTGGAGCTCGTCACGGCGGACGGCTCGACGGCGACGATCGCGCGGGGTGACGCGCGCTTCGACGGGGCCGTGACCTCCCTCGGCGCGCTCGGCGTGGTCACCACGCTCACCCTCGACCTGGAGCCGGCGTACGAGGTCGAGCAGCACGTCTTCACCGAGCTGCCCCTCACCGGGCTGGACTTCGAGACGGTGGCGGCGTCGGCGTACAGCGTGAGCCTGTTCACGGACTGGCGGAAGCCGGGCTTCCGGCAGGTGTGGCTCAAACGGCGCACCGACCGGTCGCCGGTGGACTTCCCCTGGGCCGCGCCCGCGACCGAGGCGCAGCACCCGGTGCCGGGCATGCCCGCGGTCAACTGCACCGAGCAGTTCGGGGTGCCCGGGCCGTGGCACGAGCGGCTGCCGCACTTCCGGGCGGAATTCACGCCGAGCAGCGGGGACGAGTTGCAGTCGGAATACCTGATGCCGCGGTCGACAGCACTGGATGCGCTGTATGCAATCGACGGTATTCGGGAGACGGTCTCCCCCGTACTGCAGACATGCGAGGTGCGTACGGTCGCCGCCGACCCGCAGTGGCTCAGTCCCGCCCATGGACGCGACTCGGTCGCCCTGCACTTCACCTGGACCGACGACACGGCGGCGGTGCTCCCGGTGGTCCGCCGGGTCGAGGAGGCCCTGGACGCCTTCGATCCGCGGCCGCACTGGGGCAAGGTCTTCACCGTTCCGGCGACAGAAATCCGTCGACGGTATGCACGCCTAGCCGACTTCCGCGCGCTCGCGCAAGAGCTGGATCCCGGCCGCAAGTTCGCCAACGCCTTCGTGCGGGATGCCCTGGGCGGCTGACTTTATACACCCCCTTTCCTAACCCCTTGTCGAAAGTCCTTCGCAGCCCATAGCCTTGCGCCGGGCCGGTGCCGACGTGCCCGGCCCGGACCGGAAAGGTTGGGAGGGGCAGCTCCGTGAAGCGCACATCACGTGACATCCGCACCGCGAACCGCTACGAGGTGCTGCGCCAGATCATCGCCGCGTCACCCACGTCCCGTCAGGAGCTGGCGGCCGCCACCGGGCTGAGCCTGGCCACGGTCGCCACGCTCGTCGGTGAGCTGCTCGACCTCCGTATGATCACAGAGGTCGGTTTCGAGGACTCGGCCGGGGGGCGCCCCCGGGGGCTGGTGGCCGTCAACGCGTCGGGGGGCGCGCTGATCGGCGTCGACATCGCGGAGACGTACGTCCACGTCGAGCTGTTCGACCTCGCGCTGAATGTCCTGGCCCGCGCCGACGAGGGCATGCGCCCCGGTGAGAGCCGCCCGGAGCAGGTGGTCGGCCATGTCGCGGCGGCCGTCGGCTCGGTGGTCGCGCAGGCCGGGGTCGAGGCGGCGCGGGTGCTCGGCGTCGGGGTGAGCGTGCCGGGCCAGGTGGACCGCGACACGGGCATCGCCGAGTACGCGCCCAACTGGGACTGGCACGACGTGCCGTTGCTCGACCTGCTCTCCGAGCACATCGCGTACCCCCTGTACCTGGACAACCCGCTGCGCGCCTGCGCGGTCGCCGAGCTGTGGTTCGGGGCCGCGCGGGGGCGCGGGGACACGGTGGTGGTCAACCTCGGCACGGGCGTCGGTGCCGGACTGGCGCTCGGCGGCGGGCTGCACCGGGGCGTGAGCAACAGCGCCGGCGAGTGGGGTCACACCACGCTCGTCCTGGACGGGCGGCTGTGCCACTGCGGGAACCACGGCTGCGTGGAGACGTACGTCGGCGCGCCCGGCATCATGCAGAACCTGCGCGAACTGAGCCCGCAGAGCACGCTGTTGCACCCCGAGGACCAGACGGCCACCATCGAGGCGCTGGCCCGCGGGGTCGCCGCGAGCGACCCGGTGGCGGTCAAGGTGGTCCGGGACACCGCCCGTTACCTCGGGGCGGGCATCTCCGACCTGATCAACCTCCTCAATCCCGAAGTGGTCGTGCTCAGCAGCTGGGTCGCCGCCCGGCTCGGTGAGCCGCTGCTCGGTGAGGTGCGCGAGGCCGTCGCCCGGCACGCGCTGCGGCGGCCGCTGGCCGCCACCGAGATCGTCCTCTCCCCGATCCCCACCGACCCGGTGTCCCTGGGCGCGGCGACGTTCGCGCTCGAAGGGGCGTTGCAGTCGGTCGGGCAGAGGAACGGCACGAAGCGCACCACCTCTGTAAGGAGCCGTACCGCACCGCCTTCATGACGACGGAAGGGATGCAGTCTTGACGCGCACCAACAGATCCGTCCTAGCGACCGCCGCAGCCGCGCTGGCCGTCACGGGGACCCTGCTCGCCACTCCACCCGCGAACGCCGCCGCTGCCGGCCCGGCCGAGGTCTCGCCGCACGCCGCGCAGACGATCGACAACATCGGTGCGTCCGGCGCCTGGTGGGTCAACGACCTGCAGAACTTCGACCCCGGGGTCCGGGCCCGGGTGGCGGGGCTGCTGTTCTCGCGGCAGGGCCTGGACCTCAGTTCGTACCGCTACAACATCGGCGGTGGCGGCGTCGGGGTGGCCTACGCTCCCCGTGCGCCCGAGGACTTCCTGAACGACGACGGGACGTACGACTGGAGCAGGGACAAGGGGGGCCGTTACTTCCTGTACGCAGCTGCCAGGTACGGCGTCCGGGACCTGATCGGCTTCGTGAACAGCGCGCCCGCCGCGTGGAAGACCGACGGCAAGAGCTGCGGCGGCCATCTGAAGGCGGAGAACGAGCAGGACTTCGCGAAGTACGTGGCGGACGTCACCGGCCACTTCGCCCGGCAGGGTGTCGGGCTGGACTACATCAGCCCGTTCAACGAGCCGACGAACAGCTTCGACTCCTGCGGCCAGGAGGGCATGCTCGTCGATGTCTCCCAGCGTGACGACATCGTGCGGGCGCTCGGCGCCGAGCTAAGGGCCCGGCACCAGCGGACGGGCATCATCGCCGACGAGTCCAGCAGCACGGTCCGGTTCAACTCCGAGGTACCGCAGTGGATGGCGCAGCCGGACACCGCGCAGTACGTCTCCAGGCTGGCCCATCACACGTACGACAACCCGAGCGACGCGAACCGGGCGGAGGTCTACGAGACCGCCAGGTCCCTCGGCAGGCAGTCCTGGTCCACGGAGATCTGCTGCTTCGGCAAGGGCGGCACGGGCTGGGCACAGGAGTACGACCCGACCATCGACGGCGGTCTGAACCTCTCCCGGATCATCTACAAGGACTTCGCGACCGCGCACGACTCGGCGTTCCAGTGGTGGGTCGCGCTGTCGGAGATGACCGGCGGCGATCCGCTGGCGAGGAACGACGAAGGCTGGAACGACGGCCTGATCTACTACGACCCCAACTACCGGACGAACGGCAACCAGACGCTGTACTTCACCAAGCGCTACTACGCTCTGGGCCAGTACAGCAAGTTCGTGAGGCCGGGCGCGGTCGCACACAACGTGACCGGCGTGCCGGACGGCGTCGAGGTGTCGGCGTACGACCGGGACGGCAGGTGGGTGGTCGTGGTGAACAACCACAACACCACGGACACGGCGCTGAGTTTGCATTTCAACAGCAGGTCGCCGATGCGGGCGGTGCAGGCGGTGCGGACGTCGGCCGACGAGAACTGGGCGGATGTCGCCAGGCCGTCGGTGAGCGGCGGTTCGGTCTTGGCGACGCTGGCACCCCGCTCCATCACCACCTACGTCCTCGACCAGAGGGGCCGCGGCAGTTCGGCCCTGACCGGCGCCCTCCAGGGCAAGCAGTCCGGCAAGTGCCTGACGGCCGACGCCTCCGGCGCCACGATCGCCACCTGCACGGGCGACGCCGGGCAGTCGTGGTCGTACGACGCGCGGGGCACCCTGAAGGGCGCCGACGGGTATCTGACGGCGGGGAGTTCGGGGCTGACGACCGCGGCCTCCTATGCCGGTGACGGCACACAACGCTGGCTGCTGAATGCCAACGGACAGATCGTCAACGAGGCGTCGGGCACCTGCCTGGACGTCGGCGGACAGGCCACGGCCGACGGCAGCGAGGTGATCCTCTACAGCTGCACGGGCGGCGCCAACGAGGCCTGGTCCAGGCAGTAGGAACCCCCGGCCGAGGGCCGCCGGCCTCCTCCCTGACCCGGCGGCCCTCAACTCCCTCACCAACCACCGGCGTTCGGGATTCCGAACCGGATACAACGCTTCGAACAGACTTCGTCCAACCCCTTGCCGAAGCCTTAGCCGAAGGTTAACGTCCCGCACCGCAAAGCAATTCGAGCCACCTGGCAGCTGAGCTGTGGAGCCGCAGCCGCACTTCGAGACAAGGACGTCAGCATGTCGGCAATGAGCAACAGCAACTGGTCCCGCCGATCACTGTTCCGCGCCGCCGCGGGCATGACCGCCGCCGGGACACTGGCCGCGTGCGGCGGCAACAACGGCCGTGGCGGCGGGTCCGGTTCGGGCAAGCAGCTCACCCAGATGTTCCACGCCTACGGTGAGACGGGAACGAAGCAGGCGCTCGAGCGGTACGCCGCCGCGTACAAGGACGCGCACGTGACCATGCAGTGGATCACCAGCAGCGACTTCGAGAGCAAGCTCTTCGCGACGCTGCTCACCAAGCAGGCGCCGGATCTGTTCGAGTTCCACCCGCAGATCCAGATGGTCAAGAGCGGGCAGGTGGCGGACCTGACCGACATCGTCACCCCGGTCAAGGACGACTTCAACCCGGCCGACATCGCCTCGCACACGGTGGACGGGAAGATATACGGCGTCCGGATGATCGACGACCCGCAGTTCTTCTTCTACCGGCCCTCGCTCTTCAAGAAGGCCGGCGTCAAGGTGCCGGAGACCCTCGACGAGCTGATCGAGGCCGCCGCCAAGCTCACCACCGGCAAGGTCAAGGGCCTCTACCTCGGCAACGACCTGCACGCGGTGGTCAACCCGATGATCTGGTCCGCGGGCGCCGACACCCTCGACTCCAAGAACCAGATCGCCTACCACACGCCCGGTGTCCTCGATGGCCTCAAGAAGATGCGCAAGCTCTTCACCAGCGGCCACCTGCTCCTCGGCGCCCCGACCGACTTCTGGGACCCCTCCTCGCTCAGCCAGGGCCTGTGTGCCATCCAGTTCTGCGGTATGTGGGCCATGCCGCAGTTCCAGAAGGCGCTCGGCGACGACCTCGGGATCTTCCCCTTCCCGAAGGTCACGGACGACGGCAAGCCCTCGGTCTACAACGGCGGCTGGTCGATGTTCGTCAACGCCAAGGGCAGCAACGTCGACGCGGCCAAGGAATACGTGAAGTGGCTGTGGATCGAGCAGAAGAAGTACCAGGAGGACTGGGCCACTTCGTACGGCTTCCACATCCCGCCGCGCACCTCCATCGCCTCGACCGCCACCAAGCTCAAGTCGGGCCTGCCGGCCGAGGGCGTCAAGCTCTTCAACACGTACGGCCACTTCGACAACATCGGCTGGACCCAGGCGATGATCCAGGCGACATGGGACCTGTTCGCCAACTGCGTCCGCAAGGGCGGTGACCCGGAGAAGGCTCTCGACCAGTGCGACACGGAAGTCAACCGCCAGCTGAAGAAGCTCTTCGGATAGGTCGACGGACGGACTGCGACATGTCGACGACGACGCGCGACCTCGCGAGCCCCGCCCCGGTCAAGGCCACATCGGCCAGGCCGCGGCGGGGTCTGCGGGCCAGCCGCACCTTCAACTTCTGGCTCTTCACCGCCCCGTTCCTCATCGGGCTGATCGTCTTCATCTACGTGCCGATCGGCTGGAGCGTCTACCTCAGCTTCTTCGACGCGCGTTTCACCGTCACGCCGGAGAAGTTCATCGGCTTCGACAACTACTCGTACATGCTGACGGATCCCAAGTTCGTGGGGTCGCTCGGCACCTTCACCGTCTTCGCCGCGTTCATCGTGCCCACCACCTGGGCACTGTCCCTGGGCATCGCCCTGCTGGTGAACCGGCTGCGCTTCATGCGGGCGTTCTTCCGCTCGGTGTTCTTCCTGCCGACCGCGTGCAGCTATGTCGCCGCGGCGCTGATCTGGAAGATGTCCATCTTCAGCGGTGTCCGCTTCGGCCTGGCGAACACGGTCATCGGCTGGTTCGGGATCGACAACATCGCCTGGCTGGCCTCCCCCGACCCGCCCTGGTACTGGCTGGTCATCGTCACGGTCCGCCTGTGGCTGCAGTCAGGCTTCTACATGATCCTCTTCCTGGCCGCGCTGCAGAACATCCCGTCGGAGCTGTACGAGGCCGCCGCCATCGACGGCGCCAAGCCGGGCTGGCAGACCTTCCGGTACATCACCCTGCCCCAGCTGCGGGCGACCTCGACCGCGGTGATCCTGCTCCTGCTCATCGCCGCCTACCAGGCCTTCGACGAGTTCTTCAACCTGCTGGACAAGACGACCTGGGGCCGGCCGCCGCTGGTCGAGCTCTACTACAAGGCCCTGGGCACGGAACAGGACTACGGCGCCGGCAGCGCGGGCGCGGTCATCCTGACCCTGCTCATCATCATCGTGACCCTGTTCCAGGGCAAGATCATGGGCTTCGGAAGGGGGGACGAGTCCAAGTGACCACCACCACGCCCGGCATACGGAAGACCAGGCCCACGGCAGAAAAGCGCCGCAGCGGGCGCGTCGGCGGCATGATGGGCAACACCGGCCTCTACATCGCCATCGGAATCGCCGCCCTCCTCTTCCTGATCCCGTTCTACATACTGGTCCGCAACTCCCTTTCCACGGACGCCGAGATCACCGGGGAGCACTGGAAGTTCTTCCCCACCCACCTCCAGTGGGGCAACGTCAGCGAGCTGTTCGACGACACGTCGGTGGACTTCGCCCGGTCGCTGTGGAACTCGCTGGTCGTCGCCGTCTCCATGACCGTCGGCATCCTGCTGGTGTGCTCCCTCGCCGGATACGCCCTGGCCCGCATCCCGTACAAACACGCCAACAAGATCTTCTACGCCGTTCTGGGCACCCTGATGGTCCCGACCTCGGTGACCTTCGTGCCCAGCTTCGTGCTGGTCTCGTCACTCGGATGGGTGGACAGCTACCGCGGCCTGATCATTCCGGGCCTGTTCAGTGGTTTCACCTGCTTCCTCTTCCGGCAGTACTTCCTCGGGTTCCCGAAGGAGCTGGAGGAGGCGGCACGCGTGGACGGGCTCGGCTACTGGGGCGCGTACTGGCGCGTCGTCGTGCCCAACTCGCTGAACTTCTTCGCGGCGATGGCGACCATCACCTTCATCAACGGCTGGAACGCCTTCCTGTGGCCGCTGGTCATCGGCCAGGACCCGGGCTCATGGACCGTCCAGGTCGCGCTGTCGTCGTACATGACCAACCAGACGGTCATCTTCCACCAGATCTTCATGGCCACCACCATTTCCATCCTGCCCCTGGTGTTCGTGTTCCTCTTCCTCCAGCGCTGGCTGGTCCAGGGAATCGCGCAGACCGGCATCAAGGGCTGAGCTAGGAGACCGATGTCCTTCCGCACCCCGACATCCATCGATTACGTCGAGGACGTGTCCCCGGGCAGCGGCGCCCTGCCGCCCCGCGCCTGGTACGCCCACTCCGACGCGAAGTCCCTCTCTCTCAATGGCAGTTGGCGCTTCAGGCTGTCGCAGACGGCCGACGAGCAGGACGACGGCTTCGCGGCTGAGGGCCACGACGCCGGAGACTGGGCCGAGGTGACGGTCCCGGGCCACTGGGTGCTGCAAGGACACGGCTCCCCCATCTACACCAACCATCTCTATCCCTTCCCGGTCGACCCGCCGCGCGTGCCGACCGAGAACCCCACCGGCGACCACCTGCGCGTCTTCGACCTGCCGTCCGACTGGCCGGACCTTTCCCAGGGCGGCGGCGCGGTGCTGCGGTTCGACGGCGTCGAGTCCTGCGCCCGCGTCTGGCTGAACGGCACGGACATCGGCGAGTTCAAGGGCTCCCGGCTGCCGCACGAGTTCGCGGTCGGCCACCTGCTGAAGCCCGCCGGCAACGTCCTGGCCGTCCGCGTCCACCAGTGGTCGGCGGGCTCGTACCTGGAGGACCAGGACCAGTGGTGGCTGCCCGGCATCTTCCGTGACGTGACCCTGCTGCACCGCCCGGCGGGCGCCGTCCTCGACTTCTTCGTGCACGCCTCCTACGACCACGTCACCGGCGAGGGCACCCTGCACGTCGAGTCCGACGTGGACGGCCGGGTGACCGTGCCGGACCTGGGCATCGACGTGGCAACCGGCGAACCGGTCACGGTCGCGGTCCAGCCGTGGACCGCGGAGACCCCGAAGCTGTACGACGGCCTGCTGGTCACCGAGGGCGAGCGCGTGCCGCTGCGCATCGGCTTCCGCACCGTCGTCCTCGAGGACGGCCTGATCAAGGTCAACGGAAAACCGGTCCTCTTCAAGGGGGTCAACCGGCACGAGTGGCATCCGGAGAAGGGCCGCGCCCTCGATCCGGAGACCATGCGCGAGGACGTGCTGCTGATGAAGCGGCACAACATCAACGCCGTGCGCACCTCCCACTACCCGCCCCACCCCGCCTTCCTCTCCCTCTGCGACGAGTACGGCCTGTGGGTCGTCGACGAGTGCGACCTGGAGACCCACGGCTTCACCGAGCAGGCCTGGCGGGACAACCCCGTCGACGACGAGCGCTGGACCCCGGCGCTGCTGGACCGCGCCGCCCGCATGGTCGAGCGCGACAAGAACCATCCGTCGGTCGTCATCTGGTCCCTCGGCAACGAGGCGGGCACCGGCCGCGGCCTGACCGCGATGGCCGAGTGGATCCACGGCCGGGACTCCTCGCGGCTCGTGCACTACGAGGGCGACATCAACTGCCGGGACACGGACGTCTATTCGCGGATGTACGCCGACCACGCGGAGGTCGAGCGGATCGGCCGCGGCCTGGACGGCGGCACCCACAGACGCCGCGAACTGCCGTTCATTCTCTGCGAGTACGGCCACGCCATGGGCAACGGCCCCGGCGGGATCGCCGACTACCAGCGGATCTTCGAGTCGTACGAGCGGCTCCAGGGCGGCTTCATCTGGGAGTGGATCGACCACGGCATCAAGGACGAGCGGTACGGGTTCGCGTACGGCGGCGACTTCGGCGAGGAACTGCACGACGGGAACTTCGTCTGCGACGGGCTGCTGTTCCCCGACCGGGAGCCTTCCCCCGGTCTGATCGAGTACAAGAAGGTGATCGAGCCGGTCGGCATCGAGGGCGACAGCGCCGACGGCACCGTCCGCGTCACCAACAAGCAGGACTTCGCCGACCTGTCCGGGCTGGCCTTCGAGTGGTCGTACCAGGTGGACGGCGAGACGGTCGCCTCGGGCAGCCTCCCGGTGCCGGCCCTGACGCCCGGCGCGGCGGCCGACGTGAAGCTGCCCGAGCCGCCCGCGGCCGCGGCCGGCGAGACGCAGTGGACGGTACGGGCACTGCTCGCCGCCGACACCGCGTGGGGGCCCAAGGACCATGTGGTCGCCTGGGGTCAGGTCCCGGTGTCGGCGCGACAGGTGCCGTCCGTCGCCCCGACCGACGGGCCCGCGCTCGGCGAGGGCCTGATCACGCTCGGCCCGGCCTCCTTCGACGCCCGGACCGGCGCCCTGCGGACGATCGGCGGCGTGGGCGTCACCGGTCTGCGCCTGGACGTGTGGCGGGCGACCACCGACAACGACGACGGCGCGGCCTGGCAGACGGACATCCGCCACGGCGAGCTGTGGCGGAAGTACGGCCTGCACCGCATGCGGCACCGGCTCGACGGTGTGGAGCTGGGCGACGACGCGCTGACGGTACGCACCCGGGTGGCGCCCGCGGCCTGGGAGGTGGGTCTGTCCACGGTGTACCGCTGGACGTCGGACGGCAACCGGCTGAAGCTGACGGTGTCCGTGGTCCCCGAGGGCGACTGGACGGTGCCGCTGCCGCGGCTCGGCATCCGGTTCGGGCTGTCCGAGGCCGACGCGGTGAAGTGGTTCGGCGGCGGCCCCGGTGAGGCGTACCCGGATACCAAGGCCGCGTCGGCGGTCGGCAGCTGGCAGTCGACCGTCGACCGTATGCAGACGCCATACGTCCGTCCGCAGGAGAACGGCGCCCGCGCCGACGTCCGCCGGGCGGAGATCGGCGGCCTGCGCATCGAGGGCGACCCGGAATTCTGGTTCACCGCCCGGCGCTGGACCACCGAGCAGCTGGACGCCGCCGCGCACCGCACCGACCTCACGCCCGGCGCCGCCGCAGAGAGCGGCTCCGCCGCGGGTGTGTGGGTCAGCCTCGACCACGGTCAGCACGGGATCGGCTCGCAGTCCTGCGGTCCGGGCCCGCTGCCCCAGTACTACCTGTGGGCCGAGCCCGCCGAGTTCTCGTTCGTGTTCTCGGAGGCCAATTGAGCGAGACGGTCCTGAGGGCCCCCGCGGCCGGCCGGCTGTTCACCCGGCCGGCCGCGGTCGCGTCCTGCGCCGGTTTCGTCCTCATCGGCATGCTCCAGGCCCTCTACGGCCCGGCGGTGCCCGGCCTGCGCGCGGAGTTCGGTCTGTCCCCGTCGGGCGCCGGGCTCGGCCTCAGCCTGCACTTCGCGGGCGGGGTCGCGGGCGTTCTCGCCTTCAACGCCATCCACTCCAGCATCAGCAACAGGGCGTTGCTGGCCGCGAGTTACGGTCTCATGGCGGCGGGCGGCGCCGGCTTGGCGCTGGCGGACTGGCCGACGGCCATGGCCGCCACCCCGCCCACACACCCTCGGACACTCGCGCGACGAGTCACCCCTTCAGGTTGGTCCCGGCGCATCCTGAGCGGCGTTCCCACCGCCCGGCTAGGTTGTCGATCGCCGGTGACGACAGCCAAGCCACCGGCATTGCCGGGCAGGTCCCCGACCCGCCCCGGTTGCCGGGAGGGCAGTCGTCAGGCGGACGCAAGGGCCGTCGAACTCTCCGGAGCGATCCAGGAGAGAGTCTCCCGCGCTCGCGCGCAAGAGAGCTCCACATCCTCAACGTCGCCGTCACCGCGGGCGACAGTGGCTGGGAGTCGGCCTCTGAAGGGGGTCGGCCGCCCGGCGTTGGTGGCGACCTCGGTGTACTGGCTGATGATGACGGCGGGCCGCTTCCTCGTCGTACCGATCACGCTCAGGCACTCCCCCGAGCGCATCCTCACGGTCTGCGCGGCCGGCATGACCGTCTGCCTGCTGCCGGCGCTCGTAAAAGGAGTGGCGCCGGTGGCGTACGCGGGTGTTGGGTTGTTCATCGCACCGGTCTTCCCGACCGGTCTGCCCTGGCTGAACAGGGCTCTTCCGCAGGCCGGACGAGCCGGCGCCTGGGTGATCGCCGCCTCCGTGATCGGTGGGGTGGCCGCGCCGCCGCTGCTGGGCGCCGGTATCGAGGCGTCCGGGATCCATGCCGTGCCCTGGCTGTTGACCGTGTTGTCCGCCGCGTCGCTGCTGGCGACGGTCTGGCTGATCCGGCTGACGAGGAGATACATCGAGTGATCGGCAGCATCGAGGTCCGCGCCCTGTCCCGCACCTTCCACACGACGGTTCGCCGCCCCGGTTTCGCCGGGGCGCTCAGGTCCCTGGTCGATCCGGAGCGCGTCGCCAAACACGCGGTCTGCGACATCAGCTTCGACGTCGCCCCGGGCGAACTGCTCGCCCTGCTCGGCCCGAACGGGGCGGGCAAGTCCACCACGATCAAGATGCTGACCGGCATCCTCACCCCCACCTCGGGCGAGGCCCGGGTGGCCGGTGTGGTGCCGTACGAGGAGCGCGAGCGCAACGCCCGCAACATCGGGGCGGTGTTCGGGCAGCGCACCCAGCTGTGGTGGGACCTGCCGGTGCGCGAGTCGTTCGCGATCCTGCGGGACATCTACCAGGTCCCGAAGGCCGAACACGCCGCCCGGCTGCGGGAGTTCGACGAGATCCTCGAACTCTCCTCCTTCTGGGACACCCGGGTGCGGCACCTCTCGCTCGGTCAGCGCGTGCGCTGCGACCTGGCGGCGGCGCTGCTGCACGATCCGCCGGTCGTCTTCCTCGACGAGCCGACCATCGGCATGGACGTGGTGGTCAAGGAGCAGGTCCGCGAGTTCCTGCGGCACCAGGTGGCCGATCGCGGCCGTACCGTGCTGCTGACCACGCACGACATGACCGAGGTCGAGCGGCTCGCGGAGCGCGTGGTGCTGGTCAACCACGGCCGGCTGGTCCTCGACGGCACCCTGGACGAGATCCGCCGCACCTTCGGCTCGACCTGGCAGGTGAGGGCGACGCTCGCCGACCCGCACACCCCGGTCGGCGCGCTGCCGGGTATCGCGCTGCTGCGCCGGGAGGGCCCGCAGGCGGTCTTCGGCCCGGACGGTCCCGCCGCGCCCACGGTCCACCAGGCGCTGAAGCTGGTCATCGAGCGGTACGAGGTGACGGGCGTCGCCGTGGACGAGGCGGACCTGGAGGACGTGATGCGCACGGCCTACGCCCAGGCCGAGGCGGTGTGACATGGCGGTCGTTCATGCCTGGCGCGCCGCCCGCGTCACCCCGCTCGGCGAGCTGAACGCCCCGCTCCGCGTCACCGCGGCCCTGCTCCGGCTCACCGTCCAGGTCGTGCTCGTCGCGTCCCTGTGGCGGGGGCTGTACGCGCACGCCGGTACGACCGCCGGACTCGGCCGCGACCAGGCGGTGACGTACGCCGTGCTGGCCGTACTCGCCTCCCGGCTACGGGAGTTGGACCAGTACACGGGTCGGGACACCGTGCAGCAGCACGTGCATTTCGGCACGATCGTCTACTGGTACCTGCGCCCGCTGCCGCCCCGTCGCTACTACGCGCTGCGTGCCCTGGGCGAGCAGTTGTACGGGCTGGCGTGGGCGCTGACCGGATACGCGGTCTGCCGGGCGGCCGGAGTGGTCGAAGCCCCCGGGTCGGCCGCCGTGGCGGGGGTGTTCGCGCTGAGCCTGCTGCTCGGCCAGTGGGTCCTGTACTCCATCATGCTCGTCATCGACCAGCTGTGTTTCTGGACCCTGCGCAACGGCGCCGCGCTGATGATCCTGCTCTTCGCGCAGAACCTGCTGTCCGGGGTGTACGCGCCGTTGTGGTTCTTCCCCGACTGGTTCGTGACGCTCAGCTCCTTCCTCCCGTTCCAGGCCACGCTGAACGTGCCGCTGTCGCTGTACGTCGGCCGCATCCCGCTGTCCGACGCGGGCCTCCAACTCGCCGTGCAGGCGGGCTGGGTGGTCGTGCTGGCGCTCTTCACCCGGTTCCTGTGGCGGCGGGCGGGGCGCCGTGTCGTCTCCCAAGGAGGCTGATGCCCATGAATGCCGTCCGGATCGTGTGGCGCGTCACGCGTCTCAACTTCCGTGCCCAGCTGGAGTACCGGGCCGAGTTCCTGATGAACATCGCGATCGGCGCGATCTGGCAGGTGTCGGTGATCGTGTTCGCGACCGTGCTGCTGACCCGGTTCACCGGGATGGGCGGCTGGGACAGCTCGGACGTCCTGCTCATCCCGGCGACCCGTATGCTCGCCCACGGTCTGTTCGTGCTGTTCCTGGGCAGGGTGCACCTCCTGGGCCGGTCCATCCAGGAGGGCAGGATCGACGGCTACCTCCTGCGCCCGATGCCGGTCCACCGCCAGGTCCAGCTCCAGTTCTTCCCCACCAACGCGATCGGCGACCTGACGGTGGCGGTGGGTCTGACGGTGGGGGCGCTGAGCCGCAGCCACCTGGACTGGACGGCGGGCCGGAGCGTGTACCTGGTCGCCGCCGTGCTCGGCGGGATGCTGCTGGAGGCGGCCCTGTTCACGGTGGTGGCCGCCGCCTCGTTGCGCTTCCCGGCCGCCGACTACTGGGGACGCTGGCTGGAGGAGCTGCTGGGCACGTTCGGCAGTTACCCGCTCAATGTCCTGCCGAAGGCGTTGGGCGGCTTCCTGACGTACGGCCTTCCGCTCGCCTTCGTCGCGTACTTCCCGGCGGCGGTGCTGACGGGTCACGGCCACGCGACCGGCGCGCCGTACTGGCTGGCGGCGGCATCACCGCTCCTGGGGGCCCTCGCCTACCTGCTGTCCCGGCTGCTGTGGCGGTGGAGCCTGCGGCACTACACCGGGGTGAACGGCTGACGACGGCGTCTGTGCGAGGGTTCCGGCATGACCGACGCGACCGAGCCGCCGTACGCCGACGAAGCCGCCCTGTGGAGCCGGCTCGCCGCGCTCCTTCCCTTCCCCGAGGACGTGGCCGAGGTGCGGGACTGCTGGGACATCGGGGAGCAGGAGGCCGGGCTCACGGTGCTGGTCCGGCGGATCCGTGAACTCGGTCTGCCGCTGGGTGGCGTGGAGCGTGCCGAGATCGCGGTGATGGCCCGGCAGTGGGGCGTGTGGGACCGGCTCGGGGCGGACATCGTCAAGTGCCCGGGTGATCCCGGACAGCCCACGCTGCTGCGGGTGCTCGACGCCGAGGATGTGATCCCGGGGCGATCAGTGGTGCCGGACCACCCGTCGTCGGAGCTGCTCCTGGTCCCGTGGATCACGTGCACGGGCTGTGGCCGGGTGCCGGCCCGGGGACACGAGCGGGAGTGGTGGGGCGATCTGTCGTATCTCCCGCGCCTCTACGCCGTCTTCGCACCGGACCGCTCCGTCGCGCCCCAGGTGTTCGACCACGAGGAACGCGACGCAGCCTGGCGGGCGCTGACCGCTCTGCGTGCGGGCTGCGTCAGGAGCGGCCCGAACGGCGTATCGGCGTGAGCAGCGCGACGACGGCGATCAGGACGCAGCACAGGCCGGCGACCAGGGCCACGGGGGCGGTGCCGCCTCGTTCCGCCGCCCAGGTGAGGACTGCCGCGCCGATGGGGGCCGCCGAGTACTGGAGAGTCCAGAAGGCGGAGGTGACGCGGCCCAGGAGGTGTTCGGGGGTGACTTCCTGGCGGAAGGACATGGAGCAGGTGCCCGCCATGCCCACGCAGGCGAGGTAGGCGGCGCCGAGGGCCGCGACGGCGGGTACGGGGTGTACCCAGCCCAGGCCCGCGAACGCCAGGCCGCACACCGCGGTCGAGCCGATCCAGGTCGGTCCGAAGCCCAGGCGGCGGCGGACGCGGGCGACGAGGAGGGAACCGGCGATCATGCCGAGCGCGGCGACGGCCATGACGGTGCCGACCGTGCCGTCGTCGTGGCCGAGGTCGTGTTTCACGTGGTAGATGATCAGGTCGTTCAGGCCCAGGGTGAGAAAGCTGAACACGAACAGCAGGGCGGTGATCGAGCGCAGCACCGGGTGCCCGCGCAGGAAGGACACGCCGGTGCGCAGGTCCTGCCAGAGGTTCGTGTTCCTGGGGCGGTCGTCGTCTCCGGCGCGCTCCCGGATCCGTACGTAGAACAGGCAGGCCGCCGACACCGCGAAGCTCGCCGCGTCCACGGCCACGGCGGCGGCCGGGCCCGTCCACGCGGCCACGATGCCCGCGCCCAGGGGGCCGAGTACGCCGGCCGCCGCGGCGGTCGCGTTCAAGCGGCCGTTGGCCTCTGTCAGTCGGGCGGTGCCGACCAGTCCGCGTACGACCGTCACATAACCGACCGCGAACAGCATGCCCACGGCCTCGCAGACCGGCAGGACCGTGTACAGCACCCAGACATGCGGGCCGGACAGCCATACCAGCGGGATCAGCCCGTACAGCACCATGCGCACCAGGTCGCAGGCGATGAGCAGCCGACGGCGGTCGACGCGGTCCACCAGCACCCCGGCGAACACCGCCGCCAGCACCGAGGCCGCCCCGCCGACGGCGGTCAGCAGGCCCATCGCGGCGAGGGAGCCCGTGGCCTGGAGCACCAGCAGGGGCAGGGCGATCAGCGCGAAGGAGTCGCCCAGGAAGGAGAGGGTCTGCGCGGCCCAGAAGACGCCGAAGTCCCGTTGCCGCCAGAGGGGAGGTGATGCGGGTACGTCCGAGGTGGCCGACTCTCCCTCACGTCGCATCTCACGCGTCACGCTGTCCCCTCCCCCTTCACGGCAACCCTACGCCGCCCGGCGGCGGCTGCGGAATGACGCAACCCGCCACCGGCGCAAGGAGAGGCCTTGCCTCTCGGAGTTCGCCGTGTATGTGCTGTGCGAAACTTCGCCGGTGATACCGGATCCGTTCAACCGCAGAGTGCGCCTGGTCGTCGAGGTCCGCGACGAGCGGGACGAACTGGAGCTGGCGACCGGTGTGTTCGCGGCGCAGGGGTGGCGGGTGCGCCCGGCGCGGGACGGTGAAGCGGTCGGCGCGGACGACGGGTACACCGGGCTGATCGTCGAAGTCCCGCTCCGTGGGTCACGGTTGACCGCCAGGTCGGCGGCCCGCGAGCGGCTGACCTCGCTCGCCGCGCGGCGGAAGATCGACGTGTGGGTACGGGAGGCCAAGCTCGTCCGGCCCAAGCCTGCCGAGCCGAACACGACCTACCACGTCCACCACAAGGTGCCGGACGGTGCGAGCCCCGCGCTGCGCCGGCTGGTCGAGCACTGGATCGCCGTCGGCGGGTGGGACCTGCACCACACCCTGCATCTGCGCGGTGAGTACAGCGAGGAGCAACGGGACCGGGTTCTCGGTGAGTTGGAGCGGCGCAACATCGGCGGCCCGCCTTTCGATCCCGAGGTGCACGACATCCGCATGTCGATCGGGCCGCGGCCGCGCGACCGGTCGGCCGATCCGCGCCGCAAGGCGATCCTGATCGCGGTGGTCGGCGTGGTGGTGCTCGTCAGCCTCGCGTGCGGAGTCGTGATCGGCGCGCTGACGACGCCGTGGCGGTTCCTGGCGCTGGCATGGCCTCTCGGTATGTGCTGGCCGGTGGGCACATGGGTGTCGGCGAACGCGCCCCGGCCGTGGCTCGTCCGGCTGGCGATGGGCGTGGCCCTGGTCGGGAGCCTGACCGTCTTCGGTTTCTTCTGGGCGGGCTCCCAGCCCGTGGGGCTGTCCCGGCAGTTCGCGGGTGTGCTCCTCACCCTGCTCATCGGGTTCACGGCCTTCGGCCTGTGGTACGCCCTGAGCGAGTCCTGGTTCAGCCGCAACATGCAGTGGTTCCTGCCCGTCCTCGCGGCTCCGCTGCCGTTCGCGCTGCCCTGGGCCGGGTCGTTCCTGCACGCCATGTACCTGGAGGAACGCTTCGGGATCCCGGCCGACTCGGTGCACGTGGCCTTCTACTGGCAGTACGCCATAGCGCTGCGGCCGCTCGGACTGGCCGTGGCGTGCTCCCTGTTCCTCGTCGCGCTGGGTGGCTGGGCCCGGCACTACAACATCCAGACCGGTGTGAGCGGACTCGTCCGGTGGGTCCTGCCGTTGATGGTGCTGGTCATGATCCTGACCGTGGCGGTCGACGCCGTCGACGGCGTGGACAGGGCCGCCGACGGGGCGATGGAGACCGCCGCCCAAGGGCGTCGTCCGTCCGCCTACTTCGGCCTCCAGGGCGAACTCTTCTGCGTCAGACCGCTCAACTCGAAGATCCCGGTCATCAACGGGCCCGTTCCGACCACGCACCCGGTCCTGTCCTTCCGGGCGAGCGGCGACACCGTGTGGCTCTGGGACCCGGACCCGGCCCGGGGCAAGGACACCGCCCGCCACGCCCTGCGTCTGAGGGCGGAGGACGTGCAGCTGGTCGCCGCCCGTGGCAGGCACTGCTGAACACCTGACACCTGCCTCCCACCTGCCTGGCACCTAGATGTCCTAGGATCTGCCCTAGGCATCCAAGGAGGTGGCTTCCATGGCCCGCGCCGGACTCTCCGTCGACCGACTGGTCGCGGCGGCAGCCGAACTCGCGGACGACGTCGGCTTCGAGAACGTCACCCTCTCCGCGCTCGCCCGCCGCTTCGGCGTGAAGGACGCGAGCCTGTATTCACACGTCAGGAATCTGCAGGACCTGCGCACCCGGCTCGCGCTGTTCGCGGGCGCCGAACTGATCGAGCGGATCGCGGCGGCCGTGGCCGGGCGGGCCGGGAAGGACGCGCTGGCGGCGTTCGCGGGCGCCTACCGGGAGTACGCGCTGGAGCGACCCGGCCGGTACGCGGCCACCCAGATCCGTATCGACCAGGCCCTCGTCGCCGACTCCCCCGCCCTGCGCCGCACCGCCGAGATCACCTACGGAATGCTGCGCGCCTACGGCCTCGACGAGCCCGACCTCACCGACGCCGTACGCCTGCTGCGCAGCACCTTCCACGGTTACTGCGCCCTGGAGTCCACCGGCGGCTTCGGTGCCGCCCGCGACGTGCAGGCCTCCTGGGACAAGGCGGTCGAGGCCCTGCACATCACGCTCGAGCACTGGCCACGGGAGCGGACGTCCCGCTGACCGAGCCGCACGACGACGTGAGCGGCAGCCGGCCCGTCCTGCTGGGCCTGTCCTGCGGGGCCCGTCCCGCGGGGCCCGTCCCGCCGGTCGTCCCGGGCGGGTCACCGGGCCGGCGCTCCAGCGCCCGTACATCGCCGTACGAGGGTGTCGTACCGCCCGGAACCCGCCCGGCGGCGATGTCGGTGGCGGCGTCCAGGGCGGCGCCCAGCGCCCGCCGGTACAGCAGGGAGCCGAGGCTGATCCGGCGTACGCCGAGGTCGGTGAGGTGGGGGACGTCGGGGCCGGCCGGTGAGTAGAGGATGTTGAGGGGGATGTCGAGGTGCCGCACCAGGGCGGCGATCCGGCCGGGATCGGTCAGGCCGGGCACGAACACGCCGTCGGCGCCCGCCTGCCGGTAGGCGTCCAGGCGCCGGAGCGTCTCCTCTCCGCCGCCCAGCCAGTACGTGTCGGTGCGCGCGTTGACGAAGAGCCCCGGCGCGGCCGCCTTGACCGCGGCGATCTTCGCCGCGTGCCGGTCCACCGGTCCGAGACCGTCCTCCAGATTGATCCCGACCGCTCCGACGGCCCACAACTCCCGTGCGAAACACCCCACTTCGTCCGGGTCGTCGCTGAAGCCGCCCTCAGCGTCGACGGAGAGGAGGAAGGGTTCCGCGCCGAGGGTCAGGGCGAGCCGGAGGGTGTGCTCGCGGGTCGCGGCCGAGCCGTCGGGCAGGCCGACGGCCGCGGCCACGCCGAGGCTCGTGGTGCCGATGGCGGCGAAGCCCCGTGCCGCGAGGGCGGCCGCCGAGGCGTGGTCCCAGGCGTTGGGCAGGAACAGGGGCTCACCCGCGCGATGGAGACCGCCGAACGCGGTCATGACGGGAGGCGTCTCGGGTCCGGTGTCGGCGCTCATACGGGAACGCTAGGCCCGCATCGCTTCGGTGCCCGCCGAAGTGTCCCGAGCCGTTCCGAAGCGACTCGGCCCGGACCCGCCTACTGTCCGCGTTCCGCCGCGCTGCGCTCCACGCAGAACTCGTTGCCCTCCGGGTCGGCGAGCGTCACCCAGCCCTTGCCGTCCTCCCGCCGGTGGTCGTCGACGAGCGTGGCACCGAGCGCGAGCAGGCGCTCGGCCTCCTGGTCCCGGGTGCGGTCCTGCGGCTGGAGGTCCAGATGGACGCGATTCTTGACGGTCTTGGGTTCGGGCACGGTGACGAAGAGCAGGCCGGCGCCCTCGATCAGTGCCTCCGGGTCGCCCGGCTTGTCGTCGTCGTGCACGGGCAGGTCCAGCACCTGGGACCAGAAGGAGGCGAGCGTGTAGGCGTCGGCGCAATCGACCGTGGTGTGACGGATTTTGGAAGTCATGGGCGCGATTCTTGTGGACGCCTGAGAAAAAGGTGAACGAATTTCGGCAACCTTTCCCGGCCCGGCGGCAACCCGGGGTCATGACATCTGCACGACGCACGACACGTCACCGCCGGGTCCGGGCGGCCCGCAAGCCCGCCGTCGGTGTCCTCGCGGCCGCCGGACTGCTCGCCGGCGCGTGGTACGCCACCGCCGGGGCGGCGACGACCTCCCTCACGGTCACCAGCACGACAGTGAGCCTGAGCGCCAAGTACCCTTATTTGTCAGCGGGTTACAACAACACCCGCGAGTGGAACCGGACAGCGACGGCCGTGGCCCCCGACGGCACCCTGCGGGTGGCCTGGCCCGCCTCGGACGGCGTCCACGTCACCCCGCTGACCTCCGCCGGGAAGCGCTCGGGCACGGACACGGTGGTCAAGGGCGCCAAGGAGGTCGGCGGCCTGGTCGCGCACGACAACGGCTTCGCGCTGCTGACCCGCGTCTCCGACAGCAACAAGTGGCACGAGACCGCGGCCGCGATCGTCCGCTACACGAACGGCACCAGGACCTGGAGCACCAAGCTCACCGGCACCGCCTCCCACGACACCGCCCCGACGCTCGACGGCGAGCTCACCTGGAACGGCACCAAGTACGGCGCCTACTTCGTGGTGCACGGCGCGGGCGGCTTCGCCGACGGGCACTACGGCGACAAGCTGTCGTACATCAGCGCCGAGGGCGCCAAGCTGAGCGGCGGCTGGAGCTGGGGCTGCAGCCACAACGAGGGCATAGCCCTGCACGCGGAGACGTCCGGCGCGTTCACCTCCCTGTGCTTCGACGACTGGCGTTCGGGCCTGTTCGTCTCCACCGGGATCGGCGCCCCGGACGTGGCCCCGGTCGTGCAGCGCGAGCAGTGCTGGGCGGGGTACTGCGGGGGTACCTTCCCCAGCCGCAGCGGCGACCTGGTGAAGTCCTCCACCGGCCGGTACGCGACCGCGTTCGCCTCCCGCGGTGCCGCCTCCGCCAGGAAGAACCCGGACGACTCCAGCGGACGCGGCTGGACGGTCACGCCGAGGACCAGCACCCACCAGGTGGCGATCGCCTTCCTCAAGAACCGCAACTCCGGTCCGGGCAAGGCGGTCTACCTGTCGAACACCAAGGGCACCGAGCACGTCGACGTGCACCTCGCGCCGTACGGCAAGGACGAGCTGCTGCTGTCCTGGGAGTCCCTGAAGAACGCGAAGTGCTCCGCGGGCACCTGCACCGGCACCTTCGCGGGCACCCACCTGCGGCTCGTCGACTGGAACGGCAGGTTCGTCGGCACGGACAAGGTGGTGGGCGCCCATATCACCGGTGACATCGCCGTCTCCAAGGACGGCTCCCTGACCTGGGCCTACGCGCCCGTCACCCCGTCCTACGCCACCGGGCTCAGCGGGGCGTCACCGACCACGACGAGCCTGAGGATCGCCCGTGTGACGCCCTGAACCGGAAGTCCCTGATCTCTCCGCCGGCCCAGCGCACGCTCAGGTCGCCGTCTCCCCGCACCTCCACGGACACCAGGTCCGGGAGGGGCAGGGGGTCCGGTTCCGCGGTGAGCCGGGCCAGGGCGACGAAGAGGGTGGGCCCGTCGTCCGTCACGCCGGACAGCGCGAACCCGCCCGACAGACCGTGGACCGGCACCAGTTCGGCCTCCTCGTCACCCCATGGCGCCCAGCCGGTGACGTGCACCTGCGTGCCGGGATCCGCGCCGGCCACCAGATGGGCTCGCACCTCCACCGCGCCGTCGGCCACCACCAGGCTGGTCACCTCGGCGCCGGAACCCGTCGTGTACCGGGAGGCCGCCCAGCCCTCGCCCGCTCCCAGCGGCACGATGCCCGTGCGGGCCGGGTCGCCGCCGACCATGAAAGTGTTGTCGGGCGGCGAGCCCAGGGGCCGCGTGACCGTCGAGTACGCGAACCGCGTGTAGAAGGGGTCGTAGCGGACGTCCTCGCTGCCGTGGTTGTGCAGCCGGACCACACCGTCCGAACGCGTCGACTGAAGAAGCCAGTTGGGGCCCCCGATCGGCGTCACGGCGTCCGCGCGCTCCGCCGGGCCGGGTTCCTCGGCCGCCGTCCACACCTCGTGGTCCGCGGGCAGGAGCAGTCCGAGGAAGCCCTTGCTCGCCCAGTACGGGGACGCCGGTCCCGAATAGCCCTGCAGGACCGCCTCGTCGGGGCCGTGCCAGCCGAGGGTGAGCAGACCCCGCTCGTCGACGGCACCCCGGTCCAGGAAGTACCTGAGCGCACCGGAGGCCAGTCGCCGGGTCTCCCCGGGCGCCAGCGGGGTACGGCCGGTGAGCGCGCCCAGCCACAGGGGGGCCGCCGTCGCGAAGCGGTACGTCAGGGAGCGGCCCTGGTGCATCGGGGCGCCGTCGCCGCCGAACAGGCGGGCGTAGTCGGCGAGATGACGTTCGAGCCGGCCGCCGTACAGGTCGAGCAGCTCCGCGTCGTCCGCCAGCCACGCGTGCAGCACCGGGTACAGGTGCATGGCCCAGCCGTTGTAGTAGTCGAAGGCGCGGCCGGGGCCGTCCGTGTACCAGCCGTCGCCGGCGTACCACTCCTCGATGCGTTCCAGGCCCCGCTCGACCGCCTTGCGCGAGGCGTCGGCCTCGTACCCGATCTCCTGGAGGAATCCGCCGACGGTGACCGGGAACAACTCCCAGTTGCAGGGCCAGGGTTCGGCCGTCAGCGCGTCGGCCAGCCAGGCCGCGGCCCGCTCCCGTACGGGATCCTCCAGCCGGTCCCAGAGCAGGTCCCTTGTCAGCCGCAGGGCGAGGGCGATCGAGGCCGCCTCGACCAGGGGCTGGCTGCGGTCCCCGATACGCGGCCAGACTCCGGCCGCCCCGGCGGCGAGGCCCTCGGCGTAGCGGCCGAGGGCGTTCTCGTCCCGGCGGAAGGCGGCCAGCAGGAGCGTGCGGGCGTATCCCTCCAGGCCGTCGGAGAGGCGGCCCGACCAGCTCTCGCGGTCACCGGGGAGGTGGTAGAGGGCGCGGTCCTCGGTGGCGTACGGCTCCACCGCGGCCAGCAAGGCGTCGGCCGCGGTCTCCCAGTGCGCGCGGGTGAAGCCGGTGCGCGGGCTGAGGGTGCGGTCGGGCGGGGGCAGGTGCATCAGCGGTGTCTTTCCTTCCAGCGGGGCCGGACCTGGGGCGCCCCGGTTCCGGTCGGGACGCCCCAGGGCTTCATCCCACCCGCACCTTGCCCTTCGGCACCAGATGCAGGGCGAGGAGTTCGTCGCGGACCAGGCCCGCGTAGACCGTGGCGCCGTGCACGGAGGTGTGCGTGTTGTCGCGCTTCTCGTTGTAGAGGTAGATCGACTTGGAGCCTTCCACACCCAACGATTCCACCAACTCCTTCGTCTTCGCGGTGAGGTCGATCAGCGGGACGTCCTCGGCGGCGGCGACGGAGCGGATGACGGCCGGGTGGTCGACTCCGAGGCCGTTGACCAGGAGGGCTGTGTTGTTGTTCAGGGTGCCGTCGGGGTTGAACCAGCGGCGCACGATCGGGGTGACGAGGACCGGCCTGCCGCCCTTGTCCCGTACACCCGCCACCAGTGTCTCCAGGTTGGCCCGGTACGTCGCCTCGTCGGTCGTCTTGTCGTTGTGGGCCAGTTGGATCAGGACCGGGTCGCCGGGGCGGATCAGCGGCTGGACGGTCGCCCAGAGCAGGGGGTTCTGCAGGTAGGTGACCGTACTCTCGCCGGAGTCCGCGTAGTTGGCGACGGAGATGCCCTTGCGGAGGTACTGCGGGAGCTGCTGGCCCCAGCCGGAGTAGGGGTCACCGGGCTGGTCGCAGACCGTGGAGTCGCCGATGAGGATGATCTGGCGGGAACGGTAGGAGGGGGTGACGCGGATGTCGGCGAGTGCGGGTGCCGTACCGCCGATGGCGAGGTCCAGTCCGGGAGTTCCGTCGGGGCCGGTCGGTTCGCCCTCGGGGGTCCGGACGTCGACGGTGAAGCCGCGGGTGACGTGCTCGCCTGCCGCGGCGGCCGTCTCGGGCAGGAGGGAGCGCCGGGTCTCGCCGCTGATGCTCGTGCCGGACGCCTCCTCGCCGCCCAGGCGGACCTGAACGTCGTAGGTGCCGGGCGGGACGTCGAAGTGGCAGGCGGTGGCGGTGCAGTTCTCGATGCCGAGCGGCTGGTGGCGGTCGTGGGCCTGGGCGGGGGCGGGGGCGGGGGCGGGGGACAGTACGACGCCCAGCAGGACCACCGCCGGTCCTGCGACGCGTAAACCGTTGAAACGTCTCACCCTGGTCTCCTCCGTCACGGCGACAAGGCCTGAAGGCTGGACGCTATCGCGGCGGACAAGCGCTTTCTAGACCTTGGGTCATTTTCCTGAGATTGCAAACCGTAGTGCGGGTGAAAGCCCTTTCGCGAAATCGATTCAACTGCCACCCTGCCAACACCCGCACACCCACCCCTCTCGAAGGAGGCACCCCATGTCCGGATCCACCGACAGGTCCGTACGCCGCCGTACCTTCGTGCTCGGCACCGCGGCCGCCGCCGGTTCGGCGGCCCTCGCCGGCCCCCTCGCGGGCACCGCGTCGGCCGCGGGCTTCGGCTGGAGCGACGACGGCTCGAACTACGTCGTCGACACCGGCGCCAACCTCGTCCTCAAGGTCAGCAAGACCAACGGCGACCTGACCTCGCTGGTCTACCGCGGCACCGAGTACCAGGGCTACGGCGGCAAGAACTCGCACGTCGAGTCGGGCCTCGGCACCTCCACCGTGACCATCGCCCAGTCCGGCTCGACGATCCTGATCTCCGTCGCGTACGGCACACTCAAGCACTACTACGCCGCCCGCAGCGGCGAGAACAACGTCTACCTCTGGACGAACAAGGCGGACGCGTCCGTCAGCGCGACCCGTTACATCGTGCGCGTCAAGGCGGGCCTGTTCCTCAACGACGAGCCGGACTCCTACACCTACGCGCCGACCACCATCGAGGCCTCGGACGTGTTCGAGAAGTCCGACGGCCAGACCCGCTCCAAGCACTACTCGAAGCTGCGGGTCATGGACTACGACTCCATCGGCTGGACGACCGGTGGCGTGGGCCTGTGGATCGTGCGCAGCAACCACGAGAAGGCATCCGGCGGCCCCTTCTACCGCTCCCTGCTGCGCCACCAGAGCGCCGACGGCGGCGGCCTGTACGAGATCCTGTACTACGGCGAGAACCAGACGGAGGCCGAGCGCTTCGGCCTCCAGGGCCCGTATGTCATCGCCTTCACGGAGGGCGGTGCGCCCTCCTCGTCACTGTCCCCGGGCACCCTGACGACCTCGTGGGCGGATTCGCTGGGCATCTCCGGGTACGTTCCGGCGAGCGGCCGGGGCCGGGTGGCGGGCGTCGGCATCTCCGGGCGCGACACGGCGTACGCGTACACGGTCGGGCTGGCCAACTCGGCGGCGCAGTACTGGGGGTCGGCGCGCTCGTCCGACGGGTACTTCTCCGTCGCCGGTGTACTGCCGGGTGCATACACGCTGACCGTCTACAAGGGAGAGTTGGCTGTATACAGTACATCGACGACTGTATCCGCAGGCACGACCACGACCCTCAACACCATCACCATCCCGTCGACGAACGACCCGGGCAACGCGACCGCGATCTGGCGGATCGGCGACTGGAACGGCACCCCGAGCGGCTTCAAGAACGCGGACCTGATGACCTACGCGCATCCGTCGGACGTCCGGGCCGCGTCCTGGACCGGCAACGTGGTGATCGGCAGCGGCACGGAGACGTCCGCGTTCCCTTGCTACATCTGGAAGGACGTCAACAGCGGCCTGCTGGTCTACTTCAGGCTGACCGCCGCCCAGGCCGCCGCCGCGCACACCCTGCGGATCGGCGTGACGACCGCATACGCCAATGGCCGGCCGCAGGTCGTCGTCAATGACTCCTGGACGTCGTCGATCCCCTCGCCGCCGGCCCAGCCGAGCACCCGGTCGCTGACCGTGGGTTCGTACCGGGGCAACAACTACACCTTCACCTACAGCGTTCCGGCGAGCGCCTGGCTCACGGACACCAGTCAGTACAACGTGTTGAAGATCAACGTGGTGAGTGGTTCGGGGACGACGGGCTTCCTCAGTGCGGGGACGTCGGTCGACGCGCTGGATCTGCTGGCCTGACGGGGCAGCCGGCGAGCAGCCGCCGCGCCTGCGGTGCAGACAGGGTCAGCGAGTCCTCGCCACCGGCATCGACGACCAACACCACCTCGTCGGCCGGCCAATGGGCGGCCAACTGCCCCAGGGTGATACACCGGTAGCAGGGCACCTGGGGGAAAGCCCTGAGCAGTTCCTCCTCCGATGTGAAGACCATGACCGCGGGGGCGCGGCGGACGCTTTCGACCACCGGCAGCACCAGCCGCACGAACTCGGTGCGGCCGTCCGAGCAACCGATACCGCCGATCGCGGGGATCAGGACATCGCAGCCCGCCAGCACTTCCCACACGCGGGGGTCGGGCGCTTCGGCCAGATCCCGCAGGGCCTCGCGCGCCACTGCCTCGAAGACTTCTGCGGGGATCTCGGTCATGGCGCCACGCCCTCCTCCGTCACAGGCCCCCGTGTCCCGCCGTCACGGGGGCTCGCCTACCCGCGATCGGACCGCTCATGCGGCTGCCTCGGCGGGTCCGGTCCTGGACGTGCTGCTCACGTGCCGCGCGTCCACTGCTGGTTGGTGCCTCCGTTGCAGGTGTAGGTGATGATCGCGGCGGAGTTGGCGGTGGACGCGCCGGACACGTCCAGGCATTCGCCGGTCGCCCTGGCCTTGATGCTGACGTAGGAGCCGGACGTGACGACCGACCACTGCTGGGTGGTGGCGCCGGTGCAGTCCTCCTGGGTGACGTCGGTGGAGTTCTCCTGGAGGCACAGGGAGCTGCCCCGGCCCATCAGTTCGTAGTAGCCGGTGCCCAGATCCTTGAACCACCACTTCTGGTTGGTGCCGCTGTTGCAGGTGTACTGGCTGATCGCGACGGACTGCCAGAGGGACTGGCTGGGCACGTCCGCGCACTTGGAGCTGTGCCGGGCGATCAGCGTGTTGTACGTGGCGCTCGTGCCGGTGACCGTTCCGGCGGCGGTGTCGACGGAGACCTCGGGGTACCAGGACATGGACATCGTGGTGGAGGTGGGGAAGGACAGCGGCAGCCACACGTAGCGGGAGTCGTTGACGGTCCCGCCGAAGGAGTTGCCCCAGCGGTCGCCCATGTAGAGGTACGAGGTGCCCGAGGTTCCCGTGACCGGGAGGACGTAGGCGGTCTGCGAGTTGTACGCCGTCGAGTCGCCGACGTTCGTCCAGGACGTCCAGGGCCCGGTCAGGGAGGTCGCGGTGGCGTACTGCTGCTGGTTGGCGTTCCAGCCGGTCGCGCCTGAGGTGAGCATGAAGTAGACGTCGCCGCGCTTGAACAGCGCGGGGGCCTCGCGGTGGCCGCCGGGCCAGGGGTTGGCGACCAGGCTGTCGATGGCGGTGTAGTCGGAGGTGAGCTTGTAGATGTGCAGGTCGTAGTTCTCGTTGGCGGCCGAGACCATGTAGGCCGTGCCGTCGGTGTCCACGTAGGTCGTCAGGTCCCGGGACATGTACTGGTCGAGCGGGCGGAAGCTGCCCTGGTAGCTGTAGTCCCCGTCGACGGTGTCGGAGACGGCGACGGCGGCGCGGGCCTGGCTGTAGTCGACGCCGTTCTCCTTGTGCATCCACATGACGAACTTGCCCGTGGACGCGTTGTAGATGACCTTGGGCCGCTCGATGTAGGCGGTACCCAGCTCGGAGGCGCTGGACTGGGTGAGGACGTGGTTGCGGAACTCCCAGGTCTTCAGGTCGGTGGAGCGGTAGGCGTCCACGTACTTGAAGGTGTTGTCGGAGTTCCGGTCCTCGCCGAACCAGTAGTAGTAGCTGCCGACCTTGATGACGCCGCCGCCGTGCGCGTGCACGACGGCGCCCGCGGTGTCGGTGAACTGGGTGCCGTTGGTGACGGTCTGGGTCGCGGCCGCGGCGGGTCCGGCGGCGGCCAAGGCGCCGATCAGGGCCAGACAGAGGGCGAGCAGGATCGCGTAGGCACGTCTCATCTCACACACGCTCCTTCACCGGATGGTTCGGGGTGTTCGGGGTGGCTCGGGGTGGCTCGGGGTGGCTCGGGCGTTCGGGATTTCGAACCTCAGTTGTCATGACGAACGCGCAAAAGGTAAGGGTGTGTTACGGGGAGGTCAACGGGTCTGACGAGACTGGGGAAAGCCCTTTCTCGACGGGGCGTTTTTTTGTTATCCGGGTCGCCCCGGCCCGTCTCCGATGCGTGCGCAGCCAACTCCACACCACGACAGCCGCGTTCGGCGCCCTCGCGGCGGTCGCCGCCCTGCTGGCCACCGCTCCCCCGGCGGCGGCCGCCGGCATCCGGGACGTCACCGCCGACGTGCTCGCGAACCGGGACGTGTCGCTCACCGGCGACTCGGTGGTCACCGTGCCGTCCGGGACGACCACGTACGACGGCGTCTTCCGCGGCCGGGGCACGCTCACCGTGCGCGGCGGCGGCACGCTGGTGCTCACCAGGGACAGCGACTTCACGCTGCCGGAGTCCCGGCAGCGGCAGGTGGTGCGCACGCAGGGCGGCAGTCACCCGTACACCACCGTGAGCAACCCCGACCCGCCCGCGATCACGGTCGAGCGCGGCACGACCCTGCAGTACGGCACGGGCGGCGGCACCGGCCTGATCGGCCATTTCCCCTACGACACCCCCGGCTACCGGCTGAACCAGCTCAACATCCGGGTCGACGGCACCCTCCGCCTCTCCCTCACCCGCACCTTCAACATCGGCACCATCAGCGGCTCGGGCCTGGTCACGCAGCCGCGCAACATGTGGGGCACCCTCGACCTCGCCGGGACCCACCCCTTCTCCGGGGTCATCGACAACGGCACCGGGATGGCCGTGGGCCGCCCCGAGTACCCCGTGGCGCTGCCCAACGCCCGCGCCATCCTCAACCAGGGCTCGTGGATCATCGACACCCCGCTGTACCAGACGATCACCCTGCGGCAGGACTTCTACCAGCGCGCGTACGGCAGCGACGTCAACGTCCACACACGGCCGGGCGGCAAGGTCGTGCTCACCGGGCAGTACGGCTACAGCGACCGGGGCGGCGACACCGACCCCTCACTGAGCGACCCGGACCTCAACTGGCGGGCCGTCCCGCACCAGTTGAACAAGCGCGGGACCAACATCGAGGGTGCCGACGTGCGGTGGGGCGACGGGACCACGCACCGGATCTTCATGCCGGGTACGCGGGATACCGTGTACATCAACCTGCATACGGCGAGCGGTCGACGGTCCCGCCTCACCTTCGACTACAACGGCCCGGTCACCCTGGGCGCCCCCATCGGCGGTGGCAGGTACCACGACACGCTGGCCGCGCCCGGCGCCGGGGACATCGTGATCGCGGGGACCCGCGGGAACGACGTGACCTTCGCGGCCGCGCAGTACTACGACGGCTCGACGACCATCGGGAAGGGCGCCGTGCTGCGGCTGGGGTCCGGCGCGAAGGGCGGCGACGGTTCCCTGCTGACGGGGACCGCGCGGCGCCGGATCGTGAACGACGGAACCCTGTTCCTGCGGAACACGACGACTCCCGTGAGACTGACCCACGTCGGCGGGAGCGGCGCCCTGGTGCAGTCGGGTGCCGCCACGACCACGCTCACGGGCGGCGCGGTGGCGTACACCGGGACGACGACCGTCGCGAAGGGCACACTCGCCCTGCGCTCGGGGGCCGCGCTCGCCCACAGCAAGGCGATCCGGCTCACGTCGGCGGGCGCACGACTCGACGCGGGCGCCTCGGGGCTGCGGGTGGCCACCACGCTCACCGGCAAGGGCACGGTGCGGGGTTCGGTGACGAACGACGGCCTGGTGGCGGGCGGGCTGACGGTGACCGGGGACTACACCCAGCACGCGAAGGGGGAACTGGTCCTGCGGGGCAAGCCGTTGAAGGTGGCGGGCGCGGTCCGGCTGGCCGGGTCCTTCGACATGTCCGCCGCCGGAACCGGTCCCGCTCGCGAGATCACCGTCGTCGACCACACGGGCCGCTCCCGGACGACCGGCGCCTTCGACGGCCTGCGCGAGGGCGCCCGCTTGAAGCTCGCGGACACCGCCTACCGGATCAGCTACCGGGGCGGCGACGGCAACGACGTCGTCCTCACCCCCACCGGCGGCCACAGCCCTTCGCCGAGTACACACCCCGGTGCCGCGTCCGCCCGCCCGGAGGCGGTGGACACCCGCAGCGCGAACACCGCGGCCGACGGCTTCGGCTGGTGGCCGTACGCCCTCGCGGCCGGACTCCTGGGCGGACTGGCGTTCCCGGCGGGCCTGCGCGCCCGGCGCAGGGGGCGACGGAGGGCCGGGCGGCACGCGGCGTAGGGGGCCCGGGGTCAGACCGCGGCCTCCTCCGGCTCCGCCGTCCGACGGCGGCCGCGCATCCACACGTACAGCGGGATGCCCGCGAAGAGGAACAGTACGCCCTGGTAGACGGCCGCGTAGCCGGCGCCCGCGATCAGCCAGAAGGAGAAGGCGAAGGAGAGGGCGGCGACGATCAGGTCGCGGGCGAGGCCGGCCGGGCGGACCTGCTCACGGGTGCCCTTCGCCAGCCAGTACAGCTGGGCGGCTGCCGAGAGCAGGTAGGGGACGCAGCCGGTGAACGTCGTGATCAGGACCAGGACGCGGAAGGTGGTGTCCGGTCCCGCCGTGTAGTTGAGGGCGATCAGGGCCGTGCCGAGGACCGCGCAGGCCCAGACGCCGAAGCCGGGCACCCCGCCCTTGCCGACCTTGGCGAAGGGCGCCGGGAAGAGTCCGTCACGGGCGGCGGCGTACGGCATCTGCGCGGCCATCAGGATCCAGCCGTTGAGGCAGCCGGTGATCGAGGCGACGGCGACCAGGGCCATCGCTGTGCCACCCCAGTGGCCGCCGGTGATCGCGTTCACGGCGTCGGCGAAGGGCGCGCCGGAGTCGGCCAGTTCGTCGTGCGGGACCAGGCCGAAGACGGCGACCGTGCCGAGGATGTAGACGAGGGCGGAGCCGAGCGTGCCGAGGACACTGGCCCGGCCGACCGTTCGCTCCGGGTCGTCCACCTCGCCCGCGCTGACCGCGGCCGACTCGACGCCGAGGAAGCTGTACAGGAGCAGCGCGGCGGAGGCGGCGAGGGCGCCGGGGACGCTGTCGCCGGAGGCGTTGAAGGGGCCGAAGTTGTCGGTGTCGACGAAGAACAGGCCGATGGTGGCGACCAGCAGGAGGGGGACGAACTTCAGGATCGTGGAGACGATCTGCACGGCGCCGACCCAGCGGGTGCCGGCGAAGTTCGCGGCGGCGGGGAGCCACAGGGCGGCGAGGGCGACGAGGGCCTCGGCGAGGTGGTTGCCGTGCAGGGGTATCAGGACGTCGACGTAGCCGACGACGGCGACCGCGAGGGCGGCGATGCTGACCCAGCACATCGTCCAGTACGACCAGGCCGACAGAAAGCCCGCGAACGGGCCGAAGGCGTCGCGCGGGTAGACGTACAGGCCGCCGGTGACCGGGCTGCGCCGGGCGAGTCTGCCGAAGAGCAGGGCGAGCAGCACCGCGGCGACGGACAGGACGACGAAGGCGAGGAGGCTGACCGTGCCGTACGGGGCGACGGTGGCGGGCAGCACGAAGATGCCGCCGCCGATGATGTTGCCCATGACGAGGGCGGTGGCGGCGGCCAGGCCGAAGGTGCGGCGGGCGGGGGCGGGCTCGGTGGCAGGCCGGGTGGGCTCGGCGGCCTCGGCGGGGCTGGGGGCAGTCATGTGCGGTTCCGGGTGTGCGGGGGCACGCGCGGTGGGGGCGGCGTACGGCGGGGGCGGGGAGTCGGGTGATCGTATACCGGGAGTCCACATGGTGGGCGTTCCGTTCATCAGTTGGACACAATCGGGGGCGCACGGCCCGATCGACTAGCGTCGTGACATGAACAGCAACACCCCCGATGTCTCCCCCTCCCCCGCAGAAGCCCTCGCCGAAGCCCTCGCCGCGGGGACGGTCGTGCTCGACGGCGGCATGTCCAACCAGCTGGAGTCCGCCGGGCACGATCTGAGCGACGAGCTGTGGTCGGCGCGGCTGCTTGCCGAGCGGCCCGAGGCGGTCACCGAGGCGCACCTCGCCTACTTCACGGCGGGTGCGAACGTGGCGATCACCGCCAGCTACCAGGCCACGTTCGAGGGGTTCGCCAAACGTGGGATCGACCGTGCGGAGGCGGCCCGGCTGCTCACGCTGAGCGTGGAGCTGGCCCGGGAGGCGGCGCGGCGGGCCCATGGCGAGGGGATCGTGCGCCCGCTGTGGGTGGCCGCCTCGGTCGGCCCGTACGGCGCGATGCTCGCGGACGGCTCGGAGTACCGGGGCCGGTACGGGCTGGGGGTCGACGAGCTGGAGCGCTTCCACCGCCCCCGTCTGGAAGTGCTGGCGGCGGCCGCTCCCGACGTCCTGGCGCTGGAGACGATCCCGGACACCGACGAGGCGACGGCGCTGCTGCGGGCGGTGCGCGGACTCGGTGTGCCGACCTGGCTTTCGTATACCGTCGACGGGGACCGGACTCGCGCCGGCCAGCCCTTGGAGGAGGCGTTCGCGCCGGCCGCCGACGCGGACGAGGTCATCGCGGTCGGTGTCAACTGCTGCGCCCCCGAGGACGTGGAGCGGGCGGTGGAGACCGCGGCGCGGGTGACCGGCAAGCCGGTCGTCGTCTATCCCAACAGCGGCGAGGCCTGGGACGCCGAGGCCCGTGCCTGGGCCGGCCGCTCCAGTTTCACGGCCGAGCAGGTCAAGACGTGGCGGGACGCGGGCGCCCGGCTGATCGGAGGCTGCTGCCGGGTGGGTCCGGAGGCGATCACGTCGATCGCGCGGACGCTGGGCGCGGCCTGAGCGGTCGGCTCCGCCGGCGGTCGGCGGCATCCCTCGCCGTCGATGCTTGTGTCATCGGTGCTTGTGTCGGTCGGGCGACTGCCGACTGCCGACTGTATGCGACTGGTCGCGTGTATACGGCCGGTCGGCCCGCGCGGTGAAGCCGGGCAACGGCACTGTTCAGTGTCTGCGTGCGCCGACCGAGCGGCGCAGACGACGTACCGCGGCCGCCATTTCCGCACGGCGCGCGGGCATGCCGTCGACCACGGCCGGCTCCGGTGCGGCGGTGGCGTCCGCCGCCCACAGAGCGAATTCAGGATCTCGTGGACCGTATGCGATATGCGGTCGACCGTCGCCCAGGATCTGTACCGGGTGGGCGGGATCCCATGGCTCCCAGCCGGGGTCCCCGGTGGCGACGAAGCGCACCCAGGCCGCGTGCATGGTGTCGCACAGCTCCTTGGGGGCGCCTTCGCCGGCGAGCTTCGCGGAGTCCGGGACGTCGCCGGTGTCGAAGACGAAGCCGAGTTCCAGTGCGTGGCAGGCGCGGAGGCCGGGGAGGTTGGAGGGCCAGGCGAACTCGTAGACGTAGGAGGATCCGGGGCGGGCGTCGGCCAGACGGTGCAGCGGGATGCGCAGGAGGTGGTCGGTGACCATCTGGCCGACGATTTCGGAGGTGGCGGCCTCGGGGAGCAGGGCGCGGTAGCCGCGCGGTACCTCGTGGCCGCAGTGGCAGCGGGCCATGGCTCCGGCGATCGCGACCGGGCCGAGCCGGTCGACGTGGTCCACGAGTCCTCCCGGCACCAGCCACAGCCGGTACTCGTCGCGGGTCCAGCCCATGAGCAGGTCGATGCCCCTGGCGGCCTCGCCCTCGATCAGGGCTTCCAGCGGTTCGCGCGGGACGAGGTCGCCGTCGACGACGATCCCGAAGGCGGGACCGCCCAGGACCGGGCTGCTCAGCCGCCCCACCTCGGCCTGGGTGCGCAGGAGCAGGTCGCGGTCGACGGCGGCGAAGGCCTCGGCGGTGGCGGGGATCCTGAGCCGGGACGCCATGCGGCGCGCCATCCGCCGTACCTTGTCGCGCTCAGAGGCCTCCGGCGCTCCGCTCTGCAGGATGGCGCGGCGGAACAGGCCCTGGGCGCGCGGTGCGGCGATCAGGGCGCCGATGCTGATCGCGCCGGCCGACTGCCCGGCCAGGGTGATCCGGTCGGGGTCGCCGCCGAAGGCCGCGATCGACTCGTGCACCCATTCGAGCGCGGCCAGTTGGTCGCGTAGTCCGGGGTTGGGGGGTGCGTCCGGGAACAGGCCGTAGCCTTCGACGCCGAGCCGGTAGTTGACCGAGACGAGGATGACGCCGTCGCGGGCGAAGCCGTGCCCGCCGTACACGGGTACGGCCGAGGAGCCCCTGGTCAGGGCGCCGCCGTGCAGCCACACCAGAACCGGGAGCCGGGCGGCGGGGCCCGGCTCGGGGGTCCAGATGTTCAGGTTGAGGCAGTCGTCGCCGGCCACGACGGGGTCGGAGAGGTAGTGGGCGAACGCCTCGGAGTACGGGGGTTTCGGCGCGGTCGGCCCGAACGCGCCCGCGTCGCGCACACCGTCCCAGGGCTCGTGCGGCTCGGGCGGGCGGAACCGGCGGGGTCCGAAGGGCGGGGCGGCGTACGGGATGCCGCGGAACACCGCGACCCCGCGCTCGTATCTGCCGCGTACCGCCCCGTACGGCGTCCTGACCACGGGGTCCGCCTGGTCTGCCGTCATCCGCCCACCAGCTCCTCCCGCGCTCGTGCTCGCGCACCGGTGAATCGCTCGCGCACCGGTGCATACAGAGCATCACATCGGCTGCCGGTATTCCGGCGCACGGGGCGGCCGGGCGGCCGTTCGAGTGACGGCGTGCCGGTGCGGGGCGGCGGCCGGTGCGGGGCCAATGGCCGCGTTGATCACTTTGGCAGGCCAATGGATCCCGCTGTTCGAAGTTTCGAAAGTCGCAGCGCCCATGATCCCGTGAATTCCCGTGTCTTCACGCAGAGTTGGGAACACATCTATCGTAGGAAGCGCTTTCTGTACGGTCTTCGGGCCGGCCGCGGAAGCAACGTTGGTCGCAACTTTCGATGGCCCTCGGGCGGGCCGGAGAGGCGGGGTTCGGCGATGGTCCGTGCGGGGAGTGCGAGCGCGGTGGCGACGACGGGTCCGACGCTGGCCGTGGTGGCCCGCGAGGCCGGGGTGTCGGTGCCGACGGCGTCGAAGGTGGTCAACGGCCGGGAGGACGTGGCGCCCGAAACGCGCCGCCGGGTCACCGAGGCGCTGGACCGGCTGGGTTACGTGCGCAGACCCCGTTTCGACGCGGCCAAGGCGCCGGGTCTGGTCGACGTCGTCGTGCAGTCGCTGGACAGCTCCTGGTCGGGCGCGGTGCTGCACGGGGTGGCGGAGGCGGCGCACGAGTCGGGACTGGAGGTGGTGGTCTCGGCCGGGCTGACCCGGCCTCTGGCGGGCCGCCCGGAGCGCGGCTGGCTGGACAAGCTGACGGCGCGCGGCTCGTCGGGGGTGCTGTTCAACCTGGCCGAGTTGTCGCCGGCGCAGTATGCCTGGCTCGACCACCACCGCATCCCGTACGTGCTGATCGACCCGGCGCACGAGCCGCCGCCGGGTGTGGTGTCGGTCGGGGCGGCGAACTGGCAGGGCGGGGTGATCGCGACCGAGCACCTGCTGGCGTTGGGTCACGAGCGTGTGGCCGTGATCGCCGGGCACCGGCGCTGGATGTGCAGTGGCGCCCGGGTGGCCGGCTACCGCTCCGCGCTCGCCTCGGCCGGGGTGCGGCAGCGGCCCGAGTACGTGCGGTACGCGGGCTTCGCCGAGACCACCGCCCGCCTGCGCATGCTGGAGCTGCTGGACCTGCCCGAGCCGCCGACGGCGGTGTTCGTCTGTTCGGACCGGATGGCGCTCGGGGTGTACGCGGCGCTGGCCGAGCGGGGGCTGCGGGTGCCGGACGACATCAGCGTGGTCGGTTTCGACGACCTGCCCGAGGCCCGCTGGGTCGCCCCGGCGCTGACCACGGTCCGTCAGCCGCTGTCGGAGATGGCGGCGACGGCCCTGCGCCTGCTGGTGCGGATGATGCAGGGCGAGCGCCCGGAGGGAACGCGTACGGAGCTGTCGACCCGGCTGGTGCGGCGGGCGAGCACGGCGGTACGGCCCACCCGGACGAACGCGGCGCGGTGACCTCGTAGACCTCGTACATCCAGGCTCGTCAGGGCTGCGGCCGGGCCCTCCCCGCACGGGGCGCCCGGCCGCAGCCTGCTCCTGCTCCTGCTCCTGTTGCTCAGTCCTCCCCGTCCCGGTCGGCCGCGCCGACGAGAGCCTCCATCAGGTCGACGGCGCTCCCGTCATGGTCGCTGCCGGCGGTGCCGCTGCCGGTCTGCAGGTTGGCGGTGCGGTCGACTTCGAGAATCGAGTCGGCCTGTCGGTTGTCGATGACGGTGATGAGGTCTCCGTCGCCCGCGGCCGCCGGAGTGGCGGCGGCTCCGAGGAGCACCGCTGCCACGGCGGTGGCCGTCCGCAACCGGGCCACGGCACGCGTCACGCGCCCATCCCCTCGGGCTCGTCGAGCCGGTCCCGGGCGATGTTCCGCTCCAGGAGGCTCGTGGCCGCCTTGACGCCGACACCGCTCGCCGCGTCGACCTCTGGCAACCGGCCGTCCGCCGCCTTCAGCTCGCCCAGTGCCGAGTCCACCGCCTGGTGGGCGGCGAACAGACACGGAGTGCTGTAGATCGCGACGTCGACGCCGAGTTCGTCCAGTTCGGTCAGCGACAGCCGGGGCGACTTGCCGCCGGCGATCTGGTTGAACAGCAGTGGCTTGTGGCCGACGACCTTCCGGATCCGGCGGATCCAGTCGACGCTGCGCACCCCGTCGACCAGGACCACGTCGGCGTCCGTGGCCGCCAGCCGCTCGGCCCGGTGCAGGATGTCCTTCTCGTCCGTGGCGTCCGTACGGGCCACCACCACCAGGTCCTGACGGGTCGCCAGCACCTTCTCCAGCTTCTCCAGGTACTCCTCCAGCGGCAGTACCTGCTTGCCGTCGGCGTGCCCGCACCGACGCGGCCGCTTCTGGTCCTCCAGGATCACCCCGGAGGCGCCGATCCGCTCCAGCCCCTCGACGACATGACAGGCGACCTCGGGGTCGACGTACCCGTCGTCGATGTCCACCAGCAGGTGGTGGCGCGGGAACGCGCCCCGCAGCCGCTGGACGAACGCCACCATGTCCGGCCAGGCGATGAAGCCGATGTCCGGCAGCCCGTAGTACGAGGCCGCGAAGCCGAAGCCGGAGACGAACATCCCGTCGTAGTGCTTGGCCGCGATGGAGGCCGAGTACATGTCGTACACGCCGATCAGCGGGGTGGTCCCCGGTCCGGCGATCTGCTCGCGCAGCTTCTTCCCGTAAGTCACCGTCTGGCTCCTCCTGTGGATGGCACTTTGCCAGGACAAAAGGATTCCTAGATATCCACGTGACTTTCTCCGTACGCGAGCTTTACTCACTCCGATGGCGTATCCGGTTCACCGGAGAAACGTCACTGATCCCGGCCGAGTCGTGCCGCCCAGGCGATCCCGCCGCGCAGGTGGGCGAGGAACTCGGGGTCGGCGTAGGCCTCCGTGGCGTGGCCCAGGGCCGTGTAGAAGACGCGCCCGGCCCCCTGCTCGCGGCACCAGACCAACGGATGGTCCTCCCCCATGCCGCCTCCGACGTACGACGTCTCGTCCGCACGTACGAGCACGCGCACCGCGTCTCGCGGATTGGTCCGTTCTTTGGGGTTTTGATGGCTGTGGTGTGACATTGCGCCTGTTGCTGTCGTTTGTGGTATTACGGCGGTTCTCCGGGGGTGTGGCTCTTGTAGTGGATCGTTGCGATCGACATACGGAGCATGGGAACAAATGTACGGAACATTTCCTGTCTTGATGCCGTCGGGGACCCGGTACTGGACCGTGGTGGACGACGAGCTGGAGGTAGTCCAAGAGGCGGACCGCTTCCTGAGAGAGCTGCGCCTGGCCCGGGGCCGGGCAGAGACGACAACGAAGGCGTACGCCGAGGCGGTGACCTTGTTCCTGCGCTGGTGCGCGGGCACCGGGCGGGACTGGTCGACAGCGGCCCGGGATATGGGGCTGTTCATGGTGTGGCTGCGCTGGGCGCCGGGCGACGGTGGCCACCGCCAGGCCGTGGTCCGGGGGCCGGGCGGAAAGCCGGTCCGCGGGGATACGCGAATCAACAAGGTGCTGACCGCAGTACGGATGTTCCTGCTGCACGCGGTGGTCAACAAGGTCGCCCCAGCCTGGGTCCTTGAGCAGCTCTACGAGCTCGGGGATGACCGTGACCTGCCGGTGGAGGCACGGGGCGAGAGCGGTGGGATGCGGTATCGGCTGCGGGCCCGTCACCGGCTGCAGGAGCCGGAGACGGAAGTGGACCGGGCCAGCGACGAGGAAGTCGTGGCGATGCTGCGGGCCTGTCGGTCGGCCCGGGACAGGTTGATCGTGCTGCTGCTGTCCCGGGTGGGGTTGCGTCCGGGACAGGTCGCGGGGCTGCACCGCTGTGATGTCCACCTGCTGATGGATTCGCGCTCGCTGGGGTGCGATGTCGAGGGGGCCCATCTGCACGTGATCCGGCGGCAGAACGTGAATGGCGCCTGGTCGAAGTCGAGGAAGTCGTGGGTGATGCCGGTGGACTTCCTGGTGGTGCAGGCCGCCGACCAGTACGCGGTGGAGCGTTACGAGATCCTTGGGGAGGGCGGAAGCGACTTCTTGCTGGTCAACCTCTTCCGCCCGCCCTTCGGCTCGCCGGTGACCACCGGCGCGATCGGAGAGCTGTGCGAGTCGCTGTCGGGACGGGCGGGGCTGGGCCGCCGAGTTGGGCCGCGGATGTGCCGGCATGCGATGGCCAGCAACGTCGTGGACGCCGGCGGCACGCTGGATGAGGTTCAGGCCCTGCTGGGCCAGAAGAACCCGGCGTCACCCCGTCCCTACCTGCATCCGGACCGTTCACGCCTGCGCGCGGCCGTTGAGCGTGTGCCCTCGCCCCGGCTGACTGAGGGGGAGGCCCGGTGAACCTGGCACTCGCAACGCCCCGACACGGGGCAGGGGAAGACACGGTCACCGCTGGGCTCATGGGCGCCGTCCAACCGGAGTTCCTGCAGCTGCTCAGCTGGGATCCTCACGTCCGGGTTCTGCTGCTGCCTCGCTCGCACCCGCAGTTCAGCGGTGAGGATTGCCTGGTGGCCGGCTGCGACAAGATGTCCTACTTCGCCCACCAGAAGGGAATGTGCACCGGTTGCACCGAGCGGTGGAAGAAGAGCGACCTGCCCTTCGACGAGTTCGTCACCATCAGACGGTCGGGCCGGATGGTCGGGTACTTCCCATGCCAGGTCGCGCACTGCGAGCGGCCGGGCAGACGCGCGACACTCCTGTGCTCGTCGCATGACTACCAGAGGCGCAAGGTCTACGGGCTCCCGCTGGAAGACTTCCTCGCCCACCCCGAAGTACAGCCGCTGCCCGCCCTGGGGCCCTGCCAGGTCGCTGCCTGTGACCGGCAAGGCGAGACCGGGAGCGGGTACTGCATGCCCCACGCCGACCAATGCCGTGACCTCCGCCAAGCAGGAGCCTTGGAGGACGAGGATCTTTGGCGGCTGACCACCCCGGCCATCGCAGAGTCCCGCAAGGTCAGCCTGCGCGGGCTGCCCGACCGCGTGGTCGCCGAGATCCTCTTCGGCCTCCAGGAACGGATCGCTCAGGGACTCCGGCACAAGGACTACCAGCTGCGCAATCTGTCCACCAACGCCCGTGCCCAGCAAGTCACTTCACTCGACGAGCTCGATTTGGACGTCCTCGCCCGCCATGACAGGACCCTGGCCAGGGGCTTCCTCAAGCACATTCGCCGCTTCGGCCTGAGCCCGGAGACCGAACGCCACAAGGATGTCTGGGACGCGAGCGTCTTCGGCCTCGGTGGCACCTTCTCCTTCACCGGGATCACCCAGCCCTGGCTGAGGGAAGGAGCCAAGGCCTGGGCCCTCGACGACATCCCCCGCCGCCGCGGAAAGAGCGGAAAAACCACCGTCCAACGCACCCTGAAGTCCCTGAGCCGCTTCTCCACGAGCCTGCACCTGAGTCGGGATGACCACGGCGTCGACCTGCCTGTGCTCGGCCGCGTCGACATCACTGCCTTCCTGGGCCGGCTGAGCTTCCTCAACGAACGCGGCGACATCTCCGACTGCACGCAGTACATGACCGTCCGCGACACCAGAGCCGGATCGCGGCCGTCAGCCGGGCCTCGCTGCGGGCAGACCTGACCAACGCGCTGGAACGGAACAGACGGCTGACAGTCCGGGTCCGGCGGTTGGAGAAGCGCCTGTCTGAGAGCCTCGGTGAAACCGCATGGAAGGAATCCGGCCTTGGTGCGTCCGCCGACATCGACCAGCTTCAACGCCGCATCACGCTGCTCGAACAAGACCTGACCGACATAAGGGGCCAACTCGAAGAGCGGACCGAGGAACTTGATGCCGCGCGAGCGGCCAACCGAGAACTGACTCGGGCACTGAACCAGGCCCGCTGACGCCATCTGCGGCCAACCGACGGAATTCGCCGGCCTGCTGAAATACGGCCTCCGGGCAGTGGCAGTCCCGTGAAGGAATGCAGAGGTTCCGGGCTATTCGCGGTACGCCGGCCGCCATCTTCACCCCAACACGGTCATGAAGCGCCTCCGTGACCTCGGGGTCAACCTCCTCGGCGCCCGCAACCGCGCCATCGGCGAGCTCGTGCTCGAGTGCCCACCGTCGCTCGTCGCGGACGCGCTCGGCTACAGCTATCAGGTCGCTTTCCTTCACGCCGACAAGGCCGCCGAACCCTGGGCCCGCTACGCGGGCCGCCGTGTCCACTCGCCGTAATGCAGGCAGCAGGACTGCTCAGCCGCGGCGTTGCGTTGACCGTCTGAACCAGCACCGATTGAGAGGGCTCAAGCGTCCTGCGAGCAACCGCGCGGCCCGGCCACGGGCTGAGAGCCCGGTATCTACATCTTGCTCGCGACCACCTTGTAGTTCTCGGCCTCAAGATCGAACGTGCTCACTTCCGTCCGGAGGCCGACCCGGTGCAGCTCGCCTTCGAGTTCCTCGTACCGGTAGGGCCAGCAGGACAGCAGTTCCGATCGGACGAGAACCGGCCCAGTCGCCTCAACTTGCGCGATCGCAATCTCGATGTGGTGCTCCTCCTCCCAATGCGGCGCAATCTCCCAGCGGTAGACCACGACGGCATCGCGACCGTTCCGGCGGACGAGTCGGTCCCAGATGTCCAGCCGGGAACCTCTGGCCCTCACGAGTTCCCAAGTCCGGGATGTGAGCACCAAGCGCCCTCCCGGGCGCAGAAGCCGTGACATCGACTCCAGAGCAGCACCTCTGCCTGCGGCGCCCGCGGCATGGTGAAGCGAGTTGCCAACGCAGAACACCATGTCGAACGTGTCGTCCTCGAAATGGTCGGGCAACTCTTCCCAGTTCGCCCGCACCGCCCGAACGGATGCCCCGTACTCGTCCGACAACTCTGCAGTCCGACGAACCATCGCTTCGCTGGCGTCAGTTGCGACAACCTGCATGCCGAGACCGGCGAGGCCAACCGCCAACTGTCCGGTCCCGCACGAACAGTCGAGGACGTGTGCGCTCGGCGGCAGGAGACTGAGAACGTCATCGAACGACGCAGCGAACTCGGCGGGAGGCAACTTTGCATCCGAGATGAGCCATTCGTACACCTCGGCAAGCACGTCATATTCCGTCACAACCACTACCTCCGTCACGCAGCAGGCTCACGGCGGAGTCAGTCCATCAGCGGAGCAAGCCGGGGCACCAACGCTTTTCGCAAGGAACCCGTCCGCGCATGCCGCGGAGAGCCCGAGCTGGTCCGCTCGGTCATCGCCGTGTTCGGCGCTTCGGGACTATCAATACGCCCGGACTTGATACGCAGGCTGTCCACTACGAGGGCCGCCACGGTGAAGGTCAGGGCGAGGACCGTTCCGACCGGCCACAGCCTCGGGCTGCGTCGCTCGGCCCGGCGTCGGGGCAGCTGTGCACTCACATTCCCTCAAGACACTCCAGACCTGCGCTCGGTTGCGGTCCTTCACAGGTCCCTAACGGTGAGCACGGTCTGCCATTCCGTCACTCCACGGGCGGCATCTCGTCGGTTCCTGCGGCAGAGCGCCGGCGGATCACTCAGTTGCCATCAGAGACACTCCAACCAGCGATAGCACCACAGCTGTTGCACTAGCTAGAGTTCGACCACGAGTGGCTGAGCTGCACAAACCTGAGGTGCACATCACTACGACAGCCTCACTCCCCCTGAGAAGTCGGGGAAGTCGTACCACTCGTCGGTGAAGTGCCAGACGGCCGGCAGATGCCGGGTGGCGGGGTGACCGCGGTCCTCGACCACGGCCCGGCCCGGCTGGAGATGCGGGTGCCGGGCGAAGCGGGCACCGAGCAGCTCGCCGTAGTACGGCCAGTCGTACTCGGTGCAGGCGGCCGCGTGCACCCCGGCGAACCCGCCGCCCGACTCCACGTATTCGGCGAGCCGCTCCCGCCCGGCCGGGGTCAGCACCTCCCCGCTGGTGGAGAGGAAGACGACGGCCGCGTACGCCTCCAGCGGGGCTTCCAGGGCCGCGGGGTCCTCGGTGGCGTCCACCTCGAAGCCGCCGAGTGCGCGTACGGCGGCGATGGCGGCCGGTATGGAGTCGTGACGGTAGTCGGTGGTGCGGGTGTGGATCAGCAGCCGCGGAGTCATGTGACCGAGTCTCCCCTCCGCCCGGACCGCGTTCCCGATGCCGCCCCGGGCCTAACCGCCCTCCCCCACGCTGTTGTCGGGCGCCCCGTCCCCGTTCGAGGGAAGGTCGCCCCTTTGCAGCGGCTCGGTCGGTGTCGGCGCGGGTGACGGCAGCAGCGCGGCGAGCTCCTCGGCCGAGGGGCGGTGCACGGCACGGGCCGCCTCGCGCAGGACTGTGCGGGAGACCTGCTCGCCGCCGATGTGCACCACTTTCCCCTTCTCGGGTACCACGCACTCCTCCTGCTTGGGGCAGGTGGCGTGGGTCAACGTGCCCCGGTCGACGTAGAGGTGGAGGATGCCGCCGCTCCTCGACCAGTAGGAGACGGAGAAGCCGTCGTCCCCGTTCACGCCGACGGACTGCTGTGCGGGGGCGAAGCCGGATGCCTCGGTGACGTAGACGAGTTCCGGCGCGACGCCCATCGCCCGGACGCGGGAGTCGAGTTCGGCCGTGTCGGGGGTGGCGGACGCGGTTCCCCCGGCTCCGGCGCCCGACTTCTCGGTTCCGCAGCCGGTGAGCAGGGCGGGGAGCAGGCATAACAGTGGCAGGAAGGACAGCGGCAGGACTCGCGCGGTACGGATCACGCACCCATCATTCCGCACAGGCGTTCCCCAGGAAGGCGGCGTTTTGACGGTTTCCATGAGGCATGTCCCTTGAACGTGGGACACCGGCGCCCCTAGCCTCGGCCGGAATGAATGCCATCCCCCCGCTTCTGGACCACCTCGTGCTGGCGACCCCCGATCTCACGGCCACGGTCGCCGAGTTCGCCCGACGGACCGGCGTGACACCGGCCGTCGGCGGTGCCCACCCGGACCTCGGTACCCGCAACTACCTCGTGTCACTGGGCGGCAGCAGTTATCTGGAGATCATCGGCCCCGATCCGGAACAGTCGCCGCCGGAGAGCTTCCGGCCCTTCGGTGTCGACGGGCTCACCGGCGCGCGCACGGTGACCTGGGCGATCAGCCCGCCGGACCTGGACGCGGCGGTCGCGGCCGCGCGTGCCCGTGACTACGACCCCGGCTCGCCGCACCCGATGAGCCGCCGCAGACCCGACGGAACCCTCCTGGAATGGCGCCTGACCGACAGCGACACGGCGCACCCCTCCGGCCTGGTGCCGTTCCTCATCGACTGGGGCTCCTCGGTGCACCCGTCCGCGTCGGGGCTGCCCGTCACGCCCCTGGTGGAAGTCTCGGCCACCGCTCCCGACCCTGGCGAGATCCGTGCGCTGCTGGCCACCCTGGGCACCGAACTCCGCCTCGGCGAGGGGCCGGTGGGCATCTCCTTCACCGTGGAGACACCCAAGGGGCCCGTAACCTTCGGCTAGGCCGCCGAGCACACCGGCCGTTGCGACACCCGACCTGGCCCGTGAGGAGCACGTCCGATGGCACGTACCACCCCACCGCGTCCCCTCGATGTGGAGGCACTGTTTCCCGAGGTGGCGGTCCATCGGAAGGCTGCCGTCCGGCTGCATCCGCGTCGGGGGAACCCGGGCGCACGAGACAGCTCGCTCGGTGGGCCCGTGCTGTGGCCGCGTTCGCAGCCGTGGCCGCACTGCGAGGACGACCACCCGCGCACGGCGTTCTCCCCGCCTGCCGACGGGCAGATCCCGCTCGTCCCGGTTCTCCAGCTCTTCGCCGCCGACGTGCCTGAACCGAGCTTTCCGGACGGCACCGACGTGCTTCAGGTGTTGTGGTGCCCCTTCGACCACGAGCACGGATACGTACCCCGCCCCGAGATCTTCTGGCGCGACAGCGCCGAGAGCGGCCTCGAACCGGCTGACCCGCCCCGCCCCACCGGTGCCGACAGCGACTACCTGCCGGACCCGTGCGTCCTGCACCCGGAACGCGTCACCGACTACCCGCACTGGGACCTGCCGGACGGCCTCGCCGACGCACTGGAAGACAGGTTCGAGCAACTCGAGGAGGAATCCGGCTGGTCGTACTGGTCGCACCTCTCGGTGTCCGACGGGATCAAGGTCGGCGGCTACCCGACCTGGACGCAGGAACCGAACTGGCCCACATGCCCGACGTGCAGGCGGCGCATGGAGCATCTGCTGACCGTCAACAGCGCGGAGTTCGACGGCGAGAGCTGGCGGGCGTGGCTGCCCGTCGAGGACACCCCGGCCACGGGCACTATCTGGGACCTGCCCTACGAGGAACGAAGGCGGATCCAGAGCCCGCCGGGGCTCATGCTCGGCGACATGGGCGGCATATACCTGTTCGAATGCCCGAGCTGCCCCGGCAGGCCCTTCGCCTATCGCTCCGACTGCTCCTGACCCCGCCCCGTCCGGATCGAAGAACCGGACAGGTGCCGGCCGGGCAGCGGTCGCTCACGTCCGATTCCTTCAAGACCGGCCGCCCGCGCCCCTCCTACGGTGGCCGCATGACTCCACGATTCGCCGTGATCGGTGTGGTGGCCTCCGACCTGGCCGCCTCGCTCGCCTTCTACCGTCGCCTCGGGCTCGTCTTTCCCGAAGGCGCCGAGGATCAGCCGCATGTCGAGGCCGAGTTGCCCGGTGGGCTGGTCCTCGCCCTGGACACCGAGGAGACCGTCCGTTCCTTCCATGCCGGGTGGCGGGCACCGGACGGTGGAGGGCGGGTGGGGCTCGCCTTCCGGTGCGGGTCACCCGCCGAGGTGGACGCCGTGTACGAGGACCTGGTGGGCGCGGGGTACCACGGGGAGCTCAAGCCCTGGGACGCCTTCTGGGGGCAGCGGTACGCGACCGTGCACGACCCCGACGGCAACGGTGTCGATCTGTTCGCGCCCCTATCGGACGGCTCCGATCAGCTCGCCTAGCGTCGCGCCCGCCAACTCGCTCACCTCCCGGGCCAGATGAGGCTGGTCCGCGTACCCGGCGCGCACCGCCGTCTCCGCGAAGGGCACTCCGGAGCGGGCCAGCGCGAGCGCCTTCTGCATGCGGAGGATCCGGGCCAGGGTCTTGGGGCCGTAGCCGAAGGCGGTCAGGCAGCGGCGGTGCAACTGGCGTGCGCCCAGGTTGAGTTCGTCGGCCGTCGCGGCCACCGGGCGGCCCGCCGCCAGAGCCGTGACCAGGTGTCCGAGGAAGGGGTCGGGTGGGTCCAGGTCCGTGGCCCGCTCCAGCGCGATCTCCTCCAGTGCGGTCGCGGGGTCCGGTGCCGCGTTCACGCGGGCGCGCAGGCGTCGTACCTCCGCCGCGGGCCACAGGTCGGCCAACTCCACCCGCCGGTCGCGCAGTTCGTGCGCCGGTACGCCCAGGTGGGCGGGCGCGGTGCCGGGGTGGAAGCGGACGCCCGCCCAGCGGGCGGGCGGGCCCGCGGGGACGTACGCGCGTGTGTCCGGGCCCGCGACGAGCAGCCGGCCCTCGCTCCACAGCAGATCCATGCAGCCGTCGGGCAGCACCGGCCGGACGACGGGATCCTCCAGGGTGCGGCGCCACACGACGGCGCCGGTGAGCCGGGACGCCCTCTCCTCGTACACGTGCGCCAGGCTACGCCGTGCGTGTGCGGTGTTCCTGGGGGCTGACGCCGTAGACCCGCTTGAAGGCGCCGGACAGTGCGAAGGCGCTGCCGTAGCCGATCTGGCGGGCGATGGCGCCTATGGTGTCGTCGGTGTCGCGCAGGCGGTCGGCGGCGAGGGCGAGGCGCCAGCCGGTGAGGTAGGACATCGGGGGTTCGCCGACCAGGTCGGTGAAGCGGCGGGCGAGCGCCGCCCGCGACACGCCGGCCTTGGCGGCGAGGGACGCCACCGTCCAGGGGTGCGCCGGGTCGTTCTGCAGCAGCCTCAGCGCCCGGCCGACCACCGGGTCGGCCAGCGCCCGGTACCAGGCGGGGGCCTCCGCCTCCGGCCGGGAGAACCAGGCCCGGAGCGCGGCGATGACCAGCAGGTCGAGGAGGCGGTCGAGGACGACCTCCTGGCCGGGTTCGTCGCGCACGATCTCCTCCATGAGGAGCGGGGTGAGCGGGCACGGCCACACGTCGGAGGTGAGGGAGAGCAGCGGCGGGAGGGCGTCGAGCAGGCGGCCGCTGATCTCGCCCTGCATGAGGTAGGTGCCGATGAGCATGGCCGTGGAGCCGTCGGGGCGGTCGCCCCAGGTGCGTATGCCCAGGTCCATGGAGCCCTTCAGGGAGGTACCGTCGGGGTAGCGGCACTCGCCGCCCGGCAGGATCAGCGCCTGGGGCGTCGTGCCGGGGGCGTCGGCGCAGGTGTACGGGTCCGGGCCGCGGGCGATGGCCAGGTCACCGGCGCGCAGCCGTACCCGTTCGCCGCCGCCGTCCGGTGTGATCCAGGCGTCTCCGCGGATCATGAGCATGACCGTGAGCGGGGCGCGGTCCTCCACCCGTACGGCCCAGGGCGGGTCGAAGCACGCTCTGATCATGAAGGCGCCACGCGCGCGGGGGCCCTCCAGCAGGCATGCAAGGGGGTCCCCCCGCGTGAGCGTGTTCGAGCGTGGGGGAGCTTCCATGGGGTCAGCGTAGACGCGCACTTATGAGAATGAGCCGTTCAGCGATGGTCGCTCGGGGCGGGCCGGAGTTGACTCGGTGGCATGGCACAGGACACGCAGAACATGCGGAACATGACGGTGGTGGTGACGGGCGCGTCGGGTCGTACCGGGCGCCGGGTGGCGGACGCCGCGCGGGCGGCGGGGCTGGCGGTGCGGGAGGCGTCGCGGGCGCGGGGCTTCGACTGGCGGGACCGGTCGACCTGGGCGGACACGCTGCGGGGCGCCGAGGGGGCGTACCTGGTGTATCCGTCGGACGTGGGCTCGCCGGAGGCGGCGCTGGCAGTGGGGCTGCTCGCGCACGAGGCGGTCTCGCTCGGGGTACGGCGGCTGGTGCTGCTGTCGTCGCGGGGCGAGGAGGTGGCACGGCCGACGGAGGAGGCGCTGCGTGAGTCGGGGGCGGACTGGACGGTCGTACGGGCCGCCTGGTTCTTCCAGAACTTCAGTGAGGGTCCGCTGGTGGAGGGGTTGCGGGAGGGCGGGGAGCTGGTGTTCCCGGGCGGTGAGGTGCGCGAGCCGTTCATCGACGTGCGGGACATCGCGGACGTGGTGGTGGCGGTGCTCGGTGCGGTCGACGACCGGTACGCCGGCCGGGCTCTGGCCCTTACCGGGCCCCGGCTGCTGACGTTCGGGGCGGCGGTCGCGGAGATCGCGGCGGCGACGGGGCGCGAGCTGACGTACCGGCCCGTGCCGGCCCGGGAGTACGGCGAGATCCTGGCCGGGTTCGGAGTGCCGGCCGCGGAGGTCGAGTTCCTGGTGGACCTGTTCGAGTCGCTGCTCGACGGACGGAACGCGTACCTCTCGGACGGGGTGCGGGAGGTGCTGGGACGGGAGCCGCGGGACTTCGGGGACTTCGCGAGGGAGGCCGCGGCGGCCGGGGTGTGGAAGCCGTAGGCGGCGGTCGGACGGGGGGTGCTGCCGCCAGGATGGTCGCTCCCGCTGGGTGGTCGCTGCCGCCAGGTGATCGCTCCCCCGGGTGGTCGCTGCGGCCGGGCAGTCGCTGCCGCCAGGTGGTCGCTCCCGCCTGCCGGTTACGGCTGCGTCACTTGTCCTTCGGTGTCCCGTTGCCGCTTCCCTTGTGCGAGTGGTGGTGGGTGCTCTTCACGTGGGTGCGCAGTCGCGCCGTGACATCGTCCGGGGGCAGGAAGCGGGACCAGCGTTCCGGGAACTCGGACGGCATGTCGAGGTCGTCGGGGTCGGCCTCGCGGGCCGCGGCGACGCGGGCGACGTACTCGGCGACCTCCGCCTCGCGCAGCCGCTCGGTGGTGGCGCGGGCCGCGGCCGTGGCGGCGGCCGGCCAGACCCGGTCGATCGCGGCGTTCACCGCGGCGCCGACCAGCACGGCGAAGGCGGACACACCGATCCACAGGAGTACGGCGACCGCGGCGGCGAGGGAGCCGTAGATCGTGGCGCCCTCGATGGTGTTCGTGAGGTAGATGCGCAGCAGGAAGCTGCCCAGGATCCACATGGCCAGGGCGACCAGCGCGCCGGGCACGTCCTCGATCCACGGGGAGCGGACGGGCACGGACACGTGGTAGAGCGTCGTCAGGAAGGCGACCGACAGGACGATCACGACGGGCCAGTACAGGACCTGTACGACCGTCTCCGACCACGGCACGATCCGCACCACCGCGTCGGGCCCGGCCACCATCAGCGGCAGTGCCACCGAGCCGATCAGCAGGGCCACGATGAACAGCAGGAACGCCATGATCCGGGTCTTGACGATGCCGCGGACGCCGTCGAGGCCGTACATCACGGTGATCGTGTCGATGAAGACGTTCACCGCGCGGGAGCCCGACCACAGGGCGAACAGGAAGCCGATGGAGATGACGTCGGGGCGGCCGCCCTTCATCACGTCGTGCAGGATCGGCTCCGCGATCTCGCGTACGCCCTTGTCGGAGAGGATGGTGCGGGACGCCTCCAGGAGGTTGTTCTCCAGGCTGGCGATGGTGTCCGCGCCGGTCCAGTCGTCGACGTAGCCGAGCAGCCCGATCAGGCTGAGCAGCAGGGGCGGGACCGACAGCAGGGTGAAGAACGCCGCCTCGGCCGCGAGGCCGAGGATGCGGTACTCCATGCATGAGTCGACGGTGTCCTTCAGCAGCAGCCAGGCGGTCCTGCGCTTGGAGACGTTCCGGTAGAGGGCTCTGGCCCGGTGGAGCCGACCGGCCGGCTGCTCTGGGGGTTCACTTGCTGGCTGCACGACCTAAAGGTATCCGCCGCGCCGCACCCTCCTCACCTTCCGGGATGATCGCCGGGAGGGTCCCGCGGCCGGTGACCGGAGCGGACGCGTCCGGTCCGGGCGGTGTGTCAGTCTGGTGACCACCGTCGTCGGCTCCGGGCAGGTTCGCAGACATGGCACGCAGCACCACCCACACCGTGACGAACCAGCCTCCTGCGCTGGTCGGATACGACGTCTTCGCGGCCGACCGCGCCTTGGTGGAGGCCGTCGAGCGGCACACCGACGCCGGTGTGCTCGGCGAGGTGCGCGACGAGCTGTCCGCGCTGGGCCGGAGCGCGGGCTCGGCGCAGGTGCAGGAGTGGGGGGTGCAGGCGAACGAGAACCCGCCGCGGCTGCGCACGCACGACCGGTACGGGAACCGGATCGACGAGGTCGAGTTCCATCCGGCCTGGCACCGGCTGCTCGGCAAGGGGGTCGGGGCGGGGCTGACCACCGCGTGGGTGCGTCCGGCGGGGCATGTGCGGCGGGCGGCCGGGTTCCTGGTGTGGACGCAGGTGGACGCTGGCAACTGCTGCCCGCTGTCGATGACGCACGCGGCGGTTCCCGCGCTGCGCACCGATCCGGGGCTGGCCGCCGAGTGGGAGCCGCGGCTGACGTCCACGGTCTACGAGCGCGAGCTGCGGCCCGCCCGGCTGAAGGCCGGAGCTGTTTTCGGGATGGGCATGACCGAGAAACAGGGCGGCAGCGACGTGCGGGCGAACACGACCGTGGCACGGCCGCTCGCCGAGGACGGGACGTATGAGCTGACCGGGCACAAGTGGTTCTGCTCGGCGCCGATGTCGGACGGGTTCCTGGTCCTCGCCCAGGCCGACGGCGGGCTGACCTGCTTCCTGGTGCCGCGTGTGCTGGAGGACGGCGCGCGGAACACGTTTCTCGTCCAGCGGCTCAAGGACAAGCTGGGCAACCGGTCGAACGCCTCCGGTGAGGTCGAGTTCGACGGGACCTGGGCGCGCCGGGTGGGCGAGGAGGGGCGCGGGGTGCGGACGATCATCGAGATGGTCGCCGCGACCCGGCTCGACTGTGTGCTCGGCTCCGCGGGGCTGATGCGGCAGGCGGTGGCGCAGGCGGTGCACCACTGCTCGTACCGCGAGGCGTTCGGCGGGAAGCTGGTCGACAAGCCGCTGATGCGCAATGTTCTGGCCGACCTCGCGCTGGAGTCGGAGGCGGCGACGGCGCTCGCGCTGCGGCTGGCGGCCGCGTACGACGACGGGGGCGAGCAGGAGCGGGCGTTGCTGCGGCTGGCGGTGCCGGCCGCCAAGTACTGGGTGACGAAGCGCTGTGCGCCGGTGGCGGTGGAGGCGGCCGAGTGCCTGGGCGGCAACGGTTACGTCGAGGAGTGGGGGCTGCCGCGGCTGGTGCGCGAGTCGCCGCTGAACTCCATCTGGGAGGGCGCGGGGAACGTCCAGGCGCTGGACGTGCTGCGGGCGTTGCGGCGGGAGCCGGAGGCGTTCGACGCCTACCTTCTGGAGATCGGCCGGGCGCGCGGCGCCGATCACCGGCTGGATGCCGCGGTCAAGCATCTGCTGGCCGAACTCGGTGACCTGGAGGGTGCCGAGGGGCGTGGCCGGCGGCTGGTGGAGCGTATGGCGCTGGTGTTGCAGGGGTCGCTGCTGGTGCGGTACGCACCGCCGGAGGTCGCCGACGCGTTCTGCGCGTCCCGGCTGGGCGGCGACTGGGGCTCGGCGTTCGGCACGCTGCCGCACACCTTGGACCTTGCGTCGGTGGTGGCGCGGGCTCGGCCGGTTTCCTGACCTGCCCGAACGCCTCGTTTTCCGGCTCGCGGGCACAGGTCGCGGGGGTGGTGCCGCGCCGACACGGCACCACCCCCGGCTCACGGCCTGTTCGAGGCCACGAACGCCGCCCGGGGCGGCGCTGCTCAAGTTTCAGACACGCTCCGGCCGTTCGCCAGGGTTGCAAGGGGTTGCAACTTGTTGGCATATATGCGCGGACCGTGTTCCTCACGGGCCGTCGAACGGCACTATGAGACGTGCAGTCGGACCGGAACCCGCCACCCGGACGGCTCGGCAACCGTGTGTTCCAGCGTTTCCGGGAGGACCCCCGTGGCGAACCCGCCGATGAATGTGGCGCAACTCGCCGCCGTCGACGCGGTGCAGGCGGCTCGGCTGCTCAGTGAGGTGCGGGAGGCCGCGCTCGCCGGAGAGCGTACGCGGATCGCGCCCCGGCCGGTGATCGGGCAGTCCTGGGGGCGGATGCTGCGCAGCGGGGTCGACCCGGACCGCGATTTCAGGTCCGGGCTGCTCGGCGCCGGGGAGCTGCGGCGCAGGCGGGAGGAGTCGCCGTTGCGGCATGTGCTGCCGGTGCTGCGGGAGGGGCTGCTCTCGGTGGCGGACGTCGCCCGGCACATCATGGTGGTCGCGGACGCGGACGGCCGGGTGTTGTGGCGGGAGGGCTGTTCGCCGGTGCTGCGCAAGGCGGACGGGGTCGGGCTGGAGCTGGGCGCGGACTGGCGGGAGGACGTCGTCGGCACCAACGGTGTGGGCACGGTGGCCGTGGTGCGCCGGCCCGTCCAGGTCTTCGCGGCCGAGCACTTCGCGCGGTCGCACACGTCCTGGACGTGTGCGGGCGCCCCGATCACCGATCCCCGGGACGGCGCGCTGCTGGGCGTGGTGGACGTCAGCGGTCCCCTGGAGACGATGCATCCGGCCACGCTCGCCTGGGTGGACTCGGTGGCCAGGCTCGCCGAGGCACGGCTGCGGGAGCTGCACCTGAACTCGTTGGAGCGCTTGCGTGCCGTGGCGGCCCCGGTCCTTGCCCGGCTCGACGGGCGGGCGCTGGTGGTGGACCGGGACGGCTGGACGGCGGCGGTCACCGGGATGCCGTACGTGCGGCGGGTCGCGCTGCCCAAGTCCCTGTCGGCGGGCCGTCGGTGGCTGCCGGCGCTCGGGCTGTGCTCGGTGGAGCCGCTGGCCGGGGGCTGGCTGGTGCGTGTGGTGGACGATGCGCCGCCGTCCGGCGTCTCCCGTGTGGTGCTGGATCTCACCCAGCCGCGCCGCTGGTCGGTGTCCGTCTCCGGTTGCGCGGGCTCCTGGTCGCGTGAACTCAGTCCCCGGCATGCCGAGTTGCTGTACCTGCTGGCGGTGCGCCGGTCGGGCCGCAGCGCGGCGGGCCTGGCGGAGGACATGTTCGGTGATCCGTCCCGTACGGTGACGGTCCGGGCGGAGATGTCGCGGATCCGGCGGTATCTGGGGGCGTTTCTGGAACACCGGCCGTATCGTTTCTGCGAAGACGCGGAAGTCGAGGTGCTGTTGCCCGACGACCCCCGTGACCTGCTGCCGCACTCGACGGCCCCGGCGGTCACCCAGGGGTGGGCGACGGCACACACTCCGTGAAAGGGTACCGCCGCCGGCATATGCCTTGTACCGATTCGGCGCATCCGGGGGGTGTCTTCCGCATTTTTGCAGGGTCTTCGGCCTGTGCCGCGTCCGGCTGTCGTAGCATCCCCTCTACGGGCCTCCCCACCTGCTCCTTGGTCAACGTACAGACCATCAGGCGCAGTTGGCCCGCCAGGGAGGAAGCATGAAGCATCGCGGCAGACATCGCCGGCGCAAGCGGGGCCGTGCCCTGCGTGCGTTCCTGGCCGGAACCGCGATCGCGCTCACCGCGGCCGCCACCATGATCAGCGCCTCGCAGGCCACGGTCGCCGAGGACCTGGGCGCGCTGAAGCCGGTCACCTCCTCCGCCGAGACCGGGAAACTGCGACTCCAGGAGCATCTGGTGCCGCGGCGCACGCTCGACCGGCTGGCCGGTGCGATGGGCCGCCCGGTCGGTGTCTCCGCCGTACTGGACAGCGCCGACCGCACCCTGCTCGACGCGGCCGACTGCACCTCCGCCGAGCGGGAGTCGCTGCCCGCCGCGCCGGGGGCCGCGCACGCGTACTGCTGGGACCCCTCCGACAGCGCCACGCCGGACTGGCGACCCGCGTCGGTGACCACGTCCGGGGACGCCGACGACGACGGCCTCTGGGGCGCGAACCGGGTGATCCTGGCCGGCTGGACACACAGCACGACCTCCGGCCCCGCCGCCGAACGGGGCCTGGCCCGGGTCGCCTTCGTCGACGCCGACGACCCCGCCCGTCCCGCGTACGGCTGGGTACTGCTGGTGGTCCCGACCGCCGACGGCCGTGACTACCGGGGCCTGGCCTCGCATGTCTCAGGCATGGTGTGGTACCAGGACAAACTGCTGGTCACCACGGAGGCGGGCGACAGCGACGCCCTCTACGTCTACGACCTCAACCGCATACAGCGCACCACGGTCGACAGCCCGGCGATCGGCAAAGTGCCCGGCGGCTGGTCGGCCGACGGCTACCGGTTCGTGATGCCGGCGGTGGGCACCTACCGCTTCCCGGCCGGACGATGCTCCGCCTCCGGGCCGCCCTGTCCGGGCAGCCTCTCCCTCGACCGCGGCTCGGCGCCCGACAGTCTCGTCATGAGCGAGTGGACCCCGGCCGACAGCGACCGGCACGCCCGCCTGTGGCGCTACGACTTCAGCAGGGATCCCGCCCGCAGCGGCCTGCTCGCCACGGACCCGGCGGGGCGGGTGGACGCCGTCGAGGCGTACGAGACACGGGCCGCCGGAATCCGGGGCGTGCTGGCCCACCACCCGCCCGGGACGACACGGACCGCCTGGTACGTCGGACGCCAGGCCGATTCCCCGGACGGCCGCGGCAGCCTGTGGCGCCAGGACTCCGCGGGCGCGAAGGCCGCCCGCTGCGGCTCGGACGCGACCCACCACTGCTGGGCACAGGGCGCGGGGCCGCTCTCCTACTGGCAGGAGACGGGCGAGGTCTGGTCACTGTCGGACCGGATGCTGTTCTCCGTCCCGCTGAGCTCGATCGACAGTTCACTGGGGTAGATGATTCCCTGGCCTGCATGAGCAGCGTCATCGTCACCACCTGGTCCCTGGAGCAGACGTCCCCGGCCGACCTCCTTCCCGCGGCCGCCCCCGACGGCGACGTCCGGATCGTCCTCTCCGAGGTCCCCTCCCCCGAGTTCAGCCGCTTCCTCTACGCCTCGGTGGGCGGTGACATCCTGTGGACCGACCGGCTCGGCTGGACCTACGCCCGGTGGCAGGAGCACCTGGACCGGCCGGGTGTGGAGACGTGGGTGGCCTACGACCGGGGCACGCCCGCCGGCTACGTCGAGCTCGACCCCCAGGACGACGGGGCCGTGGAGATCAGCTACTTCGGTCTGATCCCAGCCTTCCGGGGACGGCGGATCGGTGGACACCTGCTGTCCTACGGCACGGCCCGGGCATGGGACCTGGCGGAACGCCGGCCGGAGCGCGTCCCGACGAAGCGGGTGTGGCTGCACACGTGCAGCAAGGACGGCGAGCACGCCATGGCCAACTACCAGCGCCGCGGCTTCAAGCTGTTCGACACCAAGGTCGAGGAGGAGGCCGAGGCGCCCACGCCGGGCCCCTGGTCCGGGGCCTACCCCGCCTGACCTGCGCCGACAAGACCCCGCGCACATCGTGTGACCGACGACACCCTTGTCTCGCATGCCGGGACAAGGGTGTCCGCATGATGGATAAAGCTGGACTGTGTCCAGATCTCCGTGACACGCTTCCGTCATGTCTGGAACTGGAATTGCCTTGGTGAGTCGGCGGCACGTCGACCTCGGCCGCATGTCCAGCGCCATCTGTCCGGCGAGCTGAACTGCCCCTGGTGGCCTTCGGCCACGGGCCCAGCAACGCCGACATTCCCCGTTTTCACCTCTCGCGCAATGACGCGCACGTATGCCCCAATGCGCCCATATGCGCAGGTCAAAGCCGCTTTCCGCCGGTCCCGAAGGACGTAGAACCATGGCCGCCACCCCGCAGAACCCTGCCGCCTCCGCGCCCCGCCGCAGGGTGAGCCGTCATCGCGGTGAGGGTCAGTGGGCCGCGGGGCACTTCACCCCGCTCAACGGCAACGAACAGTTCAAGAAGGACGACGACGGTCTCAATGTGCGGACACGCATTGAGACGATCTACTCCAAACGCGGCTTCGACTCGATCGACCCCAACGACCTGCGCGGGCGTATGCGCTGGTGGGGGCTCTACACCCAGCGCCGTCCCGGGATCGACGGCGGCAAGACCGCGATCCTGGAGCCGGAGGAGCTGGACGACACCCACTTCATGCTGCGGGTGCGGATCGACGGCGGACGGCTCACCACCCAGCAGCTGCGGGTCATCGGTGAGATCTCCCAGGAGTTCGCGCGGGGCACCGCGGACATCACCGACCGGCAGAACGTGCAGTACCACTGGATCCGGATCGAGGACGTTCCCGAGATCTGGGAGCGCCTCGAAGCGGTCGGGCTCTCCACGACCGAGGCCTGCGGTGACACCCCCCGCGTCATCCTCGGCTCGCCCGTCGCCGGGATCGCCGAGGACGAGATCATCGACGGCACCCCGGCCGTCGACGAGATCCAGCGCCGGATCATCGGCAACAAGGACTTCTCCAACCTGCCCCGCAAGTTCAAGTCCGCGATCTCCGGCTCCCCGCTGCTCGACGTGGCGCACGAGATCAACGACATCGCGTTCGTGGGTGTCGAGCACCCCGAGCACGGCCCCGGCTTCGACCTGTGGGTCGGCGGCGGCCTGTCCACCAACCCGAAGATCGGCGTCCGGCTCGGCGCCTGGGTGCCGCTGGACGAGGTCCCCGACGTCTATGAGGGCGTCATCTCGATCTTCCGGGACTACGGCTACCGGCGCCTTCGTACGCGCGCCCGCCTGAAGTTCCTGGTGGCGGACTGGGGCGCGGAGAAGTTCCGGCAGGTGCTGGAGGACGAGTACCTCAAGCGGAAGCTCGTCGACGGACCCGCGCCCGCCCAGCCCGTGGAGCGGTGGCGCGACCACGTCGGTGTGCACCGGCAGCAGGACGGCCGCTACTACGTCGGCTTCGCGCCGCGCGTCGGCCGGGTCGACGGCACCACGCTGTCGAAGATCGCCGACCTCGCCGAGGCACACGGTTCGGGCCGGGTCCGCACGACCGCCGAGCAGAAGATGCTCGTGCTGGACGTCGACGAGACCCAGGTCGACTCGCTCGTCGAGGGGCTGGAGGCACTGGACCTCACCGTGCACCCGTCCCCGTTCCGGCGCGGCACCATGGCCTGCACCGGCATCGAGTACTGCAAGCTCGCCATCGTGGAGACGAAGGCGCGCGGCATCTCGCTGATCGACGAGCTGGAGCGCCGGCTCCCGGACTTCGACGAGCCGCTCACCATCAACATCAACGGCTGCCCGAACGCCTGCGCCCGTATCCAGGTGGCGGACATCGGCCTCAAGGGCCAGCTCGTCCTCGACGACAAGGGCGAGCAGGTCGAGGGCTTCCAGGTGCACCTGGGCGGCGCGCTGGGCCTGGAGGCCGGGTTCGGCCGCAAGGTCCGCGGCCTGAAGGTCACCTCGCAGGAGCTGCCGGACTACGTCGAGCGCGTGCTCAAGCGGTTCCAGGCGGAGCGCGAGGACGGCGAACGGTTCGCGACGTGGGCCGCCCGAGCTTCCGAGGAGGCACTGTCGTGAGCGAGCGTGCGGCGCCTTTCTACTGCCCCTACTGCGGCGACGAGGACCTGCGTCCGAGCGAGGCGCTCGAAGGCGGTCACGGCGCCTGGGAATGCGCGGCGTGCAACCGCGCTTTCCAGCTGAAGTTCCTCGGGCTGCTCGCCAGGGGGCTTCAGCGAGCCGACAACGGAGGGGACGACCGGATATGACGACGGCTCAGGAAGAGCGTACGGCCGAGGAGTTGAAGGCGCTCGCCGAGCAGGCGGGACGTGACCTGGAGGACGCCTCCGCCCTGGAGATCCTCCAGTGGGCGGCGGACACCTTCGGCAGGCGCTTCTGTGTGACCTCCTCGATGGAGGACGCGGTGGTCGCCCATCTCGCATCCCGTGCGATGAAGGGCGTGGACGTCGTCTTCCTCGACACCGGCTACCACTTCCCGGAGACCATCGGCACCCGCGACGCGGTCGAGGCCGTGATGGACGTCAACGTCATCACGCTCACCCCGCGTCAGACGGTCGCCGAGCAGGACGCGGAGTACGGCCCGAAGCTGCACGACCGCGACCCCGACCTGTGCTGCAAGCTCCGCAAGGTCCAGCCGCTGGAGGAGGGCCTGAAGGACTACCAGGCCTGGGCGACCGGTCTGCGCCGCGACGAGTCCCCGACCCGGGCGAACACCCCCGTCGTCGGCTGGGACGAGAAGCGCCGGAAGGTCAAGATCTCCCCGATCGCCCGCTGGACGCAGGAGGACGTGGACGCGTACGTCGCCGAACACGGCGTACTGACCAACCCCCTGCTGATGGACGGCTACGCCTCCGTCGGCTGCGCCCCCTGCACCCGCCGGGTCCTGGCGGGCGAGGACGCGCGGGCCGGCCGCTGGGCGGGCCGCGCCAAGACCGAGTGCGGGCTGCACGGCTGACATGACCGTGCCCACTACGACATTGGAGAACGACGTGACGACCGGAGCCACCGTCTGGCTCACGGGTCTGCCGAGTGCCGGCAAGACCACCATCGCGTACGAGCTGGCCGGCCGGCTGCGTGCGGAGGGCCACCTCGTCGAGGTGCTCGACGGTGACGAGATCCGCGAGTTCATCTCGGCGGGCCTCGGCTTCAGCCGCGAAGACCGGCACACCAACGTGCAGCGCATCGGCTTCCTCGCCGAGCTGCTCGCCCGCAACGGCGTCAAGGCGCTGGTCCCGGTCATCGCGCCCTACGCCGACAGCCGCGAGGCGGTACGGGGGCGCCACCAGGAGGGCGGGACGCCGTACCTGGAGGTGCACGTGGCGACCCCGGTCGAGGTGTGCTCCGTACGCGATGTGAAGGGTCTGTACGCCAAGCAGGCCGCGGGCGAGCTGACGGGGCTCACCGGGGTCGACGACCCGTACGAGGCGCCCGAGTCGCCCGATCTGCGGATCGAGTCGCAGAACCAGACCGTGCAGGAGTCCGCGGCGTCGTTGCACGCCCTGCTCATCGAGAGGGGACTGGCATGACGACGCCCGTCGCGACGGCCGAGGAGGGCACGGGCACGCCCTACACCCTCTCCCACCTGGACTCGTTGGAGTCCGAGGCGGTGCACATCTTCCGTGAGGTGGCGGGCGAGTTCGAGCGGCCGGTGATCCTGTTCTCCGGCGGCAAGGACTCCATCGTCATG